>CAWJEM010000001.1:0-148620 GCA_963841905.1 uncultured Acidobacteriota bacterium
AATTGCGACCCAGATGGGCGAAGTCCTCGAGGGCCGTCGCGACCCGCGAAGCGCGGTCTACGAGCTGATGGGGCGGCGCCAGAAGCAAGAGTAAGATCTTCTCGACGAGGGTTCTCGACGAGGGTTCTCGGCGAAGGTTCTCAACGAAGGTTCTCCTATTGGGTCTTTTCGATAAATTGAAGGCGGGCCTCGCCCGCACCGCGCAGCAGTTCTCCGAGCGCTTCGAAGCGCTCGTCGAGCGGGTCGATACTCCGGGGCAGCGTTCGCGGCCGATTGACGTTGACACACTCGAGGGACTCGAGGAGCTGCTCATCATGGCGGACGTCGGGGTGTCGGCTACCGACGAGATTGTCGAGGCGGTTCGTACGCGTGCGCGGCGCGGGGAGGGGCTGAGGGATCTGGTCAAGCAGGAAATCCTCCGCATCTTCAGCGAGGTTGACCGACCGACTGTCAACGGTGAACGACCGCATGTCACGCTGATCGTCGGCGTCAACGGGACGGGTAAGACGACGACGGTCGGGAAACTGGCGAGTCAACTGAAGGCTGATGGCAAGACACCCCTGATTTGCGCTGCCGATACGTTTCGTGCCGCAGCCGTCGATCAGCTCCAGATCTGGGCCGATCGCGCCGGCGTCGAGATGGTCCGTGCGCGCGAAGGGTCCGACCCGGCGGCCGTCGTTTTCGATGCGCTGGCGGCGAGCAAGGCACGTGGCCGGGACACGGTGTTGGTCGACACCGCCGGCCGGCTGCATACGCGCACGAATCTGATGAACGAGCTCGAGAAGATCCGGCGAGTCGCCGAACGCGAGGTGGCCGGTGCGCCGCACGACGTGCTGCTGGTGCTGGACGCGACAGTCGGGCAGAACGGCCTGGCGCAAGCGCGAGAGTTCACGAGCGTGGCCGGCGTCAACGGCATCGTGCTGACCAAACTCGATGGCACCGCCAAGGGGGGCGTGGCGGTCGCCATTGCCCACGACCTCAAGGTGCCAATTCGATACGTGGGCGTGGGCGAGGGTATCGACGACTTGCTGCCGTTCTCAGCGACCGATTACGTCGAGGCGCTCTTCCAGGAGAAGTGGTGATCGTCTCAGGAGATGTCTAGAGCGTTCGATCTCGCGATGATGCGGCGGGCGTTGTTTCACGCCGCTCGCGGCCAGGGTCGCACCACACCTAACCCCATGGTGGGCGCGATTGTGGTTTCGCCGGACGGGGTCATCGTTGGACAAGGGTGGCACACGCGCGCCGGCGAACCACACGCCGAAGCTCACGCGCTCGACGAGGCGGGCAGGCTCGCGCACGGCGGGACGATTTACGTCAACCTCGAGCCCTGTTGTCACGTAGGTCGCACGGGCCCCTGCACGCGCCGCATCATCGACGCGGGCATCAGCCGTGTCGTCGCCGCCATAACCGATCCCGATCCGCGGGTCAGCGGCCAGGGTTTTGCCGAGCTGAAAGCCAACGGGGTTGTGGTCGAAGACAGCCTCATGACACAGGAGGCCTCGAGGCTCAATGCAGCGTTCGTGACGGTCAAGCGGTGGCAGCGCCCGTTGGTTCTTCTCAAGGCCGCCACGAGCCTGGACGCGCGCGTGGCGGCGCATTCGGGTGTGCGCACGCAGCTCACCTCCGGGCTGGCGAATACCAAGGCACAGGTCCTCCGAGCAGCGGTGGACGCGGTTGCCATCGGATCGGAGACCGTGCTGGTCGATGATCCACTGCTGACGGCGCGCTCGGTCCACCGCGTCCGACCGCTCATTCGTGTGGTGTTCGACCGGCGGCTGCGCACACCCCCGACGGCGCGGCTCTTCTCGACGCTCTCTGAGGGGCCGGTCATAATAGTGACAGACCGACGCGACGGTGACGCGGCCGCCAGGGCGGACGCAATCGAGACGGCTGGCGGCGTCATTCTGGTCGGGCAATCGCTCGTCGAGAGCCTCCGCGCGCTCCTCGCCTGGGACATCTCAACGCTCCTGGTCGAAGGGGGGCCGCGGCTGCAGGGCGCCTTGTGCGAGGCGGGTGTCGTGGACCGATTGCATCTCGTGATCGCCCCTCGCATGCTCGGACCCTCTGGCGTTCCGTGGCTGAGCGGCGACGTCATCCGCCGGGACTCCTGGTCCGAGCTCGTGGCTGAGCCGCGAGGGCCCGATATCTGGATCGAAGCCGATGTTCACGGGGATCGTTGAAGCCGTCGGGACGCTCACTGAGTGCGCCCCGACCGAGGCCGGATATCGGATTCGGATCGAAACCGCGCTCGCCTCGCAGTTCGCGCTGGGCGAGAGTGTGGCCGTCAATGGCGTGTGCCTGACCGTCACCGATGTCGACATGAGCGGCTTCCGGGCCGACGTGGGTGCCGAAACGGCGCGGATTACGACGCTCGGAGGGCTGTCCCTCAATTGCCGCGTGAATCTCGAACGATCGCTGCGACCAGACGGCCGGCTTGGTGGCCACTTCGTTCAGGGGCACGTGGACGGAGTCGGCGTGGTGACCGCTGTTCGGCCCGAGGCCGAGACCCAGTGGCTGACGATTTCCTATCCTGCGGAGTTGGCGCCGTACTTCATTCGCAAAGGGTCGGTGGCGGTGGATGGCGTGAGTCTGACCGTGGCAGACCTCGCCGACACCCACTTTGTCGTGCAAATCGTGCCATTCACGTGGACGGCAACGACCATACGGGCGCTGACCCGGGATAGTCGCGTCAACCTGGAATGCGACATGATTGGGAAGTATGTCGTGAGGGCGCTTGAATTGCGTGACTGAGCGATTGCGTGATTGGGTGATTGCAATGAGTGATTGGGCGATTGGGTGATTGGATTGAGTGATTGGATTGGGTGATTGAGTGACTAGGTGGAATCCATGCCAGCCAAACTGAAGATTGCCAAAGGCAAGCGGTCGCCCTTTGCGCCGATCGACGACGCCATCGACGCCATTCGACGCGGCGAGATGGTGATCGTGGTCGACGATGAGGATCGCGAAAACGAGGGCGATCTGACGATTGCGGCGGAGAAGGTCACCCCTGAAGCCATCAACTTCATGGCTACGCATGGGCGCGGCATGATTTGTCTGCCCATGACGGGTCAGCGTCTCGACGAGCTCGAGATCCCGCTCATGGTCGACAAGAACACGACCATCCTGAACACGGCTTTCACGATATCGATCGAAGGCAAGAAGGGCGTGAGCACCGGCATCTCCGCGCACGATCGGGCGAAGACCGTGCTGACGGCGATTCACCCCAAGACGAAACCGACCGATCTCGCGCGCCCCGGGCACATGCATCCACTGCGCGCGCGCGAAGGGGGCGTGCTGGTCCGTGCCGGCCAGACCGAAGCGGCGGTCGATCTCGCCCGTATCGCGGGGCTGTATCCCGCCGGCGTGATCTGCGAAATCATGAGTAAGGACGGCTCGATGGCACGGGTGCCCGAGCTCGCCCGATTCGCGAAGAAGCACAAGCTGCTGATGATCACCATCGCCGATCTGATCCGCTATCGCATGCGGACAGAGGGCCTGGTGCAGCAGGTCGCCGTCGCCAAGCTCCCGACCCAATTCGGCGAGTTCCGCATTCACTGCTTCCAGAGCGTCATCGACAACGAATCGCATGTCGCCCTGGTCTTCGGCAGGATCGATGACGGCGAGAAGGTGATGGTACGTGTCCATTCGAAGTGCCTGACGGGAGATGTCTTCCATTCCGCGCGGTGTGACTGCGGTGCGCAGTTGCAGACCGCGATGCAGCGGATCGCCTCGGAAGGCCGCGGCGTGCTGCTGTACCTCAATCAGGAAGGGCGAGGCATTGGCCTGGCGAACAAGATTCGCGCCTACGAACTCCAGGATCAGGGACTCGACACCGTCGAGGCCAACGAGCGCCTGGGCTTCAAGGCCGATCAGCGTGATTACGGAATCGGCGTCCAGATCCTGCGCGCGCTGGGGGTCCGGTCGATGCGTCTGCTCAGCAACAACCCGCGCAAGATGGTGGCGGTCGAAGGCTATGGCCTGTCCGTGCTGGAGTGGCTGCCCCTCGAGGTGCCCGCCTCCGAGCACACTCGCCGGTATTTGAAAACCAAGAAGGACAAGCTCGGGCACGGTTGGATTCGGTCTAGGTGCCTTGGGTGCCGCAGGTGCCTGGCGTGCCTTGGTGCGAGTGCCTCGGTGCTGGCGTGCCTTCGTGCGTAAAGTGCCGGTGCCCAGGTGCTCGGATGCATCCCATTCGAGCCGTGGTGTCCGCCCTGATAGCATCGGCCCGCCATCGCACCAAGGCACCCTCGGCACCTTCGTACGTACGCACTCGCACTTAAGCACCGAGGCACCTGAGGCACCCAGGCACTTCCCGTTGACCTCTCCTCAGAAATCACACTAGAATAAGGGTTTGTCTCGCGAAGGCTGAGCGACGTATATACGCCTGCCTTTGGCCAGTGCCGCCGATGTTCGACGCGCTCAGCACCCGACTCCAGGACGTCTTTCAATCGTTGAAAGGTGAGACTCGCCTCACCGAATCGACGGTGGAGGCCGCGCTCCGCGAGATCCGAATGGCGCTGCTCGAGGCGGACGTCAATTTCAAGGTCGTCCAGGCTTTTATCGACCGGGTTCGCGACCGGGCGATGGATCAGGCGGTTCTCAAGAGCCTGACGCCGAGTCAGCAGGTCGTCAAGATCGTCCGTGACGAGCTGATCGCGCTTTTCGGCGACGCGAAGGGCGGTCTGACGGAAACGCACGCCAGGCCGCGCGTCATCCTGATGCTTGGCCTGCAGGGCTCCGGGAAGACAACCACATCGGCCAAGCTCGCGAAGTGGCTGCAGAAGCAGGGCCGCCACCCGTTGCTGGTGTCAACTGACGTCCGGCGGCCAGCGGCCATTCAACAGCTGACGGTCATGGCCGGAAAAGCCGGCGCGCGCGTTCATGATCCCGCGGGTGAAATGGACCCCGTCGCGCGTGCCCAAAGTGCGCTGAGCGCCGCGCGAAACGTCGGCAACGATGTCGTGATCGTTGACACGGCGGGCCGTTTGCACATCGACGACGAGCTGATGGGAGAGTTGGTCGCGATCAAGGATGCGACCCAGCCGGTCGATTTGTTGTACGTCGCCGACGCCATGACCGGTCAGGACGCCATCAAGAGTGCTGGTGAGTTCAATCGGCAGGTAGGCGTCACGGGCGTCGTCCTCACGAAGATCGACGGCGATGCGCGCGGCGGCGCCGCTCTATCCGTGGTGTCAGTGGTTGGCGTGCCGATCGCGTTTGTCGGCGCCGGCGAGCGGATCGAGGACATCGAGGCGTTCCACGCCGATCGGTTCGTGTCACGCCTGTTGGGTATGGGCGACATGTTGTCGCTGATTGAAAAGGCCGAAGAGGCGATCGACGAGACCGAGGCCGAAAAGCTCGAGGAGAAGATTCGCAAAGGAGGCTTCTCGCTCGAGGACTTCCGTGACCAGTTGAAAACGCTCCGAAAGATGGGCCCGCTCGAGCACATCCTCGGCATGCTGCCAGGAATGGGAAACCTCAAGCAGCTGGCCGATCAGAAGCCGGACGAGCGGCAACTCCGTCGCGTGGAGGCGATCATCAGTTCGATGACACCCGAGGAGCGCAAGTACGCAGACATGATTGACGGGAGCCGGCGCCGGCGGATCGCCCGAGGAAGCGGCACCGCCGTCGAAGATGTCAATCGGCTGCTCAAGCAGTTCAACGAGATGCAGCGGATGCTGAAGATGGTGGGTCAGGCGACCGGGCAGACGATCGCAGCGCCGCCCAAGAAAAAGAAGAAGAAGGGCCCTTTTAGTCTGATGAAATAACCGTCGGCTACCAGCTGCCGGCTGCCAGCCCCCGGTTCAAGGCCGGCGCTGTTTGCCGGCGGCTGGCGGCTGGCGGCTGGCTGCCGGCAACCCAGAGCGAAGGAACAAAAATGCTGTCGATACGAATGCGGCGTGTGGGATCGAAGAAGCGGGCGTACTACCGAGTCGTGGTCACAGAAGGCCGGACACCCCGCGAGGGAAGTTTCCTCGAAGTGCTCGGGACCTACAACCCGCGGACCAAGCCGGCCGCGGTCGAGATCGACCGCGAGCGGGTCAAGTACTGGATTCAGAAGGGCGCACGACCATCGGATTCGGTCCGGACGCTGATGGCTCGTCACCTGACGAAGGACCGAAGTCAGGCCGCGCAGGCGCCTGCGGTCGCCGCGACGACATAGGCGCATCGTGGCGGACCTCAAGGGACTGGTCGAAGTGATCGCCAAGGCCTTGGCCGACCAACCGGATGCTGTGCGCGTTGGCGAAAGCGAACGCCGCGGCATGACGGTGATCGAGCTGCAGGTGGCGCCCGGTGATCTCGGTCGAATGATCGGGCGGCAAGGACGAACGGCCGCCGCCGTCCGAGCGCTGTTAGCCACTGCGGCAGAGGCTGACGGCAAGCGGGCGACGCTCGATATTCGGGATAGCCCGGGACGGTAACGCTCGGACATGAGAGTTACAAGTTGCAGGTTGCAAGTTCAAAACGGCGCGCCACGTTTGTAACTTGGAACTTGGTAACTCGTAGCTAACGTGATGAGCCCCGATTGGGATTCGATGGTGCTGGTCGGGTTCGTGGCCAGGACGCACGGAAACCGCGGCGAGGTCATTCTCAAGTCGGAGACCGACTTTCCGGAGCAACGGTTTCGAAACGGCGGCATCCTGCACGCACGGCGCAACGACGGTCCGATCGAGCGGCTCGAGTTGACGACCGTGCGGTTCCAGCAGGGGCGCCCGATTGTGGGCATCTCCGGCATTGGGTCGATCAGCGAGGCGGAACGACTGGCGGGCTACGAGCTTCGCGTGCCAGAGACCGAGCAGGCGCCCTTGCCCGATGGCAGGTATTACCACCACCAGCTGATTGGTTGCGAGGTGGAAACGGGCACAGGTGAACGAATCGGTCGTGTTGTCGCGGTGCAGGGTGAAGGTGATGCCACTCGATTGGTGGTTCGTGGAACACGCGCCGAGGTGCTGATTCCGCTGGTGCAGGAGATTTGCGCCATCGACGTCGCCGCGCATCGCATCGTGATCAGCCCGCCGGAAGGGCTGCTGGAAGTAAATGGGGAGTGGCGGTAGGGGAACGGGGAAGTTACAAGTTACAAGTTACGAGTTACAGGTTCAAAACGAAGTGCTCGAATCAAGGCAACTGATAACTCAACTTTGAACTTGTAACTTGCAACTTGTAACTATCGCGATGAAGTTCGACATCGTCACCATCTTCCCCGACATGGTGGAAGCCGCCTTGTCAGTGGGGGTGATTGGCCGGGCGCGGGAAAGTGGGCGACTGAGCATCGCCGTCCACAACCTGCGTGATTTCACGAGCGACCGGCACCGGGTTGTGGACGACGTGCCCTTCGGCGGCGGGCCGGGAATGGTGATGAAGCCGGAACCGCTTTTTGCGGCGGTGGAACGGCTTGCCGAGTCGCGAGGGAAGCCGGACGCCGTGCTGCTGATGTCACCGGCAGGCCGTGTGCTCACGCAAGCGGACGCCAGACGTTGGGCCGGGTTGCGGCATCTCGTGGTGCTCTGCGGCCGATACGAAGGGGTAGACGACCGAGTCCGGGAGCATCTCGCGACCGAGGAAGTGTCGATTGGTGACTACGTGCTCTCGGGTGGGGAGCTCCCGGCGCTGGTCGTGGTCGATGCGGTTGGGCGTCTGATACCAGGTGTCGTGGGTGACCAGGGGTCGGTTGAGGCTGAGTCATTCACACGGGGACTGTTGGACTATCCGCACTACACTCGACCAGCGGAATTCCGCGGGTACCGTGTACCGGACGTGCTCGTTTCTGGGCATCACGCCGAGATCCGGCGGTGGCGGCGCCTCGAGGCGCTGCGGCGGACGTCGGAGCGTAGACCCGAGTTGCTCGGGATGGCGGAACTCGAAGACGACGAGCGGCAGTGGCTGCGCGAGTTGGAACGTGCGCACGCTCGTGAGAAGAGCGAAGGGAGCGAATGATCATGGGGGTTATGGAGTTGGTGGAAAAGGCGCAGTTGACCGAGCGCCCTCGGATAAAGGCGGGCGACACCGTCCGCGTGCACGTGCGCGTCAAGGAAGGCGACAAGGAGCGCATTCAGATCTTCGAGGGTGTGGTCATCAACCTGCGCCGCGGAGGCATTCGCTCGTCGTTCACCGTCCGCAAGGTCTCGTTCGGCCAGGGCGTGGAGCGCATCTTTCCGATGCATTCCCCGATCATCCAGAAGGTGGACGTCGTGCGGTCGGCCAAGGTTCGACGCGCCAAGCTCTACTTTCTGCGCGAGCTGAAGGGGAAGGCGGCTCGCATGAAAGAGGTCAAGCGGGCGTAGCGAGGTGCCTCAGGTGCCGAGGGTGCGGTGAAGAAGGTCGGCGCACGGCGTACGATCGAAAACGCGCTTCGGCGCTACGGCTTCGTCTGCGTTGCGGGCGTGGACGAGGTCGGCCGCGGTTGCCTGGCTGGCCCGGTCATGGCCGGTGCGGTCGTGCTCGACCCAAGCCGGCATATCGCGGGCCTTGCCGATTCGAAGCTGCTCACCGTGCAGGGACGTGAGCGGCTCTACGAGACGATCGTAACGCGGGCCATGACCTGGGCCGTGGCAGCGGCAGAGCCGTCCGAGATCGACGCGATCAACATTCATCAGGCCACGTTGAAAGCCATGCAACGCGCGGTTCTCGCGCTCGCGCCTCTCCCCGATGCGGTGTTGGTGGATGCCTTCCGGATCCCCTCGCTCCCGATGGCACAGCGTGGGGTCGTAAAAGGCGACCGCCAGTGTGCAGCCATTGCCGCAGCGTCGATTCTGGCCAAGGTGACGCGCGACCGCCTGATGGACCGTTTGCACGTCAGCGATCCGCGCTATGGATTCGACCGTCACAAGGGATATGCAACCGCCGACCATCTATCCGCCGTTGCACGACACGGCTACTCAGAGGCTCACCGTCGATCGTTCAGACCCCCCACGTTGTTCGACTGCCTCGAGAGCGAGACCCTCGGTCCTGTCGAAGTGTTCGACGCCGACGCGCCAAAGGTTACGCGCCCTGTTTAGACGCCTCCTCCTGGTTGCCCTGCTCCTCGAGGCGGGTCTCCTCTTGATCCTGATTCCGTGGTCCGCGTTTTGGGAGAGGAACTACTTCGCCGGCCTTGTGCCGGGCCTCGACGCGGTCCTGGCCAACGCATTCGTGCGAGGGGCGGTGTCGGGCCTCGGGGTGGTCAATGTGATCGCCGCGATCGCCGAGTTGGTCGATATCTTCCTCGCCAGGGGGCGCTCCGAAAGCTCGCTTCCAGAAGACCCCTCGAGGCTGAGCGATCATGCACCGTGAGTGGACCCGGCCGGTCCTATGCCTCATCACTGACCGGCAACGGTTAGCGGCCACTGTGGCCCAATCCGACCACGACCCGAGACGGTTGCTGGTCTCACAGATTGAAGGGGCCGTTCGGGGTGGCGTTGACGTGGTGCAGATTCGTGAACGTGACCTTGACTCACGCACGCTCGTGCAGGTCGTCCAGGCCGCAATGACGGCAGCATCGGACAGAGACGTCGCCATCCTTGTGAACGACCGCATTGACGTTGCTGTTGCCGCCCCGAGCAGCGGCGTGCATCTGCGTGAAGACAGCGTCCCAAACCGCGTGGCGCGGCAGCTACTCGGTCACGGCCTGATTGTCGGGCGGTCGGTTCACGATGCCGAGAGCTTGCCCGCCGTGCCCGACGCGGACTACCTGATTGCGGGCAGCGTGTTCGAGACGTCGTCGAAGCCTGGAGGGACGTCGCGACTGGGGCTCGACGGCCTGAGAAGGGTTGTCGAGCGCGCGGGATCCTGTCCTGTGTGGGCAATTGGCGGGGTCACGCCGGAGCGCGCAGCCGAAATTGCGGAGACCGGAGCCATCGGCGTTGCCGCCATCTCGATGTTCATTCCGTCGCGGGCGTCTGCGGACCTCGCAAGTGCGATGGAAGAGCTGATGGCCAATCTCCGTTTTTCTTTTGACACCGCTTGGAAGCGTTCCTAAGATGACGCTACTTGCCTGTGATTACGGCACTTCTGGCGACTAACCAAACACAGTGAAGCCTAATGATCCGCAGCTCCCTCCTGGCCCCACTCGCGGTCGGAATGATGTTGGGGTGATGACCGAACCGTCAAACGGCGACGTCGGCGCCTGGCTCCGTGCGGCGCGAGAGCGATCGGGCCGGTCGCTGCGACAGATTGCCGATTCCACCAAGCTCTCGGTCCGCACGCTCGACATGCTCGAACGGAATCGGGTCTCACAGTTGCCGGGTGGCATCTACCGGCGCGCCATTGTGCGATCGTACGCGTCTGAGATCGGGCTCGATCCCGAGACCACCCTGCGGCTGTTCCTCGCTCGCTATCCGCAGGATGATGACACTGCGATTCCTGTCGCAGCGCCTGATCAATCGCCCCCGCCACGCGGCCAGATGCTCCGGCGTGTGACGAGCGTCGTTGGCGCCTTGATTCCTGTCGTCGCCGGTCTGTTCTACTTTTCGCTGACCCTCCGCGGCTCAGCGCGCTCCCGAGGGGCGTCGCAAACGGCGCCTAAGTAGATCGACTACGCCTCTTGGGAGTCTTGGCCGACTTTTTTACCCACTGCGAACGCATGTCCGCCAGCCCCTGCATGTACACCGTGGCGCGCTCCCGCTCCTCTTCGCTTCCCATGCTCTTGAGCAGGTCGATGGCACGCTCGAAATCGCGGGCAATCGTCGCCCTGGTCGCGCCGTAGTACAAACGCCTGATCTCTTCCAACGCGGTCATGCCGTGCGCGCCCGGTTCCGGCGAAGGGCCCGACGGAACTCGTCGAACGGCAGGGTATTGAGCACGTCACTCTTGGCCGCCCATGCCCGTCGTGCCACGACCACACCCCAGCGTGTCAGGGGGAGTGCCGCCGACGAATGGGCATCACTGGAGATGACGAGCTTGACGCCGTGCTCGCGGGCAAAGCGGGCGTTGACGTCCGAGAGGTCGAGCCGTGCAATCTGACAGTTGATCTCCAAGGCGACGCCATGGGCGGCCGCCGCGCGGACCATCTGATCCATGTTGACGCTCGCGGCTTCGCGACGCAGGAGCTTGCGGCTCGTCGGGTGTCCGATGATGTCAACCCAGGGATGCTCAATGGCTCGCACCAGGCGAGCCGTGATCTCCGCTTCGTCCTGCCGGATGGCCGAGTGCACCGACGCAATGACGATGTCGAGCTGGGCCAGGCAGTCGGACGCGAGATCGAGTGAACCGTCGGCGAGGATGTCGCATTCGATGCCTGCTAGTACCTGAATGCCGTCGATTCGGCGCGCGACATCGCGGATACGGGCCGCATGTGCGAGCGCGCGGGATTCGTCCAGGCCATTCGCCATGGCCAGCGCCTGGCTGTGATCGGTGATGGCAATGTACTCGAGACCGGCATGGCGCGCCGCCAGGATCATGCTTTCAATATCCTCCTTGCCGTCGGTCTCGGTCGTGTGCATGTGGAGGTCGCCACGAAGATCTGCGCCAGAGAGCAGCGCAGGGAGGCGCCGCTCGACTGCCGCATCGATCTCGCCGCGATTCTCGCGAAGCTCTGGGGGCACCCATGCCAGTCCCAGGGCTTCGTAGATGCCCTCCTCGGTGTCGCCGGCAAGCTTCGAATCGTCTGCCACTCGAAACAGCCCATACTCGTTGAGCTTGAGCCCTCGGTCGAGTGCGCGGTCCCGAAGCGCGATGTTGTGTGGCTTCGATCCGGTGAAGTACTGAAGCGCCGCGCCCCGGCTGTCGGGCGACACGAATCGCAGGTCAACCTGGTAGTTTCCTCGAACGAGCACGCTGGACTTCGTGTCGCCACGTGCGATCACGCGCTCCACCAGCGGGTACGAGGCGAACGCCGTCAACGCGTCAGGACCTGCGCCGCACGCCAGGATGTCGATGTCGCCGCAGGTCTCCGTTCCGCGCCTCAGGCTGCCGACGACGTCGAAGGTGACACGTGCGACTTGGCCTTTAAGGTGCTCGAGGATTGCGTCGGCCACATCGGCCGCGTCGGGCAGGAGGTGGCGATTGACGTGCTGGCGACGTTCCTCGAGTGCGCGCAGCAGCAGCTGCTCTTTGCGGGCGCCCATTCCCTTCAAGGTTCGAAGGGTTCCGGCCTTGAGCGCCACCTCCAGTTGGTCGAGCGAAGCAATCTTGAGCTGGCCGTAGAGCAAGGCCACCGTCTTGGGGCCGACTCCCTGCAGACGGAGCAACTCCAGCAGGGTGGGCGGGAAGTGAGCAATCAAATCCTGGTGAACGCCGCAGGTTCCCGTCGCGCAAATTTCAAGAATGCGAATCGAGAGGTCCTTGCCGATCCCAGGCCAGTCTCGAAGTCGCGCGGCGTCGAGGCCGGCGACCGGCTCGGGGGTGTTGGCCACGATGTCGGCGCCGTTGCGATACGCCCGAATCTTGAATGGATTCTCGCCCTTGAGTTCGAGCAAGTCGGCAATCTCGCCGAGCACCCGAGCGATTGCCACGTTATCGAGCGCCATGAACTACTCCGAGACTCACCTTGGGGAACAAATCCAACACGAAGGACACGAAGGCCACGAAGAAATCCAAGGAGATCGCGGTTCAGTGGCCGCCGTCCACCCGAAGGCCGTCGGTCTCGATACGAAAGTCGAGCAGGCGGGCGCCCCCACGGACGAGCGCCTCGCGCACAGCCGGTGCTTTCTCAGGCGGCACGAGACAGAAGAGGCAGCCGCCCCCGCCCGCCCCGCACACTTTGGCGGCCTGGGCGCCAGCCGCGAGGGCGCGTGCGATGAGGTCGTCGATTGTGGCGGTGCTCACACCCGGAGCCAGACGTTTGCGGTTACTCCATTCCTCAGCGAGGTGCGCTCCAGTCCTCGTCCAATCACCTTGTTCGAGCGAGGTGCGCATTGCCGCCGCGGTGTCGCGAATCCGCTCGAAGCAGTCGAAGACGTGCCGATCGCCGTCGATGTGGCGCTTCATGATCTCCCAATTGTTGGTGCCGGAATTTCGCGGCGCTCCGGTGTAGCAGAGGACGATTCGCCGCTCCAGTTCCGCAACGTCGATGGAGAGGGGCACCCGCCTCAAGCCGTGCTGCCCCAATTCGAGCGCCGCCACCCCGCCGTACATGGCCGGCCGGTAGTCCTGTAAGCCGGTCGGCACTTTGATGGCTTGCGCTTCCACGTTCATCGCCGTGGTCAGCAAGCTCTCGGAATCGGCCGTCGAAGCGGCCCAGCGGGCGAGCGCACCGCACACGGCGACGTTCAGCGCAGAGGAGCCGGCGATGCCGGCGCCAGCCGGCGACTCGGATCGCGTTCGCATGGTGACGCCGCTCGCTCCGAACGCGGACGCGAGCCGCCCGAGCAGCGGCAGCGTGTCGTCATCGCGCAGGGCGGTATGCGACGCCTTCACCCGTCCTCCGGTATCCTCGGAGACGATCTCGACGTCGTCATCGCCACGCGGCTCGATACTGACGTGGGCGCGAATGCTGATGGCGGCATTGAGCGTTTGAGCGCCGTGATGAAAGAGGTAAAGGGGCCAGATGTCCATCGTTCCACCGGCCAGATCGATACGTGTCGGGGCCGAAGCCGTTATTCGCACGCGCACATTATAATTTTGTGACCAGTCATGCCTCTCGCCACAACCCGAGAGATCGGGCAGCTCTTGATCGGCAGCTTTCCTGGCCTGTCCGTGTCGCCGGAACTGCACTCGCTAGCCCGTGAGTTCGATCTCGGGGGCGTGATTCTGTTCGGGCGCAACGTCGAGGCGCCCGAGCAGGTCGTTGAACTCGCCGCCGAGGCCGAGGCGCTCGGGCGCTCGATGCCGGCGTGGGTGAGCATCGACCAGGAGGGCGGCCGCGTCGCCCGACTTAAGGAGCCGTTCACGCGGTGGCCGCCGATGGCGGTGCTCGGACGAGCCGGCTCGGAAGCCCTGGCCGAACGATTCAGTCGCGCGCTCGCGCGCGAGCTCGCCGCCGTCGGCATCACGCTCGATTACGCTCCGGTGCTGGACGTTCACACCAACCCGCAGAATCCCGTCATCGGCGATCGCGCGCTCGCGGAACGCGCCGACGAGGTTGCGCGGCTCGGCGCGGTGATCATTCGGACTCTTCAGGCCGAGGGTATGGCGGCGTGCGGTAAACACTTTCCCGGTCACGGCGACACCAGCACCGATTCGCACCACGAGCTGCCGCTCGTGGAGCACCCCCCAGACCGTCTGCGCGCGGTGGAGTTCGAGCCGTTTCGCGCGGCTGTCCGCGAACAAGTCGCGTTCCTCATGACAGCTCACGTCCTGGTACCGGCACTAGACGAGGAACGGCCGGCGACGCTGTCGCCCGCCATTGTTCAACGCTTGTTGCGCGAGGAGCTGGGTTTCCAGGGTGTGATCCTGAGCGACGACCTCGAAATGAAGGCCCTTAGCGCGACGTCCGCCGTACCCACCTCGGCGGTCGCGGCCATTCGTGCCGGGTGCGACGGGGTTCTGATCTGCAGTGGCGATGTCGAGCTGCAGGCAACGACGCTCGAGGCGCTGGTCAAGGCAACGGAATCGGGCGAGATCAGTCCCACCCGGCTAGACGCCGCCCTGCGGCGACTGAAGTTGGCCAAGGAGCGCTTTCTCGCCAAGGAGCGGCCCAAGACGGTGGCCCGACTCCGCCAGTTGCGATCGATCATCGGTCACGACGATCATCAGGCGATCGCGGCGGAGATGGCGTCGTTCCTGTGAGCTCGAGCGCCAGCCGGTCGTGGGTCAAGCCACCTCGGCTTCGACTGGGCGACCGCATCGCGCTCGTCGCGCCCGCGAGCGCTTTCAAGCGCGACGAGTTCGACGCCGGTGTGGCCGAACTTGGTCGCCTCGGCTTCGAGGCGGTGTACGACGAGCGCGTATTCGATCGAGATCGCTTCGTCGCCGGCGACCCGGTCACCAGGGTCGCGGCACTCCATGATGCGTGGAACGACCCGACCATCGCAGCCATCGTCGCCGTCCGCGGTGGCTACGGCAGCGCCCAGCTCCTCCCCCTGATCAACGTCGATCGGATGCGGGCGGCGCAGAAGATCTTCGTAGGCTACAGCGACATCACGACGCTGCTCTGGCTCCATGCTCGGCATGGGCTGGTTGCGTTTCACGGGCCCATGATCGAGCATCGCCTGTCCGCGGGAGCGCAAGGTTATGACAAGACATCATTCCTCGGCGTCCTGACGCGTGCGGAGCCGCTTGGAGCTCTCCGCCCTGTGGGCCTCCAGACGCTCCACGCCGGCGAGGCAAGCGGCGTGCTCTTCGGCGGAACGCTTACGCAACTGACTGCCTCGCTCGGGACACCCTGGGCGTTTGACCCTCCTGACGGCTGCATCCTCTTTATCGAAGAGGTGCGGGAGCGCCCGTATCGCATCGATCGCATGCTGACGCAGCTCGCACAGGCCGATATCTTGAATCGGGCGCGAGCGCTCGTATTTGGGGAGATGCCATCATGCGACGAGCCCGGAGAAGAGCACCCGATTCGGGACGTGCTGTTCGACTACTTCAGGAAGTTTTCCGGTCCCGTCGTGTTCGGGTTTCCGTCAGGCCACACCACTGGCCCGACATGGACATTGCCCTTTGGCGTGAGGGCGCGAGTCGTGACGTCGCCGTCGCCGGCGGTTGTGATTGAGGAGGCAGCAGTCCGTTGAAACCTGGACCCCCCGCACGAGTTCACCTGATTGGCATCTGCGGCACCGCGATGGCGACGTTGGCAGCGCTGCTCAAGCACCGAGGCTTCGACGTCCGGGGGTCGGATGAGAAGGTCTATCCCCCGATGAGCGATTTCCTGGCCGGCGAGGGCATCGCAATCCTCGAGGGGTATCGAGCGGAACACATCGACGACTCACTCGACCTGGTCATCATTGGCAACGCCATTTCTCGCGGCAATGCCGAGCTCGAAGCCGTCCTGAATCGCAAGCTCCGCCATGCTTCCCTTCCTGAAGCTCTCCGCGAGCACTTTCTCTGGCAGGCCCGCTCGGTCGTCATCGCTGGCACTCACGGCAAGACGACGACCTCGTCGCTCGCCGGTTGGCTTCTGACACACGGCGGAGCGGATCCGACTGTGTTCATTGGGGGAATTGCGCGCAACTTCGGCGAAGCGGGATCGAGCTATCGGATTGGCGCTCCCGATGCGCCGTTCGTGATCGAGGGCGACGAGTACGACAGCGCGTTCTTCGACAAGACTGCGAAGTTCCTCAAGTACCTCCCGGACATCGCCGTGATCAACAACATCGAGTTCGATCACGCCGACATTTACGAAGATCTCGACGCGGTTCGGCTGGCCTTCCGACGGCTTGTCAACCTCGTCCCGCGCAAAGGCCTCACCTTGATTGGGGCTGACAGTCCGGACGCTCTCGCACTGATTCCACGGGCCGTGAGCCGTGTGCAGACATTCGGTACGTGCGAGGGGGTCGATTGGCGGGCTGACGAAATCACGCCCAACGGGCAGTCGATGACCTTCCGTCTACTCGAAGGGGCTGCGGATCGAGGGATGTTCACGGTACCGCTCTCCGGCCTGCACAACGTCCGAAATGCGCTGGCTGCGATTGCCGTGGGGCGCGAGTGTGGCATCGACCTCGAGGCATTGAGGGCCGGACTGCCAGCGTTCAAAGGGGTAAAACGCCGACTCGAGATTGTTGGCAGCAGGCGCGACATCGTGGTCTTTGACGACTTTGCGCATCACCCGACGGCGGTGGCCGAAACACTCGCCGCCGTTCGCGCCGCACAGCCCGATCAGCGCATCTGGGCGATCTTCGAGCCACGTTCCGCCTCATCGTGCCGGCGTGTGTTTCAGGAGGACTTTGCCCGCGCGTTCGCGCGCGCCGATCAGGTAGTGATTGCCTCGGTGTTTCGGTCGAGCCTGCCCCCGGATCAGCGGCTATCGGAGGATTTGCTCGTCGCGGACCTTCAGAAGGCGGGCGTGGCCGCGCGCCATCTTCCGGATGTGGAGACGATCGTTGGTGCCGTCGCCGCGGAAGCTCGCCCAGGCGACCTGGTTGTCGTCATGTCCAACGGCGGGTTCGACGGCATCCACGCGAAGCTGCTCGAGGCGCTTGCATGACAATCCGTCTCTCGGGCGACACCATGCTGCTCGTGGAGTGGGAGCATAAGATTGACCCGGCGATCAATCGGCGCGTGATTGCACTCGCCGAGCGTCTCCGCGCGCGACTCGGTCGTCGGGTTCGAGACATCGTCCCTGCGTATTGTTCCGTTGGCATTCATTTCGATCCACTCACCACAGACCTGGGCGCGCTCAAGGGCGTTATTGAAAGCGAATCCGAGGACGACGCCCTCTCGGTGCGGCAGGAATCGCGACCCGTGATCGAGATCGGCGTGCGCTACGGTGGAGAAGACGGGCCCGACCTGAAGGGGTTGGCCGACTGGGCAAACTGTTCGCCTGAGGAAGTCATCGAACGTCACACGTCGCGCACCTACAGGGTTTACATGTTGGGATTCGTGCCGGGGTTTTCTTACATGGGCCGCGTCGACGAGCGGATTGCGGCGCCGAGGCGTCGCGTGCCTCGCGATCGCGTGCCGGCAGGATCGGTCGGAATCGCCGGAGAGCAAACCGGTGTCTATCCGATCGTCACTCCCGGGGGATGGCAGTTGATTGGGCGAACCGATGCGGTCCTGTTCGACGCGACGCGTCCTCAGCCGAGTCTGCTGCAGCCCGGCGACGAGGTTCGGTTTGCCGCTCTCCGGTCGACCGCATGAGCGACGGCTGCATCCACGTCATTCGTCCGGGGCTCTTGACGACGATTCAAGATGTCGGGCGCTGGGGCTACCAGGCGTCTGGCGTGCCGGTCGCCGGGCCAATGGACGACTTCTCGCACCGCCTGGCGAACCTCCTGGTGGGCAATCCTCGAGATGCCGCCACCCTCGAGGTGACGCTCATAGGCCCGGAGCTGGAGTTCGAGGTCCCCGCGGTGGTTGCTGTATCAGGGGCCGACTTCGACGTGACCTGCAATGGGCAACCGATTCCCATGAACACGTCGACGGCGATTCCGGGAGGTGCGCGGCTGGCGTTTGGTCGCCGGGCTGCCGGCGCACGGGCCTATCTGGCCGTGAGCGGCGGCGTTCGCACCAATCCACTTCTCGGGAGTCGCGCCACGCACCTGGTGAGCGCGATGGGCGGGATCGGCGGACGCGCGCTCGTCGGTGGCGATCGCTTGCCGATCGGCGCGAGCTTTCAACCGGGAACGCTGCGACGCGCGCCCGGCATCGCGTTGCCGAACGCCGGACGTGCGCGACTCCGGATCGTGCCCGGTCCTCAGATCGAATGGTTTCGGCTGCAAGCCTCGACGACCCTGACCAGCGTGAGCTTCCGGGTGTCGCCGCGATCAAATCGAATGGGTTATCGGCTCGAGGGGCCGCCGCTGGCGCGCCAACGAGACGATGAGCCAATCTCGGAGCCAGTGGCGTTCGGCGCGATTCAGGTGCCGGCGGCGGGAGAGCCCATCCTGCTGATGGCCGACCGTCAAACCGCCGGTGGTTACCCAAAGATTGCGTCCGTAATTGCCGCGGATCTACCGCTGGCAGGGCAGCTGGCGCCTGGCGATTTCATCGAGTTCTCGTGGTGCTCACGTCAGGAGGCAACGGCCGCACTCATTGCTCGTGAGCGCCCGCTGCTGCGGATGGCGGATCACGTGACCTCGGCATGAGGATTCAGCGTGACGTGGGACTGGCGGAGTGGTGCACGCTGGGATTAGGTGGTGCCGCACGCTGGTTCCATCGCGCTGGCGATGAATCGGCCGTTCAGCAGGCATTGGGATGGGCACGTGACCACAACATGCCCGTCCACGTGCTCGGCGGCGGCAGCAACGTGGTGTTTTCCGACGCTGGGTTCGACGGATTGGTGTTGCAAATCGACATCCGCGGCATCGAGCAGCGGTCGGCTCAGGATCGGCGAATGTTCCTTGCCGGTGCGGGGGAGCCTTGGGACGACTTCGTAGCGCTCACGGTCGAAGCCGGGTGCGGTGGGCTCGAGTGCCTGTCGGGCATCCCGGGTCTGGTGGGCGGCACGCCGGTTCAAAACGTCGGTGCGTACGGTCAGGAGGTGTCCGGCGTGATCACCAAGCTTCGTGCGATCGATCGGAAGACCGGCGCCGTGATGGTTCTAGCCGGTGGTGAGTGCGGCTTTGGTTATCGCTCCAGCCGATTCAAGCGTGATGACCGCTATATTGTGTCGCGCGTCGAGTTTGGGTTGCTGCCTGGAGTGCCGCCGACGGTTACCTATGCTGACGTCGTGTCGTATTTCGAGCACATCGATCAACCGCCCTCTCTCGGCGACGTACGCGAAGCGATCCTGACCATTCGCAGGCGAAAGGGGATGGTCATCGAGCCAGGGAACCCAGCGAATCGCAGCGTCGGGTCGTTCTTCGTCAATCCTGTGATCGCAAGCGGCCACTTCGCGCAGATTCGCGGGCGTGAAGGCGGCAATGCGACCATTCCGAACTACCCGGTTGGAGCGACCGCGGTCAAAGTGCCGGCGGCCTGGCTGATCGAGCGTGCGGGATTCCCCAAGGGCTACACGCGCGGCGCCATCGGCGTCTCCCCATTTCAAGCCCAGGCCATCGTCAACCACGGCGGCGCCACGGCCGGCGACGTGCTCGCGCTGGCGGCCGACATCAAGCAAGCGGTATGGAACACATTTTCGATTGGAATCGTGCCGGAGCCAGTGTTTGTGGGTTTCCCGCCGTCACCGGAGCTGCAGTGGCTGCTCGAGTCGCCTTCTCCGGGCGACCGGCGCCCTCGCAAGGATCGAGGCTGAGAAATGTCGACGCTGGTTATTGAAGGTGGTCATCGGTTGCGTGGGCACCTCGACGTGGAAGGCAACAAGAACGCCGCGTTGCCAATCATCGCCGCGTGCCTGCTCACCGACAAGGAGTGCCGGCTGCACAACGTGCCGCGCATTGCTGACGTCGAGGTGATGTGCCGGCTGTTGCTGGACCTTGGCGCCGAAGTTGACGGTATTGGAACGACGTCGCTGCGTATCAAGTGCGCCGAGGTGACCAAGGACGAGCCAGACGCTGGTCTGGTCGGACGGCTCAGGGGATCGGTGCTCCTGATGGGTCCGCTGCTTGCGCGACGTGGCCGCGCGATAATCGCGCCGCCGGGCGGTGATTTTCCGACCCGCCGGACCATTCGAACCCACCTCGAGGCGCTCGCGCATATGGGAGTGCGCGTGTCCGAGACCAAAGGCCACGCCCTCGTGGCGCCTGATGGACTCAAACCCGCCTCCCACTACCTTGACGAAGCGTCGGTGACCGGAACCGAAACCGCGCTGCTCGCCGCCGCCGCCGCGACTGGCCGATCCGAGATACGACACGCGGCGTGCGAACCGCACGTCGTTGAACTCTGCGACTTCCTGGCTGGCATGGGCGCCGGGATTGAGGGCGCCGGGAGTCCGACGATCCGCGTCGAAGGGTCCGCAAATCTTGGCGGCGCAACGAAAACGCTGTTCGGCGACTACATCGAGGCCGGAAGTTGGGCGGTGGCCGCTGCGATTACCGGAGGGCACATCGAGATTGGCGGCACGCGGTGGGAGGACATGGAAGTCGTCACCTCCGTGCTCAAGAAGATGAATGTGCACTGCGAGCACGATGGCGCCACGTTCCGGGCCGAACCGCGCACGTTGATCAACGCCGGTCGCATCACCACAGGCCTCTGGCCGGGATTCCCAAGCGACCTGGTCAGCCTCGTGACGGCTCTCGCCACGCAAGCCGCCGGGGCCACGCTCGTGCACGACTGGCTCTACGAGTTGCGCCTGTACTCGCTCGAACAAGTCAGCGGCATGGGGGCCGATCTATTCCTCTGTGATCCTCACCGCATCATCGTGACCGGGCCTCGGCAGCTGAAAGGCAAACAACTCGACAGCCGTGACATCAGGTCTGGCATGGCGCTCATCGCTGCAGCGCTGGCCGCCAGGGGCCAAAGCCGGGTCGATCAACTCGAGGTGGTCGAGCGTGGTTACGGGCGACTCGTGGAGCGCCTCCAGGCGTTGGGCGCTCACGTCGCTCGGGTTGGGTAAGGATCCAAAGTTCCAAAGTTCCAAGGTTCCAGGGTTCCAGAGTTCTAAGGTTCTGCGGATTCGAGGTCTCGGAAGGTTTGAACTTTGGAACCTTGGAACCTGGAACTTTGGAACTTTGAACTTTGGAACCTTAAAGAGGAGGCGGCTTGGGCGGCTTGGGCGGCTGAATCGGTTGCGCCGGCGGTGGTTGTCCCGGAGGAGGCGGCAGGGGCGGTATCGCCGGGTCGAATGGTTCTGCCGGAGGCTTCGGCGGTGGCGCCGGCAGCGGGATGTCGATAACTGGCGATCCGCTGTCGCGACCGACACGGAAAGGGGCGAGATCTTCAGCGTCGAGATCGAGCACCCTGACGATGCGAGGGGTGAGCGTGAGAATGATGTCGGTCTCCTGGGTTTGACGTTTGTTGTGCGCAAACAGGCGACCGACGACCGGGATGTCGACAAGGCCAGGCACGCCGGATAACACCGTGCGTTCGTCGTCGCGGATCAGCCCGGCGAGCATGTTCGTTTCACCGTCTTTGAGGCGGATGACGGTGCTGATGGCGCGGTTGCCGAACGTCGGCAGCCCACCAAACCCCTGACCCGAAATGCTGCTCACCTCGACCTTCACCGCCAGCGACACGTCGTCGTCGTGATGGGTGCGAGGCGTGAGGTCGATGTTGACGCCGATGTTCTCGTAGTTGAACGAGGTAATCGGTTGGGTCTGAACCCCACCGGCCGCGATCGGAGCGAATATCGTCACTGGCACGGGGACACGCTCACCGAACCGCGCTTGCGCAGGCATCCCTTCCGACGTCCGGAGCTGCGGGTTGGCCAGCACGCGCGTCGCCGTGTCGCTCTTCAGGGCACGATAAAACAGGGCGGGGAGGCCGGTGAGAAACACATCGGACTGAGTCAGGTTACGCAGGTCGTGGAGCGTAAAGCCTTCGCGGTTGATATCGACCGCACCCGAAACGCCTTCCGGTACTCCTGGCGACGCAATCTGGAGGCCGTACTCCTTGAGTCGCGTGCGATCGACCTCGAGGAGCTCCACGTCAATCACGACTTCCGGACGCGCCTTGTCGATCGCACTGATGATGCGGCCGGCCGCCGTGATCCGTTCAGGTGTGTCTTTGATCGTGATGGCATTGGTGCCGGTGACCGCGGAGATCCGGCGCGCATCGACCACGATGCGGAGGATGTCGACGGTCTCCTTGAGATCGGCGTTGCTCAAATAGAAGATTCGAACGATCTCGTCCTGGTACTCGCGACGCTTGGCCGGCGTGTCGGGAATGATGAGCACCGTCCGTTGTCCGTTGGCCCGCCAGAAGTTGCGAGTCGCAGCCGCGACGTCATCCAGCGCTTGTGAGAGCTCGACCTTGCGCAAGTCGATGGTGATCGGTTGATCGCGGAAGGTGGGGTCGAACACGATGCTGAGATCCGCAAACTTCGCGATCGCCGTAAACACCTCCCGCGCGTTGGCCTCGCGGAAGATCAGCGTGTCGGGGAGTGCGATGTCCTGGGGCAGCTCGTTGCCCGGAAGCGGCGCGTCGAGGCTCTGCGCGATCAAGGTCTCGAGGCGCGTCTTGCCTTCCTCGTTGACGGCAATCTTGGCGCGCATCTGCGTACGCGCCGTCCGCATCTCGTCATGAATGGTCTGGTTGGTCGGGTTCAGTTCGAGGGCGAGTTGGTACTCAACCAGCGCTTCGTCCAACTTGCCGACGGAGGCCAGTCGTCGCGCCCGCGTGAAATGATCCTGGGCGGCGCGAAGCTTCGCCTGTTCGAGCGAGGCCCTGGCATTGCGGTCGTCGGGATTCGCGCGAACGGCCTTGGTGTATTCGATGACCGCGCGATCGAAGTCCTGCTGTGCCTCGGCGAGTCGTGCGTCGCGCAAGGCGGCGTTGGTCGCGCAACCCGTTGCCGCAATCGTCAAGCTGAGCAGGAAGGGGAGATGACGGGTCAAGCGGTTGCGCGCCTCCGTGCTCACTTCGCCGGAACGCCGTTTTTGATCACGTCGACACCACGAGGGATCTGGAACTCGAAGAGTGTATCGGACAAGCCTCGGTTTTCCTTCACATTTTTGAACAGAAACGTCGATCGCCCCCCTTGCCGATCGGCGGCCACCAAGTGCCGGATTTGAAGGGTCGTGGCGTCTACGCCGAGGAGGAGCGACTCGATTTCAGGGTCCTCCCGCTTGGGGACGAGTCGAAGACCCAGGGTGCCGGCAGCGGCCTCGGGGATCTCGGCGAAGCTGGCCGTGAAGTCGCGTACGAGATGGCCGCGGCCGGTCAAGAACAGCGCTGGCGTGGTGTGGTCCTCTGCTGGCACGGGGGCGACAATCACCTGCTTGTCGGCTGGGAGATAGGAATAGATCCGCGTGCCGTTGGACACGAATTCCTTGCGCTCGGGCTTCGTGTAGACCCACCTCATGCGCCCGGGTCGCTTGATCGCCACCGTGCCCTGTTCCGTCGTCTTCGTGCGAAGCAGCCCGCCTTGGTAGCTCTGGACGAACTCGGCTTCGAAGTCGCGAATGCCGTCGTAGCGCGCCTGAATACGGCCGGCGAGCTCGTCCGCTGTTCCGCGGCCGGCTTGCCCAGCGGCGAGCGTCGAGGTCGCCGCCAGAATCGCAAACAAGAGGCCCGTTAGACGTAAACCCATAACATTAAGACGTCCTGGCTCAGCCGAAAGTCAATGACTTGGCCAGGCGATCTTAGCGCACCGCCCAGCTCGACCGGGTCAGGGGCTGGACATGGATTCGGACGCTTGCAGAGATTGGAGCCAGTTTTGAGCTGACAAGGAATCTGGTGCGCAGGGTTCAGTAGCTCGGCGACGCATGTCAAGTGCTCGGCGATGGAGCCGAACACCCGAGATCGAACAGGCGATAGTCAGGGGGGATTCCTGGGAGCGGAATCTCCCTGAAACCGGTCCTCAGATGTTGCGCCGTCTCTGGCTCCAATGCCTCGATCAGCGGCCAGCCGCTCGTCGCGAAATAACAGGCGCCTCTCTTGTCCCGCAAATAGTCCACGACGGTCGGACGGATGGCCAGCGCATCGAAGCTCCATCCTCGTCGCCGCGCGTAGTACAGCAGCATGGGCGAATTGCTTCCGGCGCGCTCGTACTCGACGACCACCAGCAGCGACCCGTTCGGCGTGGCCTCGTCGATGGCACGCCCAGCATCAATCAGCGTGGTGTTGAGGTTGTTGGGGCGATACAACAGGAACACCGAGCTTTCCACGAAACACCAAATCGCCGTGCCGGACAAGACCACGAACATCGTCGCGGCCAGTGTGCCAGCGACGCGCCGTCGTTCCAACGCGAGGGGCCAACGTTCCCACGCGAACAGCGGCTGCATGCCCAGCCCGAAGAACAGCGCGAGCGGGGGATGGAATGGCAGCTGATGAAACTCGTGAAAGTACTGGCCGACGAGGGATACCGCGACGAGCGAGGCGGCCGCCAATACCCAGATGTCCAGAACGGTCCGGCGCGGAGTCTCGAATCGCACGAACCCCAGCGCGACGCCGACTACGCCGAGCGGGGTGAGATGCATGTGCAGGAACCGGCCCACGATATCCAAGACGAAGGCGCGATTCTCGGGATCACCCCACGTCGTCCAGTGCGAGACCGTCGTGAAAACGCCGGCGTAGGCGGCGATCTCACCGATATATCGGCTCGATGGGCGAAAGATGGCCTGGGTCAATCCAGTTTCCAGGTAGATGCGATCGGCGTGCAGGTACCACGCCGCGATGGCTCCCAACGCGACGATGAGCCCGATCACGAACTCGGAGTCGCAGAACAACCGCCACCGACGTGCGAGCCATCCGAGCCAAATGATGGGTCCCAGAATCAGGATCGCCGGCACCTTCACCAATCCAGCGAGTGCAAGGCAGAGCGCTCCCAGCACCGCGTCGCGATGCCGGTTAGTCTGGAAGTACGCTGCGTAGCCGAGCACCGCGGCAATCGAGAAGGCCACCATGGGGACGTCCGACAGCAGCGTCCGCCCGAAGTAGACGAATGATGGCGAGAAGGCGAGCAGGAACGCTGCGCCACGACCGACGGCAACGTTGAACAGCCGTCGGCCGAGGAGGTATATGAGCCAGACCGACGCCAGTGAGAACGCGACGGCAACCAGTCGCCCGGCGACGTCGGAAACACCCACCGCTCGCCACACCAGCGCCGTGAGGACGTGCAGTAATGGGAATTCGAGTCCGGCGTAGCCCTCAGGCCCGCCCCAACTCACCTGCGGGAAGAGCGGGTTGATTGGTAACTCGGTCCACAGGCGGGCAATGTCTGCGTTGGTCACTTGGCGCCAACTGTGGGCGTCTACGTACGGGATGTCGATGCGGTACCAGCGGAAGGTGAAGGCGAGCGCCAAGGTCGCCCACAGAGAACGGGTCGAATCGAGTGCGGTCGGCTGAAAGCGCCGCTGGTGAGGCCTGAAAATCAGGCTTGACCGGTGTATGAACGTGCAAGACTGACGAGTACCCTGGCCCGATTTCCGGGCATGAAATTATTGCTGCGTGTTGCGCCCCGTGCTACACTCCAGCTCCGGTAGTAGGGGCATCCCAGCCTCCTTCCTGCCTCCGAGACAAGCTGTTCCCCCCACGTAGGGTGTTGTTCCGCCCATCCTGGCAGACGATGTGTGCCTGGGATGGCCCTTAAATTAGGAGAGATTGGATGTTCATCGCAAGACTTTGTCCGGCCCTGGCTGGCCTGATGCTGGTGGTTTTTGCATCGGTTGCGTCCGCACAGGATAAGCCGACGCTGACCGCAACGGCCAATGGCTCAACGGTCACTCTGAATTGGACGGTCGTGCCCGGGGCGACCACTTACGAGCTTCTTGCCCAAAGCGGTGGGAGTCAGCTGGGACCGTTTGGGGTCGGCAGCGGTACGGGCCAGCGACATCCCGGCTGTGCCTCCGGGATCCTACATCCTGCAAGTCAGAGGCGCCGCAGGGGCGGTCAAGGGGCCATTCTCGGACCCAGTGACCGTTGTCGTCGGAAATCCGACGCCACCGGCCGCACCCACTGACTTGGCGGCGGCGATCAACGGCCTGGCCGCTTCGCTCTCCTGGAATCTGAACAACCCTGCGGGCTCGCTGACGGGCGTGCAGCTTCGCGTCGCGCTGACGCCTGGCGGAGCGCCAATTACCGTTCTGTCGCTTGGTGCGAGCGCCACCTCATTCTTCATTCAGGGCGCGCCTGCCGGCAGCTATTACCTCACGGTTGTCGCGACTGGTGCCGGCGGAAGTGCCGCGTCGAACGAGTTCACGCTTTCGCTTCCAGGCTGCATAGCGCCGCCGACCATTCCGCTCGACGCGAGCAACATCGGTACATACCTCACGTTCTCGTGGCCGCAATTGCCAGGCGCCAACGGGTATGCGCTCGATTTTGCTAACTCACCGGGTGGTGGCGCAAACCTCGGCTCGGTGCCCCTCGCAGCGACACAAACCAGCTTCGGCTCCTACGTTCCGGACGGCACGTATTACGTGACGCTGCGTTCATCGCTGAGCTGCGGGGCTAGTGTCAGTTCGGCTGAAACAGTTCTCACGGCCGCGGCGCCAGTACGTGAACCGGCGAGGTCCCGTGCCGCGGCCACCGCCCTGGTGAGCGAGGCCGTGCACGCCGTCACTGCGCTTTATCCTGGCGATCTTCGAAACTCTTGCCGGAATCACACCTGGCTGTTCCGCGTCATCCAGTATCTTCGCACCCGGGACAACAGGTACGGCGCGATGGCGAATTACACCGGTCAAATAGCGGGGGACATCCTCGCGTACAACTACAGTGAGCAACCGGACGGGCAAGCGTTCGCACCGCACATATATGCGTGGGACACCATCTCCGGTCATTGCGGGTCCAACCCGGTGCCGTGGGCGAATGACATCACCAACCCGAGGGGTGTAGCGACGTGGACGATCCTGCCGTACTTGCAGGCGGGGTTCCGGCCGTAAGGGCTTCGAGATCGATATCAAATTGGGGGCGAGGAGCACCACTCCTCGCCCCTTTGTTTTTGACGCACGACACCCAACCAAATTGACAACTGCCGCAGGGTTCGACAATGCTCACGGGCCGGAGGCCCCGCCGTGTCCCGACTGCGCCGTGAGTTGATCTTCGTCGCAATTGCGAGCATCTGTCTGTTCAAGGCAAGTCCAGGGTTGGCGGGCCAAAAGACACCCGTATCCGAGGTGTTGCCCAATCTGTTCGGAAACACGATCGTGCTCAATCCCGCCTCGTCGGCTGAGTTTCCGAGTCACGCGGCGCACTTCAGGCCAGGCGTCGACCAGCTGCAGACGCCGCAGCAGTTCAATCAGCAGCTCGTCACGTTGCTTGCCACGGTTCCCGTCGGCTCGTCGTCTGGCGGTTTCACGTATACCTTCAATCCGGAGCTCGGCACGTTCAGTCGTACGAGCGATAGCTTCGGCCCACTGTTCACTGAGCGTGCGCTGACGATTGGTCGCGATCGCGGAAGTTTGGGCGTCGGCTACCTGCGCTCGACCTACGACACGTTCGAGGGCAAGAACCTGCGTAACCGCGACATCGTCTTTCACGTCGAGCATATCGACTGCTGCGGCTCGACAGAGGGCGGTGCGACGGCCGGTGACGGCAGCCGCCTCAACCCGGCGTTCGAAGGCGACCTCATCGAAGCCGCCCTCGCTCTTCGACTCACGACGCAAAGCGTGGTCGTCTACGCCGCCTACGGGCTCACCGACCGGCTGGATTTTGGCGTGGCGATTCCGTTCGTCGACATCGACGTCGATGCGAGCGTTCGCGCGCGCATTGAGCGGCTCGCCACTCGAGCCAATCCCACGATCCACGCCTTCGAAGGGGAGAATCCGGACGAACAGACATTCACCGACTCTGGGAGTGCGACCGGCCTCGGGGACATCGTGATTCGGGCGAAATACAACTTTCTGCGGCAGGGGGGCGGTGGACTTGCGGCAGCCGTCGATGTCCGGACACCTACAGGAGATGAAAGCAATCTCCTGGGCACTGGAGGCGTTCAGACCAAAGTGTTCGGCATCGCGTCGATGGCGCTCGGTAAGCTGTCGCCCCATCTCAATGTTGGCTACACCTTCTCGACTGAGGGCGACTTGACGGGCGCAGCCCTCAACGACGAAGTGAACTACGCGGGCGGATTTGATCTCGTGGTGTCGCCTCGACTGACCTTGATCGTCGACGCGTTCGGTCGGACGATTCGCGGTGCAGGACGATTCCATGAAGCCGACAAGGTGTTCGAGTTCGTCCAGACGGGACCCGGTGGTACCGGAGGTGGGGGAGGAGGCGGCGGCGGTGGCGGAGGTGGCGGCGGCGGGGCCGGCGGAACGACTCCCCCGGTCGTCACTCAAGTGACACTCCGCGAGCTTCGCTTCGAGCCGGGAAACCTGCAGCTCGCCACCGGCAACATCGGGGTTCGGCTGAACCCGATGCGGACGCTGCTCATCTCGGCGAACCTGTTGTTCAACCTGACCAACGCCGGTCTCGGTGACCGGGTCACGCCGGCCATCAGCATCGATTACGCGTTTTAGAGAGTTACAAGTTACAAGTTACAAGTTCAAAGTTGGGTGCTGTGTTGACAGCTGCGGCGCCAACAGGCGCCGCAGTTTGTAACTCGTAACTTGTAACTTGTAACTGACCGGATGCTACCGTAATTCCAGCCGTTCGATCGTCCACCCGGTGCCGCTCCTGCGCAGATGGAAGACTGTTCGCACGGTGTTGCTGCCGGCAACGCCTGTCTTGGTCTCGAACGATCGCACGACCTGGCAGGTGACTCGGGCTGAATCGCCGTCGAGCACAATGGACTCGTCTTTGATGACGACCGAGTAGCTGCGGTAAGCCGCAAAATCGCGACCCAGGCTGCGTAACTGTTCGCCGCTCAACGACGGCATCATTCGTCCGACCGCCGCGCTGTCCAACGCTTCATAGGCGCCAACGTACCTGCGCAGCGTGTCCCGCACAGCGGCGAGATCGGTCGCGGTGGCATCCCCGGCCCCGTCCCGACCAGTAGCTGGCGGTTCGACCCGTGGCGGCGGGGGCAGCGCTGGCGGCGGCACCTTCTCGACTGCTGTGGGCGGCGCACGATTCGGCTCCGGTGGTGCTGGAGGATTGACAGCTTCTGGGGGCGGTGGTGGCGGGCGGACCTGTCCGTCGGTGTTGGAGGGCTCACGCAAGGTTGGCACCGGAGACGCTGGGGGGGCGATATCGAGTGCCTCCGACGCTTTGCCGTACAAGGCAGCCGCCGACCAGAGCGCACGTATTCCTCCAGCACGATTACCACCTTGGAGCAGCCGGTCGGCCTCACGCTCGCGCTGCTGGGCCTCACGGAATGCAGGCGACGTGGCTCCGGCTGAACCCGCTCGGGCGACGTTCACGCGGGCGTTCGTGGTGCGATCCCGCGCCGTGCGGGTGAGGTCGGCCAACATCTGATTGAGGACCGGGTCGTTCGGGTCGAGGGCAAGGCCACCCATCAACGCCTCGAGCGCGCCCTGCTCGCGACCACCGGCGATCTGCTGGCGGGCGGCGGCGCGCACTGCGGCGAGACGAACCTCGCGCACGGGATCGGCTGGCTCCGCCGCGCGATCGGCACCGGGTGCTGGGCGCGGTGACTCGGCCGTCTCGGGCACTGCCGGTGATGGCGTCTTCGTGGCCGGAGTCGGGGAGGACAGTTGCGGCGTCGCCGTGCCGCTGGCTGCTTGTGACTCCCTTTCGGAGCCGTCCCGCGCGTTCTGCCCTCGATACATGACGATCGCGGTGATAGCAACTATCAGTAGCGCTGCAGCCGCGCCAAGGTACATGGCGCGCTTGGAGCGCGGTGATTGCGATGGCTGCGTCTTGGACTGCAGGGCAGAAGCGGCGGTACGCGGGCGAGCCGAGGCGACCCGCGATGACGGTCGTATGAGCGCGCCCGACGCAACACGTCCCGAATCGAAGCGCGTCTCTGCGTTGGGATCCGCAGGCTCCTCGATCCCCGGATCCGTTTCGAGTAGTCGAAGTCGCACGGCCGTAAGGTCCTGCCGCACACTTTCGAGGTCCTGATAGCGCGCATCCGGCGACTTCGCAATTGCACGATCGATGATCCCCCCCACCTCGGGATCGACTCCTGGCACGAGCGTCTCGATCGGGACCGGCTCTCCATTCAGGATCTTGAAGAGGACGCCGGTTTGCACCGTGCCGGGGAACGCCATCTGGGAGGTAATGAGCTCATAGGCCAACACACCGACGGAATAGATGTCGGTGCGATGATCGACCGGTTCGCCGGCGAGTTGTTCCGGCGACATGTAGTTGAGCGTGCCAACCACATCGCCCTCACGGGTCAGGCCGGACCCCGCGGCGCGCGCGATGCCAAAGTCGAGGATCTTCAGCACGCCAGCGCTGTCACGCATGACGTTGGCCGGCTTGATGTCGCGATGCACGATCCCGGCACTGTGCGCATAGTGCAGGGCCGCGCACAGGTCTTCGAGGATCGCCAGCTTTTCCCAATGACGCCCGATCGCCCGCCGTCGAATGAGTTGTGCCAGCGTCTCGCCGGCGATGTACTCCATCGCGATGTATGGGCGAGCGTCGTGCTCGCCGACATCGAAGACCGTGACGATGTTGGGGTGCTGCAGGCGACCGGCGGCGCGTGCTTCACGGGCGAACCGCTCACGCATGGCCGCATCGTCGAAGCCCTCGCGCAGCAGTTTGATGACGACAAGTCGATCGATGGCGGGATCGCGGGCCAGATAGAGCGAACCCATCCCACCGTGCGCGATGAGGCGTTCGACGTGGTAACGCCCCACGATTGCAGGCGGCTCGGTCATCGTCCGCGCGGACCTCGTGGCAGCACTGCTATGACGTTCCTTTCAGGTACATCTTACCCATAGATATGACGATTGAAGGGCTGGGCCAGCCGAGCCTTTGGCGCCGCTTGAGAAGTCGTGGGTGATGGCACACCTGGATGTCGAGACGACTGGCCTCGTGGCGGGCCATCATGAAGTCGTCGACCTGGGAATCGTCTACACGACGGTGAACGGCGAGGTTCTCGACCGCTGGTATCGACGCATCCAGCCCCAACATCCCGAGCGGACGTCACCGGAGGCCGCGAAGATCAACGGGTTTGAGCCGGCCGTTTGGAAGAAGTTGGGCGCCATCGATCCCGCGCAAGCCGTGAGGTCGCTGCTCGACTTCGAACGGAACCGGTTCCTTGGTCGGCGAGTCGTGCGCGTTGCCTACAACTCGAAGTTCGACGCCGCATTCATGGATCACCTGCTGCGAGAGCACGGCGCTGCCTTTGATCAACCGCACCAGTCGTACTACTGGCTCGACGTGCCTTCGATGGCATGGATGATGGGCTATCGGTCGCTGGAGCACGGCGACTTGGGCGAGCAGCTTGGCGTCGAGGGCAAGTCACGTGTGCCGCTCGAACATACAGGGCTGGGTTGTGCGGAATACAACGTCCGCGTATATCGCGCGTTGTTGGCGAAGCAGGAGAAGGCAAGATAGCGCGGACCCTTTCACACCAGGATCGCGATGGAGACCGAAACAGACTCCCGGGAAGCTCAGTCGTCTACCAGCATGGCGCGCAAATCATTGCCGCATTGGCTGCTCGAAGGCCTGTTTATCGTCGTCAGCGTGGCACTCGGCTTTGGAGTGGCGCAGCTTGGGGATTACCGTAACAATCGCGACCTCGGTCGTCGAGTGCTCACGAGCCTTCGGGCAGAAGTGGAAGGGAACCTGGCCGCCCTCGAACCGCTATTACCCATTCACCGCGCCTGGTCGGATGCTCTGAACACGGTGGATACATCCAACACTGCCCAATCGGGTCTCGACCTGCTCTTCGCGACCCGTCCACCACTCCCTCCGCATGCGCGGTCGCCGTTTCCGATTCTGCGCCGCAGCGCGTGGGACGCCGCGGTGTCGAGCGGCGCGTTGCGCTTGATCGACTATGGTGTGGCCGAAGCACTCTCCGACATCTACCGTACGCAGGAGATTGCAACATCGAATGTCGATCGCCTGACCATTGCCTTATCGTCGACGGCCATGTTTGATCCCGCCCATCGCGTCGCAGCTGCTCGACTCCTGTGGCTGACGATCGAGGACATCAGGACAGCGGAGGCAATTCTGCTCGAGCTCTACGGAAAGCACCTGCCGATCATCCGCGCCGCGGTGGAGGCGTCGTGATGGGCGCTCCTCGCTGGAGCGGCAAGGCGTCCTATCAACGACCGATGTGACCTCTATCTGCGCTCGCGACTGTTGAATGACGAATCTGTCGTCCGCTTCCACTTACGATGTCGTAATCAACAATTTTGGTGGCTGACCTCTCATCGCCAAACTTTCTTTCCGCGTCGAACTTTCGAACTACAACCGATCGTAGTCTTGCTATAGTGACGTGAAAGGCCGATTGCACTTTCGAAACGGCTCTAACCAACACGTCGCGCGTTGCATCACGCTTCGCGTCGATTTGTAGCTCTCTTCTCCCCTCAGAGGAGTGTTGCCGTGAACAGCGCCACAGTAAACAAAGCATCACCGCGTCGCCGGATGACGCGGAAGGAAATCTGGACGCAGATCGGGTTGTCGGTTGCGGGATGGGTGATGTTTATGGCGATGGTGCGCATCTGGTGGCGCGTCTACCTGGTTGGTGAGCGGTTCCTTGGCAACTGACTTGGCGAAAGGCTCCCGCCGCTAAAGAGATAGTCAGCTGATGCGCGGGTCTCAGCGCGCGAACCGCAACACACCACGTGCCGAGGACAACGTCAGCGTGCTGCCTGACAGCCCGACGGTACTCTCACCCCCGAGCATGCCCACGTACTTCGACTCAAATGCCATCGTGGGGCAAGCCGCCCGTGTACACGCCAATACTGGTCCCGCCGTCAGCGTATCTTCCGACAGCGTGAACCCACCGCTACAAACGTTGCAGTCGGCGCGCGTCGACAGTCGATTGTCGGCGAACGTCAGGGTGTAAGTTGCGCCGGGGGGTGCGGCCTGCGCGACCTGACCGGCGGGCTGAATGGACGACAGATCCCAGGTGCCTACGAGCTGATCGGCCGTCAGGGCCAGCGAGCCTGCGCCGGACGATGGCGAGGTCGGCGTGGACGGTAAATTCGAGCACCCGACCGAGGCTGCGACGAAGAAAACGACGAGAAGGAGGCCAGCGAACGAACGAAGAAGAACCATGAACCTTTTCCCTTAGAGGCGGTATCAAACCCCGTCTCGGCTCGAGCCAGTCGATGTGAAGGGTGGGGACACGGACGGCGATGGGCCATCCTGCACCAGTTAAGGGTAGCGAATTCCCTCCGATGCCGCGATGACCGGGGGGCCAGATTCCGCTTCCTGTGGCGCGAGGAGTCAATCGAGATGCGTTCGAGCGTATCGCTCCGAATCTGGCGCGGACCGCCTGAAACGATGGTTCTGAGCCGTTATACGAAAAAGCTTCGCCTAGAGCTGCCCGTGGCAAAGCCTTCCTGATACCAACAATCGATCTCACCGTTGCGCGCGAGCCAGTTCAGGAGCGCGAAGTGCATCAGATCCCAGAAGTTACGAGGTTGTTGATATGTCATGTCTGACATATCATTGGTGACAAGTATCAGAAGCCGACAAGCCTTTAGTGATCGAGGTTGTAAGGCGGAGGCTCGGCCAATACGACCAAGCCGCAAAGGTTGGGGAAACCGATGAACAAGAACAAGCGGGCGCGTCTGGAAGGTCAAGGCTGGCGATTCGGTTCGCCTGAGGATTTTCTGAAACTCACGCCGGAAGAGGCGGCCTTTGTCAAAACCAAACTGGCGCTGAGCCGGTATCTACGTGATCGGCGCACCGCGCGGCACGTATCGCAGTCAGCATTAGCGAAGCTTCTGAAGTCGAGTCAGTCGCGTGTGGCCAAGATGGAGGCCGCCGATCCAACCGTGTCGGTCGACCTGCTGCTGCGTGCGGTCTTCGCGCTGGGTGCAAAGCCACGCGACGTCGCGTCGGTTCTCAGGAGCCGGCGTGCGGCGGCTTAACAACGTTGAGTCTTCGCTGGGTTCGATGAAGGGCTTGCCACGTTTAGTGGAGATCTTGTGGACCTGACCCGTAGATTTCTGAGGCTGACAGCATTCGCGCTGAGCGCAAGTCTCTCCGTTCCGGTCGTAACTGGTTTGTGCAGCCGACTCCTGGCGCCAACGCCAGTATCGGCAGCCACTCTTCTCCCCTATGCCGTCGCCGCAGTGTTTATGGCAATTGTGGCCTGGCTGCTGGTTCGGGCCATCGATGCTGCCATGGGTTCGCTCGATGATCTCTTCGGAAGGCAAGTCACGTTTCTTGATGGCCTGCCCGAAACTCGCCTGGACCTCGCAATCGCAGGATCCGCAGCGCTCAGCTTGTTCCTGGAGCTGGCGGTCATTCGATGGCAGGGCACCGTCTTTGAGTTCTTCGCGTTCTACAAGAACTTCAGCTTACTGTGTTGTTTTGCGGGGCTCGGGCTTGGGTATTCGCTTGCTGGTCGCGACCGCATCCCTCTGGCAGTCGCCGTCCCGTTGCTCGTGTGGCAGTTCCTCTTTCTAACGGCATTTCGCCATGGGCTGAGCGCAAGCGACCTCGCAAGCGTGAGCAGCCTTCCGTTTCGCGAACAGCTCAACATGGGTGTGAACGCAGTGTCCACTCTCGCCGAGAGCGGCGCCACCTATTACTTTCTAGGGGTTACGTTCGTTCTGACCGCGCTGATCTTTGTACCCATTGGTCAGGTATGCGGGCGTTTGATGAGACGTCGCCAAAATCTGCGTGCATATGGTTTGAATCTGATCGGCAGTCTGATCGGCGTGGCGCTGACGTCAGTCGTCAGCTTTCTCTGGACACCTCCGGTCGTGTGGTATTCGTTGGCATTTGTCGGGCTCCTACTGCTATTACCACGAAATGGTCGCGCGGTTGTGTGGACCGGATGCATCGCCCTGGTCGGATCGATTGTCCTCGCATGGCCCGTGGAACCTATGTGGCAGATCATTTACTCGCCGTATCAGAACCTGGCCGTCGGTCATACTAAGAGTGGATTGATGGAGATCCGCGCTGCGGGCCAGTATTACCAGCGAGTTCACGACTTCTCAGCGGACCGTGAGCTCAGTGCCGAGAACCAGCGAGACCGTAACTACTACGATCTTCCCTATAGAGTCCATGGAAAGCCTCTGGATGTCGCCGTAGTTGGTGCTGGCACTGGTAATGACGTTGCTGCGGCCGTAAGGGCGCGGGCCGAGCACATTGATGCGATTGAGATCGACCCCGCCATCCTTGCTTTGGGTAAAGCCAATCATCCCGAGCATCCGTATGACCAGCCAGAGGTCCGTGCAATCGTCAATGACGCGCGGACCTTCCTGCGGACAACCGAACGACGCTATGACATGATCGTCTACGGTCTCCTCGATTCGCACACCCTGTTGAGTCATGCCTCGAGCGTTCGGCTCGACTCCTTTGTCTACACGGTGGAGGGCCTGAAGGATGCCCGTGCAAAGCTCAAGGAAGGCGGCATTCTGTCTCTGTCGTTCGCGCTCGGAGCGGACGAGGTTGGCGGCAAGATTCAGCGCATGCTGTCGGCCGCGTTCGATGGCGTCGCGCCGAGGTGCGTGGAGGGACGATACGACTACTCAGTCACGTTCTTTCAGGCCGAAAAGGGCACCGAATTGAAGTTATCCGACAACGACGTCGCGGCGATGGGATTTCGCGAGTGCTCGGGCCGTTTCGCCGCTCGGTCACTTGATACGGATGTGTCCACTGACGACTGGCCATTCTTCTACATGCCGAAGCGGACGTACCCGACTTCGTACTTGGCCATGATTGCCGTCATCGTGTTGATCTCATTCTTCATGATTGGTCACCTCAGCCAGCGACCCAGTGCCAACCACCTGACGTATTTTCTTCTTGGTGCCGGCTTCATGTTGGTCGAGACCAAGGCCATTACGGAGATGGGACTAGCCTTTGGGAATACGTGGTTGGTCATAGGGATCGTTATTAGCGGCATCCTCTTCATGGCTTTTTGTGCGAACTATCTCGTGATGCGGCTCGATCTCCGCTCGGCGACAGTCCCATACGTGCTTCTGTTGGGTAGCCTCTTCTTCGGTATGTGGATTGCGCGGTCCGGTGGACTCGCGCCCTCCTTCGCGGGACAGCTTGGAACGATTGCGGTGCTCACGTCCCCTATGCTGTTCTCGGGGATCGTCTTCTCATCACTGTTGGCAAACGAGCGTGACATCGCCGGTGTCATGTCGGCGAACCTGTTCGGAGCAATGTGCGGGGGATTGCTGGAATACAATTCGATGTATTTCGGGTTTCAATTCCTCTACATCCTGGCAGCCGCCCTTTACGTTGGGGCCTTTTTGTCTTCGCTGCAATCGTGGAGGCCCGCCACTTCAACGGCGATGCACCGAACGAACTAATCGCCGGCCATTTTGTAACATGCCGGGCAGGCAGAACAGTTGAGGATGAGACCTTCCATGCGGTGGCTCGCTCAGCGCATTCGAGTCGGCGGTGACCTTAACACCCGAAGCGGCCTGATGGATTGGTGGACGGCAGGAGGCTCGAACTCCCGACCTCCGCGTTGCGAACGCGGCGCTCTCCCAACTGAGCTAGCCGCCCACTAGGACAAACTTCAATTATACAGGCAGACCCCAACCGTAGGCCGTGGGACCATAGACCTTGGGCCTTAGGCCGATTACGCCGGAACGCTCTCCGGCTGACGCTCGACGGTTGATGCGCCCGTCGAGCGCACGTCAGGCTTCGATGCGTGACGCGCCTCGAGCATGGACACGTACCGGATCACGTGCCGATAGGTGACGAGTCGCTGCAGCGCCGCATCGGCCGCGTTCGGGAAGCGCCAGCAGGCAGGGAACAGTCGTACGAACGTCTGAAGCAGCCGTTTGCGGTTCGGATCGAAGAGATACCAGAGCAGCACCCAGGCAAAGCCGCCAAGGATCAACGGGCGCTTGTAATTGCTTGCGCGACCCGAGGCGCCGTTCAACCGCTCGATCTCACCGAGACAGCGATCGGAGAAGTTCTTCGGGTCGTACAGCGCCTGCACCATACGCAGGAAGCCGTTCTGCAACGCCTCCATGCTCATGCACGTCGGTCGGATGTTGGTGAAGAACGTATTCCCCTGAAACTCGTTCTCCGCGATCACACGCCCTTCGTCGACCATCCGTTTGTAAAGCGGGGTAGCCGGCAGTGCCCCCAGGAGCGACGGGAAGGGCAGCGGAATCTTTGCGTCGTTGATGAAGTCGACCTGCTCCTGAAAGATGTCCTCATCGTCGTGATCAAACCCGACGATCAACCCGGAGTAAACCGCCATGCCCTGGGATTGAATGCGCGCCACCTCGCCCAGGGTGTCTTTCCGCACGTTCTGGAACTTCTGAGTTTCCTGGAGCGACGACACGCGCGGCGTCTCGATCCCGATGAACATGCTGCGGCAACCGCCCTCGTACAGCAGCTTCAACAAGTGCTGATTATGGGCGACGTTAATGGTGGCCTGGGTCGAGAAGACGAATGGCTTCTTGCGCGTTTTCTGTAGATCCGAGAGGGCTTCCATCAGCGACATCGTGTACTTCGGGTCACCGATGAAGTTGTCGTCCACGAAGAACAGCCGGTCCCAGCCAAGCGAGAGAACGGTCTTGACCTCGGCCAACACCTGATCAACCGACTTGGTGCGGACCTTGCGGCCATACAGAGTAATGATGTCGCAGAACTCGCACTTGAACGGACACCCGCGAGTCGTCTGCAGACTGATTTGCATGTAGTCTCTGCGGGACACCAAGTCGTAGCGGGGCACCGGTGACGTACGAACATCCACGGTGTCCGCGGGGGTGTAGGACGCCTTCGCGACACCCTTCTCGAGGTCTTCGATGCACCTGGGCCAGATCTGTTCGCACTCACCGAGCATCAGCACATCGGCCACATCACGATAGCGCTCGGGCACCGCCATGCATGATGGCCCGCCGACGACCACGGTCTTGCCGCGGGCCCGAAATCGCTGGGCGATCTTGCGCAGTCCCGGCCCCTGCAGATGCATGCCCGTGATGCCGACGACATCGCAGTCCATGTCGAAGTCGATGTCGCCCACGTTCTCGTCGCAGAAGGCGACCTCGTGATGGCGGGGAATCATCCCAGCGACCGTGAGGAGCCCGAGCGGCGGAACCGAGTACTTCTTGAAAACGACGGGGGCGGCGTACTCATTCCCCGTGAAGCTCAACGGCAGTTTCGGATTGATTAGGTAGAACTTCATAAGAGTCCGAAGACACTGCTCTGGCCGTGGCGAGGGAAGGTGGCCGAGGCGAGCGACGATTGGCTCAAGGTCGCGAGAATTTTACGCTAAGTCCGGACTGCTGTAAAGGTTACGGGCTGTCGGCGCCTCGCCACGCATGGAGCGTGTATTCCGCCCGAACGTAGTGGAAGCCCGCCGCCTCGTACACGCGAATCACCGAAAAATTGTAGTTCTGCGTCTGGCACTCGGCCACAGCCCCTTGCGCGTGTGACCACAAGGCCGCGTGACGAATTAGCGCAGCGTAGGCGCCGGGCGCGTCGGGCCTGCAGGCGCCCAGTCCCCCGCCGTGAATCGCCACGCCACCCGCGGTCGATGCTGGTTCTCGACGGCGAAAGAAGAGATACCCGATCGGCTTCGCCTCGCTGTTCACCGCCACGAACACCTTGTCGGCCATGTCGCCCGACAGACCTTTTTTCGCCCACTCCAGATAAAAGGCCTTGGCGCGATCAACGGGAACATGCGGGTCGTGTTGAAATCGCCCAACGTAGTGCCTGAACGCTTCTTGCGTGATGTCGTAAACCGCGTCGGCATCGTCTGGGGCGAATTCGCGAATGACACCGACCTCACGACCGGGAAGAGGCGGCTCCTTTTGGGGGCGTGTGCGGTAGGTCACGAGCGCATCCATCAAGCGGAAGCCGCGTCGCTGCAGCAGATCGACGGTTGGGATGTCTTCCACATCGACGCGAGCCGTCAGGTGTGGAATGGATGCGGCATCACAGGCTTGCAGGGCGGCGTCGAGTGCGGCTTGGACGACGCCGGGTGGGGCGCCTGGGGACGCCGCGATGTAATCGAATCGCGCCATGCGCACGCGGAAGAAGTCCGAATCCCAAGGCAGGGCCCGCGCAATCACCATGGCGCTGTGATCGCCGTCCCTTGCATGGAAGGCCAAGCGGGGGGGCGTCGTCAACGCGGGGAGAATTTCAGCCCGCATGATGTCGATCTGCGCCTTGCGCGAGTACACGCGATAGTAGCGATAGGGCTTGAACGGAAACGAGGAGATTAGCGGCTCGAGCACACCGGCATCCTCGGCCCCAAGGGGACGAACGATCAACGCCGCGCCCCGGGGGTCTCGAGCACGCTCGCGGCCGATGGGCGCGGGGAGTCGTACATTCGACGAACGAGGAAGAACGGTCGACCCGAGCTCTGGCGGTAGATTCGCTGCACGTACTCCCCAACCAGGCCGAAGAGCGCGACCAGCGCGGCTTGAATCGCGAGGAGCGTCAACGGAATTGCATAGCCGACCAGGGTGCGGCTTGCGACGCTCACGATAGCCGTCGCAACCGCTGCCAGCAACAGCACCAGCGTGAGTCCGGTCGCCACCATGAAGACCCAGGCAAAGACATCGCCGAGGGCGTTGACGAAGAAGTCCATGAACAGCCGAACGAGAGCTGTCAACGAGTACGACGATGCCCCCTCGGCGCGCGGTCGGTGCTGGACCTCGACTTCGGTCACGCGCCGGGCCACTCGGACCGCCAGCGGTTTGAGGAAACGTCGCAGTTCGCCGAACGCGGCCAGGCTGCGCGCGACCTCATCGGTGAACGCGTTCAGCGGACACCCGATGTCCCGCAGCGGCACACCTGCCAGCCGCGCGACAAGGCTCGTGGTCAATCGCGAAAACAGCCGCCGTGTCGTTGGATCCTGACGATTGAGTCGTACGCCGCTCACCAGGTCGTACCCGCGAGTCAGTGGTTCGATCAGGCGTGGGATGTCACTCGGATCGCACTGCAGGTCGACGTCGAGTGTCACCAGGTAATGCCCGGCGGCATGCTCGAAGCCAGCGGTGAACGCGGCATGCTGTCCGAAGTTCGCGGCGAGCTCGACGATCCGCACGCGCGCATCGGTGGCTTGCACCGTTCGGAGCGCGTCGAGCGTACCGTCGGTGGAGCCATCGTCGACATAAATGACTTCGGCGCCTCCCGCCATCTGATCCAGAACGGGCGAGAGAGCCGCCTGACACGCGGGGATGAGCGCCGCGCTGTTGAAGACGGGCACGACGACGGAGACGAGTGGGCGGTCGGTCATGACGTCGGCGAGATGCGAATGCGGTAAATCGCGACGGGCCACACGCGACCCGCCGAGCGATGCGGCGGTCGTTGTGCATTTTCCTGGACGGCCTCCGCGCGCCCTCTGCCGTAGTTCACAAAGGTCAGCCGATTGTAGCCCGCACGTCCGATCCGGCCAACCGCGCTGGCGGGAATCACGGCACGGATGTCGGTCGGCGTTACACCCGGAACAACGAAGCGACCGATCTCGCGACCATTCAACTCCAGACCCAGGTCGACATCGACCGGCGGCTCTTCGAGTCGAGCGCGGGCGGTCACCGTGATCTCGATGCCTTGTGTCGTGTCGAGAGCGAGCGGTAGCGCGATGGTGGCACGCGATTCTCCAATCCAGCGCACGGGCCCGACTTCGTCGGGTCCTGGCGCACCCCACCCTTCGAGCAGGAAGCGATCGGCCGCGCGATTCAACGTGATGTCGAGCGACGCGGACCGGGGCTCAAACGCCAGCAACTCATATCGGTCGATTGGCAGGCGCTCGCGGAGAACGAACCAGGCATTGGCGGGAAACGCAAAGAGATAGGCATATGGAGGGCGCGCATGGACGTCGGCCTGTTGTCGCATCATCGTCGCGAAACTGACCGGGGCATCCTTGGGGATCATCCCGGTCGTGTACTGCACCATGAGCCAGTAGTTGTTGGCGAGTGCCAACCCGATCAGTGGTGCCATCGCCAGGAGCGGTCGTCGGCGCGCGCCCTCGATCACCGTAGCCAACCCTGGTGCGAACAGGGCAAGAGCGCTCGTCAACCCATTCGAAAACGGCCCCGCACCGCCCCCTGGGAGAAGGCTCCCTGCGCCAGCCACCCAGAGGGAGAACACCGCGAACGAGGCGATGGCCGGCGGTGGATTCCGTCGCAGGTAAAAAAAGGAACCGACGAGTGCCAGGTAGGCGACGGGCGTCAAAGAAAGCCACCCCTGGGTAGAAGAGAAGAGTGCTCCGCTGCCGCCGGGGTCGGCGGTCAGGCGTCTTAGGAGCCATGGCATCGCAGCGGCCAGAAGCCACACCACGACCGAAGCGCCCCCGCGAAGGCGGGATGCGAGAAGTAGCAGTGCCGACACCGCACCGAACGACGCCGCATCCGGAAACGTCGTGGCGGCCGTCATCGACCAAAACAAGGATGTCCCGGCGAAAATCACTAAGACCGCAAGGGTCGCCACGGCGGGAAGGAATTCGACGCGCAGCCGTTCGTGGACCGCAATCAGCCCTGCTGCCCCGGCCGCATACGCTGTCAGCGAGGCTTCAAGAGGCGACACGGCGAGAACCACGGCTCCCAGGACTAAGATGGCAGCGACAACGACCCGATCCACACGTTCGAGACCACCAGCCACCGATTGCACCCGCACGTCCCTTCGTTGTCTCGCAATGAGCGTGTCAGCGCACGAAAATCAATTGCTCGCTCGTTGGTTCGCTGAGCCCGCATTCGTTTTGTGCGCGCAGGCGGGTGAAGTAAATGCCAGTTGGCGCCAGAGTCGATCCGTGCGTGACGGGACTGCCGGTCGAACTGTTATGGATATCCGCCAGGCCGGGCTGGGACCCTGCTTCCAGTATGTAATCCGAGACGGCGCTCCCGATTGCGGGTGGCAGCCACTTCAGGTTGACCGTTCGACCCTCCAACCAGATCGTCAGATCTCGCGGAGGGCCAGGCGGCGTGCAGGGTCCACCGACGATTACTTGGGCTTCGGACGACGGGCGACCGGGGCCGGCAGCGTTGACAGCAATCACCCGCCAGTACAGGGTTCCGTGGCTCGCGTGTCCTGAGATCGACGGAGTCTCGACAGACGTATTGAGGACGTCACTCGCACCAGGAGCGCTTCCCGCCTGCACGATGTAGCGGGTCACGCCGGCCGACGGATGAACAGGATCCCAGGCAGCGGTGACGAAGTTGCCTTTGACTTGGGTGGCCAGCCCGGTTGGGGCCGGCGGCGTTGCCGCCGGGGCCTGCCGCCAATTGGCCACGGTGTAGGCGGCCATGTTGATGGAAAGCGCGTTGTTCTGATTGCTGCTCCCAGTGGTAGAGCCACCGTGCGCAACCGACGGGTTGGAAAGGTTCGGGATCCGTGGGCAGTCAACACCCGCACACTGATAGGCCATGACGGTCCGAAAGCGGCGCACGGGGTCCTTAAACGCGTACGAATAGGGGAGAACAGCGCCCGTGGCGCCGTCTTCGGGCGCGTGATGCGACCCCATGTTGTGCCCCATCTCATGAGTCGGAGTGTACAGCCCAACGCACGAAACATCGGCAACGCTGTACCCGTCGAAGTTCGCGCTGGGCCCAGTGAGCAACCAGCCAACGCCGCAAGCGTTGAGATCCGGGCTGTTCACCAGCAGCTGAACGAGATCCGCGCGAGTGTCATTGCGCAGCCCTTGTGCAAGTGACGAGTCGGTCACCCGCAGGAGATCAGTCACCATGCTTGGCGCTTCGGTAAACGGCAGGAGGGCGGTACCTGCGAGACGAAAGCGGGGAACGATCGCACTCCGCGCAAAGATCGTGTTGCTGTCGCTGATGATTTGGGAAGCGACGGCTTCGATCTGCGCCAGCCCGCCCGCGCGCGCGCGTGCCGCACTCGTATAGAGAAGCAGCACATCGATCGTCGTCCCATCCTCCTGAAGCGAGGTTGCGTCCGCCGATTCGGAACAGCGGACTATCAGAGCGAAGTTGGGGATCGAGCTCCCGGCGAGCCGCGTCGGCCTCGAGTTGCTCCAGCACGTACACGCCTTGGGAAAGCGTGCGCACTTGGTAGACGCTCGAGAGTGCGTTAATCAGGCCCGAAACGATGCCGTTCCGCTCGGTGAAGACCACGTGACTGTGCGCGACCCCCTCCAACGAGCCAACCCATGATCGAAAGCCTGCGGCATCCAGGTCCTGCCGCTCGAAGCGCGCAAGCCAATCCCGTGCGTCGATGTTGAGGCGAATCGTGCGTGCAGGCCCGACTGACGAGTCGAAGAGCCGATCGAGTCTCATGCCGACGACGCGGCCGAGAACTCCCGCGGACGCTGCTGCTTGAGGTGCGGACGTTGCGATCTCAAAGAACAGATCGGATTGCGCGACCTGCGCGGATGCGACCGTGCGGACGATCATCGCGACCACGACCGCCAACGCGGGGACTCGAACGTGTCTCGTCATGGCAGCACCAGCGTCACTTCGTTGGAGCTGCCGCTGAGCCCACACTCACTGCGGCCTATTACGCGGATGAAATACGTCCCGGGCGGGCCGCTGGCCGTGATCGAGGTGACCGGACCCAGATCGACGACGATGATGTCCTCGAGTGCGGGTGCAGTCCCGGCCGAGATTTGGTAACCAAGCGGAGCGGGTCCCGATGTCGGCGCCTGCCAGGTGAACGTGACCTGGCCGCCAGTCTTGGTGAACGCGAGGCTCGTTGGTGGCGACGGCAACGGGCAGGCAACGTTCACTTGCAACTCATTGGAGGGCGCGCTCGTGCCCACCACGTTGCGAGCGCGGACACGCAAGTAGTACACGCCTGGAGGCACCTCGTTGAACGTCGCCCCGGGCACGGTGCTGTTTGTGGGCAGGTTCGCGAGGTCCGTTCGGCCCGAAGCCGATCCAGCTTCGAGAACATAGGTCGTGACCGGTTCGCCTGCGACCGGCGCCGACCAATCAAGTGTGACCGTACTTCCCGCCACGGTCGCGGTCAGCCCCGTTGGGGCTGTTGGAAGAGCACCCGATGTCGCGACAATCTCGTTGGACGGCGCCCCGGTTCCAAGCGTGTTTCGCCCGCGAACTCGCACGTAGTACATGCCGGGCGGCACATCCGTGAACACAATCGAGGTCTGCGTGCTGTTCGTCACGAAGCTCGCGAGATTCGTCAGCCCGGGCGCCGATCCGGCTTCAATCACATAGGTCGTCACGACCCCACCGGTCGAAGGCGCCGTCCAGGACAGCGTAACCGTGGTGCTCGTGGTCGTCGAGGTCAGTCCAAGCGGAGGACCAGGGACCGCACCGCTCCCCCCGGCGGTATACACCGCTCGGACGCCCGCGAGGTCATCGCCACTGAGACCTGAGGGCCCCGATCCACAGCCTGGAAGCGGATCAGGCCACATGATGGCATGGCTCTGCGACGAGTGCCCCAGACCGATGGTATGTCCAAGGTTGTGCGTCAGGGCGTCCTGAAAACAGCCGCGCTGTGACAGGACGGCAAGGGCACCGGCGCCGTTGTTGAGGACGACGCTTCCCTGAATGATCTTCTGGAACGTGATACCGCTCGCCTCGCGCAGAATCGGGGTCATATAGAGGCCAGCGAGCCCGACAACTGTTCCGCTATCGCTGACCTCACCGCATGGATCGTTGAACGCGACCGAGATGCGGCCGTCCCCCTCAAACGCGCCGATGCAGCGTGCGCCGCGCGACGAGCCGCGCTGCAACCGAAAGCTCATCCCCGACCCGTTCCAAAGCGCGATCGCCGCATCGAGTTCGGCGAGCCCGCCACCCAGGCCGCCCGGCGGCGGCTCGTAGTCCACCGACACGCTCGTTCCAAAATCCGCTTCGTGCCAGCGGCCTGGAGGGCCGTCTGACGGAAAAAACGTGTACGCAGGCTTCTGGAATTCGATGGGGACAGCCACGAATGTCGTGTCGCTGTGTGGAGATGACTGCACCACCGCACGCAGGGCGTCCATGCCGATCGCTTCGCGCACGAGACCGTCAGCGCTCTGTCGAGCGGCCATCGCTGTGCTTGGCGGATCAGAGATTTTCCACACGCCCTGCCAGAGTCCGGCGGGGTAGAGCGTTCCGTCCCGCGGGCGCACCTCGAGCCACACGACAACCTCGTCTTCCGGATCGAGGCGCGCTTGTCCAGGGACGCGCAGTTCGAGATCCTCGAGGCGACCGCCGAGGAGCTTGATCACGATTCGAGGCTGCGGCAAGGCGCCCTTCCACGTCTCGGACACATCGATGGAGGCGTAGGTGTAGAGCGCGTTGATCGCCGGGTCCCATTGGCTGGAGACCTCTGTGACTCGACCTCTGACGACCAGCGTTGCAGCGTCGCTCAATTGCTGAATCGAAAGGAGTGGAGCGGTTTCGGCGGCAAGGCGTGGGCTGGAAAAAGTGGCAGCACCGACGAGAATGAGGATTAGTACGCGCGGCATTCGTTACGTTGTTGTATCAGGAGGACGTGTGAAAGGAAAGGACGCGACCGGTCGCTGAAAATCGGAATGGTATAGTGCCCAATGGATGGTCTCGGTAAGAAAGATTGGCGTGCTGACCGGCGGCGGCGACGCACCGGGCCTCAACGCCGTCATTCGCGCGGTGGTCAAGGCGGCGTTCAACTCTGGAATCGAGGTCCTCGGGCTCGAAGACAGCTTTGATGGCCTGCTCGACCCCTCGCGCACACGTCAGCTGCGCCCCAGCGACGTCACCGGTATTCTTCGGCTCGGGGGCACCATCCTTGGCACGACGAATCGTGGGAATCCCTTCGACTATCCAGTGGCCGGTGTGGAAGGCCCCGCGGATTATTCCGATCGCTGCATCGAGACGTTCGGCAAGATGAAGCTGGACGCGCTCGTGGTCATCGGTGGCGACGGCACGTTGCAGATCGCTCATCAGTTCTATCTGAAGGGTCTGCCAATCGTCGGCGTCCCCAAGACCATCGACAACGACATTTGGGGCACCACCAGCTGCTTCGGTTTCGACACGGCCGTCGCGTTCGCCTCGGATGCCATTGATCGGTTGCACACGACCGCCGAGGCTCATCGACGCATCATGATCGTCGAGGTGATGGGGCGCTACGCCGGCTGGATTGCCCTGCACGCGGGCGTCGCCGGCGGGGCCGACGTCATCCTGATTCCGGAAATCGCGTATGACCTCGATCGGGTAGTCGCACACATTCGTGAGCGAGAGAGCTTCGGTGCGCGATTCACGATCGTCGTCGTGGCCGAAGGGGCCAAACCGCATGGCGGTGATGTGACGTTGATCGAGGGCGCCCGGGCAGGACACGTGGAGCGGCTTGGCGGGGTAGGCGCCGTCGTCGCCAAGGCCCTTCAGGAGCGGATGGGCAAGGAGACGCGTCATGTCGTGCTTGGTCACCTGCAGCGCGGTGGGGCGCCAACGGCCTTCGATCGCGTGCTCGCCACGCGGTTCGGAGGGAAGGCTGTCGAGCTGATCACGCGCGGCGTCTTCGGCCGGATGGTCGCGAACCATCCTCCTGACATCGTCCCCATTCCACTCGCGGACGTGGTCGGCAAGACCAAGACCGTGCCGCTCGACAACGACCTCCTGCGCACGGCGCGCTCGATCGGGGTCGCGTTTGGAGACTGAGTTGAAGAGGGGATCCATGGGCCCAGCTGGCTCTTCAGGGTGCGAGGACATCGAGGTACTTGAGAGCGCCACCGGTGTTGAAGAGCACCACGGTCTCGTGACTCTCGACGCGCCCCTCGGCAACCAGACGTCGGATCGCACTTAAGGCCGCACCGCCTTCAGGTGCCGCTGAGACACCCTCGTGGCTCCCGATCGCCACCATGTCGTGCACCATCTGGGCGTCTGAAACGGCGAGTGCCGTTCCGCCGCTCTCGCGAACCGCCTCGAGGATCAGGAAGTCGCCAATCGCCCGAGGCACGCGCAGGCCGTCCGCCACGGTGTGGGCGTTCTCCCACGGGACGGCCTTCGGCGTGCCGTGCTCGAAGGCACGAACGATGGGCGCGCATCCCTCGGCTTGCACGGACACCATCTTCGGGCGTCGCCCGGCGGGAATCCAGCCAATCGCCTCGAGCTCGTCGAACGCTTTCCACATACCCACGAGGCCCGTGCCGCCGCCGGTGGGGTAGACGATCCAGTCTGGAAGCACCCAGTTGAACTGTTCCGCCAGCTCGTATCCCATTGTCTTCTTGCCTTCAACTCGGTACGGCTCCTTGAGCGTTGACACGTCGTACCACCCGAGCGGTTTACCTTTCTCGGCCGCCATCCGACCCGCATCCGTAATCAGCCCGTCGACCAGCGTCACGTTCGCCCCGTACAGCCGGCACTCGTCGATGAACGGTTTCTTGGCGTCCTTGGGGATGAACACCTCGCAACCGAGTCCGGCCGCGGCGGAGTACGCCGCGGCCGCGTTTCCCGCGTTGCCAGCGGTGGGCAATGTGATGGTGTGGGCCCCCAGTGCCTTCGCGCGTGTGATGGCCGCGGATTGTCCGCGGGCTTTGAAGGAGTTCGTCGGATTCGGCGACTCGTCTTTGATGAACAGGCGATCGAGGCCTAGAGTGGTCCCCAGACGCTTGGCGTGCAGGAGCGGCGTCAAGCCCTCGCCGAGCGTGACCGGTTCGTCGCCTGGCAGCAGTGGCATCAGCTCGCGATATCGCCACATGTTGGGCGCCCGATCGCGAAGCGATTCACGCGACCACGCTCTGGCAGCGGACAGGTCATAACGCGCGAGCAGCGGCAGGCCACACGACGGGCAAAGAAAGTGCGGCTGGCGCGGGTCAAACGGCCCAGCGCCGCAACCGCTGGAACAGTCGAGATGCGTAAAGAACATGGAAACTGTCGCAGTTACTTCCCGAGCAGGTCCTGGTCCTTTTTGTGTTGCAGCTCGTCGATCGTCTTGATGTGCTGATCGGTGATCTTCTGCACTTCGTCGAGCGCACGCTTCTCGTCGTCTTCGGAGATCTGATGCTCCTTGAGCATCTTCTTCAGCTTGTCGTTGGCCTCGCGTCGGACGACGCGAACGTGATTGCGCCCTTCCTCGGTCATCTTATGGACGTGCCGTGAGAGTTCCTTGCGGCGCTCCTCGGTGAGAGCGGGAATGGGGATGCGAATGACCTTGCCATCGTTGGCCGGATTGAGGCCGAGGTCGGCGGTTCGAATGGCCTTTTCGATGGTGCCCATCAGGCTGGGGTCGAAGGGCTGGGCCACGATCATCGCCGGCTCGGGAATCGAGAGTGTGGCCACCTGATTCAGTGGCATCCGTGCCCCGTAAGCTTCGACGTGCACATTCTCGAGCAGCCCTGTCGACGCGCGTCCCGTACGAACACCCGCCAGCTCTTTGCGCACGAACTCCAGCTGGGCATCCATCCGCTTCTTGACTTCGCCAAACAGACCCTTCAGATCGGAGACATCCATAGTCGTCCTCGTGAAAGTTACAAGTTACAAGTTGCAAGTTACAAACGGTTCGCGGCGTCGTATCGCCCAGGGCGTCTCGATAGTGGTGGCCGATACGAGGCCCAACAAGACGCTTTGAACTTGTAACTTGTCACTTGTAACCGACATGTTCTTCCGCAGTCACCACCGTCCCCACCGCCTCTCCCATGACGACCCGGCGGATGTTACCCGGAGTTTTCAGGTTGAAGACGATGATGGGGAGACGGTTATCCATGCAGAGTGTGACGGCGGTCGCGTCCATGACCTGCAAACGTTCCTGCAGTACTTGAAGGTAGGACACGCGTTCGTAACGTGTGGCATCCGGGGACGTGACAGGGTCGGCCGAGTAGATCCCGTCAACCTTGGTCCCCTTGAGAATCACATCCGCCTTGATCTCCATGGCACGCAGAGCGGCCGCGGTGTCGGTCGTGAAATAGGGGTTGCCGGTTCCGGCGGCGAACACGACGACGCGACCTTTTTCCAGATGTCGGATGGCACGCCGGCGGATGAACGGCTCGGCCACGGATCGCATTTCGATGGCGGTCAGCACCCGGGTCGGGACGTTCTGCTTCTCGAGCGCGTCCTGCAGCGCCAGGGCGTTGATCACGGTAGCCAACATCCCCATGTAGTCGGCGGTCGATCGGTCCATGCCGCGCGTGCTGGCAGCCAGGCCCCGGAAGATGTTGCCGCCGCCGATGACGATCGAGGCCTGGATACCGAGGCTCTGCAATTCAGCGATATCAGTCGCGATGCGCGTGGCGACAATCGGGGTCAACCCCATACGCTTGATCGCCCATGAGCGCTTCGCCGGAAAGTTTAAGGAGGATTCGTTTATAGGAAGGCTCGGACACGTCGCGAAGATTATACCTACGATGGTTCTGGACGATCGGTTCTCGACGATGGTTCTCGACGATGGTTCTCGACGACGGTTCTGCGACGACGGTTCTTCACGAGGGTTCCGGACGTGTGTTCGCGAGAACAATCGTGAAGAACCCTCGTCGAACCCCCGTAAAGAACCTCCGTAAAGAACCTCCGTAAAGAACCCCCGTGAAGAACCCTCGTGAAGAACCCCCGTGAGCTAGTTCGTGTCCGCGAGTTCGCCAAGCTTGAAGCGGACGAATCGCGAGACGGTGACGTTTTCGCCGGTCTTGGCCGAGGCGCTCGCAACCATCTGCTTGATGCTGACGTTGGGGTCGCGGACCGACGGCTGTTCCATGAGGCAGACCTGCGCGTAGAAGCTTTCGAGCTTGCCTTCGGCGATCTTGTCAACCACGTTGGCAGGCTTGCCCGAGTCGGCGAACTGGGCGCGATAGATCTCCTTCTCCTTCTCCAGGACCTCCGCCGGCACGTCCTCACGGCGCACGAACTTCGGATCGGCTGCCGCGATGTGCATCGCCAGCTCCTTCGCCAGCCGCTGGAAGTCTTCGGTCCGCGCCACGAAGTCGGTCTCGCAGTTCACTTCGACCAGCACCGCCACTTTGCCACCCATATGAATGTAGTGGCCGATCATGCCGTCTTTGGTCGCCCGTCCCGCACGCTTGGCCGCAGACGCCAGTCCCTTCTTGCGCAGAATCTCGACCGCCTTGTCCTTGTCGCCATTGGCCTCGGTCAAGGCTGTCTTGCAGTCCATCATCCCTGCGCCAGTCTGGTCACGTAGCTGCTTGACCTGTTCCGCCGTAATCGCCATCGTCTTTACTCCCACTCGTTCTGCCCGGGCAAAGCCGCGCCCTCAGCGCCGCTTGAAAGCCTTGAGCCAAATGTGCTCTCGAGATCTGCCGACCATCCGAAGGGGCCCGGGCGAGATCCTCCGATCATCGCGAGGGGCCGCGCTTCGGCCCGGCCAGCCGTACATGAAAAGCGCCGGCCGAGGGTCCCAGCCGGCGCACAGCCGAGAAAAGGGTCCCCGTTGTCGTATCAGGACAGCGTAACTGGCGCCTCGCTGGGCCGCTGCGGTCGCCGGAGATTGGCGGGACGCACGGTGCGATTCGCCTCTTCGGCCGCTGCCGCCTCGGCGTCGGCCGTCGCTTGATCCGCGAGCGCTGATTCGCGTTCGCCACGGCCATCGATCACCGCATCCGCCACCCGCGCCGCAAACAACCGAATGGCCCGGAGCGCATCGTCGTTGCCGGGAATGACGAACTCGACCTCTTCCGGGTCGCAGTTGGTGTCAACCACCCCGACGACCGGAATCTTCAGCTTGCGCGCCTCGTCGACCGCAATCTTCTCTTTTCGGGTATCGACCACGAACAGGGCGTCAGGCAGCCGGCCCATGTTGCGAATGCCCTCGAGGTTCTTCTGAAGTTTGCGCTTTTCCTTTTCGGCCCGTGCGATTTCCTTCTTCGGCATGAACTCGTAGCGGCCGTCGGTTGCCATGGCTTCGAGATCACGCAGCCGGGCGATGCTGCGCTGAATGGTCGTGAAGTTGGTGAGCAGTCCCCCGAGCCAGCGCTCGTTGACGTAGTACATGCCCGACCGCGCAGCTTCTTCGGCGATGACATCCTGAGCCTGCCGCTTGGTGCCGACGAACAGGACAGTCTTCCCTTCGGCCGCCAGCTGACGGATGAAGTCCTCCGCCTCCTTGAACAGCTTGACGGTCTTGCCCAGATCGATGATGTAGATGCCGGAACGCTCGCCGAAGATGAATGGCTTCATCTTGGGGTTCCAGCGCTTGGTCTGATGGCCGAAGTGAACGCCTGCTTCGAGCAGGTCTTTCATCGCGAGCGGGGTCAAGCTACCTCCATGACGACTACCGTTTACTGAACTGGAACCGCTTGCGGGCACCAGCCATTCCGTACTTCTTGCGCTCTTTCGCGCGTGCATCGCGCGTGAGCAACCCTTCCTTCTTCAAACGCGGCCGATTTTCCGCATTCAACTCGACGAGCGCCCGGGCGATGCCGAGACGGATGGCGCCGGCTTGTCCGGTCACGCCGCCGCCAGCCACCGTGCACAGCACGTCGAACTTGTCGGCGTTTTCCGTCAACAGCAGCGGCTGTTTCACCTGGACCCGCACCGCCTCGGACGGAAAGAACTTGGCGAACTCACGTTGGTTGACGGTGATGGTGCCCGTGCCGGGCCTGAGGAAGACGCGCGCCGTCGATTCCTTGCGGCGTCCGGTTGCGTAGTACTGAGTAACAGCCAAAGTTATGCGACCTCGTACGCCGTGGGTTGCTGTGCGGCATGCGGATGATCCTTGCCGCTGTACACCTTCAGTTTGCGAAACATCGCGTCGCCGAGCTTGGTCTTCGGCAACATGCCGCGCACGGCTTCTTCAACCATTCGCGCCGGTTGACGCTTGCGGACCACTCGCGCCGACTCCTCGCGCAGCCCGCCCGAATAGCCGCTGTGACGGCGGTACACCTTGTCGTCCTCTTTGCGGCCGGTCAACTTGACCGCCGCCGCATTGACGACCACGACGTGATCGCCGGTGTCAATGAAGGGCGTGTAGACCGCCTTGTGCTTGCCCTGAAGCAGCTTCGCCGCCTGTGTGGCCACGCGGCCGAGCGGCTTGCCCTCGGCATCAATCACGTGCCAGCGGCTGACGATGGTCTTCGGGGACGCGACGTACGTACGCATTCGAATGGATCCTTATGCCTCTCTTACAGCTAACGGCAAACCCAAATGATACGACGAGTTAGCGGCGTCGGTCAAATCTCCGCTCGTGCAGCGGCGCTCCTGTCGACATGGCACCGGCAGGGGTTACGACTTGGACGCAGTATCCGTTGACGCACTCGACTGGTCGGGCGCTACAGCACTGCATCCGCCTCTGGAGTTGCCGATAAGCCCTTGTGGAAAGGCTAGTAGTCCACGTGCTCACGCACGCAGGTTTTTCCAGCTTCTCGCAGCTTCGTCGACCGCGGACTCGCACAATCTGCTTGATCCGGCCAAACGCGTCGACTCCCGTCCAATCCGTCCCTCCGAGTCCGAACCACAGAATCGCCGCCCGCCCGACGCTGGAGGTGAATTAGTGCTGTTTCGTCGCAACAAACGCCTGGTCGGGTTGGACATCGGTTCCAGCGCCATCAAGGCGATCGAGCTCGAGCCAGAACGCAAGGGCTACCGCGTGGCCGCGATCGCGGTCGAACCATTACCGGCTGACTGCATCGTCGATGGTGCGATCGTCGACTCGAACGCGGTGGCGGGCGGAGTTCGCCGCATCTTTGCAACCAAACGGTTTCACGGTAACGAAGTCGCCGCCGCACTGTCCGGCAACTCCGTCATCGTCAAGAAGATCTCAGTGCCGCAGATGGGGGATCCGGATCTGTCCGCAGCCATCGACTGGGAGGCCGAGCAGCACATCCCATTCGATATCCAGGACGTGAATCTCGACTACGAGATCAGCGATCCGGAAGGCGCCTCTGCCAACACGTATTCACGGCCCACCATGGGTGTCCTCCTGGTCGCTGCCAAGAAGGACAAGATCGCCGACTACGCGAACGTCATCACACAGGCGGGCCGCGTGCCCGCAATCCTCGATGTCGACGTTTTTGCGTTGCAGAACGCTTACGAAACGAACTACGGATTCGAGCCTGGTCGAGTCGTCGTCCTGCTCAACGCCGGTGCCAGTGCCATCAACGTGAACATCGTGGCCGGCACCCAATCGGTATTCGCGCGTGATGTGTCGCTGGGAGGAAACGCCTTTACGACAGCCGTGCAGAAGGAGCTCGGCCTTCCGTTCGAGATCGCCGAGGAATTGAAAAAGGGCGCTCAGACCGACGCCGCCCGCTTTGATGATGCCCGGCCGGTGCTGAGGGCGATGACCGACAGCGCGTTGCTCGAGGTGGAAAAGACCTTCGACTATTTCAAAGCAACCGCGGAAAACAACCACATCGATCGCATTGTGCTGAGCGGCGGGGCTTCGAGGGTCGAAGGCTTTGCCGAGTCGCTCGAAGAGCGGTTCGAGACGACAGTCGAGCGCTTCAATCCATTCCGCCAGATCATCTTCGACAGCAAACGACTTGGCGCCAGCGCTGAAGAGATGGCGCCGTTGTCCGCCGTCGCCGTGGGCCTCGCGCTCCGACGAGTGGGGGACCGATGATCCGCGTCAATCTCCTGGCAGGCGAACGGCGACCGCTGAAGGTCACTCGCTCGTTGGAACGAGGCCGCTGGGTTTCGCTGGCAGGCAGCGCGCTGCTGATTGCAACGGCGCTCCTCGGAAGCTGGCGGTACTGGACGATCAGCCAGCGAGACTCGCGACTCGCCGGTGAGATCGAGGCCGCGCGTCGCGAAGAGGCTCGACTAACTGAGGTCTTGAAGCAGGGAACCGAGGTCGAAGCCCAGCGAGCTCAGCTGCAACAACGGGTGACGCTCATCGACGAGTTGCGCCGAGGTCAGACCACACCCGTCCACATCATCGACCAGATTAGCCGCTCGCTGCCGGATCTGACATGGCTTACGAGCCTCCGCCAGGAGGGGTACGTCGTCACGCTCGAAGGCCAGTGCAAATCGTTGACGGCATTGTCCGACTTCGTTGGCAACCTGGAGTCGACGCGCTACTTCAAGCGACCGGTCGAGATTGTGACGAGCGAGGTCGTTGCCGGGCAGAACGGCACCGACCTTATTCGGTTCACCATCAAGGGCACGTTGAGAATCACCGGCGGAGGGACGGTTGGCTGATTTTTCGCTGGTGCGATTGCCGTGGCATCTGCAGCTGGTGCTCTTCGCGGCGCTCGCGTTGTCGGCGATGGGCGCGTACTACGTCTACCTTGAAATTCCAACGCAAGCACGGATCGCCGAACGAGAGCGTGAGCTGACCGCCATCCGCAGCCGAATCGACAGAGGTGTGACGACTACCCACCAGCACTCTACCTTCCAACAAGAGGTTGTCGAACTGCGAGCGCGACTGGATAGGCTGCTGCCCACTCTGCCGGAAGAGAAAGATGCGGCTGACCTGCTGCGGCGAGTTCATTCGCTTGCCGTTCAGTCGAACCTCACCATCCGGGGATTCCGTCCGCAAACGACGACCCCGCGGCCGCTTCACGCGGAGTGGCCAATCGGCCTCGAGCTCGAAGGCACCTATCACAACCTCGGAGAATTCCTGGACCGCGTCAGTAAGTTGCCGAGAATCATCAACGTCATCAGCCTTGCCATTCGCGCCAAACAGCAGCCGCACGCGACTGCGACGGTCGACATCACGTGCACCGCGACAACCTTCGTTCTGCTCGACGCTGGAGCAGGTGCTCCACCGCTGGCCGCCGGCTCGCCCCCGCGGCCCGCGGCTTCGGATCACGGTCTCTCGATCGACGTGGCGCCCGCTCCACCAGCGAACTACGTCTACGAGTCTCACGGTCGGCGAGATCCCTTTGTCAGCCTGGTGAATCGAGGAACCGACGGCCGCACGATTCAAGTCAACGCGGCCAGGCCCGAGGGTCTGGCCGGTGTCTTGGTCGATGAGCTCGTGGTCCGCGGCATCGTCCAGAGTCGCGGCGGCTGGATGGCCATCGTCGAATCAAATGGCGGGCGTGCTTACACGGTTCGACTGGGAGATCGATTGATGGACGGCAGCGTCTCGGCCATCACGTCCGATGCGGTGGCCTTCATGCAGGACGTCAATGATCCGCTGTCACTCGCCAAACATCGAGAAGTGCGCAAGTACCTTCGAGGAGAGGTGCGCTGATGGTTCGTCACCACCACGGCCGACACGGGTTTATCAAATCACTGGTTGCCGCGCTCGTGATCTTGCTCACGAGGATCGACGGCCGAACGAGCACGCTGCAGCAACCGGCAGCGCCTCCCCTGCCTCCTATCGTCGAACAGCCCGCTGCCGTTAGCCGGTTTGGCGGTGAGCCGATCACACTTGACTACCAGGATGCGGACCTCCGAGCGGTGCTGCGCACATTCGCGGAGATTAGCGGGCTGAATATCGTGATCGATCCCGCGATCAACGGAACGGTCGACGTTTCGCTGAAGGAAGTCCCGTGGGACCAGGCGCTCGACATCATCCTGAAAGCGAACAAGCTGGGATACGCAGTGGACGGAAACGTCGTCCGTATTGCGCCACTTGCTGTGCTCGCGCAGGAAGAACTGGAGCGGCGCAAGCTGTCAGAGGCCAAGGCGCTCGCCGGCGAGCTGCAGATTCTCACGGTCCCGCTGAGTTATGCGAAGGCGCCGGAGCTGGTCGCAATTCTCACGAAGAGCGCCCTTTCGGTACGTGGCGAGGTGCAGGTCGACGGCCGCACCAACACGCTGATCGTCCGCGATCTGCCCGACCGCCTGACGACAGCCGCTGAGCTCGTCAAGTCGCTCGATCGACCCCAGCCGCAGGTGGAGATCGAGGCGCGCATCGTGCAGAGCACGAAGGATTTTGCTCGACGCATTGGCGTTGAGTGGGGGGTCAACGGGCGAGTCGATCCGGCGCTTGGCAACACGTCACCGCTTGCGTTTCCAAACAACGGCGGTATCGGTGGCCGTGTTGGTGGAACACAGGGACCGCCGGGAGGTACGGCGACGGATACCGCGGTGAATCTTCGGGTCCCCGCCGCACCCAACGCCGTGGGAATTGCCCTCGGCTCGATCAACGGCGCGCTGAACCTCGACCTCGTGCTCTCGCAACTCGAGCGCACCGGACAGGGTCGCGTCCTCTCAACGCCGCGGGTCTCGACGCAGAACAACACCGAAGCCGAGATGACGCAAGGGCAGGAGATCCCAATTCAAACCGTGGCCAACAACACGGTGACGGTCACGTTCAAACCTGCGGCCTTGACGTTGCGCGTCACACCGCAGATCACGGCGTCGAACACCGTCATCCTGCAGGTGTTTCTCGAAAACGCCTCGCCAGACTTCAGCCGAGCAATCAACGGCATACCGCCGATCAACACCCAGCGCGCGGTTACGAGTGTGCTGGTTGCGGACGGCGAGACGACGGTCATTGCCGGCATCTATCTGAGCCGCGAGCAGTCGTCGACCGATCGCGTGCCGTTGTTGCATCGTGTCCCGCTGCTCGGGTGGTTGTTCAAGCGGGATGAACTGCTCGATGAAAGCGTGGAGTTGTTGATTTTCATCACGCCGCGGATTACGCGGAGCTAACTGTACGGAGCGGTGCTAACAGTACGGAGCGGTGGGTCTTTAGACCCACCGGCAGACCTGCCGGAGAGTCGCAAATGAGGAAGACAGTGCTGAATGGCGTGACGTGGACGATACCAGCGGCCGCTCTGGTGATGCTCTGGGTGTCCTGCGGCGAAGTGGCGCGGACCGGACGTTCGCCCGTGTTGCTTGTCATTGACGTTCTTGAAGCCGCATCCGGCGCCGAGCCCGACGCGTTTGGCAATGTTTTGTTCTCGGATGTGGAAACGCTGGTGGAGCGGCAAATCAATGGTCAGACCGTTCACGTCCCAACGATTTACGCCGACATGGGTCGGGCCACCTTGCGCCTGACGCTGAAGAATCCTGGTAGCGCAACCTCACCTGTTGGTCCGTCCCCGTTGAACGAAGTCACCATCACACGCTATCGCGTCAGGTTTCGTCGTGCGGACGGGCGCAGCACACCTGGAGTCGACGTCCCGCATGCGTTTGATGGCGCCGCGACCGTGACCATCCCCGCAGGCGGCAATGCGGCCGTGAGCTTCGCCATCGTTCGCCATCAGGCCAAGCTCGAGCCGCCCTTGAGCGCTCTGCAGCGGGGCGGCGGGGCCAACATGCTGAGCACGATTGCCGAGGTCGAGTTCTATGGCAGCGATCAGGCAGGCAACGAGATCGTCGCGACCGGGCTCATCTCCGTCAACTTTGGCGACTTCGGAGATCCACTGTGAGGCGCGCCCTTCGTACTTGCTCGATGATGACAGCGGTGGCGCTCGCCGGCTGCTCGGTTCAGGAAACGCCGGCACCACTGATGACGGGTCCCTCGGAGCTCGCGCTGCGTGTGAGCCTTCAGGCGATTCCCGACAGCATCCTGCAGGACGGTGCGTCACAGGCGGCGATACAAATCGACGCGTCGGGCCCGGACGGCCGGCCCATGCGCGCATTGCCTCTGCGGTTAGAAATTCTTCTCGGTGCCAGCCTCGTTGACTACGGGCTGCTTTCAGCAAAGACGGTAGTCACTGGTGACGATGGCCGAGCTCGCGCTGTATATACGGCGCCGCCGCGCCCGGCCGAGCCAGTCGATCCGGAAACCGTCGTCACGATTCGCGCGACCCCAATCGGTACCGACTACCGCGGCGAGGTCGGAAGGACGGTTGACCTGCGGCTGGTGACCCCGGGCGTCATCCTGCCGCCGAACCAAGCTCCCCGGGCGTCTTTCTCGATCACCCCCGCGACACCTTTGGTGCAGACCAACGTCGTGTTCGATGCTTCGGCCTCCACAGACGAGGGTCAACCGTGCGGGGTGCCCTGTACGTATTCGTGGGAGTTTGGCGACGGGGCGCGAGGGAGCGGGATCTTCGCGACCCATCGGTATCAAGCCCCAGGTACATTTCAGGTTCGGTTGGTCGTGACCGATGGCCGCGGGTCCTCAGGCCTCGCCGCCCAGGCGCTCATCGTGGGTCTGGGCGCAGCGCCAATCGCCGCGTTCGTGTTTTCACCGACCAACCCCGTGGCGGGCCAGACGATCTTCTTCTCGGCTGAAGCGTCTCGGGCGGCGCCGGGCCGTCGGCTTGTCTCTTACGATTGGAACTTCGGTTCGGGTCGTACCGCGACTGGCGCGACGACAAGCAAGGGATACGACACGGCAGGCAATTACGTCGTGACCCTGACGGTCACTGATGATGCAGGGCAACGAGCCACGATCTCGCAGACGGTGCCGGTTTCCTGATCGTCGAACGGGTTCTGTGATCGCCCGTGATTGTGCGATAGCCTATCGATTCGACTCGAGCTTCGCGATGCCTGACAACCCCGTCGATTTCGATGCGCTCTTGAAGGCCCTCGGGGCTGCCGATGCAGAACCACCGCCGCTTATAAGGCAGCTGCTTGCCGGGATGGAGCCGATCGATCAGGGCAGCCCCGATGACCGGGTCTTGGCAGAACTCGAAGCCTGGTTGGCGACGCTGGTTCACGAACGGGCCTCTCGATTTCCCACTCGATGAGACTGCCGCCTCCAGACACTCTCACCGCCCGCGCCGCGCGACTCATACCGCTTTTCGCCGATGCGCCGATTGAGGCGCTCGTGGTCACGAGCCTCCCGAACGTTGCGTATTTGACAGGATTCTTCGCATCCGCCGCCGCGCTGGTCGCAACATCTGACTCGTTTCATCTCGTGAGCGACGGACGGTACGCAGCGGCTCTCGAAGCGCGCGGGCATGAATGGCCGGCGCTGCGAACAACGCAGCTTGCTCCTGGCCAAAGTTATGACGAGGCGATCGCTGACATCCTCGAGCCGCTTCGTGGACTTCGCGTCGGTGTCGAAGCGAGACATCTCACGCTCAGCCGCTTCCGGTTCCTCACGCAGACCATGGCCGCCCGAGGATGGACATCGGATCTGTCACCGACCGACGGGCTGGTCGAGAGCCTCCGGACCCGCAAGGACGAATGGGAGGTCAGCATTCTTCGCGACGGGGGCGAACGACTTTCGACAGTCGCTAAGTGTATACTTTCAAAAGCCTTAGCGGGACGACTCGAATACGAGGTCGCGCTCGAGATCGAAGAACAGCTGAGGCGGGCGGGTTTCGAACGGCCCGCCTTTGATACCATCGTCGCCGCCGGACCGAACGCGGCGATGCCGCATGCGCGAGCCGGCACTCGCCGCATTGAATCTGGCGAGCTGGTGGTGGTGGACTTTGGCGGTGTGCTGGATGGTTACTGCACCGACTTGACGCGCACGGTGACCGCCGGGCCGCCAGGACATCGCGAGGAACGGCTGATCGCGCAGGTCGTTGAGGCGCAGGCGGCGGCATTTCGGGTGGTGAGTTCGGGCCGTTCACCCGAAGCCGTGGATGCGGCGGCTCGCGACGTGCTGACCGCGTACGGAATCGGCGAGGCGTTTACGCACGGCACGGGCCACGGGCTGGGACTGGAGATTCACGAAGCCCCACGGATCACTCGGGCTCGACCCTCTCAGCCCGAGCCGCCACTCGCAGCGGGCATGGCGCTGACGCTCGAGCCGGGCGCCTATTTCCCCGATTGGGGCGGGGCGCGAATCGAAGACGACGTGCTGGTGCGGGAAGACGGAGCAGATTGGCTGACCGACGTGCCACGCGTCTGGTAACGACCCCATTGAGCAATTGGGCGAGTCAGGCGCATTGGCGATTGGCGTTGAACTTGGTGATTGGTGATTGAATGTCCCGATGACCCTGGACGAGATCAAGCGACTCATCGAATTCATTCGCGAGCAAGAGCTCTCCGAGTTCGAACTCGAGCACGATGGCATGAAACTCCGCGTTAAAAGCGGAACGGTTACGCATGCCCTGAGTCCCTTGATGCCCGCTGATTCCGTCATTGCTTCGCCACCAGCCGCGGCGTCGCCATCCGCTCCCTCTGGCTCGCCGGCGGCTACTGCGCCAGCCGCGCAAGCCGATACCTCCGACCAGGACGAAGGCACCGAACTCGCGATCGTCAAGTCACCAATCGTGGGGACGTTCTACCGCTCACCCGAACCCGGTGCCAAGGCGTTCGTCGAGGTCAGTGACACGGTCAAGAAAGGCCAGGTCCTCTGTATCATCGAAGCGATGAAGCTGATGAACGAGATTGACTCGGAGTACGACGGCGAGATCGTCAACGTCTATGTCGAGAACGGGCAGGCGGTTCAGTACGGCGAGCGGCTGTTCGCGATTCGGCTGAAGTAGCGCATGTTCAAAAAGATCCTCGTCGCCAATCGTGGCGAAATCGCGCTGCGCGTCATCTTCGCGTGTCGCGAGCTCGGCATCAAGACCGTGGCGGTCTACTCGGAGGCGGACGAAAACTCGTTGCATGTTCGCTTCGCCGATGAAGATATCTGCATTGGTCCGGCCCGCAGTACCGACAGCTATCTCAATGTGCCGGCGATTATCAGTGCCGCCGAGATTACTGGAGCCGACGGCATCCACCCGGGATACGGCTTTCTGTCCGAGAGCGCCTACCTGGCCGAGGTGTGCGAGGCCTGCCACATTCGCTTCATCGGGCCGGATCCAAACGTGATCCGCTTGCTGGGCGACAAGGCCAAGGCCCGCCGCGCGATGAAAAAGGCGGGCGTGCCAATGCTGGCCGGAAGCGACGGCCCGGTCGAGAGTGAAGAGAAGGCGCTCAAGGTCGCCAAGGACATCGGCTATCCGGTCATCATCAAAGCGGTCGCCGGGGGCGGCGGTCGCGGCATGCGAGTCGTCAAGGCGCCGGGCGAGCTTCCGCATGCCTACAAGACCGCACAACGCGAAGCCGAGGCGGCCTTCGGCCTCGGCGATGTCTACATCGAGAAGTATCTCGAGTCGCCTCGGCACATCGAGTTCCAAGTGCTTGGGGATCATCATGGCAACGTGATCCACCTCGGCGAGCGGGAGTGCTCGATTCAGCGGCGGCATCAGAAACTCCTCGAGGAGTCACCGTCGGTCGTCGTCTCCGACAAGGTGCGGCGCAAGATGGGGAATCTGGTCGCGGACGCGGCCCGCGCGGTGCAATACACCAACGCCGGGACGTTCGAGTTCCTGATGGATGAGAAGGGCAACTTCTACTTCATGGAGGTCAATACCCGCATCCAGGTTGAGCATCCGGTCACCGAAATGGTCACTGGTATCGACATCGTCAAGGAACAACTACGGATTGCCGCCGGCGATCGCTTGTCGTTCAGGCAGAGTGAGGTGACCTATACGGGCCACGCGATCGAGTGCCGGGTGAACGCCGAAGATCCCGAGACGTTTGTGCCGTCGCCAGGCGTGATCCAGGCCTTCAGCCTTCCGGGAGGACCCGGCGTGCGCATCGACACCGCCGCCCACGCCGACTGCACGATTTCTCCGTACTACGACTCGATGATCGCGAAGATCATCACGCACGGGCGCGACCGTCAGGAAGCCATCGCTCGCATGAGGCGGACGCTGGAGATGTCGGTCGTCGAAGGTATCCGGACGTCGATTCCGCTCCATCTCCGGATTCTGAACGATCCGGACTTCGTCGCCGGTCGCCTCAGCACGCATTTCATGGAGCGGTATCAGCCCAAGCCGAAGACGACGTCGCTTGCCGAGACGGCATAGGCTCACGCGACGTGCCTAAGGTGCCGGAGGTGCCTCAAGTGCCGGGCGTGCCCAGGGTGCCTGGGCTGTTTCGTAATCCGCGCGAGCGACTGTACGCCGTTGTCGACGTGGAGGCGTGCGAACGCACTCAGCGACGCCCCCTCGACGTCGCGGACGCATTTTTCTCTGCCGGGGCGCTTCTCCTCCAACTCAGAGCCAAGACGCTGCCGAGCGGCGCTCTTCTGGACCTCGCGCTCGCTATAGTCGAAAAGGCGAACCGGGCGGGTGCCCGTGTGATCGTGAACGACCGAGCCGACCTCGCCGTGGTGTCCCACGCCGCGGGCGTGCACGTCGGTCAAGACGATCTCGCACCAGAATCCGTGCGTCGGGTCACGGGGCCAGCGCTTCTGGTGGGCCTGTCGACGCACACGGCCCAGCAGGTCGCTGAATCCGTTCGACAGCCGATTTCGTATCTGGCCATAGGTCCCGTGTTCGCCACCGCGACCAAGGCAACGGGCTACGACGCGGTCGGCTATGGTGCAGTGCGACAGGCTGCGGCGGCGGCGGAGTCGCAGGGCCTTTCCGTCGTGGCCATCGGCGGAATCACGTTGGAGACCGCGGCGCGGGTCATTGCGGCCGGCGCGCGGTCGGTGGCTGTCATCGGTGACCTGCTCGTGGGCAGTCCGGAAGCGCGTGCCCGCGAGTACTTGTCGGCCCTCGCCTGACTTGCCTCTATAATCAGCCGGGTTTGCAGGCGCCTGACCGACAGCTCCCAAAGTTGAGAGCGTGGACATCGCCCCGCGCCTCATGACAATGCTCCGCCCTGAGCATGGTCGATGGGCGGAGGGGTGAAAACCGAACATAAGGACGGGAATGGATTCCAATCTCTTCAAGGTCAAGTCGATCGAGCAGCTTGTCAGCGATGCGGAACATGGCGGCAAGGCACTGAAGCGAAGCCTCACCGCCTGGGACCTGACGCTGCTTGGCATCGGCGCCATCATCGGCACCGGCATCTTCGTGCTGACCGGAACGGCGGCGGCGAATCAGGCCGGCCCCGCGATCACGATGTCCTACCTGGCGGCAGGACTAGCGTGCGCCTTTGCCGCCCTGTGCTATGCGGAGTTTGCATCGATGATTCCCGTTGCCGGCAGCGCGTACACCTACGCGTATGCCACCTTGGGAGAGCTGGTCGCCTGGATGATCGGGTGGGACCTGATCCTCGAGTACGCCGTCGGTTCGATGACCGTGGCGATTGGCTGGAGCGGCTACATGCAGCGCCTGCTCGCCGGTGCGGGCATTGAACTCCCAACCGCGCTCGCAGCAGCACCTCCCGTCGGCGTCGTCAATCTGCCCGCGGTCCTCATCGTGCTGATCATCATGGTGCTGCTGGTGATTGGGGTCCGGGAGTCAGCACGGGCGAACGCCATCATGGTGGCGGTCAAGCTCGTCGCGGTCCTGTTCTTCCTCGGCGCCGGGGCGACCTACGTCAGGCCAGAGAATTGGACGCCGTTTGCTCCCTATGGCTGGTCGGGCATCATGGCGGCGGGCGGCGGTTGTCTTCTTCGCGTACATCGGCTTCGATGCGGTTTCGACCACGGCAGAAGAAGCGAAGAATCCGACAGCGCGATCTGCCGATTGGGATCATCGCGTCCCTGGTCATCTGCACATTGCTGTACCTTGCGGTTGCCGCCGGTACTGTCCGGCATCGTACCAGTGATTCAGTTCCGGACGGCGGCCGATGCGCTGCCGGGCGTTCCGGTGATCGCTCCTGAAGAGTCCGTGCGCTTCCTCAATGCGCCGGTGGCCTACGCACTGAGCGTTATCGGGCAGGATTGGGCCTCCTACCTCGTGTCGGCGGGCGCCGTCGCTGGCATCACCTCGGTGCTGCTCGTCATGCTCATGAGCCAGCCGCGCATCTTCTTCGCCATGAGCCGCGATGGGCTGCTGCCGTCTGGCGTCAGCAAGGTTCACCCGACCTTCAGAACGCCGTACATCACGACCATCATTACCTGCGTCGTTGTGGCGCTGGTCGCGGGCGTGACCCAGATTCAGACCGTCGGCGAGATGACCAGCATCGGGACGCTGTTCGCGTTCGTAGTGGTCTGCGCCGCCGTCCTGATGCTGCGCTTCAAGCGTCCGGATGCGCATCGCCCGTTCCGCGTGCCGCTCGGTCCGGTCTTTCCGATCTTCGGGATCCTCTCGTGCTCCTACCTGATGCTCAGTCTCCCGGTCATCACCTGGGTTCGCTTTCTGGTGTGGCTGAACATCGGATTGATCATCTACTGGTTTTACGGCCGCACCCACAGCCCGCTGCATGATGCGCGTGAGGGCAAGGCTCGCACCGCGCTTCAAAGCCTCGCCAACTTCGTCACCGCCTTCGGTCTGTTGGCTCTGTTCAATGGTTTGTGCATGTTCCTGCTCGGCCTGCAGACCGAGTTGGGCTTGACCACCGAAACCTTGGCCAAGTGGCACGAGCTCGACGCACTGACGTCGCGCTACCTGGGTGTGCGCGTGAGCGCCGAGACCTCCGATACCTTCGGCCTGCAGCTGCTCGGGATCAGCGCCGCCGTGTATGTGCTCGGCTGGATTCTCCAGAAGCTCTCGGGCGAGAAGTCGTAGTGGTTCGGTGGCGGCTCGACGACTAGACGGCGCTGGGTTGGCAGCGCGCATACGCGCGGAACTCGTGCCGCGGGTGGCTTCGTTCAACGCCGCCCGCGGTCGTCCTCCCGCGTTGGCGGTCGTGCTCGCAGGTCAGCGACCCGAATCCGAAATCTATGTCCGCAACAAGCTCAAAGCGGTTGCCGAAGCGGGCTGTCGCGCGGATCTTCTTCGGATTGACGAGCAGGCCAGCCTGACCGAGACTCTGGCCACCGTCAGGCGCCTGAACGCCGACGAGACCATCGATGCCATCCTGGTGCAGTCGCCACTTCCATCCGGGATGGGCGAGAATGCCGACCAACAGGTGTTCGACGCCATCGACCCCGCCAAGGACGTCGACGGCTTTCATCCAGTCAACGTCGGCCGACTCGTCCAGAAACGCCCGCATCTCGTCGCCTGCACGCCGCTCGGGTGTATCGAGCTGCTCGAACGAGAGAACATCCCGTTGTACGGCCGACACGCCGTCGTCATCGGTCGCAGCGACATCGTCGGTAAACCGATGGCGCTTTTGCTGCTGCATCGGGACGCCACGGTGACCATTTGCCACTCGCGGACTGAAGGCTTATCGCGCATCGCCGCATCGGCCGACGTGCTGGTCGCGGCGGTGGGACGCCCGGGATTCATCACCGCCGACTTTGTGAAGCCGGGCGCAACCGTCATCGATGTCGGCATCAACGTGTTGAGTCGCGAGGACGAGGTGCGACGACTGTTTTCGGCTGGAAGCGCAAAGCTCCGGGCCTTTGAGAAGAAGGGAAGCGTCCTCGTCGGCGATGTCCACCCGGAGGTGGAGGAGGTCGCCGGTGCGCTCACCCCGGTACCTGGAGGCATCGGCCCGCTGACGATCGCGATGGTGCTGCGCAACACGATTACGGCCGCTGAAGCTCGGACCTAGGACACTACGCAATGCGGCGGATCGCGCTTACCGGCGGCATCGCCACAGGGAAGAGCCATGTCGTCACGCGGCTGCGCGAACATGGGGTTCCAGTAGTGGACGCCGACGTTCTGTCACGTGAAGGTGTTGCCGCAGGCAGTCCAGGTCTCGGCGCCGTGGTCGCGCGCTTCGGACCGACGATTCTAGGTCCAGATGGAACGCTCGATCGCGCGCGGCTGGGCGTGATCGTCTTTAGTGATCCCGAGGCGCGCCGCGACCTCGAGGCGATCGTGCACCCGTTCGTTCGGCAGGGCATCGAAGACTTCTTCGGAGCGCTTCCCGTTGATGAGCCCTTTGCGGTGGCCGACGTTCCGCTGCTTTACGAGACAGGACGCTACGATCGCTTCGGCGCGGTCATCGTGGTCGCTTGCACACCGGAGGCGCAGCTCGAGCGTGTCATGGCGCGAGACGCCCTGACGCGTGCGGATGCCGAGCGCCGCATCGCGAGTCAGTGGCCGATCGCGGAGAAGGTCAAGCGTGCCGACTACGTCATTCGAACCGATGGCACGTATGCAGACACGGACTCGCAAGTCCTCGAGCTCGTGCGGCGGCTTCGGCGCGAAGCCGAACGCGCTGAAACATGAAGGCGAACACCGCCACCGACCTCTTGATCATCGGTGCAGGGCCCTTCGGTCTCGCAATCGCCGCGGACGTGCAACGGCGCGGCCTGGCGGCGATGGTGGTGGGCGAGCCGATGGGGTTCTGGAAACGACACATGCCGCGAGGGATGTTTCTGCGGTCGGGTGTCGATTGGCATCTCGATAGTGCGGAGGCATGGACAATCTCGCGGTTTCTCGAGTCATCCGGGCTGACAGCGACCGACGTCCGGCCTTTTCCGCTCGAAGTGTATCTGGACTATGTCGAGTGGTTCACGGTGCAGACGTCGCTGCAGATTGTGCCTGGGGAGATCGTGTCGCTGAATCGATCGGTTGGAGGAAATGGACGGTTCCTCGCGACCTTGGGGAGTGGTGACACGGTCAGCGCGCGCAACGTTGTGGTGGCCATCGGCTTCGCGAACTTCGCCCACGTTCCGCCAGAGATGGCGGATCGACTACCCGCACAGCGCTTCGACCACACCTGTACCGCCGTCGATCTCGACGCTCTGGCGGGCCATCGATGCCTGATCGTCGGCGGCCGCCAGAGCGCCTTCGAGTGGGCGGCGCTGCTCGCCGAGGCCGGCGCACGAGTCGACGTCGCCTACCGACACGACACGCCCCGATTCACCGAGTCCGATTGGGCGTGGGCGGGTCAGCTGGTCCAACGCTTCGTCCAGGAGCCGGGCTGGTTCCGCCGGCTCACGCCGACCGAACGGGACGCCCTGGCGCGACGGTTCTGGGAGGAAGGGCGACTGAAGCTCGAACCGTGGCTCGAGCCCAGAATTCGCGCCGGAGACGTGCGCCTGTGGCCGCGGCGTGAGGTCGTTTCGACACAGCTGACCGCCACCGACGCGATCGCGGTCAGGTTTCAGTCGGGCGAAGGGATCGAGGTGGATCGGGTGATACTCGCGACCGGCTATCGACCCAACATCAGACGCGTGCCCTTCCTTACGGCGGGCAATCTCCTCTCGCTGGTCGAGACCAGCCACGATTGTCCGACGCTCGACGACTGCATGCAGTCGAGTGTGTCAGGCCTGTATTTCACGAGCTTATTGGCAACCCACGACTTCGGGCCGTTCTTCGCGTTCACGGTGTCCGCTCGCGCGGCCGCTACGCTGATCGGCCAGGACCTTTCCAACAGGGAATAACGATTCAATGCAGGAACGGCTGCGTCAGATCTCCACCGTCTCCTTGGCGGGCGCGATCCGTTCTTCGACGAACGTATTCCACTCATGACAGTGCGGACACTGCCAGAGCAGTTCCGTGGAGCGATAGCGACACTTGACGCACACATGAGGATCGAGGAAGAACACGGCCTCGCGCGCCGCGCTGACATAGCGCTGAACGAGCGACCGATCGAGACCAACCTGCATCAATACGTTCCAAATTGCCTGATGCACGGTCAGACCGTGGGGATTGTGCGCGAGGGCGTCGAGCAGTAGGTCGAAGGCGGCCGACAACTCGCCGCGCGCAGCCAAATGCCGTCCGAGCACCAGCCGGGCACGCCAATCCTGCGGGTTGGCCGCAATCAGCTGTCGGCAGCGCTCCTCGAATCGATGGGGTGCGCCAGCGGCGGTATGGGCCCGCTCGAGTCGATCGAAGGCGAGGTAGGCGCGTTCCGGCGACACGGCGAGGAGCTGTTCCCAGGTCGCTATCGCACCGGCGTTATCGCCTTGCCTGGCTCGCACGTCTCCGAGATTGAGATACGCCGGTGTGGTGGCGGCGGCGAGATCGATGGCCGACTCGAAGCGCCGGATCGCCTCGTCGAGCCGGCCGGCCTTGACTGCTTCGAGTCCGCGTTCGTTCTCGATGAAGCCAAGAATCGCCTGGCTGCGCGGGTGCGTGTCAGGACCGCTGAGCTCCACCAGCTGGCGGCGAATCTTGTAGGCCTCGTCCCACTGATGCTGCTCTTCATGCAGCTTCTGCAGGTAGAGCAGCGCATACTGATTCTTCGGATCGAGCCGCAGCGATTCGGTGAAGGCCTCGAGCGCGCGATCGACGAAGCCGCCACGCTTGAAATCGAGGCCGAGGCAGAGCAACACATACGCGTGCTCGACCCTGGTCAGCTTCTGTCGTTGCAGCAGGGCCTGATGAATGTGAATGGCCCGTGCGACCTGGCCGCGTTCACGGTGGACGTTGCCCAGGATCAGATGAATCTCGAGGGCATCGGCATCCACGCGAGCCGCCTGGCTCAGCTCCTCAATCGCGATGTCGATCTGATTCGCGACCAGGAAGTTCAGCCCCAACACATAGTGGTGCGACTCACGCGCCCGGCGCCGATCGATCCACTTACCGTCGCGCAGCTTGTAACGCTCCCAGGCCTTGCCGATCGCAAGGCCGGCGAGAAGCGCCAACAAAGCGGTAATGAGAGGCAACGACTCCATTTAGCGAATCGATTCGCCGATGTCCTGAGGCCGTGCGGCGATCGCCGGAATGACGGGTTCGATGGGCATGATCAATCACCAATCAGCCAAATCACCCAATCGCCACTCGCTCAATCACCCAATCACCCAGTGCAATCGCCCAATCACCCAATCACCCATTCGCTCAATGTTCACACGAGTCCCGTGTTCCACAGGTCGTGCAGGTGAACCACGCCCTCGACGCGTTGCTGCTCGTCGATCACGACGATCGACGTAATCTTGCGGCGCTCGAGGATATTCAAGGCTTGCGCCGCCAGCGTGGATCGCGAGATCGCCACCGGGCCGGTCGTCATCACATCTGCGGCCGTGAGATCGAGCACGTTGACTGCCGCCATCATCTTTCGGCGCAAGTCGCCATCGGTGATGATGCCGAGGAGCATGCGATCGCCGTTGACCACACACGTCATCCCCAGGCGCTTGCGCGACATTTCGTAAATCACTTCCCGCATCGCCGTCGTTGCCTCGACGACCGGAACCAGGTCCCCCTGATGCATCAGTTGCTCGACGCGCATGAGTTTCTTGCCGAGGTTGCCGCCGGGGTGGAGGGTGGCGAAGTCCTCCGGTTGAAATCCCTTCTCGACCAGCACGGTCATCGCCAGTGCATCACCGAGGGCGAGCATGGCTGTCGTGCTCGCCGTCGGCACAAGGTTCATGGGGCACGCCTCTTCCGAGACCTGACAGTCCAATGACACATCCGCCGCCTGCGCAAGCGTGGAGCGCCCGTCGCTGGTGATCGCGATCAGCTTGGTCCCGAGACGCTTGAGCGTTTCGAGAATGCGAACCAGTTCTTCATTCTCCCCGCTATACGAGAGCGCAATCACCACGTCATCGTGGCGAATCACACCGAGGTCCCCGTGCATCGCCTCGGCCGGGTGGAGAAAGAAGGCTGGCGTGCCGGTGCTGGAGAGGGTCGCCGCAATTTTCCGGCAGACGATTCCCGATTTGCCCATGCCCGTGAGGATGACTCGGCCGCGGCACTTGCACACCAGCGTGACGGCTACTGCAAAGCGCTCGTCGAGGCGATCCGCGAGGGCCAGGACGGCGGCGGCCTCGGTCTCGAGAACCCTGCGCGCGAGGGTGAGGTCAGGCATGTGCCTTGACGATCCTATCAAGCTCGACGAGGCGGCGGAGAAGCGGCTCGAGCTGATCGAGGCGCAACGCGTTGGCGGCATCGCTCTTGGCCGCGGTGGGGTTCTCGTGGACCTCCATGAAGACGGCGTCCACGCCGGCCGCGACTCCTGCCTGCGCCAGCGGCTCGATGTATTCGGAGAGCCCGGTCGTGACGCCATCGCCGGCGCCCGGTAGTTGCAGGCTGTGCGTCACGTCGAAGACGACCGGGTGCCCGAGCTCCCGGAGCATGGGAAACGCGCGCATGTCCACGACCAGGTTGTTATAGCCGAATGAAGAGCCACGCTCGGTGAGCAGGATGCCCGTCGCGCCCGAACCTTTGAGCTTGCCGATCACGTGGCGCATGTCCCGGGGAGCGAGGAACTGGCCTTTTTTGACGTTGACCACGCGCTGCGTGCGAGCAGCTGCCACGAGCAGGTCGGTTTGTCGAGACAGGAAGGCCGGAATCTGGAGGATGTCGGCGACCTCCGCGGCCGGTGCCGCGTGCGAGGGCTCGTGAATGTCGGTCAGGATCGGCAGGCCGGTCCGCGCCTTGACCGCGGCCAGCGTGCGCAGCCCGGCTTCGAGACCCGGCCCACGAAACGATGTCAGCGAGGTGCGATTGGCCTTGTCGTATGACGCTTTGAAGATGACCCCGACATCGAGTCGCTGCGCGACGTCCGCCAGGCTGGATGCGATTTCGACGGCGTGGGCTTCGCTCTCGATGACACAGGGCCCAAGGATGAAGGCCAGCGGATGGCCGGTCCCGATGGCAACCCGACCGGCCGAAACGGGTTCAACACCGGGCATCACGCGAGCGAGGTCGCACTCACCGCCCGGCCTTCAGCGGCACGCTTGTGCCGGAACGCGGCGGCAACAAAGCTGGCGAAGAGCGGATGTGGCTTGAGCGGACGCGACTGAAACTCGGGATGGAATTGCACCGCCAGGAACCAAGGATGGTCAGCGAGCTCGGCGATCTCCACGAACTTGCCATCCGGTGAGCGACCTGAAATGCGCATGCCCTTCTCATGCAATGCCGGCTCGTACAGGCAATTGAATTCGAAGCGATGACGATGGCGCTCGCTGATCAGGTCTTTGCCGTAGACGCGGTGTGCCAACGAGCCGGGCAGGATCTCGCACTCGTAGCGCCCCAACCGCATCGTGCCGCCGAGATCGTCAACTCCAAGCAGGTCGCGAAGCTTGTAGATCACTTTGTGCGGAGCGGCCTCATCGACCTCGGTGGAATCCGCTCCTTCGAGGTCGCACACATTGCGCGCGAACTCGACGGTCGCCCACTGGAAGCCATAGCAGATGCCAAAGAACGGCACCTGATGCTGCCGCGCGTACTCGGCGGCCTTCATCATGCCGCGCGTCCCTCTCGACCCAAAGCCGCCCGGCACGAGGATTCCTCGCGAGCCGTCGAGCAGCCGCAGGCCGCCTTCTTGTTCGAGGGCCTCGGATTCGACCCACTGGATGCTGATGCGCAGGCGATTGGCAAACCCGCCGTGGTTGAGCGCCTCGTTCAACGACTTGTACGAGTCTTCGTATCCCGTGTACTTGCCCACGACATGAATCGTAATCTCGTCGTCGGGGTGCTTGATGCGTTCGACCAGCTCCTCCCACGGCCCCATGTGAGCTTCGGTCAACGGTAACTTCAGCAGATTGAGGATGACCGTGTCGAGCCCCTCAGCCCGCAGCACGAGCGGGACCTCGTAAATGGTCGAGACATCGCGGGCGGTGATCACGGCTTCTTCGTTGACGTCGCAGAACAAGCCAATCTTCTGCTTGAGATCGCGCGGCAGCTGGCGGTCCGTTCGGCACAGCAGAATGTCCGGTTGGATACCGATCGACCGCAAATCCCGGACGCTGTGCTGTGTCGGCTTGGTCTTCAGCTCGCCGGCCGACGAGATGTAAGGCACCAGCGTGAGGTGGATATATATAGTGTTCTCACGCCCGACGTCCTGTCGGAACTGACGAATCGCCTCGAGGAACGGCAGGCTCTCGATGTCGCCGACCGTGCCGCCGATCTCGACCAGGACGATGTCCACATCCCGCCCCATGGCGCGGATGCAGTCTTTGATTTCGTTGGTGATATGTGGAATCACCTGGACCGTCCGACCGAGGTAGTCGCCGCGGCGCTCCTTCTGGATGACCGACATGTAGATCTTGCCCGTCGTCCAATTGCTGTTCCGCGATGTTTGCGTGCTCGTGAAACGCTCGTAGTGGCCGAGATCGAGGTCGGTCTCAGCGCCATCGTCCGTGACGTAGACCTCACCGTGCTGGTACGGGCTCATCGTTCCGGGATCGACGTTGATGTACGGGTCGAACTTCTGAAGCGTGACTTTGTAGCCGTGCCCTTCGAGAAGGGCGCCGATCGACGCTGCAGCCAGTCCTTTACCGAGCGATGACACCACGCCGCCTGTGACGAAGATGTATTTGGTTGGTCGTTTGTCGAGGGTTCGTTCCATGGTCATTCAGGCACGCTCGCCAGCAACCGCTGACGAATCCGATCGAGATCTGCGGGGGTATCAACGCCGAGCGATTCGTAGGTGGTCTCGACCACTTTGATGCGGATGCCGTGCTCGAGCGCGCGAAGCTGTTCGAGGACCTCAGCGCGTTCGAGCGGGCCAGGCGACAATTGCGCGAGTCGCAGCAGGGTCTCGCGGCGATAGGCGTACAGCCCGACATGGACGCTGGCTTCCGCCGCGGCGGAGGTATCACGACCATATGGAATGGGCGCGCGCGAAAAATAGAGCGCGAATCCCTCGCGGTCGCAGACCACCTTGACTGCATTTGGATTCGTCAGATCAAGTGGTTCCGTCAGGCGCCGAGCCGCGGTCGCCATCGCGATCCGTCGATCCTTCTTCAATGGCGCGACGGCAGCATCGATGACGGCAGGATCCAGCAACGGCTCGTCGCCTTGCACACAGACGACCAGGTCGCACGAGAGTTGGGCTGCGACCTCTGCCAGGCGGTCCGTACCTGACGCGTGATCGCTCGACGTCAGGCACGCGACGCCGCCGAAGCTGTCGACTGCATCGACAATGCGGGCGTCGTCGGTGGCGACGAGCACGGCATCGACCGAGTGCGCCGCGGCGGCGCGCCGATAGACATGCTCGAGCATGGTTCGACCGCCGATATCGACGAGCACCTTGCCGGGGAATCGGGTCGAGTGGTGACGGGCGGGGATGACGGCGAGGACTGACGTTTCAGTCAGCGTAAAAGGCAAACGCGTGACCGGAACCGCAGGCACGTTGAATCATACCACAAGGGTTGGCGTTCGCCGAGCGTCGCACCGCAACGGAGAGGGCAGCCCCGACTTCATCAGCGAGCGAGAGGCCGCCTGCTCGACTCGCTGAATTGCACATCGGGTGGAGCTTGGGGGTTAAGATAGTGAATCGTCCGATGCCGCCCAGAACCGTGGCCGTTATCTGCGCCGTCAGCCTGACCGTCGGGTGGCTGCTGGCGTCGGTCCTGTCGCCGCCGGTCGCGCGGCTGCAGTCGCTGCCCGATCGTCGTGCCACCGAGACGCCCGCGGCCGGTGATTTGGCATCGTCGTATTCCGAGCAATTGGCCCTGAAGCAGAGGGCGGCGCCCGCGCCGCCACAGCCGCGACGCAATCCATTCGTTTTCGGCGGTCGCGAGTCCGAGCGCGTCAATCCGGCGCGCAATCTCACTTCGGAGGTCCAGTTGCCGACGCCGCAGCCCGTCGGGCCCCCCTACCAACTGTCGGGCATCGGATTCAATGACACCGCGCAGGGTGTCGTGCGCACCGCAGTGCTCTCCGATGGCACAACCGTTCATCTGTTGAAGAGCGGCGACGCGATTGCTGCCTACACGGTTGCCGAAGTGACCGACACCACGGTCGTCCTGACCGACTCGACCGGCACACGGTTCGTGATTCGCTTGCGCTAGCGTCGCGAGCACGGAAGCACGACGCGTAGCTTCCGCCTTAAGGCGGAAGCCACAGAAATCAACATCAAAAAGCCTTCGTGCCTTCGTGGCTAACGTCCTTCCGTGTTTCCAAGATCCTTTCTTGGGTCCTCAGACGCGCACCGCCCAAGCAGCCTTGATCGCTCCGACGCTCCGGATTTCCTCCATCACGGACTTTCCCAGGGCGCTGCCGTCGACATCATCCACACTCACGACGCCGACCGCGCCCTGGTCGCCACGGCCAAGAGCGAAGTTGGCGATGTTGACGTTGTGTCGGCCCAGGATGGATCCAACCGCGCCGATCACTCCAGGCTGATCGTTGTTCATCAGCAGCAGCATGGTGCCGTCGAGTGGCGCCTCCACCTGAACGCCATTGAGCAGGACCAAGCGAGGCTGCCCTTGAACGATCGTGCCTTCCACGTAACGCTCGCCTTCATCGGTATGAAGCTTGACGGAGAGCAGGCTCGTGTAGCTTCGTGGCCGCGTGCTGTGGGACTCGCTCACGCCGATACCGCGCTCGGCGGCCACGGCGCGGGCGTTGACGGGGGTGATCGGGATGAAGACGATGGCCTGGAGCAGACCCTCGAGCACGGAACTCACGATCAGCGGGTTCGACGAGCCCGCCAACGCGCCGTAGTATCGAGCGCTCACGCCCTCGATCCGCGCTTCGCCCATTTGCCCAAGCAGACAGCCGAGCCGACGCGCGACTCTGACGAAGGGCTCGAGCCTCTGGAACTCGTCCGCATCCAGCGACGGAAAGTTGACGGCGTTCCGCATCACGCCTGTCTTCAAGTAGTCACGCAGGGCTGTGGCAGTCTCGACCCCCACGAGCTCCTGACCCTCCTTCGTTGACGCCGCAATGTGTGGCGACGCGACGACCGTCGCCAACGTCTGCAGTCGGTGGTCGACGGTTGGCTCCTGTTGAAACACATCCAGCGCGGCGCCGCCGATTCGTCCACTCTCGATTGCGTCCGCGAGCGCACGCTCGTCGATGAGATCGCCGCGAGCTGTATTGATGAGGCGAAGCCCCTTCTTGCACCTCGCGAGCCGTTCGGCATTGAAAATATGGCGTGTATCGGCGGTGGACGGCATGTGGAGCGACAAGAAATCAGAACGGGCACACAGGTCGTCGAGCGACACCAGCTCGATCCGGAGGTCACGCGCGATCTGGGCGCTGATGAACGGGTCGTGCGCAATCACGGTCATCTCAAATGCCCGGGCACGGCGCGCGACCTCTTGACCGATACGACCCAGGCCCGCGAGCCCCAGCGTCTTCCCACGCACCTCCTCGCCGACAAAACTCTTCTTATCCCATTTCCCCTGCTTCATCGAGGCATCAGCCGCCGGAATTTTTCGGGCAAGTGCCAGCAACAAGGCCATCGTCAGTTCTGCGACGCTGATGCTGTTCGCCCCCGGGGCGTTCATGACGACGATGCCGCGTGCGCTGGCGGCGGCGACGTCCACGTTGTCCACGCCGGTGCCGGCGCGCGCGATGGCGCGGAGCTGCGAGGCGGCGGCGATGAGGTCACGCGTGACTTTCGTCGCGCTCCGGACGACCAGCGCGTCAGCCGTCGACAAATCGGCGGTCAGTTCGGTCGGCGCACGACCCACGCGCGCATCGACGTCCCATCCCTCGGCGCGCAAGATGTCGAGCGCTGACGCCGGGAGGTCGTCGGCGACGATGATCTTCATGGCAGTGTATGATTCCATACTTGTACCGCGCGCCGGAGGCGCGACCGAGGCGAGAGACACCCCTTCTCCGCTCGATGACCGCACCATGAATAGTGCAACTTGCTCATTTCGGCCAGTACCTGCGCTGTTACACGGCGTTCACGGGACGTTTTCCACAAGGTTTTCCACAGAACGTGTGGACTGTTGATGGAAGAGCATGGCGATTTGACCTAAGAACGAGTTCACGCCTTGGGAACAAGAACAAAGGCAACACGAAGGTCACGAAGCACACGAAGCAACCCATGTCTTCGTGCCCTTCGTGTTCTTCGTGTTGTATTTGGAAGACAGCTGGTCTGAGCGCAAGCCAGCAAAGAGGGAACCCTGCATGAATCGCAAAGTGACTGTTGTTGGAGGCGCGGGCAACGTTGGTGCGACGGTCGCGCGCGCGATCGCCCAGAAAGAGCTCGCCGACGTTGTCGTGGTCGACATCGCGGACACCAAGGCGGCGGGCGTCGCGCTCGACATCTTCCAGGCCTGCCCCATCGACGGATCGGCGGCCCGCGTGGTGGGCGTTGGCACGAAAGACTTCGCCGAGAGTGCCAACTCTGACGTTGTCGTCATCACCTCCGGCGTGCCGCGCAAGCCCGGGATGAGCCGGGACGACCTGCTCTCGGTCAACTACAAGATCATGCAGGACGTGACCGCCGAGATCGTCAAGCACTCGCCCAACTGCATCATCGTGCCCGTGGCCAACCCGCTTGATGCCATGTCACAGGCAGTGTATCGGCTGAGCAAGTTCCCTCGCGAGCGCGTCATCGGCATGGCCGGCGTCCTCGACTCGGCGCGCATGAGCACCTTCATTGCGATGGAGTTGAACGTCTCGGTCGAGAACGTGTCGTCGTTCGTCCTGGGCGGCCACGGTGACACGATGGTGCCGCTGCCACGGTTCTCGACCGTCGCGGGCATCCCGATTACGGAGTTGATGCCGGCGGCCAGAGTCGCGGCCATCTGCGAACGCACCGCCAACGGCGGGGCTGAGATCACCAAGCTCGTGGGCACGAGCGCCTGGTATGCCCCGGGTGCCTCGGCGGCGCTGATGGTCGAAGCCATCCTGAAGGATCAGAAGAAGATCATGCCGTGCTCGGTGTTCCTCCAGGGCGAGTACGGGATCCACGACCTCTTCGTGGGGGTTCCGGTCAAGCTTGGTGCGCGCGGGGTGGAGCAGATCATCGAGATCAAACTGACCAGCGAAGAAAAGGCCGCGCTGCACAAGTCCGCCGGGGCGGTCAAGGAGCTCGTGGACGTCATCAAGGTATGAAGATCCACGAGTATCAAGCGAAAGCCATTCTCGCGCGCCACGGTGTGCTCGTCCCGCGCGGCGAGGTGGCGTTCTCAGCACACGAGGCAGGCGAGATCGCTCGCCGTCTTGGCAGCCGTATCGTGGTCGTCAAGGCACAGATTCATGCCGGTGGGCGCGGGAAGGCCGGCGGTGTCAAGGTCGTCAAGGGCCCGGATGAGGCCGAACGGGTCGCTGCCGATCTGCTCGGCAGGACGCTCGTGACGTACCAGTCGGGACCGGCCGGCCAGGTGGTCGGCCGTCTGCTCATCGAAGAGGGCCTGGCCATCGATCGCGAGCTGTACCTCAGCCTGCTGGTCGATCGCGGGACACGACGGCCCGTCCTGATGGTCAGCGCAGAGGGCGGCGTCGACATCGAGGAAGTCGCGGCCAAGACGCCCGAGAAGATCCACAAGGAGTTCGTGGACCCGGCGATTGGTCTGCAGCCTTACCAGGCCCGCAAGCTTGCGTTCGCCGTTGGCTTGACCGACGGCCAAATTGGCAAAGCCACCAAGCTGATGCTTGCCCTCTACAAGGCCTTCATCGCGACCGATGCGTCCCTGCTCGAAATCAACCCGCTGATCGTCACCAAGAGCGGTGACCTGCTGGCGCTCGACGCGAAGATGAACTTCGACGACAACGCCTTGTATCGCCACCCGGACATCAGGGATCTGCGCGACCTGTCGGAGGAAGACCCGCTCGAGGTCGAGGCGTCCAAGTTCTCGCTCAACTACATTCGTCTGGAAGGCAACATCGGCTGCATGGTCAACGGCGCCGGCTTGGCGATGGCTACGATGGACATCATCAAGTTGGCGGGCGGGATGCCGGCGAATTTCCTGGATGTGGGCGGCGGCGCCACCGCGGAGCAGATCCGGAATGCCTTCAAAATCCTGATGTCGGATCGAAACGTGAAGGCGGTTCTGATCAACATCTTCGGCGGCATCCTGCGCTGCGATGTCCTGGCCGCGGGGGTGATTGCCGCCGTCAGAGAGCTGGGGGTGCCAGTGCCGATTGTCATCCGCATGAAGGGCACCAACGTCGAGGAAGGAAAGAGGATGCTCGCTGAGAGCGGCCTCAACTTCACCACCGCTGACGCCATGAACGAGGCGGCCGACAGGGTCGTCACCCTCGCAGGAGGGCAGTGATGGCCGTACTGCTCGACCAGAACACTCGCCTCCTCGTTCAAGGACTGACGGGCCGCGAAGGCACGTTCCATGCCAAGGCGGCGGCCGCCTATCACACCAACGTCGTCGGCGGCGTGACACCCGGAAAGGGCGGGACGACCCACGAGGGCTGGCCGGTCTTCAACACGGTGGCGGACGCGGTCACGGCGACGGGGGCCAACGCTTCGGTGATCTTCGTTCCACCGCCCTTTGCTGCCGACGCCATTCTGGAAGCCGCCGACGCCGGTATTGCGCTGGTGGTGTGCATCACGGAAGGAATACCGGTGGTGGACATGCTGAGCGTCATGACGTTCCTCGAGGAGCGACCGGCCACACGGCTGATTGGCCCGAACTGTCCCGGCATCATCTCGCCAGGTAAAGGGAAGGCCGGGATCATTCCGGCGAACATCTGCCGCGAGGGCCGAATCGGGATTGTCTCGAAGAGCGGGACACTGACCTACGAGGCGATCGATCAGCTCACTCGACTGGGCCTTGGACAGACCACCTGCATCGGCATCGGAGGGGACCCCCTGATTGGGACGATGTACACCGATGCGCTGGAGCTGTTCGCGGGTGACGCCGACACGGCTGCGGTGATCATGATCGGTGAGATTGGCGGCTCCGCCGAAGAGGACGCGGCGGTGTGGATCAAGGGCCACTTCAAGAAGCCGGTGGTCGGCTTCATCGCAGGTCAGACGGCCCCTCCGGGGCGACGCATGGGGCATGCGGGCGCGATCATCGCGGGCGGCAAAGGCACCGCGGCCGAGAAGATGGCCGCACTGAGCGCCGCGGGCGTTCATGTCGTGAAGAGCCCCGCCGAAATGGGCGAGGCGGTCAAAACGCTCGTGGGCAGGTAAACCAGTAGAATATAGCGGCAGCTAAAGTCATGCAGACCGCCCGATTCAATCACTTCGCCTTTACCATCGCCGGCTTTACGGCCGGCAGGGGAGGGGACTGAGTCCGAACAAGTCGAGCGTGACTTTCGGGAATTCGAGCCGCCGCCCCAGCCAATGCTGGGGCGGCGGTTTGCTTTTGGGGAGAATCGTGATGGTCACTGGACACCTTTCGGCATTGCGGAAGAGCCTGGACGATATCGACGCAGTGATCGTGTCGGCACTCGGCGAGCGCGCGCGCTTGTCGCGCGACATCGCCGCCGCCAAGCGTGAGGGCGATGGCCCGGTTCGCGATGTCGATCGCGAGACCGCCCTGCTCCAGCATCGCGCAGCCTACGGCGAGCGGGTTGGGTTGGACCCAGCCTTCGTGCGGAGAATCTTCCGCGAGATCCTCGAGGACTCCGTCCGCCGCCAAGCCGACGCAATGAGCGAGACGTCGGCCGACGAAGCACCGCTGCGAGTCGCTTACCAGGGGACTGAGGGTGCTTACGGTCATCAGGCGGCCTGTCAGCACTTCGGCGTTGCGAGCCGACCGGTCACGCTGAAGGCGTACGGCACGTTCCGTCAGATGTTGGAGGCTGTGCTGGGCGGTCACGCGGATCGCGGGATCCTGCCACTCGAAAACACAACGGCCGGCTCAGTCTATGAGGCGTACGACCTCTTGCTTCGCTTCAACCTGTCGCTCGTCGGCGAGGAGATCGTCGACATTCGGCACTGCCTGGTGGGCGTGGCCGACGTGCCCCTGGAGTCGCTGCGCCAAATCCACTCACACCCACAAGCGCTGTCTCAGTGCGGCGAGTTCCTCAGCCGTTTGCCGTCGTGCGAACAAGTGCCGGCGGCCAATACGGCGCTTGGCGCCGAACGTGTGAAGGAGATGCAGGATGCACGGCAGGCGGCCATTGCCAGCGAGGAGGCTGCTGCCCACTTCGGCCTGCACGTGCTGAAGCGAGGGATTGCCGACCAGCCGGTCAACTACACCCGGTTCGTGGTGGTCGCCGCGACGCCAGTGGACAGCGATCCGCGGCTCGCCAGCAGAGTGTCCATCGTATTGGCGACGCGGCACGAGCATGGTGCGCTGGTCCGGTGCCTCAACGTGCTCGCCGACGAAGGACTCAACTTGACGAAGCTCGAATCGCGTCCACGTCCCGGGATTCCCTGGGAATATGTGTTCTATCTGGACGTTGACGGCCACCTTCAGGAGCCTCGACTGCAGGCCGCGCTTGCGCGGCTGGCCGAACGCACCGTGTTCCTCAAGGTGCTGGGCTGCTATCCGGCGCGCGAGCTTCCACGGTTGGCGCCAACCAGCGGGCTATAATCGATCGCTTGTATGGAACGCACATTTGCCATCATCAAGCCAGATGCCGTCAGGAGCGGCCACGCAGGACAGATCTTGGCGCGGATTGAGGCAGCGGGCTTCAACATCCGCGCCCTGCGCATGATCCGAATGTCGCAGCGTGAGGCTGAGGGGTTCTACTACGTACACAGGGAGCGGCCGTTCTTTGGCGGGCTGACCGACTTCATGTCGTCGGGACCGTGCCTGGTCATGTGCCTCGAAGCGCCAGACGCCATTCGCAAGTGGCGGGCGCTCATGGGCGCCACCGACCCGGCCAAGGCCGACCCCGGCACGCTCCGGAAAGAGTTCGGCGCGTCGATCGACAACAATGCGACGCACGGCTCCGATGCGCCCGAGACGGCGGCGTTCGAGCTGTCGTACTTTTTCCGCGGCATGGAGCTGCTCTAGCGGCCCGTGGTTTCGCCACGGGCTGCTAGGGCAGGGAGGCCTGGTAGGGCGGATCGGGTGGTCAGACTGGTCGGTTGGATGGGGGTGCTTTTATGGGTCAAATCCTCATCATCGTGGGCCTCGTGATCGTTGCCATTGGACTGCTCGTCTGGCTTGGCGTTCCGATTGGCCGCCTGCCGGGCGACATCTTGATCCGGCGAGACAACTTTACGTTCTATCTCCCGATCACGACGTCGATTCTCGCGAGCGTGGTGCTGATCTTGATCGGGATGTTGCTGCGGAGATAGGCAACCGAAGGGACGACAGGCGGTCGTCGCGACAGGCTGCAGAGACACAGGGACTCAGGACTCAGGGACTCAGGGTCAGGGACACCAAGAAGGGAAGGCGGGTAGACGGGTGAACGGATGGCGATAAAGAGCGACCGCTGGATTCGGAGGATGTCCCTCGAACAGGGGATGATCGAACCGTTCGAGGATCGTCAGGTCCGCCAAGGGGTTGTGTCGTACGGGCTGTCGTCCTACGGGTACGACATTCGCGTGGCCGACGAGTTCAAGGTCTTCACCAACGTTTACAACACCGTGGTTGATCCAAAGAAGTTCGACCCGCAGTCGTTCGTCGATATCAAAGCGAATTGCTGTATCGTCCCGCCCAACTCGTTTGCGCTGGCACGAACCATCGAATACTTCCGCATTCCTCGCGATGTCCTCACGGTCTGTCTCGGCAAGTCCACTTATGCCCGCTGCGGCATCATCGTCAACGTCACGCCGTTCGAACCCGAATGGGAAGGGCATGTGACGATCGAGATCTCGAACACGACGCCCTTGCCGGCCAAGATCTATTCCAACGAAGGCATCGCCCAAGTGTTGTTCTTTCAGAGCGACGAGGTCTGCGAGGTGTCCTACAAGGACAAAGCCGGCAAGTATCAGGCACAACGCGGGGTCACGTTGCCCAAGATTTGATCAGTGGTCGGTGGTCGGTGTCGGTGATCGGGCCTGCCGGCCGAGATCACTGCCTTCGGATCACTGATCACTGGCCACTGACCACTGATGAAGGCCACTGACCACTGATGAACACAAAGCCTGCCCGCGGCATGCGGGATTTTCTTCCCAGCGACGTTCGGCGCCGGCAATACGTCATCGGCGTGATTGCGGACGTCTATCAACGCTACGGCTTCGAGCCGCTCGAAACGCCGGCGGTTGAGAACATCGAAACGCTGCTGGGCAAATATGGCGAGGAAGGCGATCGGCTGATCTTCAAGATTCTGAAGCGAGGGGAGGATGGCAAGACCGGCGATGCGGACTTGGCGCTCCGGTACGACCTGACCGTACCGCTGGCGCGCGTAATCGCCGAACATGGCGCCACGCTACCGAAGCTCTTCAAACGCTATCAGGTTCAGCCGGTGTGGCGGGCCGACCGCCCCCAGAAGGGGCGCTTTCGCGAGTTCTACCAGTGCGATGTCGACGCCATTGGTTCGACTTCGATGGTGGTCGAGGCCGAACTGCTCGCGGCTGCGGCTGACGTCCTGATGGCATTGGGGTTTCAGGGGTTCACGATTCGATTGAACCATCGGCAGCTACTAGTTGGCATGCTCGAGTCCATCGGCGTTCCGCAGAGTTCCCACAGCGACACTCTCGTTGCGCTCGACAAGTTGGACAAGATCGGGCGCGACGGCGTGGCACAGGAATTCGAATCCCGTGGCATTCAAGAACCGGCGGCGACGACACTCCTCGAGCTGTTCAGCACCATTGCGCAGGCCGCAGCGACCGCCGACAGGGATCCGCAGCGCTTCAACCTTGAAGTCCTGTCGCGACTCGAGGGGTTGGTGAGCGGACATCCCGCCGGGGCGAGGGCGGCAGGCTCGCTCCGAGATCTGGTTGGGTTGCTCAGCAGCCATCGGGCCGGCGACTTCGTGCGCCTCGATCCAAGTCTCGCCCGCGGCCTCTCGGTACTACACCGGGTCGATCTTCGAGATCGCCGTCGCCGACCTGGCTGGCAGTTTGGGCGGCGGCGGCCGCTACGACGAGCTGATCGGCATGTTCCTGGGTGAGCAGGTACCGGCGTGCGGTATCTCGTTGGGATTGGAGCGCATCCTGGTGGTCATGAGCGAGCGCAACATGTTCCCCGCGGTGGTAGCCGACGCGCCAGCCGACGTGATGGTCACGATGTGGAATCCGGATCGAGCGTCTGATGCGATAAGACTGGCGGGAGAGCTGCGGTCGGCGGGTCTGCGCGTTGACGTCTATCCGGACGCGGACAAGATTGGCAAGCAGTTCAAGTTTGCGGATTCGCGGGGTATTCGCTTCGTGACGGTCGTCGGCGATGACGAAGCCGCTCGAAACGAAGTGGCCGTCAAGAACCTGGCGACGGGGGAACAACAAGTCGTCCCACGCGCCGAGGCGGCGCGACTGATCAAACATGGCGGAGCAACTCGGTAACCTCTCACGCACGCACACCTGTGGTGGCCTTCGCGCCGCCGACGTCGGGGCGACGGTCACGCTGCTCGGTTGGGTGCATCGTGTTCGCGACCTCGGCTCGCTCGTCTTTCTCGACTTGCGCGATCGCGATGGCCACACACAAGTGATCGTCGAAGGCGACGCCGACCTGCTCGAACGGACCAAGCGCTTGCGATCGGAGTTCGTCGTGGCTGTCCTTGGACAGGTCGAGCGACGCTCTGACGACACCATCAATGCCAATGTGCCGACCGGCGAGGTCGAAGTCCGCGCCCGCGACCTGCGGATTCTCAACGAAGCCAAGACGCCGCCGTTCCCGATTTCCGAGGAAGCCAACGTCGCCGAGGAAACACGCCTGAAGTATCGCTATCTCGATTTGCGTCGCCCGCGACTCAACGAGAACATCGGCCTCCGGCACCGCATCACGCTCGCGATGAGGAACTATTTCAACGCCCAGGGATTCTGGGAGATCGAAACGCCGATTCTCACCAAGTCGACGCCCGAAGGAGCACGCGACTTCCTGGTGCCAAGCCGCGTCCATCCCGGCGAATTCTTCGCGCTCCCGCAGTCGCCGCAGATCTTCAAGCAGATCCTGATGATCTCGGGGATGGACCGCTACGTTCAGTTCGCGCGGTGCTTTCGTGACGAGGATCAGCGTGCCGATCGACAGCTCGAGTTCACTCAAGTGGACCTGGAGATGTCGTTCGCAACCCCGATACTCGTATACGAGGTGGTCGAAGGTGCGCTGGCGACCGCGTTCAACGTCATTGGCGTCTCGGTCACGCGTCCGTTTCGCAAGATGCGCTACGCGGAGGCGATTGCGCGCTACGGGACTGACAAACCGGATCTGAGGGTTGGGCTCGAAATTCAGGACTTCGGGCCGCTGTTCCGCGAGTCACCATTTGGCATTTTCCGCGAGGCGATCGCGCACGGTGGCACCGTGCGAGGGTTCGTCATCCCGGGTGGAGCCAAGTTCTCCCGTCGTGAGCTCGACGAGCTTGCCGAGCAAGCGAAGCAATTCGGAGCAACTGGCCTGGTCTGGGCCCGGCGTAGTGCGGACGGCGTGCAGTCGTCGGCGAAGGCGATCGGCGAAGCAGGGATTCGATCGGGGCTGGAGACGGCGGGAGCCACATCTGACGACCTGCTCGTAATGGCTTCGGGCGCCGGCGACGCCATCTCGAAGATCCTGGGACAGCTCCGGCTTCATGTCGCGAAGAAGCTGAACCTGATTGCGGACAACCGCTGGGAGCTGCTCTGGGTCACCGACTTTCCGTTGTTCGATTGGAATGCGGGCGAGCAGCGTTGGGATTCTGTCAACCATCCGTTTACGGCACCGCGCGAAGAGGATCTCGATCGCCTGGAGTTGGAACCTGGGGCCGTCCTCGCCAAAGCCTACGACGTGATTCTCAATGGGTGGGAGTTGGGAGGCGGCAGCATCCGCATTCACGATCGCGAGACACAGGCCAAGGTCTTTCGTTTGCTCGGCATGTCCGATGACGAAGCCCGTAACCGATTCGGGTTCTTTCTGGAGGCGCTCGAGTACGGGACGCCCCCCCACGGCGGGTTGGCGCTCGGTCTCGATCGAATTTGCGCGCTGCTCGCCGGTGAATCGTCGATCCGCGAAGTCATTGCGTTTCCCAAGACCACCGCGGCCGTCGATCTCATGGCGGATGCGCCCTCGCAGGTGGATCCCCGCCAACTGCGGGAACTGCGAATCCGGACCCTGTCTTGACGGGTTCCGGCCGCGTTTGCTACGATCCTCCCTTCGGCGCTGCTAAATAGCTGAAATACAAGGGGATACGCGAATCCAGACGGCTCCGCTGCGGAAGATCTCGGTTCCAGAGGCCGCTCTCGAGACCTTGTTCGGGTCTCACGACGAAAACCTCCGTCACCTCGAATCGCTCCTCAACGTTCATGTTCGCACGCAAGGTAACGACCTCCTCGTCGAGGGCGAGCCGGCCGATACGGCTCGTGTTGCACAGGTCGTGGCGCAGATTGCCGCGCTGCTGGGCGAGGGGCACGCGATGTCGGCTCGGGATGTGAAGACCGCGACGCAATTGGTCGCCGAGGATCCCAACGTCGACCTGCGCGAGCACTTCCTCAAGGGCGGACAGCTTCGACAGGCCGGCAAGCGCCGGATCACCGCGAAGTCGGCCAATCAGCGCAAGTATCTCGATGCCATCGAGGAGTACGACATCGTCTTTGGCATCGGACCCGCAGGCACGGGCAAGACCTACCTGGCCATGGCGCAGGCAGTGAACTATCTCTTGGCGAAGAAGGTCAGCCGGATCATCCTGGCGCGCCCGGCCGTGGAAGCGGGCGAGAAGCTGGGCTTTCTCCCCGGTGATCTTCAGGAGAAGGTCAATCCCTATCTCCGTCCGCTGTACGACGCCCTCTACGACATGATGGAGGTCGAGAAGGCCGAGCGACTGCTCGAGCGAGGCACCATCGAAGTCGCGCCGATCGCGTTCATGCGTGGCCGCACGCTGAACGACGCGTTTGTGATCCTCGACGAAGCGCAGAACACCACCAGCGAGCAGATGAAGATGTTCTTGACGCGCCTGGGTTTTGGATCCAAGGCGGTCGTGACCGGTGACATCACGCAGGTCGATCTGCCAGCGGGCAGGACTTCCGGCCTCATCCAGGCGATGCACGTCGTCGACAAGATCGAGGGCATTGCGTTCATCCATTTCGACGAGCGCGATGTCGTACGGCACAAGCTGGTTCAAGCGATCGTGAAGGCGTACGAATCCTTCGGTGACGGCGCCCAGGCTCCGCGCGAGGGTCGACGCCCAGCCTGACCACAGGTCCTATGCCGAACGGAACCCCACGCCTCCGGACGGCCGGCCGCGGGCGGGTCATGGTCAACGTCGCCGCGCCGGACGGCGGGCGAGTACCGACTCGCGGCCTCGCCCGCTGGCTCGAGCAGGCTTCGCCCGCGCGGGCTCGTGGCGAGGTCACGATTGCCCTCGTCAGCGACGGGCGAATGCGCGCGCTCAATCGATCGTTTCGCGGCAAGGACTATGCGACCGACGTGCTGTCCTTTCCGGTGCGGCCGCGCGGCCGCGCCCGCGTGTCGAGGCCCGCCGTCGGATCTCACGTTGACTCGGTCGAGTATTTGGGCGATGTGGTCATCGCCATCGGGGTCGCCAATCGACAGGCGGACGAGGCTGGCCATTCACTCGGCGTCGAATTGCGAGTCCTGGCGCTGCACGGCCTCTTGCACCTGTTGGGATACGATCATGAATCGGACGCTGGACGGATGGCCCGCGTTGAGGCTCGTCTGCGCAGGCGAGGGGGCTTGAAAGAGGGACTCATCGAGCGCCGTCGATGACCCCGCTCCTTTTGTTTCTCCTGGGGTTGATCGCGGTCTATGTGAGCACCGTGACGACCGCGTTCAGCGCGCTGATGCGGCTGTCGCTGCGCCTGCTGGCCGAGGGCGGCGGTCGAAGCGAGCCGCTTCGCCGGTATCTCGACGAACCCCTGCGGCTCTTCATCCCCGGGCGGTTTATCCTCGCCATCATCACCGTCGTTGCCGCCAGCCTGCTGGCACGGGTCACGGGGGTCGATGCCGCGCGCGGGCTGCCGCTGCTGATTCTCGGAACCGTCCTCTTCGTGTTGATCTGCGAGCACATCGCGCCGCTCGCCATCGTGCGCCGCAATCCGGAGCGTGTCCTCGAAGTGCTCCTGCCCTCGTTCGAAACCATTGCCCGCATCTTGCTGCCGTTGACCGTCGCTCTCCACCGTCTGGCGGTGGGCCGAAAGGAGCGGTCAGGGACCGTCCCGATCGAGCCTGAGACGCCGGCGGCGGACGTGGCCGCTCCGCAAGGCGACTCGGATGACCTGCAGCAAGGTCAGGCGCGCGAGCTGCTGCGCTCGCTCGTCGAATTCCGCGAGACGATGGTTCGCGAAGTGATGACACCGCGGCCGGATGTGATTGCCATCGAAGCCAAGGCAACCATTGGCGATCTGATCGCGCTGGCGCGCGAGCAGCAGTACTCGCGTGTTCCCGTGTTCAACGAGTCGTTGGACAACATCGTCGGGTTCATCACGATCAAGGACCTGATTCAGCTCGAGCCGTCGGACCTGTCGCAGCCCATCACGCCGCTGATTCGCCCGGCACACTTCGTGCCGGAGTCCAAGCGCGTGCCGGAGCTCCTGAAGGAGTTCCAACGAAAGCGCGTTCAAGCGGCGGTGGTCGTGGACGAGTACGGGGGAACGGCAGGACTGGTCACGATTGAAGATTTGCTCGAAGAAATAGTCGGTGAGATCCGCGACGAGTACGACGTCGAGGTTGAGCCAGTGCTCGCCGAGCAGGATGGCAGCTTCGTCTTCAGTGGCCGCACACATGTCCGCGAGCTCGCGGAGCGCCTCAAGATCGATGTCGAGAACGAGGGCTACGAGACCGTGGGCGGGTATCTGCTCGCTCATGTCGGGCGGGTGCCACACGTTGGCGAAACCTTCGAGTTGGACGGTCTGGCGGTTGAGGTGCTCGAGGCCGAACGGCGGCGTATCACGCGTGTTCGGGTGCGCCGGCTGGAAGGGGAACCGGCGGTGGCCGGAGAGACCACCGAGTGAAGAGTGGATTCGTGGCGCTCGTCGGCCGCCCCAACGCCGGCAAGTCCACGTTGATGAACCGATTGGTCGGCCAGAAGGTCGCGATCGTTTCGAGCAAGCCCCAGACCACACGAAACCGGATTACCGGCGTTCGCACCTATCCCGAGGGCCAGGTCGTCTTCGTCGACACACCGGGAGTCCACCGGCCGCTTCATCGGCTCAACGTACGAATGGTCGACACGGCCATGACGGCGCTTCGCGAGGTTGACGTCGTCGTCGTCCTCGTCGATGCCAGCGAACCCGCGGGCGGTGGCGATCGCTTCCTGATGGATGCGGTGCGCCGGGTCAAGACGCCAAGAATCCTCGCGCTCAACAAGGTCGATTTGATTGCCAAAGAGACCCTGCTGCCGCAGATCGAGCACTACGATCGCGCCGTCGGCTTCGCCGACATCGTGCCGATCTCGGCGCTGAGCGGCGCAAACGTGGATCGCCTGGAGAAACTCATTCTCTCGCACCTTCCGCAGGGATCTCCCCTTTATCCCGACGACCACCTGACCGATCAGCCCGAGCGTTTCTTCGTAGCGGAGCTGGTGCGCGAACAAGTGTTGCAGCACACCCACGCCGAGTTGCCCTTTGCGTCAGCAGTCATCGTCGACCGATTCGAGGAGCCGGACGACAAGGGCATCCTGCGTCTCTACTGCACGATCCTCGTCGAGCGCGCGTCGCAGAAACCGATCGTGGTTGGCAGAGGCGGATCCATGATCAAGACCATCGGGACAGCCGCGCGGCACGAGCTGGAGCGATTCTTCGAGACTCGAGTCTTTCTCGATCTCCATGTCAAGGTCCGCGCCGACTGGCGCGAGGACGATCGCAGCCTCGACGAACTCGGACTCACGAAAGCGCGTCGCCGGCGACCGTAACTTCGTGTTATAGACGCAGTCGAAGAAACCCTAGGGGTTTCTCCTCGTTTTCGTTTTCCACTCCTGTTCCTCTAATACCCTCTAACGGGCGACGTTTTTCGGCGATGTCGCAGGGCGTGTGTGTGCAGACTCCTGGCCAGCGACCGAAACAAGATGCTTCGTGATGAGGACTGCCGCCCTGGTTTTTCTGCAGGATGTTCGCGCGCAGCAAACTGAGCTCGCAGCGAGGTCTGGAATTGATGTGACGGCGCCCCCCCGCGTCAGGGCGAGCCCACACGCGAGGCTGATCACGGACTCACCGGCACGCGTCGGCGAAGCTCGTCGAAGAAATTGAGGATGAAGATGAACGATTGTTCCGGGCCGGCCGAAGCGGTCGACGTGGGCACACTCACCGCGACGCGTTTCCCGTCCGGACTCGGATCGAAACCGCCGGTCGTGCGCACGTCTGCCGCCCAGACACGCGCCTTCTCAGCCACGAACGACTCGCCGCGTGCGGCGTAGCCAACTGCCATGATCTGGTTGCCGACGAGATACAACAGGTCCCGGCCATCCGGCGACCACCGGGGGGACGTGCCGCCGTTGTTCGAGATCACCCAACGGCGGGTGCCCGCCGCACCGGCTGCGGCGATTGCGCGCACGTAGATCTCGAACCGTCCCGACTCGTTCGAGGCGTAGGCCAGCCAGCGGCCGTCGGGAGAAAACGTCGCGTCCACGTCGACAGACTTCGTCGTCAGAAAGCGCACCGGCGTGCCCGCCTTCAGTCCGCTGCTGTCCTGTTCGAGTGGGACGGTCCAAATCTGTGGATTCGCGTCGGGGTGGAAGTACGCGAGCCGCTTGCCGTCGCGAGTAACGGCAGTCGGCAGCTGAACGCCCTTCGTCGGCAGCAACGGCTGCGGCGACCCGGCCCCATCCGCGCGCGCCGACAGGATGCCGCTGCCAAGCAATCCGAAGATCACGTACTGGCCGTCAGGGGTCCACACCGGGTTGCCGGCCCGAATGCCGCCCAAGGTGAGACGGGTCATCGCATCGCGCGCCGGCTCGTACACCCAGATGTCGTAGTTGACGCCGTCCTTCACCGTGATCGCGATGCGCGTGCCATCGGGCGAAAGGCGCGGCGTCTCGTACACCCCGACACGGGTGAGGAGCGGCGCCGATTTTCCAGTCGAGTCCACCCACTGCACCGTTGAGGCCGATCGCTCGCCCGGGTAACGGCGGTAGACCAGCGTGCCCGTGCGCGAGACGTCGTACTGCGCGCCGCTGGCGACCGTGTCGAACGCGACGTCGTCCAGCACCCGCACGGGCGTCCCGCGGGCTTCGAGCCGCTCGAGGTCGAAGGGTAACGCGAACATGGTCGCTCGATTCGTGTAGACGAGATGACCGCTCTCCAGGTAGCGCGGAGACCCGCCTCCGCGGACGACGGTCTTGCGCTGGCGATCGGCCAGTGACGCCACGTCGATCGCGTAAGGACCCTGTGCTGCGGACCTCGTCACCACCTCCATCAGAATGTGCTTACCGCCCGGCAAGACTCGCGGGTGCGTATGAAACCACTCGCCGTTGGCCAATTCGAGCAGTGAGGTCATCGCGCCCGCCGGAGAAATCCGCAGCACGCTCGACGCCGCGTCACCTGCCCCGACGATCAAGTCGCCGGCTTCGGTCCAATCACCGCCGGTCATGGCCGGCACGTCGGCCAGCTTCGTCGCCCCGCCACTCTCGACGGGCACCTTGAACAAGGCGCCAGCGTTCCAAAAGCCGACCCACTGGCCGTCACGCGAGAAGAATGGGTTGCTCGCGCCCTCAGTGCCGACCAGTTCGCTGAATTCGGCCTGATCCAGCCTTCGCGTGAGCAGTTTGGGCGGCCCGCCGCGAACGCTGCCGACATACACAAGACGCGTACCGTCCGGCGAGATCACGACGCTGCTGAAGGTCGGAGCCGAGAGCGGCGGCAACACCACGTCGGTTCCGGCGTCGACCTTGAACCGCATCGGTTCGCGGAGCGCTGGAGGCGATTCGCCACGCCAAGGAGCCCAGAGCGCAATGGCCGTGACGATCGCCAGCAGTCCAGCCGCGATCCATCCGAGCGCACCGCCTCGAGCGGGCACCGGCACCGTCGGCGCGGCGTCCATGAGTTTCCATGCGTCCCCGATGTCGCGCAGCCGCATCCGTGGATCCTTCTGCAGGCAGCTCTCGAGCAGCGGACGCAGGCTCGCCGGCACGCTGTCCCAGCGCGGCTCGGACTGAATCACCGCCGCGAGAACAGATGCCACATCCTCACGGTCGTCGTTCGCGGCCGCGTGCGACGAGCCGGCGACTGTCGACCGGCCGAACGGACGGCGTCCGGTGATCATCTCGTAGAGCACGACGCCGAACGCCCAGATGTCGGCCCGCTTGTCGACCGTCTTGCCCCTCGCCTGCTCCGGCGCCATGTAAGAGGCCGTGCCGAGAATCATGCCGCCCATGGTGAGCGCCGCCGGACTCATGAAGGTCGGCGAATTCAGCGCCTCCACAGCCGACGCACCTGCCGCACCCGCTCGCGCGAGCCCGAAGTCCAGCACCTTCACCGTGCCGTCGGCGCGCAGCTTAATATTCGCGGGTTTGAGATCGCGATGGATGATCCCCTGCTCGTGGGCGGCTTCGAGGGCTTGTGCGATTTGGCGAGCGATGGGCAACGCTTCGTCGAGCGGGATCGCTTCACGTGCGATCCGCTGCGAGAGATCCTCTCCGTCGACGAGCTCCATCACGAGCGCGCGCACACCGTTAGATTCTTCAAGGCCGTGAATGGCCGCGATGTTGGGATGATTCAGTGAGGCGAGCGTCTGCGCTTCGCGCGTGAACCGCGCCAGCCGGTCGGCGTCGTTGGCGAACGAGTCCGGTAGCACCTTGATGGCGACGCTGCGTTTCAGATTCGTGTCGGTCGCCCGATACACCTCCCCCATTCCACCCACGCCGATCTGGGCGGTGACTTCATACGGGCCGAGGCGCGTTCCGACGGTGAGGGCCAAACCGTGTGGATTATATGGGCGGGATGGCCGCTCGGACGCGATTACTCCCGCCTGACGCCGATCTGGCGTTCTTCTGCACGACCGGACTGGTGGAAATACACTTGGCGACTTTTCAGGAGTCACCCTGAGCGACGTCCGCTGTGAACGTCAGCCAGGTTGGGCGCCATAGTGGATCAAGCCCGCAGATCGAGAGTGCCTGTGGAGGCTAACGGTATGATGAGATCCGAGTGTTACTGCCCACACAAATCAACGAGCTCGAGTCGCGTCAGGCGTCGCTCGCGACGGTGTACCGGTATCACGACGGGACGAAACATCATTTCTACGCGTTCGCACGATCGCTTGGATACCTCGACTGGGCGTCGCAGCCGCGACCGTTTCGCGGGTTTGGCGACACGCCAGTCTTCCCGCTGCACCCGACGCCTGGTGTCGCAGCCGATGGATACGCGCCAAGTCGCGCGACGTTCGATGAGACGTGCGAGCTTGAGCTGGCGGCCGCATCGTTGACGGCCCCAGCCCTCGGCGACATGCTCAGGCATGCGCTGGGGCTCTCGGCGTGGAAGCGCTTCGGATCTTCGCGATGGTCGCTGCGGGTGAACCCGTCCAGCGGAAACCTCCATCCAACCGAGGCGTATGTGATCTGCGGCGCATTGCCGGGCGTGGTCGATCAGCCGGCGGTGTATCACTACGCGGCCGATCGTCATGCGATCGAATTGCGCTGCGTATTCGACGAGGCCGTGTGGCGCGACGCGTTCGGCGGACGACAGGACATTCTGCTGGTCGCGCTGACGTCCATTCATTGGCGCGAGGCGTGGAAATACGGAGAGCGGGCGTTCCGCTACTGCCAGCACGACCTGGGTCACGCGATCGCGGCCGTGTCGACCGCTGCCGCGCTCGTCGGATGGCGTGCCGCTCTGCTGCCGGCGTGGTCGCACCGTGCGATCGCGGCGGTGACCGGCATCGATCGTGACGAGGACTTCCCCGAAGCCGAACACGAGGACCCCGGCTGCATCATGGCGATAACCGCCGCGGGATCGGCGACTTGCCCCCAGGGCGCTGTGAGACGGCTCGCCGACGGCATCCCACACGGCCGGTGGTCCGGTCACGCGAGTCAGCTGAGCGAGGATCACATTCAGTGGTCGTTCATCGACGAGGTCGCACGAGCCACCGAAGATTCGGGCCGGTCGAATGTGCCGACGACCTCCCTGGCCGATCATGATCGACATGGCCGGCGCGATCGTGAGATTGAGGCGCGTGCGCTACTGCTGCAGCGCCGGAGCGCGGTCGCCTTCGACGGCCGCTCGACGATCGATCGGTCGACATTCGTCGACCTGCTGTCGAGCGTCTTGCCCGGCGCGAGCACACCGTGGCACAGTCTGTGGTGGACGCCGCGCGTGCATCTCGCCGTCTTCGTCCACCGCGTCGAGCAGGTCCCGCCAGGGTTGTACCTGTTGATGCGCGATCCCCAGGCGTTCGACCGGCTCCGAGGCGCCTGCCGCCCTGACTTTTTATGGGAAGCCGCCGACGATGGACTGCCGCTTTGGTGCTTGGCGCGCGGCGATGCCCGCTCGCTCGCGGCGCGGATCAGCTGCGACCAGGACATTGCGGCTGACGGTTTCTTCAGCCTCGGGATGCTCGCCGACTTTGGCGCGAGCCTGCAGACGTTCGGTCCGTCGTTCTATCGTCACTTGTTCTGGGAGACGGGCATGGTGGGACAGGTGCTCTATCTTGAAGCCGAAGCCGCCGGGGCGCGCGCTACGGGGATTGGCTGCTTCTACGATGATCCCGTGCACGACGTGCTCGGGCTACACGGGCACGCATTCCAGAGCCTGTACCACTTCACGGTCGGCATGCCGGTGGATGATGCGCGCCTGACAACCGAGCCAGGATATGCATGGGAGGCGCCTTACCTAATGTTGAGACCGGAGCGATGAAGATCCCGATGATCCGCCTGAGCGACCCGGCGAGACGGGCATCCCACGACGCTGCGGTTGAGGCCGGCGGAGATCCCTTACGGATCACCTGAGGTGCCATGGACGACGTCCCCCTGTTGATCGAGTTCGCGCCCCACACCTTGCTCTATCGCGAACGAGACCTCCTCTCGCAGTTCCCGATCGTTCGGAATGGGCCGGCGGGCACGTTTGTCATCTTTCCAAGCGGCGTCAGAGTGTCTCTGCCCACCGACCAAATCGTCGTCGCTGACGACACGGGCGGCTTTGCGCGGGTCGGTTTCGGGGGAATGAGCTTTGCGGGCATCGAAGAAGGCCGTCTGATCTTCTTGCGAGTGCGCGACCTTCAACCCGAGGAGCAGCTGTCTCCCGCGCGGAGCCATAAAATGAAATTGGAGCCGCACATGGTGTCTGCGATTCTCGTGAACGGTCGTCCGGTCTGGCGCGCTGAATCGTTGCCCTCTGAGTGACACGTCGCCAAACGCGTCCGGGGAGCTGAGTGAACGCGTCAACATCATCGTCATGGACGTCGGTTGGGAACATCGTGAGCTGATAACAGAAAGGCGAAGCCTTCGAGCCTTCGACCTGCATTTCCCGCGATAAACGGCGACTTGGCGACGGACGCGAACCGGAGGGAAACAGGGCCAGTCTAGAATGATCAGCCGTAGCCGCGGGCGACGCGCATCGAGTCTGGTTCCCAGAAATGGTGCAGCATCTGCGCCTGCGTTGGCGAGACGACCTGCCCATCAAGGACCTGCTGGTGCTGCGCGCCGAACTCGACGACATGCTGGGACGCATTCGCTCGACACGGCACATCGCCAACCCGGTCTTCACGTGTCCTGCGTGTGGGCACATCGGGCGTGGCGCCGATCCCCACGTCAGTGTGCGCGCCACGATTTTGGCGGTGGCTCGCTTCGGCGTAACCGCGAGAGAACCGGCACGGGCGCTTGAGAAGGCCTGGACCACTTACCGAAAGACGGTGGGACTCGACCAGTATGGCCACGCTGCGACGTCGGAACCCGCTCGACTCCCAGGGTGCGCGCACGCCGATGAAGGGTGAAGCGTAGACGGATCTGATCCGGCGATGCTCGTGTCCGCGCGTCGTGTCGCGCGCCCGGTGAACCTCCCCGATGCCCGCGCCGATCATCGCGACGATCTGATACGGCCTGAGGCGCGTACCCGCGGACTGAGGCAGGACTCGAGGTTCGATCTAGTGGCTCCCGGCATTCCAAAGAGAAAAGCGGGAACCCGCTCAGCCTGTCATCCACGTCTTCCGCAGCGACTGCCAACAAATCAGCGCGCACCCAAGCAAGAGGAACGCCGTGTGGATGTCGGCGCGCTTTTCGTACCGGACGCGCAAGCGCCGGAACTGGTTGAGCCACGCAAACGTCCGCTCCACGACCCACACGCCCGCCTGTTGCCAGTCGCGCAGGCGACGCCAGCACGTCATCCCCGACCCGCACCCGAGTTCCTGCGGGAGCATCTGCCAGGGAATACCGCTGCGAAGGACGAAGACAATGCCGGTGAGGCACGCGCGATCCAAAACGCGCGGCCGCCCACCTTGTGGCCGGCGTGCAGGAATCGGCAAGAACGGTTCCACAAGATCCCACAACGGATCTGGAAGCAGCGCGGCGGCCATACCTGTTCACGCTACTTCGCCGACGAGGATCAGGCTTCGGAGGTTTACCTAGAAAGTCATCGGTATTGCTTTACGCTGGCACAGCCAAACTGACGTCGCAACCGAGTTCGGCGAGACGCCGCAGGTGATAGCGCTTCAACTTGACGGTGTTCATCCGATCAAAGTAGTCGGCTCCGAGATCGTTGAAGGCTACGGCGTTACGGAGCACGTGATAGGCGATGACGAGGATGCTATGGGCCACGGCGATGCCGGCCCGTTTCGGTCCCCGGCGCTTGCTGATGCGGCGGAATTGTGCGCCCAAATAACTCTTTCGAGAGTGGGCCGCCGCCCACGCGGACTCGAGCAGCGTCGTTCGCAGCCAGTTATTCCCTGAGCCCGTTCCCGTGCTCCGTCGCTTCCCGGCGCTCTCGTGGTTGCCCGGGCAGATGCGCGCCCACGAGGCCAGGTGACCGGCGCTCGAGAATCGCGACATGTCCACCCCGATCTCCGACACCATCACCTCCGCCGAGCGTCGTCCCACGCCGACGATGGTTTGAAGCCGCTGGATCTCTGGCTCGAATGGCTTTGAGATCTCAAGGATTCGCGCATCGCACTTCGCGACGAGCTCCGCCAACTGATCCAGCTGCGTGAGCATCTGGCCGAGCAGGAACGCATGATGCGACGTGAATTGGCCTCGCAGGGCTTCAGCGAGCTGGTTCATCTTTGGCGTGAGGCTGCCCTTCGCCAGCTTGGCGAGACGATTGGGATCGGTTTCGCCGGCGACGAGCGCGTTCAGCATGGCGCGGCCCGAGACGCCCAGCACGTCCGCGACCACATTCGCGAGCTTGATGTTGGCCGTCTCGAGCAGCTTGTGGACGCGGTTCGTCGCCTTGACCCGATCCCGGATGAGGCTCTTCCGATGCCGCGTCAGATCGCGCAAGTCGCGGATGGCCAACGGGGGGATGAAGCTCGCGCGAATGAGACCATGCGCGAGGAGATTCGCGATCCACTCGCAGTCCTTGATGTCCGTCTTCCGGCCAGGCACCGCTTTGATGTGGTGCGCATTGGCCAACACGACGTCGAAGCTGCCCTCAAGCAGATTGAAGACAGGCCTCCAGTACACGCTCGTCGACTCCATCCCGACGTGCGTGCATTCCGCGTGCGCCAGCCACTCGTGAAGCCGAAGTAATTCGGCGGTCGTCGTACCGAACTGTCGAACTTCGGTCTTCGCCCGTCGGCCCTCTTGCAGCCGCAGGCAGGCGACCACCGATTCCTTGTGAACGTCGATCCCGCAGCAGCGGGCGTGCATCACCTCCATCGACCACCTCCAGCTACGAGGCGTGCCGGAGAGTGCTACAGGGTCAGAGTTTACCTGGCGTGCTCCTCATCCCTCGTCGGGTGGGGGCAACAGTGTGGGGTGCCTTGGGCGCAGCACTCGGGTCCATTTTGTTCCGGGCTCGATCGCACCAGTAACCCTCGACCTTTGCCCGGCTCGCATCGCGCCGCCGAGGCTACCACTTTCATTCCTCCGCGGGTGGGCCACCGCCCATGAACATTTTGTTACACGCTCTAAGGGTGTTCGCGTGTTTATGGTTGCGGTGACAAGGTGACGTAGACGCTAGAGAACCTCGCACGTCGTCACGTCTCACTCCGTGTGCGAGGTTCGCGCAGCACGTTGTACTTTGTACTTCGTGCTCGTGCAGTCAACTTTTTTGAAAATCGTGGGGCAAGTGGCCTAATCGGTGTAAATCGGCGTAAATGTGCATAAACAGTGGGGTTATACGCCCAGTTGTCTTCTCGATTCCTCTTCGGTATAGTCCGAGGTAATCGATAAGTTTTTTTGAAAAGAGGGTCCTGGGACCAGCGCCAGAGACCTACACCACCGTCCCCAACCAAGGCCGACTAAAAGTCGGACGCAGCCTGGCGAGTTTGGGACATAGCACCACGCGAGTACGCGAGGAGCCGCTATGTCCGACACGCAAGCAGCACCAATCTCACCAACCACGAAGTTCGCGGACCTTCCCGAGTGGTTGAGTCCAAAAGAGGTTGCGGACTACCTCCGCCGTTCACCCTGGACCGTTTATCAAGGCATCGACAAGGGACTAATTCCACACCGGAGATTCGGCCGAAAGTTATTGCTGATCCCGAAGAGCTATTTGAGCGAGGGGTGCGTGTCGTGACCAAGATCATCTGGGTCCGGAAGGAACCGGAACCTGCAGGAGAGTCCGTCGCTGCGACGGCGAGCCCCGTCACGGCGTTCGAGACCGTGGTCTTCGCCAAAAGCTTTCACCAGTTCGCACGTAAGCGAGCACAGCACGAGCTGTTTGGAAACATGCTTGGCGACGAACCACCCGAAGCGATACGTGTTGCGAAGGCGAAGCTCGCCGACCTCGACGCGCGTCTCGCAAAGCAATCGGAGCGCCTATGGTCTGAGATGGAGAAGCGTCGACTTGATGCTTGGAGCGCGGTGCTCGACAAGATTGACCGGTGGCGGCAAAGCCAAGAGGCGAAACGATGAATGCGCGGCGCGAGCGTATTGCGACCGCGATTTTCGCGCCGAGAGTTGTGCGTATGCACCAGGCAGCACCGCCGACGCAGAGCGCGCCGTCGGCGACAAACAGCGTGAAGCAGGAAGCCGCCGTACTTCCTGCGAGTGGTAATTCGTCGTCGTTCATCTACATCAAACGTGGCGCGCGCTTGGTTCCGGACCCGCAACCGCAGGTCAACACGCAACTAGCGCTCGACCGCCTCGTCGGCTTGCGGCTGTCGTACAACGAGCTCACTAACCGCATTCACCTCGGGCTGCGCGGGCGACAGCAGGAGCAGCTGACCGACGACGTTGAGAATGGTCTGTGGCTGGTGATAGAGAAGAGGTTCCACTTTCGACCTCCCCGCGACCTCTCGTAAGCTTCCCCGATCGATTGACAGTGAAAGGTAGACTGCTCCGGGTCAGGAGCGGTCATGCGGAAGTCGAAGTTCAGTGAGACTCAGATCGTCGCGATCCTGAAGGACGCCGAGAGCGGCGTTCCTGTCGCCGACCTCACGCGGAAGCACGGCGTGAGCAAAGCGACGTTCTTCAAGTGGCGAAGTAATACGGCGGTGCGACGATTTCAGACGTGAAGCGCCTCCGCGAGCTCGAGGCCGAGAACGCGAAGCTGAAACGGATGTATGCGGACCTGGCGCTTGAGAACGCAGCCATCAAGGATGTCCTGAACCGAAAGCTGTAAGGCCGTTCGCAAAGCGACAGATCGCTGAGGTGCTGGTGCAGGAGCACCACCTGCCGGTCCAGCGAGCCTGTCGCGTGGTGAGGCTGTCGCGAGCGGCGTTTTACCGGCCTCCGATGCCGACGACCCGGCGCGATGCTGCGGTCATCGCGGCGTTGACCGATGTCGTGGCGCGCTATCCGCGCTGGGGCTTCTGGAAGCTCTTTGATCGGATGCGCGTGGAAGGCCGGCGGTGGAACCACAAGCACGTGCACCGGGTGTATTGCGCACTGCGGCTGAATCTGCCGCGCCGCACGACCCGGCGCGTGCCGCGACGGGTGCGGCAACCGCTCGCCGCTCCGCCACGACTGAATCAGACCTGGGCGCTCGATTTCATGACGGAGACGCTGTACGACGGACGTCGGGTGCGTTTGCTGACGATGATCGATGAAGGGAATCGGGAAGGTCTGGAGATCGTGATGGGACTCTCGGTGCCCAGTCGTCGGGTGACACGGGCGCTCGACGAGCTCGTCGCCGTACACGGCTGCCCCTCAGCGATCCGCGTCGACAACGGCCCGGAATTCACCGCCCAGAGCTTCGTGGATTGGTGCACCGAGCACGGCGTGGCGATTCACTACATCCAGCCGGGCAAGCCTGATCAGAACGCGTACATCGAGCGTTTCAATCGCAGCTACCGCACGGAAGTCCTCAATGCGCATCTCTTCGAGTCGGTCGCCGAACTGCGCGCGCTCACCGACACCTGGTTGCGGATTTACAACAGCGAGCGGCCTCACGACAGCCTCGGCCGGGTGCCGCCGCTCACCTTTCTGCCGAGGCCTTCATCTGCCGGCCAGTCTCTCTTTGCAGTGTCTACTTGACGGGGAAGCTTACGGGCGGGCGATGCCGCCGTTCGGGTGCGAGTCGATAGCGCGAACTCGAAGCCGACCAGTTACATGCTCCATACCAACGACGGCTTCGAGCGAGAAGTCGTGCATGGCAACGTGCGGATTCGCTTGTCATCGCTCACGCCCGAGCCGACTGCCGATGGACGGCCGCGAGCCGAGGACTATCGCCTGACTCTGAGCATCCGAATAGAAAGGAAGTACGCGCTGCCGCATTGATTGGCCGGATCTCCCAATCAGGCTCGAAGTTGCGGAACAAAATTCGATCGACGTCTTGACTGATGAGCTGGCTGCGATTACAATTTCGTCGCCCATCCTCCCGGGTGGGTCCCACTCCCTGATTCGAAGAAGCGTGAAGACAATGCCAAATAGACGCCTGTTTCGCACTGCAACGTCGGTGTGTTCGCGACGTCTGCGGGTTGCTCGGCGGTTGAGCGTGGTCGCGATGGCCGTTAGCACGATGGCCATCCTCGGTGCTCAGACCGGGGCCCAAAGTCCGAGACAAGATGCTGCTTCTCAAGAGCGATATCCAAACTTCGACATCCGGCGCGAGACGCCCAAGGAAATGTCGGAGTATATGGAAAAACATGCCGCGGTTCGAAACGCCGATCTCGTGGCGTCGATCGTCGATGCCCGCGCTCAGGCATTCGCGCAACTCGGGGCCAGCGGTAAACGCCTTGCCGTCGTCAACAGTGAGACGCTTGGTTCCGTCGAAGTGCTCGGTATCGAGGGCCGGGGTGTCCTCGCGGAAGCGACTGCTGACCGAGTCGGCACGATGCGAGCGTTTCTCGCCGGCTATGCCGGCGCCTACGGCCTGTCCACGCAACAACTCGCGGAGCTCGAGCTCGTAGCCGACTATGTGAATCCCGCCGGCAACATGGCATGGGTGGAGTTCGAGCAGCGCCTCAACGGCCTGCCTGTCTTCCAGGGATCGATTCGTGGCGGTTTCACGGCAAAGGGCGAACTCGCGCGGACGGCGGGCCATCTGGCGCCGGCTCTCGACGCCGGAGGGGTGGCGACCTCACCATCGCTGTCGGCTGCGCAGGCGATCTCGCGCGCAGCGGCCGATGTCGGCTGGGACGTGCCGGAAGCGGCGCTCGTCCAGAAGGCGGAGGTTGGAGGCAAGCTGACGTTCGATCGCGGACCGATGGCGTCGGATGCCAGGGCCTGGCTGGCGTACTTCCCGCTCTACGCGGGCGTGGCGCGTCTCGCGTGGGTGACCGAGATCTGGGGCGATCCGGACGTCTTTCTCACCGTGCAGGATGCCGAGGACGGCACCGTGCTGTGGCGCAAGAACCTGACCAGCTATCAGACGCAGTTTGCCCGCTACGTCACCTATAAATCGGACAGCCCGGCCCCCTCATCGCCGACAACGGCAACCCCCTTCAACCACGAACAGGCGCCATACGTGGACCACGGGGTCGCTATCTTGATCGGCAACGAGGGGTCAAACACCTTCAACAACCTCGGCTGGATGACGGACGACACGAACGTCACGGACGGCAACAACGTGGAGGCGGGTCTCGATATCGACGGGACCAACGGTGTCGATGCGCCTGTTACAGGCTCTGAGATTCGAGTATTCAACTTTTCCTACGACCCCGAGACCGAGGCCCCCACGACCGCGAACTATCGCAACGGGGAGGTCACCAACATGTTCTATTGGGTGAACCGCTTCCATGACAGGACCTATTTATTGGGATTCACCGAGCAGAGCTTCAACTTCCAGCACGACAACTTCGGCCGCGGTGGAGCCGGCAACGACCGAATCAGCGCGGAAGGCCAGGACTCCGCCGATACCAACAACTTCAACTTTTCGACGCCCGCCGACGGTGGGCGTGGGCGCATGCAGATGTACGTCTGGACGGGGCCGACGCCCGATCGCTCCAGCGGTCTCGACCAGGACGTGATTCTCCACGAGCTGACGCACGGCCTATCGAATCGTCTCCACGGCAACGCGATGGGACTCAGCGACAACATGGCGCGCGGCCTGGGGGAGGGATGGTCGGACTTTTACGCGCGCGCGCTCCTCCTCGCGACGCCCGATGAAGACGTCAACGGGATCTACACCATTGGTGGGTGGGTCACTCACCTGGCCGCTCCAACCTATACGGATAACTATTACTACGGCATCCGCCGGTTCCCGTACGCCCCGCGAGCGGTCACCGGAGGGCCGCAGAATCGCCCCCACAGTCCTTTGACCTTCGCCGACACCGACAGCACGCAGTTCGACATCAGCGATGGGGCATTTCCGCGCGGACCATTCGGGTCGAGCACCGTCGACCAGGTTCACAACCTCGGTGAGATTTGGGCGGGGATGCTGTGGGAGGTTCGCAGCCGGTTCCTCGCGCGAGAGGGCTTTTCAGCGAATTTCGAATGGCTTCAGTACGTCACCGACGGAATGAAGCTCTCGCCGCTCAGCCCCAACTTCCTCCAGGCGCGCGATGCGATCCTCGCCGCGGCCGCCGCAGGCGGCGCCACGCAAGACGATATCGACGACATCTGGGCCGGCTTTGCGGCGCGTGGTCTTGGCTTCTTCGCGGCGATCATGAACGAAGGCACCGGATCGAACGACACGCGGGTGGTGGAGAGTGTCCTCTTGCCGGCCGACCCTGCTCCGACCTTTTCGATCAACGACGTCAGCATCGTTGAAGGCAACGCCGGGACAGCGACGGCGACCTTCACCGTAACGTTGGCCAATCCCTCGCCAACGGAATCGCGAGTCAGCTTTGCAACCGCCGACGGTACGGCAACCAGCAGTAGTGGGTTCGCGCAGGTAGGTGCGATTACGATTTCTGACTCCGGTCCGTCGACTCCCTATCCATCTTCAATCACTGTGCCCGGGGGGGTCGGAACGATCCAGGCCCTGTCAGTGCAACTGAACGCGTTCAGTCACACATTTCCTGGTGATGTCGATGTCCTGCTGGTCGGCCCAACCGGACAAACAGTGGTGTTGATGTCCGACGTTGGCAGCGGAACGGACGCGACCAACGTCAATTTGACGTTCAGAGACGGAGCCGCTTCCATGCCGACGACCGTCGTCTCCGGAACCTACGCTCCGACGAACATTGGCAGCGGGGATTTGTTCCCAGCGCCAGCGCCCGCCGGTCCGCACGGGACGACACTGAGCGCGTTCAACGGCACGAATCCCAACGGCACGTGGAGCCTCTACGTCGTTGACGACGCCGTCGAGGAGACTGGGTCGTTCGCCGGAGGCTGGAGCTTGCTGATAACAACTGCGATCAACGACTTCCTCCCGGGCTCGGGTCAACTGGTCTTTCCCTCTGGGATCACGACTCGGCCAGTCAGCATCACGATCAATGGCGACGGCGTCGTCGAGCCGAACGAAACGTTCTCCGTGAACCTGAGCGCGCCGGGCAACGCCATCATAGCGGACAATCAAGGTCAGGGTACCATCCTCAACGACGACGGTGGAGGCCTGCCGACAACGGTGAACGACGCGTTCTCGACCGGATTCAACACGCCGTTGACGGTGGCCGCGCCGGGCGTTCTCGCCAACGACAGCAGCAACGGCGGCGGAGCGCTTTTGGCGTTGCTGGTCGGCAACGTGAGCAGCGGGTCGCTGACGCTCGGCAGTGGTGGAAACTTCACCTACACACCCAACGCCGGGTTCTCGGGCGCGGATAGCTTCACCTATCGCGCCGTCAGCCTCCAGGGCGCCGGCAATGTGGCGACGGTCGCCATCACCGTGCAGCCGCCAGCACCTCCGGTCGCACTCAACGACGCCTATAACACGGCATTCAACACGCCGCTCACCGTGTCCGCACCCGGTGTCCTGGCGAACGACACCAGCACTGGCGGTGCGATGACGGCGGCGCTCGTGACAACCGCCACCAGCGGTTCGCTCGCGCTCGATGCCGACGGCGGCTTCACGTACACGCCGAACGCCGGTTTTGTTGGCACCGACAGCTTTACCTACCTGGCGACGAACCCCATCGGGCCGGGCAACATCGCCACTGTGTCGCTGACCGTGGCAGAGCCGACGACGCTCCAGCCCCCGACGGATCTGTATGTGTCGTCGATGGAGGGCAACGTCGTCACCTTCCGATGGAAGGCGTTCCCCTTCGGGCCGCAGCCGACAAGCTATGTGATCGCAGGCGGAATCAATCCAGGAGAAGTGCTGGCGAGCCTGCCGATTGGCGGTACGTATCCGATCTTCACTGTCGGAGCGCCAGACGGATCGTTCTTTGTCCGGGTGCACGCCGTCAATGCGTCGGAAACCAGCGGTGCGTCGAACGAGATTCGGATCTACGTGAACGTGCCGGAGCCGCCGTCCTCGCCAGCCGGTCTGGTCGGGATGGTCAACGGTGACGCCATAGGACTCGCCTGGCGGAACACATTTGCCGGCGGTGCGCCGTCGTCGGTGACGCTTGACGTCACAGGTTCGCAGTCGGGGTCGGTGCCTCTGGGGCTGACCGATAACGTCAGCTTCCCTGGTGTTCCTGGCGGAACGTATACCCTCACGGTCCGTGAGACCAACGCCACCGGCACGAGCGCGCCGTCGAATGCAGTCACGTTGACGTTCCCGGGCCCCTGTTCCGGTGCGCCGCTCGCACCGATCAACTTCCTCGCCTACAAAGTGGGGAACACGATTCACCTGGTGTGGGATCCCGCTGAGAGTGGAGCAGCACCCACCAGCTACATCGTGAACGTCACGGGATCGTTTGTCGGCAGCTTCCCGAGGACGGCTCGGTCAATCTCCGGCGGGGCGCCGCCGGGGACGTACACCTTTACCGTGACCGGCGTGAACGATTGCGGCTCGGCGACCACGAGCGAGCAAACGGTCACGATCCCCTAGCGGTCGATTAGCGGACGGCCACAGAGACACAGAGACGCAGGCGAAGAGCCCCGAGCGTCTTTGTGACTCTGTGGTTTGCACGTGACTCTCACAGCAGTCGTTTATTCGCGGACCAAGGGTTGGCATTCGTTGTCCGGCCCTCCGGACGGCCAAGATACAAGAGCCACACACACCCACGCGGACACCACGAGGGTATGAGCCTCCCGACTCGTATGCCGCCGGCCTTGCGAAGCTGCGAAGGGAGTAGAGGTCATGACTCCAGCCGACCGTCTCGCACAACTACACGAGGAGCGCGCCGCACTGCCAGATGACGCCACGGTACCGCTGTCGTGGACGCGTCAACAGCTATGTGCCGGTGGGCAGTATCAAGAAGGGTGAGGCCTTCGTGAAGACCGGCGGCTCCGGCAAGTCCGTTGCCTGCGCGATCTGCCATGGGGACTCCCTGCAAGGCCTCGGAAACGTGGCGAGGCTTGCGGGGCTGCAGGGCTGCATCCTACATATATTGCGCGCCAGCTATACCAGTTCAAGGACGGTACGCGGAACGGCGGAGATGCGGCGCTGATGAAAAAACCTGTGATGCAAATGACCGACGAAGATATCGTCGCGATCGCGGCGGATCTCGGTTCCTTGAATCCCGCAAGTAACAAGTGATTGGAACGGGGGGCCTGTCACGGTACGGGAACCCGATACAAGTTGCGCTGCACGCTCTCGCGCGTGAAGGCGTATATGTCCGCAGTCGGGCCGGGCACAACGTTGCCGAAAGGAATTACCCGCGCTCCTGGCAGCTTCAAGATCTCCTGCTCGGACGGAAGCCCATGGACGATACTCTCGGGCACCATTTGGCCCGGGGACAATGGCAAGATGTAGGCCTTGTCCAGGTTTGCCGCACCCTTACCTTGCACAAACAAATGCTTCCCGTCCCCGGACCATTTGAGCGTCGTTGCAGAGGCCTGGATCTGCGTCCGAAGCGGAGCGCCGCCATCGACCCGGAAAATAACCACACCTCCGGAGCCCAACGCCAGCCAGTTACGGTCTGGGGATTCGGCCGATAGGGCAACAATAGGCACGTCGAAGGCTTTCCGCAGCTGGCCTCCGTCTTCCTGGACACGGTAAAGGAACGCAGAGGTGCCCTCGATGCGGCGGAAAAAGATTTCACCGGTTGCGCCGAACACGGGCTGTTCACCTTCGATGTTGGGAATTTGCCGGGGCGGCGAGCGGCGGTCGAGCGGCGCGAGCCACAACCGCAACCTACCATCGCCATCAGGTGACGCCACAACGACCTGATGGCCGTCCGGCGAAATGTCGTAACTTCCGTAGGATCTAGGCCCTGCCGCTGCAACGGCAAAGCCCGGCAGCAACGGCTCGCTGCGCCCGGAATCGAGTTCCGCCTCCCACAATTCGCTCGCAGCTCCTTTTCGCACCAGGTAGAGCAGCCGCTTCCCATCGGGAGTGAATTTGGGTGCGAAGGCGTACCCTTCCAGCGAGACTTGCCGATCGCCTCCGCCGTCGTGCAGCCAGACAGAACTCTGCGTCAATCCCACGGCCGTGATGAACGAGCGGCCGTCGGGCGCCATGGCGAGTCCTTCTTCTTCGGTCGGCCCCGAAGTAATCTGCTCCGGCTGGCCGTCGGGGAACCGCTGGCGCCACGTATGGAAGGCTCCGCCGGAGTCGGAGCTGAAGTACATCCACTCTCCATCGGGCGACCATGCGGCAAAGGTACAGGAACCACTGGGCGGGCCGATCTGCTGCCCTGTCGAACTGCCGTCCATTGGGGCCAGGCGGCACCGGTCAATGGCTCCCAGCTCGTTCATCTCCACCAGCAGCATGCGTTTTCCGTCAGGTGAGGGATATGAGCGATGGGCCATGCCGCGCTCATGGGGCGGCACATAGAGATCGTGCGACCCGGCCCGGCTCTCATCGGCCGTCACGATCGCCATATGCTGACGCTGATCTTTGATCTCAGAAAACAGCAGCTTCGATTTGTCGATCCACACCAGCCCAGAGGCGTTCGGAAGCCACAGGCGCGGTTCTCCTCCTAGCACGGGCACGGCCCACATGTCCCAAATCCCCCCGGTAACCGAGTACGCGATCCGCGACCCGTCCGGTGAAAAGACCGGGCTCATCTTCGTGCGATTATCGCGGGTGAGCTGCACCGGCTCGCCGCTGGGCAGCATCTTCACGTAGACTTGCCCGGTCGTATTGAAGCCCGAAGGGCCGCGGATGAAGGTGAGCATGCGGCCGTCCGGCGAGAGCGCCGGCTGGACGGCCGAGTCGGGCAGGTTCGTGATTTGCACCCATTCGGAGCGCGCCGGGGCGGAAGCAGGCCGCTTCAGCAGCCACCAGGCCAGGCCGGCTGCGGCAACGACCAGCGCCACAACTCCCGCTGTCATCGCGACAAAGCGTCGAGGCGGCCGCGCGGGCGGACGAACGTCTGTGGCTGCCCCGACTTGCCCCGAGTATCTGCCCGACTCGGACTCCTGCTTCAGCTCGTCGAGAGCGAGCTTGATGTCGGCGATGCCTTGGGCTCGGCGTTCCGGATCCTTGCGCAGGCAACGGGCGATGATCTTGTCCAGTTCCGCCGGCACGCCCGCTGAAAGCTCGCTTGCGGCGTTCGGCTCCGTGTGCAAGATGGCGGCAAGCGTCGAGATTTTGTTCGTGCCCTCAAAGGCGCGCCGCCCGGTGACCATCTCGTAAAGAACCGAGCCGAACGAAAAAATGTCAGAGCGGCCATCTACCTTCCTGCCCTCGGCCTGCTCGGGAGACATGTAGGCCACAGTGCCCAGGATGGTGCCCTCTTCCGTTTGAGGGCTTTCCTGCGCCGCCATGGTCGCCGTCGCGCCTTCCGGATCGCCGTCGATTACTTCAGTCAGCTTGGCCAGACCGAAGTCGAGCAATTTCACACGGCCATCGTCGGCCACGATGATGTTGGCCGGCTTGAGATCGCGGTGGACGATTCCGGCGGCGTGGGCGCGCGCCAGTGCGTCGGCGACCTGAATTCCATACTTCAATGCATCTTTTAGACTCAGTCCACTTTTCCCAATGTATTGGTCGAGCGTCTTGCCTGGCACGAACTCCATGGCGATGAAGTCGGTGGGACCATCAGGCAGATTTGCGCTGTCGATGTCGTAAATGTGGACGATGCCGGGGTGATTCAGGGCGGAAGCCGATTTCGCCTCTTGCGCAAAGCGGCGCCTACGATCCGGGCTGGCAGTGGCATCCGTGCGCAACACCTTGATGGCGACGGCACGGTCGAGATGGGTATCGAAAGCACGATACACGACGCCCATGCCGCCCTCGCCGAGCTTGGAATCGATTCGGTAATGGCCTAACGTCTGGCCGATCATAGCGGCGGCCCCACGCGCTTAAAGCAGGATTTCCAAAAAGACGATGGGTGGAGCCTGTGGGAAACTGCGTCCTTTGCGGTTTTCCATAGGATCCACGCCCTCTTCGTTCGCGCGTCGTTCGAATTCGGCCGGGCTGATCTGGCCGAGCGTCGAGTGATGACGTCGCTGGTTATAGAACACTTCGATGTAATCGAACAACTCCATCTTCGCCTCGCCGTTGCTGTCGAAGTGCTCACCGAGCTCGCTCTTAACCGTCGAGAAGAAGCTCTCCATCACGGCGTTGTCCCAGCAGTTGCCACGCCGGCTCATGCTGCACACGATCCCGCGCGCATCAAGGATGTCCTGATAGTCCTCACTCGAGTACGTGCAGCCCTGGTCGGAGTGATGCAGCAACCCAATGTCTGGCCCGGCGGCGCTTCAGCGCCATCTCGAGCGCCCGGATCGTCAGATGCCGGTCGTTCACGGCGCTGACGGCCCACCCGACGATGAACCGCGAGAACAAATCCAAGATCGCCGCGAGGTACAGCTTGCCGCTGCTCCCGATCACGAACTCCGTCGTATCGCCGACCCACCGCTGATTCGGCGCGGCCGTCTCGAACTGACGGTCCAGCAGATTGGCCGCGACCGGTTGGTCGTGATCACTCATCGTCGTCAGCTTGTAGCGTTTGCGGCGTCGCGCCTTCAGGCCGTCTTCCTGCATCAATCGGATCACACGCTTGCGGCTCACATGCTCCTGCTGTTCGATGAGATCTTCGTGAATGCGCGGGCTGCCGTACCGCTGCTTACTCTCCTTGAAGGAGGCCTGCACCAGCACTTTCAGGCGGCGGTCGTCACGGGTATGCGTCGATTCCGCACGCCGTTGCCAGGCGTAAAAGCCACTGCGCGTCACGCGCAGACAGCGACAGAGAATGGTGACGCTATGCTCGGGCCTTCTTCGCCGCGATGAAGGTAAACCTCATCGGCTCTGCTTCGCGAAGAAGGCCGCGCTTTTTCAGGATGTCGCGCTCCTCCGCGAGGATCCGATTCTCCTTGCGGAGCCGAGCCAGTTCCTCCCGCTCCGCCGTCGTCAGGCCGGTGCGGCCCTTCGTGCGATCGGACTGCGCGTGCCGGACCCAATTCGCCAGCGACGACGGCGTCAGATCCAGGTCGCGCGCCACCGCGCCAATCGTCTTGCCCTCATCCAACACGAGCCGGACCGCGCCGGCCGTGAACTCCTCGGTGAACTGCCGCCGTGCGCGCCGTCCCGCCTTCTGTGATCCCATTCTGGACATCGTATCCGCCCTTCGGAAGATGTCCACCAAATCGGATCAAGCCCACGGTGGTATCTGCTGCACCGACCGGTATACCTGTTGTGACAACTGCAAGGCCAAGCTCGCCGCAGAGAAAACCGCGCGTAACCTCGCGAGTCGCCTGTCCGACTACGAACCGCCGGACTCGTACAAGGCTGCCCTCGACAAGCGGCGCCGCGAGTCGGGCGAGCCACCACCAGCACAGCCGACCGTACCAACAGGCTACGACCCTCCCGACTCCTACGCGGCGGGTCTCGCGAAGCTGCGACGCGAGAACAAGATACAAGAGCCACACACACCCACGCGGACACCACGAGGGTATGAGCCTCCCGACCCCTACGCCGCCGGTCTCGCAAAGCTGCGGAGGGAGCAGAGGTCATGACCCCAGCCGACCGTCTCGCACAACTACAAGAGGACCGCGCCGCACTGCCAGATGACGCCACGGTACCTCTGTCGTGGACGCGTCAACAGCGAAGGAAGGGCCATCCAGCCAGAATGGCCCCGCGTCACACGGCTATTGACGCCGATGCGCCGAAACCTTCCTAATCAGCGTGCCCGAGCTAAATAACACCCCCACAATCTCGAATCGAGGCACGTCGACTGTCCAAACAACGGAGGCGCCAGCGACGGCGGCTGGAGCGATGAACTTGAAGGAAGTAACCTGCCGCGACAAAACATCGCGTAGAGATTGGCCGCTCTATCGCTACAGCACCACCACCGAGGCTGGTAATGGGCAAACGGTGCAAGCAGGTCGGCGTCGGGTCAAAAGCTTGGTCAAAGGGATACCCTCCTTCCCAAGCGCTCCCGCGTCCGATTATGTCGAGAGATTAGCTACAGTATAACGCCTCGACGCCCTCACCACGCCTTCCTGACCGCCGCCTCCAACTGCTCCTGCCGCGCCTTCACCCAGGGCGCGTAGTGCTTCTCGGTGATCTTCAACGACGAATGCCCGAGCAGGACGCTATCGGGATGGTGTCCGTACCGACAAAATCGACCCCACGGGATTGGCGCAGTTGTTTGCACGGCTAGCGTCCCAAGACCAAGGGGCAGAGTAGCGACTTCCGGCCGTGCCTCGCTCAACTGGCGGTCGGCCATCGACAACGCGGTAATGTAGCGCGTTGTTTAGAAGCTATCTGTTGTGTGTCAGGACAGAAGTCACAGCTCGTAGGATGAGCCAGAATGATGGACGATATGGCGAGGACCGCCGGGGTACGGCCACAGTCACCTTTGAACTCGCAAGGCGGCATGAATATGAATCTCCTAAGCTTGGTCTGCAGGACAATTTCGCTGCTAGTGTTGGTTTCTGGTCAGGCAAGTGCAACCGGCCAAACCCCAATCTCGGCGACGAATATTCGTCCCGCTATGCTGCGCTGGCAGATCGGTATTGAACGACCCGAACCAGCGAACGACGTCATTGAGACGATCACGGCCATCAATGTTGCGGGACGGCCAGCTTGGCGCGTGACGCACTACCCGGCCGATCCGACGGAAGGAACCTTCGATTTCTATGACGTCGATCGCTCGACCTTCGCGCCAATCCGCAGCCTAATGAGGTCTCGCGCCTTCGAGTTGGCGCTGACGTTCGAAGCCCACCGGGTGCTGTGGCGCCGAACCGCCGGCACCGACACTCGCCACGAAGAGATCGCGCTTGTAGGCGCGGTAATGCCTGAGGGGCCGGGTGACACACTTTTCGTAGCGGCCTTGCCGCTCAAACCGGGTTACGCGCTTAAGTATCAACTCGTCGACCGCTTTGGAGGCTCAGGCCAGTCGCGCGTCAAGGATGTTGCCCTGTCGGTGTCAGGGCGGCGCTCCGCACGCTTTGGTGGTCGTTCGGAAGATGTCCTCGAAGTTCGGCAAGTAGCGGCCGATGGTTCTTTCACGCGGCGAGCACTCGTGCGCGCGGAAACGCCGCATTACCCTTTTCGCGTCGAGTACACGCGCGGGAAGACTGTTTTTGCCAGCGAAGTGAGCACGATGGCTATCGAGGCGCCCAACAATTGACCGATCGTCAGTCGGATTGATATTGGATCGATCCGAACGACGGGGTCCTATCGAAGAGCAGATTGTCCCGCATGCTTCGCGATTGCCCGCTTCGCCGTCTAGCCCTTGGCGACTGATCTTAGTTTTGAGGTGCCTCTGGATGTCCATCGTCTCTCGCGTCCTCTCGGTAGTGTTCGCGGCTGGACTGCTCGCTTCGTGCGACCAGCTCACCATGCTGCGCAACCGTGACCTCGCGTTCTCTTACACCGGGGACGACACCGGAGCCGTCGAGCGCGCGTCGGTAGACAGTGACACCCCAGTCATTGCGTCCCCCAAACGGGTTGCCACTCGGGCGACCACTGATCCGGCAGTGGCCGAGATCGACGTCGATGAGACCCACTTCGTCCGAGGAACGCTGAACGTCGTCTACACGGGCAGGATCGTGTTTTCACTGTAGGACGGGTGAGGCATGGTGCCAGCGCGTCCGTGAAGCTGCCACGTCCGGCTCCCGCCCGAGAGATGTGTTCAAGAAGTGGCCGTCGCGGCTAGACACGCCACGCACGGGTTATCCGTTATGAGTCTCACTGGGCGAAAAGCAGATTCCAGTCGTTAAGCGGAGATTTTAGGCCGCAAAGCCCTGGAATTGGGGTGCGTCGAACACGAGGCACGCCGTGCTAGGCGCACCACTCAGGTGGACGTCACTCATCAAGCGCCTTGATGCGTTGTGCACAGAGTCGGGTGTGCGTCGCATCACGATGCACGGTTTGCGGCATACGTGTGCCACCCTGTCCCTTTCTGCGGGCGTGCCAATGCACGTGGTGCAGCGCAGGCTGGGACATGCACAGGTGCAGATGACGCTGAATCTCTACGCACACGTGCTTCCGGACCAGCAGGCGGATGCGGCGGCGCGAGTTGCCGCGTTGGTGCATCGGTAATCGAGGCTGGTCTTCGCGGCACAGCTCCGCCTGGCGGTGCCGCGAAGATCGGTCAAAGAAAAATCAGATCAACGAGACAAAACCAGGCTGTACCAACCCCAACGCCCCGCATCATCGACCCCGCAGAGACCACCGTAAACCACACGAACCGCAAAGAGCCCCAACACAGGCGGGAGAACTTCGTGTTACATTTCCTCGGTTGTGCAGTGCGCAACCGAGGCAATCTGAATGGCTCCGCAGCGCAGAATTGATGTCGTCCTCGATTCGGTCAAACGACTGCTCCGCATCGGCGCGACTGCCAACCTATTGAATCTGCTGCAAAAGCAGCATCCGGCCGACCTGGCGCAGATCTTCAAGAGCCTCCTCGACAACGAACGGCAGGCGGTTTTCAACATCCTCATCGAGCGCAACGGGCGGCTGGCCATGGAAACGGTCAGCGAAATGGGACCCGAGAGCGCCGCGCAACTGCTGACGGGGCGCCCGGCTGACGAGATCGCCAAGCTCCTGCAGGAGATTCCCTCCGATGACGCCGCGGCACTGATCGATCACTTGCCAGAAGAGCTGTCCTCCGAAGTCCTGGAGCTCATGCGACGCAGGGAATCGGGGCAGGTCGAGAGCCTGCTCGAGTACGGCGAGCAGACCGCGGGTCGCATCATGAACCCGAGTGTCTTCGCGCTCGGCGAGGACTTGACGGTCGGCGAATCCATCACCGCCCTTCAAAACGCCCGCGACGTGGAGATGGTTTTTTATCTCTACGTCGTCGATGCGCGGCGGCACCTCGTCGGCGTGACGTCCCTGCGACGACTGCTGCTCGTCTCCCCGGAGACGCCGCTGAAGCGCATCATGACCCCCGAGGTCATCAGCGTTCGCGACGATACCGATCAGGAAGAGGTGGCCCGGCTGGTCGCCTCCTACAACCTTCTGGCGGTCCCGGTCGTGGATGAGGAGAACAAACTCGTCGGCGTCATCACTGTGGATGACGTGATCGATGTCATCAAAGACGAAGCGACCGAAGACCTGATGCGGCTTGCAGGTCTTTCTGGCGACGAACGGGTTGCGACGCCACCGCTCGAAGCGCTCCGGAAGCGTCTCCCGTGGCTGGGCGTCAATCTTGTGACGGCTTTTGTGGCGGCGTCGGTGGTCGCGCTGTTCGAAGGCACGATCAGTCGCGTCACAGCGCTGGCGGTTTTCATGCCGATCGTGGCTGGCATGGGTGGCAACGCGGCAACGCAGACGCTGACGGTCATCGTTCGTGGTCTGGCACTGGGCGAACTGTCCTGGAGCAACGCTCGCAAGGTGCTTTTCAAGGAAGCCGCGATTGGGCTCGTGCTGGGGATTGCCTTGGGCATCACCGCTGCCGTCGTAGCGACGGTGACCAAACGGGACCCGATGCTCGGGCTCCTTCTGGGCATGGCGATGATCTGCAACATGCTGGTCGCCACGGTCGCGGGTACCTTGGTGCCGTTGGGCTTGAAGGCCCTTCGCATCGATCCGGCGCTGGCTTCGTCGGTGTTCATCACCACGTTCACGGACGTGGTCGGCTTCGCATCGTTCCTCGGCCTCGCGACCATCTTCATCCGCTATCTGGCACCGTGACGTGGGCTGTAGAATTGAAAGACCGCAGGGCAGGTTTGTCCAGACTTACCAGCCCTACCCGACCCAAGATGCCGCTGTATACAGCCGACGCACTGGTGCTTCGAACCTATAAGCTGGCCGAGGCGGATCGCATCGTCGTGTTCCTGACACGCGATCGCGGCAAGAAGCGCGGGGTCGCGCCGCACGCGCGGCGTGCGAAGTCACGCTTCAGGGGAGCGCTCGAACCCTTGACTGAAGTCCGGCTGGCGTATTTCGAGCGCGAACGTCGGGAGTTGGTCAATTTGAACTACGCCGAACCGGTCCGGTCGCCCCTGTCGTCGGCGAGCCCTGAGAACCTGGCGTATAGCCATTACTTTGCCGAACTCATCGACGCCTGGGCCGCCGACGCGGACGCGGATGAACGGCTGTTCCGACTGGGGTGCTCGGTGCTTGACGCGCTTTCGGCCGGCATGGCCTGTGACGCGCTCGCGCGGTACTTCGAGTGTTGGTTGCTCCGACTCCAGGGGGTTTATCCATCGAACCTTTCACTCTCTCAAGGCGCGCTCGCGTTCGTCGATGCGACGCGTCAGGTCACGCCGGCGGAGGCTGGGCACCTCGGGGCCACGGTGCGGGTGTTGCGGGAGCTCGAGCTGAAACACCAGGCTCTCATCACGTCACATCTCGAGAAGGAGCTGAAGTCGATACGCGTGATGAATGAGCTGCGGCGACTCCCAGAGCAGTGACCCTCCAAGATCTCATTCTCAAACTTTCTGCGTTCTGGGCCTCGCGTGGCTGTCTGATTCAGCAGCCGTTGGACCTGGAAGTGGGGGCGGGTACGTCTCATCCAGAGACGTTGTTCCGTGTACTCGGCCCTCGTCCCTGGAACGTGGCGTACGTGCAACCGACGCGGCGTCCCGACGACGGACGCTTCGGTCAGAACCCGAACCGGCTGTTCAAGCACCTGCAGATGCAGGTGATTCTCAAGCCGGCGCCAGACGAAGTGCAGCAGATCTACCTGGACAGCCTCGAGGCGTGTGGCATCAACCCTCGCCAACACGACATCCGTTTCGAAGAAGACAATTGGGAGTCGCCTACGCTCGGAGCGTGGGGCATCGGCTGGCAAGTGATGCTGGACGGCCAGGAGATCACCCAGTTCACGTACTTCCAACAGGTCGGTGGGTTGGATCTCGCGCCCGTGTCTGCGGAGATTACTTATGGGCTGGAGCGGATCGCCATGTTCCTCCAGAAGGTCGATAACGTGTTCGACCTCGAGTGGGGTAGTGGCGTGAAGTATCGCGAGGTCCGGCTGCGTGAGGAAATCGAGCAGTCTCGTTACGCGTTCAACCAGGACACCACAATCGACGCCGCGACCTTTGCGGCGTTCCATCGTGATTTGTTCGACAAGTACTTCGCATTCGGTGAACGGCTCTTGAAGGGCGGCTTACTGCTGCCGGCGCTGGAGCACTGCCTGCGTTGCTCACACCTGTTCAACGTGCTGGACTCGAGCGGAAGCATTGGTGTGACCGAGCGGACAGCATATGTCTTGCGCGTGCGGCAACTCGCAGTGGCGATTTGCAAGCAGTACGCGGCCGAGGAAGAGGCCGCGATGGCCACCGAGCAAGTGGCCGACGAGAACTGATGGTGCGCGAGTAGATGGATCGAGAGCTGCTCATCGAGATTGGCGTCGAAGAGATGCCGGCGTCCTGGCTGCCTGGCGTGACCACTCAGCTGGCCGCGAAGCTGGAGGCCCGCCTCAAGGAGTTACGGCTCCCCACATCGGCGCCCATCGAGACCTTTAGCACGCCGCGTCGGCTGACCGCGCGCATCGCCAAGCTGGCGGAGCGTCAAACCGATTTCGAGGAGATCCTGAACGGCCCACCGGTAACAGCCGCCTTCAATGCTGCTGGCGAGCCGACCCCTGCTGCAATTGGGTTCGCCAAGAGGCACGGAATCGAGGTCAGCGCGCTGGAGCGCCTCAAAACGCCCAAGGGCACCTATCTCGCCTTGCGAAAACAGCATCGGGGCAAAGCAGCCGTTGACGTGCTGCCCGACGTGCTGGCAGGGCTGTTGCGGGAGCTCGCGTTCCCGAAGCCCATGCGGTGGGACGCGATGCTCGACGATGGCAAGGGCGAGTTGCCATTCGGTCGGCCGATTCGCTGGATTCTGTTTCTTTATGGCGGACGCGTCGTCCCGTTCTCGGTCTATCGCACGGCGCTGGCCCAGGGGCCGCTGGTTCAGGAGGTTCGATCGGGAGCGGTCACCTTTGGTCATCGCTTCTTGACGACGAGCGGTCGCGCAGGCCGAGCGATCAAAGTCAAAGCGTTCGACGACTATCAAAAGCGGCTGGCCGAGAATTTCGTCGTGCTCGAACGTACGGAGCGACAGGAACGAGTGGCGCGCGAGCTCGAAGGCGAAGCGCGTCGTCGGGGCGGTCGAGTGTCGCGACAAGCCGGCGGGCAGGCATTACTTCAGGAGGTTCCGGATCTCGTCGAGTATCCAAAGGTCATCTCAGGGGCGTTCCCGGACGAGTTCCTGAGTCTTCCGGAAGAAGTCCTGACGACGACGATGATTCATCATCAGCACTTTTTCCCGGTGGTGAACGATCAGGGGAAGCTCCTGCCCGTCTTCCTCGCCGTTCTCAACATGGAGGGGGATCGGCCCGACCTCATCGCGCGAAACCTCGAGCGCGTACTCACGGCTCGGCTGCGCGATGCGAGGTTTTTCTGGGATGCTGACCGCGAGCACCGGCTCGAGATGCGTGTCGAGCGCTTGGGCACGGTCCTTTTTCACAAGGCGCTCGGCAGCTATGCCGAGAAAGCCGAGCGCATCAGCCAACTTGCCGGTCTCATCGCCCGAGACGTGCTGCAGGTCCCAGAGGCAACCGAGCCAGCGCGCGCCGCAGGGCGTCTGGCCAAGGCCGACCAGGCGACCGACATGGTGCGCGAAATGACCGAGTTGTCGGGCACGATGGGCGGCATTTACGCACGCGAGGACGGACTGCCAGAGCAGGTGTGGAAGGCCATCTACTTCCACTATCTGCCGGTTGGCGTGGAAGTGGATGCCCCGCCGACGCGCGAGCAATTGGGCACCGCAACCGCGACGTGGGCCGCAGTCTCCCTTGCCGACAAGCTCGACACCGTGGTCGGGATGTTCAGTGCCGGCGAACGGCCAACCGGCACTCGCGATCCGTACGGCTTGCGGCGTGCGGCTCAAGGGCTGGTGCGCGTGCTCGTGGACTTGCCGGAGTTGACGGGTCTGCAGGTTCGACCGACATTCGGCACGATGGTAGGGCTCACGCGCTCAGTGCTCCCGCCTGGCGAGGGTGAGTGGGAGCCGGCACTATATGAGTTCTTACTCGATCGACTTCGGTATGTGCTGGCGCAACGTGGCTTCGATGTACGAAATGTGCGGGCGGTCACTGCTGGTGACGCATCAGGGATCAGCCCGCTGCAAGCACGAAGCAAGGTCGAGGTGCTGCCAGACCTGGCTGAATCAGCCGATTTCGCGCAGCTGGCCCTGCTGTTCAAGCGGGTTCGTAACATTGCGCGGAATCTGCCCGACGGAGCCGGCGCTGAGAGTCTCGATCGAGCGCTCTTGACGCATCCCGCGGAGACGGCGCTTCTCAGCGAGATCGATCAGCGTGCGCCCGCCATCGAAAATGCCGTCGCGTCCGGCCAGGGCTTTCGCCAGGCCTTTGGCGAGGCCGCCACGCTGGCGCCGGCCGTGGCGAAGTTCTTTGACGATGTGCTGGTGATGGCCGAAGATGCGCGCCTTCGTGAGGCGCGGCTTCGCCTGATGAAACGCCTGGAGACCCTCATCCTTCAACTCGCTGATGTTTCGGAGATCGTTCCGGAAGAATACAAATAGACATGGCAAAACGAGTAGTCAAGACGCGCAAGTCTTCATCGACACGGGCATCGAGCCGGCGGAAGTCGAGGCCAAAGAAACCAGTGAAATACGTGTATTTCTTCGGCAACGGCAAAGCGGATGGCGACCGCACCATGAAGGACACCTTGGGTGGCAAGGGCGCAGGGCTGGCCGAGATGACCAGGGCAGGCCTGCCAGTGCCGCCGGGCCTGACGATATCGACTGACGCCTGCAACCTGTACTACCAGCTGGGCGGGAAGCTGACATCGGCCATCGAGAGCGAGATCGAAGAGAACGTGAAGAAACTCGAGAAAGCGGCCGGAGCGGCACTCGGCTCCGCCACCAACCCGCTGCTGGTCTCGGTGCGTTCGGGCGCGAAGTTCTCGATGCCCGGGATGATGGACACCATCCTGAACCTGGGGTTGAACGACACCACCGTTGAGGGTTTGAAAAAGCGCACGTCGAACGGTCGATTCGCATTCGATAGCTACCGCCGCTTCATCCAGATGTATGGCAGCGTGGTGTTGGAGATTCCCAAGCACGCGTTCGAGCACGAGTTCGACGCGGTCAAAAAGCAACGCGGCGCGGCGCTCGATACCGATCTCGATGAGGCGGCCTTGCGGGAGGTGGTGGCACGCTACAAGCAAGTGGTGCGCAAGCACGCGAAGAAGGACTTCCCGCAAGCGCCTGCCGAGCAGTTGCGCGGCGCCCGCAACGCGGTGTTTCGTTCGTGGAACAACCCACGTGCCAGTGAGTATCGACGCATTTATGACATTCCCGACTCGATCGGCACGGCGGTGAATGTCCAGATGATGGTGTTCGGTAACACCGGCGACCGATCGGGGACCGGCGTCGGGTTCACCCGCAATCCCGCGACCGGCGCCAAGGAGTTTTATGGCGAGTTCCTGATCAACGCGCAGGGTGAGGATGTCGTCGCCGGCATTCGCACCCCCCAGCCGATCCGCGAGCTGGAAAAGGTGATGCCGAAAGCCTACAAACAGCTGCGCGACATCACGACCCGCCTCGAAAGGAACTACCGGGACGTCCAGGATTTCGAGTTCACCATCCAGGATGAACGCCTGTTCATGCTTCAGACCCGCAGCGGCAAGCGCACAGGATACGCCGCGGTCGTGATCGCCACCGACTTAGTGAAGGAGAAGCTGATTACACCGAGAGACGCCGTTCTGCTGGTCGATCCGGAATCGCTCTCGCAGTTGCTCGCGCCCGGCTTCGATCCGAAGGAGTGGGCGAAGCTGCCAACGATTACCAAAGGGTTGCCGGCATCCCCGGGGGCCGCGTCGGGTCGCGTGGTGTTTACGGCCGACGAAGCGGTGAAGTGGGCGGACCGCGGCGAGCCGGTCATCCTCGTGCGCCGCGAAACGGTGCCGGACGACATTCACGGAATGTGGGTGTCGCAGGGAGTCCTGACGGCCACCGGCGGCATGACATCGCACGCCGCCGTAGTGGGCCGCCAGATGGGGAAGCCTTCGGTCGTCGGGGCAGGCGAGCTGGTGATCGACGAGCGTGCGCGCACCCTCCGCGTCAAGGATCAAGTCGTCAAGGAGGGTGACTTTCTATCATTCGACGGGCTGACCGGCGAGGTGAAGGTCGCGAAAGTGGCTTCGCAGCCGAGCGAGATCCTTCAGGTGCTGGCCGGTCGAATCAAGCCCACGGACTCGCCGATCTACGAACGATTCAATCGGTTGCTTCAGTGGGCGGACAAGTTTCGTCGTCTCGGCATCAGGGCCAATGCAGACCTGCCCGACCAGGCGGAGCTCGCGTACGCGTTCGGCGCCCGCGGCATCGGCCTCTGCCGCACCGAACACATGTTCTTTGGTGAGGGTCGCATCCCCATCGTTCAGCGCATGATCCTGGCTGACAACGAGGCCGACCGCCGCGCCGCGCTGAGCGAGCTGCTCCCGCTGCAGCGCGGGGATTTCTATGGCGTGTTCAAGGCCATGCACGGCGAGCCGGTCACGATTCGAACCATCGATCCGCCGCTGCACGAGTTTCTCCCGAAGCGGGAGGAACTCATGGTCGAGATCGCCAAGCTGGAAGCGACCAACGGGTCGGCGGCCACCATCTCGGAAAAGAAAGTGCTGCTCGCGCGCGTCGAACAGCTGCACGAGTTCAACCCGATGCTCGGTCATCGCGGGGTCCGGCTGGGGATTACGTATCCCGAAATCACCGAAATGCAGACGCGGGCGATTATCGAGGCCGCCTGCCAGTTGAAAAAGGAAGGGCTGAAGGTCGTTCCCGAGATCATGATTCCGCTCGTGGGCCTTGTGAAAGAGCTTCGGGATCAAAAGGGAATCGTCGACCGGGTCGCGCAGGAGGTGATGCGCGAGCAGGGCATCAGGATCAAGTACCTGGTCGGCACCATGATCGAGGTCCCAAGAGGCGCGCTGACTGCCGACCAGATTGCCGCTGAAGCGGAGTTCTTTTCCTTTGGCACCAATGACCTCACCCAGATGGCCTTCGGCTTCTCCCGGGACGATGTGGGAAAGTTCCTCCGCGTCTATCAGGACAAGAAGATCCTGGAAAAGGATCCGTTCGCGACCATCGACACACAGGGCGTCGGTGGCCTGGTCAGGATGGGTGTGGAGCGGGGCCGCAAGGCGCGGCCTGACCTGAAGGTGGGCATCTGTGGCGAGCACGGTGGCGACCCGGCATCGGTGCACTTCTTCGAGTCGGTCAAACTCGATTACGTGAGCGCGTCACCCTACCGTATCCCTGTTGCGCGGCTGGCCGCGGCGCAAGCGGCCATGTCCGTGAAGGTCGGCGACTGAACCCAGGCGCATGATCACCTACTACGTCCACCGCGACGGCCGTTCCGCCACAGTGGACGCCATCGAGCCAGGATGGCTCGCCTCTGACAGCCCGGCGATCGTGTGGGCAGATGTCAGCAGGCCGGGACCGGCCGATGCCGACGAGCTGCAGCGAGTGTTCGACTTTCATCCGCTCTCGCTGGAGCACGCGCTGGACGCGACCCAGTACCCGAAGGTCGAGCCCTACGGTCACTACCTCTACGTGGTACTTCACGGCATCGACTTCAAGCAGGAGGAACACGCGTTCGAGACCGCGGACGTCGACTTTTTTCTCGGGCGTAACTTCCTCGTCACGGTGCACGATGGCGGGCGCCGCAGCGTCGCTGAGGTCGCCGAACTGTGTGGCCGCACGGATATCGCGCTGCGAGAAGGATCCGTGGCCTTGATGCACCGGATCGTAGACCGAATGGTGGGCCACTACCTGCCCGAGGTTGACGAGCTCGAAAGCTGGCTCGACGAAATCGAAGATCGCGTGTTGACCGCTAACCGCGAGGACATCGCCAGTGAGATCCTCGCGGTCAAGCGCGACATTGCGTCGATGCGGCGCGTGGTTATTCCGCAACGGGACGTCGTCGCCAGACTCGCACGACGCGAATTCGACCTCATCAATCAAGAACATTCCTACCGATTCCGCGACGTTTACGATCAGCTTGTCCGACTCTCGGACGATGCCTTCCTCTTTCACGACCGGGTGACCGGGATTCTTGATGTGCATCTGGCCGCGGTTTCAAATCAGTTGGCGCTCGTTTCGAAAGTGTTGGCCGGCATCGCGGTCATCATTGGCCCACTCACCGTCATTACGGGCCTCTTCGGAATGAATGTCCCGCTGCCCGCGTTTCCTGGCGGGGAAACGGCACAGTTCTGGTGGATCACCGGTGGAATGACGGCCTTGACCGCCGTGATCTACTACCTGTTCCGGCGTCGGGGCTGGTTGTAGGCTCTAAATCGATGGGTCGCATCAGGCGTCTGCCAGAGGAGCTCGCCAATCAGATTGCCGCCGGCGAAGTGATCGAGCGTCCCGCCTCGGTCATCAAGGAGCTGGTCGAAAACGCCATCGACGCGGGCGCCTCGCGGGTCACGATCACCGTCGAGTACCGGTGGCAAGAAGGTAATCCGCGTTGAAGATGACGGCCACGGCATGGATCCAGATGATGCGCGGTTGTGTCTGGAGCGGCACGCGACCAGCAAGATTCGTCGCGCTGACGATCTCGGAGCTATCCTCACGCTCGGATTCCGCGGCGAGGCGCTTCCCAGCATCGCGTCGGTGTCGCACTTCCATCTCCGGACACGGCAACGTGGCGATGCGAGCGGGACCGAGATCCGCGTGAACGGTGGCGCCATCGAGTCGGTCGTTGAAGCCGGCGGTCCCGAGGGGACGTCGATCGAGGTTGCGGATCTCTTTTACAACTTGCCGGCCCGACGGAAGTTTCTCAAATCGGACGCCGCTGAATCCGCACAAATCTCGAAGATGGTGACGCAACTCGCGTTGTGTTATCCGGAGGTGGGTTTCACACTGACCAGCGCCGGCCGGCGTTCGCTGCAGTGTCCGCCGGTCGCCCAGCTGGAGGACCGCCTATATCAGGTGTACGGCGAGCGGCCGGACCTGCTGCCGGTCAATCGAGCAAGTGGCGGCATTGCCGTCCGAGGCTTCGTTGCCGCCCTCGCCGAGACCGGACCGACACGCGGCCCGCAGAACGTGTTCATCAACCGACGAATCGTCCGGGACCGGACGATCGCGCACGCGATTCTCGACGCCTATAGTGTCGCGTCGAATCGTGAGCGAAGCCCCGAGGTGCACCTCTTCCTCGAAATTCCGCCGGACCGGCTTGACGTCAACGTGCATCCCACAAAAGCCGAGGTCCGATTTCGCGAGCAGTCGCTCGTGCACGAGGTCGTGAAGCGAGCTGTCGGTGACGCGCTGATGAGGGGCGGCGTCCCCGAACTGCAACTGCGGCCGTCCGATCTGACGCCAGGCCAACTCGTGACGCCTTCGATACCAGGGATGCTCACGGGTGCGTGGGGTGGGAGGGGTACGTGGAGTACCGACTGGTGCGGTGCCGGTTCCCGACCCACGTACGCACGGCACCGAACCTGTCGCGCCCGGCGCACCCGGCGCACCTGTCGCACCCGGCGCACCCGTCTACCGTCCCCTCATCCCACTCGGACAATTTCGTAACACCTTCATCATCGCCATCGACGACGAGGGCATCTGCATCATCGATCAGCACGTTGCGCATGAGCGGGTGCTTTTCGAGCGGATCATGGAGCGGCTGACGGCCAGCGCCCTCGAGAGCCAGCGAATGCTGGTGCCCCTGCTGCTCGACCTCGCGCCGGCGGAAAGGGCCGCGCTGCTGTCGCGAGCGATTGAGTTGTCGACGTTTGGGTTCGAGATTGAGGAGTTTGGCGGCGAGACGACCCTCAAGGTGACGGCTGTTCCGGCGATTCTGCCGCGCGATGAGTGTGCGACCGCGCTTCGAGCCCTCGCGCAAGACCTCGAAGGGCTCGATCAGGGCCTGGATCTCCGCGAGGCACTGAAGAGGATTGCAGCCACGACGGCGTGTCACGCGGCTGTGAAAGCCAACGATCCGTTGACGGAAGAGAAGATTCGGCACATTCTCGACGAGCTTCGCGCCACGTCGTACTCCACGGTGTGTCCACACGGCCGTCCAGTCATGTTGAGGATTACTCGTCGGGAAGTGGAGAAGAACTTCGAGCGCATCTGAGATGAGGAACGCCAGGCACGTCTCGCTAGCCGAACCGTAAGCCGAGACCCAAAGCAATGACCCATACCGGTGATCGGGTGTTGGCCGAGGTTGAAGCGAACCGCGACGAGATCGTTGATTTCGCTGCCGCGCTCATCCGCGTGCCGACCGTCAATCCTCCTGGCGAAGAGTACCAAAAGTGCGCTCGTCTGATCGGCAATCGCCTGACGGCGGGCGGCTTTGTCGTGGATTACATTCCGGCCATCGGCCGGCCGGAGCACACGCGGCAGTTGCCGCGCGTCAACGTGATCGGGTTTCGACGTGGCGGTGCCGACCATCCGCTGGTTCACCTCAACGGCCATTACGACGTGGTTCCGCCGGGTGCCGGTTGGACGTTCGACCCCTTTGCCGCCACCGTGCGCAATGGTCGTATTCATGGCCGCGGCGCCTGCGACATGAAGTCGGGCATCGCGGCCGCTTTGTACGCCGTTGAGGCCATCCGGCGTGCCGGCGTGACGCTGTCTGGCTCGATCGAGATCAGTGCGACCCCCGACGAGGAGAGCGGTGGCTTTGCGGGCGTCGCCTATCTGGCCAAACAAGGGCGACTCAGCTCCGCGCGGATCGATCACGTCATCATTCCGGAGCCGCTCAACGTCGATCGCATCTGCATCGGCCACCGCGGGGTCTATTGGTTCGAGGTCGAAACTCGTGGGCGAATCGGCCACGGGAGCATGCCGTTCCTCGGCGTCAGCGCGATCGATCACATGGGCCTCATCCTCGAGCGCGTGCGACGCGAGTGGTTGCCAGCCCTTGCCACTCGAACAACCTCGGTACCCGTCGTCCCGCCAGAGGCCAGGCACGCGACACTCAACATCAATGGGATTTCTGGCGGTCAGCCCATCGGTGGCATTCAGACCCCGTGCGTGGCCGATCGCTGCACAGCGGTCTTCGATCGGCGTTTCCTCCTCGAAGAGGATTTCGCTGCGGTCAAGGCCGAAGCCGAGGCGCTGCTGGCGTCGGTGAAGGCCGAACACCCTGAGATCGATTTTGCACTCCGGGACCTGATGATCGTCCCCCCGGTGCGAACGCCGGAGGGCTCGCCGCTCGTGAGTGCGCTCGAGCGACATATCCAGACCGTCCTGGGTCGCGCGGCCCAGCAGGTGGCGAGTCCCGGAACCTACGATCACAAGCACTTCGATCGCCTTGGTGGGATCACACATTGCGTGGCCTACGGGCCAGGCGTCCTCGACGTCGCACATCAGCCCGACGAATGGTGCGCCATCGAGGATCTGATCAACGCGACCAAGGTGCTCGCGCTGACGGTTCTAGATTTGACCGGTTCGATGTAACACTTGTGTCAGCGACCAGGGGCCCGCGCTCGAATCCTGGCACTGAGAGACCCAGTTATGAAGCACTCAGTAGGCGTGCTCGGGATTGCAGCGGTTTTGGCACTGGCATTTCCGAGGGGACATTCCGATATGTCGACGCAAGAACATGCTCCTAACACGCAGCAGGCGCTTGCGCCGACGGGTGGGTCGGGCCTGACCGCCGTTCACGGGTTGAAGGTCGGACACAACACCATGACGGGACGTCCGACCGGTTGCACCGTGGTGCTGGTCGAAGGCGAGGGTGCGGTGGGCGGCGTGTCACAGCGTGGCGGTGCGCCAGCCACCCGCGAACTGGACCTGTTGGATCCGCTGAACATGGTCGATCGAGTGAACGCAGTCGTTTTGTCCGGAGGCAGCGCGTTCGGGCTCGAATCCGCAAACGGTGTCATGCGCTACCTCGAAGAGCGCAATATCGGCTACAAAGTGCGCACCGGTGTAGTGCCCATCGTGCCAGCCGCGAGCTTGATCGATCTGAGTTTCGGCGGCGACCCGAAAATTCGACCGAACGCGGAGTGTGGATACAAAGCTGCCGACGCGGCCACCTCCGGACCGGTGGCCGAAGGCAACGTCGGCGCCGGTGCCGGCGCAACGATCGGCAAGATGGCGATGGGACGATCGATGAAAGCTGGCATCGGGTCGGCCGCCATCTCGCTTCCCGGGGGTCTGGTCGTCGGTGCCGTGGTCGCCGTCAACGCCGTCGGTGACGTCATCGATCCCTCGACAGGCCAGACCGTCGCCGGTATTCGCACAGATGACGGCAAGGCGCTCGCGGACGTTCGCAAGCTTCTCCGAACGGGCGCGCTCATGCGCTCCACTACCGGACCCCGCCCGGGCGAAGCCACGACGATCGGCGTAGTCGCGACCAACGCGCGGTTCTCGAAGGCTGACGTCGCCCGGATTGCGCTGATGGCTGACGACGGCTTGGCGCGTGCCATCGTCCCGTCGCATACCACCGGGGATGGGGACACGGTCTTCGCGCTGGCGACGGGTCGCTGGACCGGCGACGTCAGCGTAACCATTGTTGGCGCGTTGGCCGCGGAGGCGTTGGCTGAAGCGATTGTCCGTGCCGCAACCCAGGCCCAGAGCTCGGGCGGGATCCCTTCCGCGCGCGAGCTGGGAACGGTGCCGGCGCGACTCAAGTGAACGACCTCACCCGTCCGTGAAGCGTCGCGCCTTCCTCGCTCGTTCCCTCGCCGGAGGGCTCGCAATCGTTTCTTCAGGACGCGTGTGGGCGAAACAAGCCCCGGCGATCATCGCTGCGCCCGGTTCACGTCCGGCGCACCCTTACGGCGTTGCTGCCGGTGACGCCGGCCGAGGGCGAATCGTCATCTGGAGTCGATCGGATCGGCCGGCTCGAATGGCGGTCGAGTACGCCACGACCGAGCGCTTCGACAATGCGCGCTTGGTGCCTGGGCCAGCAGCGCTCGAGGGCAGCGACTTCACAGCGAGGGTAGTGCTCTCCGACCTCCCCGCCGGGCAGCGCATCTTCTATCGCGTGAGGTTTTCGGATCTCGGGGATCTCAAGTCCGTCAGCGAGCCGGTCACCGGAAGCTTCAGTACCGCACATTGGGACAGCGCCCGCGACGTGACGCTGGCCTGGTCGGCCGACACCGTCGGGCAAGGGTGGGGACTAAATCCTGAGTTTGGCGGTTTGCGCCTCTACGCGACGATGCTCGAGGCGCGCCCCGACCTGTTCGTCCACTGCGGCGACACGATCTACGCTGACGGACCGCTCGCTCCCGAAGTCAAGTTGGACGATGGCGCCATCTGGCGCAATCTCGTGACGCCGGCGAAATCGAAGGTTGCCGAGAGTCTCGAGGATTATCGAGGGAACTACCAATACAACCTGATGGACGAGCACATGCGCCGGTTCAACGGAGCCACTGCGCAGGCCGTGCTCTGGGACGATCACGAGGTTCGCGACAACTGGTACGCGACACGCGATCTGTCGAGCGATTCTCGATATCGCGTGAAGAGCGCGGCGCTCCTGGCGGCTCGCGCGCGACAGGCCTTCATCGAATACAACCCGCTGCCGCTCACGGCCGAGGATCCGGAGCGCATTTTCCGGACAGTGTCGTCAGGACCGTTGCTCGATGTGTTTGCGCTCGACCTTCGCAGCTATCGCGGACCGAACACGGCCAATCGCCAGGCAACGCTGAGTGACGAGAGTCGGATCATGGGCGCGGCTCAGGTGCGGTGGCTGACCTCACAGTTGGCGGCCAGCCGTGCGGTGTGGAAAGTGATCGCCAACGACATGCCGATCGGCCTGGTCGTTCGCGATGGCGACGCGGCGTTCGAGGGGGTCGCCAACGCTGACGAGGGTCCACCGCGTGGCCGTGAGATCGAGTTCGCTGAGATTCTGAAGTTCATCAAGGACCGGCGGATTCGCAATGTCGTTTGGGTCACGGGTGATGTGCACTACTGCGCGGCGCACCGATACGGCCCGGAAGCGGCGCGCTTCACCGAGTTCGATCCGTTCTGGGAGTTCGTCGCTGGTCCACTGCACGCCGGGACGTTCCGGCCGAACGCCATCGATGCGACGTTTGGGCCCGAGGTCAAGTTTGTGGGTGTGCCGGCCGACCTGGCGCCGAATCGCCCGCCGAGTGCCGGTTTGCAGTTCTTCGGCTCGCTGCGGATCGATGCCAGGAACAAGATAATGACGGCCAGCCTGCACGACCTGTCGGGCCGCGCGATTTATCGCGTCGAGCTCGAGGCGGTGTCGTGACCCTCCACCTCGTTCTACTCATTGCCTACTCGGTCGGGATTGTGGCGTTCGGGCTGTGGACGGCGCGCCTTGTCCGTCACAGCAGCGACTTCTTTGTCGCTGGCCGTTCGTTGGGGCCCGGCCTCGTACTGGCGACGATGCTGGCCGCCAACATCGGCGCCGGCTCCACGGTTGGTGTCGCCGGCCTCGCGTATCGCGACGGTATCAGCGCCTGGTGGTGGGTGGGTGCGGCGGGTCTGGGATCGTTCGTCCTCGCGTTCTGGGTCGGGCCCGCCCTGTGGCGACTCGCGAAGACATACGGTTTCTACACGACGGGTGACTTCATCGAGTCTCGTTACGGTCCCGTGGTGCGCGGTGTCACATCGCTTGTGACGTGCGTCGGCTCGCTCGCGATCCTGGCCGGCCAGATCATGGCAGGAGCCGCGATACTCAACGTGGTGCTGGGTATTCCGCCGTGGATGGGCTCGCTCATCGGGGCGGCGATCATGACGATTTATTTCACGGCCGGGGGATTGCTGGGCACGGCGTGGGTCAACAGCGTGCAGCTCGTGATCATGCTGGTGGGCTTTCTGATCGCGTTGCCGGTCGCCCTTGAGTCGGTAGGCGGCATCGAGCGGCTGACAGACCCGCCGATGCCCGCGACGTTTGGAGACTTCATGTACTCCGCCGGGCCGGGATCGGGATGGACGCTGGTGTTCCTCACGTTTCCTGCGTTCGTCATTTCGCCGGGGCTGATTCAGAAGTCGTTTGGCGCCTCCAGCGCGCGCGCGTTGACAACCGGCGTCGCGTTGAACGCCATCGCGTTGCTACTGTTTGCGTTCGTGCCCACGTTGTTCGGAATGATCGGTCGCGAGACGTCTCCCGGCATCACCAATGCCAACCTGGTGCTGCCCACGGTGCTCCTCGAGCAGCTGCCGGCGTGGCTGGGCGCGCTGGCGCTGGCCGCAGTTTTTTCTACGGAAGTCGATACCTGCGACGCAGTGCTATTCATGGTATCGACGACCCTGTCGAAGGACCTCTACCAGCGACACATCAACCCCAACGCGGACGACCGTCAGCTCCTCCTCGTCGCCCGTCTGTCGGCCGTGATTGCGGGCACGGCCGGCGTGCTGCTGTCGATCTATCTCGAAACGGTCACGCAAGCGCTCCTGATCTTCTACGCGCTGCTGGGCGTGACGTTTTTCGTACCCGTGCTGGCGGCGTTGCTTTCGCCGCGGGTGGCGGCCCCTGAGGCTCTGGGCGCGGTCATCGCCGGCATCGCCACGCTGCTGATTGTCGGTTTTGGCCTTCCCGGTCGGCCATCATGGCTCGACCCGTCGCTGTCCGGAATCGTCGCCGCCGCGGTGGTGTTCGCGGTCGTGATGACCGTTAGGAGATCGCTGTCGCATGCCTGATCTGTTTCGACTGGATGGGAAGGTTGTTGTGGTCATCGGTGCCGGGTCGGGCATCGGCGAGGCGGTCGCATTGGGTGCGGCACGCCAGGGCGCTCGTGTCGAATGCCTCGACGTGAACGCTGAGGCGGCGCATGCCACCGCTCTGCACATTCGAAGCGCCGGAGGGCAGGCCGACGCGACCGCGCTCGACATTGTCGATGCCCAGGCCACGACCGCGGCGCTGCTGCGCATCGCAGAGGAACGGGGCCGACTCGATGGGCTGGTCTGTACGCCGAGCATCAACGTGCGCAAGAAGTTGCTCGACTATGCAGACGAGGAGTTCGATCGGGTCGTCCGCTTGAACCTCAAGGGATCTTTCAACGTGATGCGTGCGGCCGGCCGCGTCATGATGACGCAGGGCTTCGGCAGCATCGTGGTGCTTTCGTCGATTCGCTCGCTGGTGGTCGAGCCTGGCCAAGCGATCTATTCGATGACGAAGGCGGGGATCGTGCAGTTGGTTCGAGGGGCGGCATGCGAGTTTGGTGTCGCAGGCGTCCGCGTGAATGCGCTGGCGCCGGGGGTGATCGACACTCCGCTGACCGCACCCATCAAGGCGCAGCCGGACTGGTACCAGGCCTACGCCAACAAGAACATCTTCAAGCGCTGGGCTCGAGCCGACGAGATGGTGGGCCCGACGCTCTTCCTGATTTCTGATGCGGCCAGCTACGTGACCGGGACGATTCTCTATGCCGATGGAGGGTGGCTGGCTGTGGACGGACGGTTCACGCCGCCAGGGATGTAGGGGGATGTAGTACGGTCGTCATCACGCGTTCTTCTTCTTCCCCTTGATCGCCTTCCATCCGTCGAGCCGTCGTTTGATCTCTTTCTCGAATCCCCGTTCGGTTGGCGTATAAAACTGACGCCCCTGCAGATTGTCCGGCAGGCACTCCATGTCGGCAACCGCATCAGCCTCCTCATGCGCATAGCGGTACCCTTTGCCGTAGTCGAGTTGTTTCATGAGCCTGGTGGGCGCATTCCGCAAATGGAGCGGCACCGGCTGGGCCACATCATTCTGCGCGGCGTGCGCCGCAGCGCCGTAAGCGAGAAGCACGGCATTACTCTTCGGCGCCGTTGCAAGGTAGATCGCAGCCTGCGCCAGGGCGGTATTGCCCTCGGGCATGCCGATGAAGTGGACGGCGTCTTTCGCTGCCACGGCCACGCTCAACGCTTGAGGATCGGCGTTGCCGATGTCTTCTGAAGCAAAACGCACCAGCCTTCGAGCGACGTAGAGCGGATCCTCTCCTGCCTCGAGCATGCGCGCGAGCCAATACACCGCCGCATCGGGGTCCGAATTACGCATCGACTTGTGCAGCGCTGAAATGATGTTGAAGTGCTCCTCACCGCCCTTGTCGTAAAGCAGCGCTTTCCTTTGGATGGTACGCTCGAGCAGCGGCAGGTCGATCCGAGGACGGCCTGCGGGTTGTGGGGCTGCCACCACCGCCAGTTGAAGCAGGTTCAAGGCGACCCGTGCGTCGCCATTGGCATAGCGTGCCATCGCCTCTAAGGCTTCATCAGGCACCTCGGGCGATTCGCGCGCGAGACCACGGTCGTCGGCCAGGGCTCGCCGAAGAATCCTGACCACCGCATCGCTATCCAGCGGCTCGAGCACGAACACCTTCGAACGCGAGAGCAACGCGGCGTTGACCTCGAACGAAGGATTCTCTGTCGTCGCTCCGATCAGGATGATGTCGCCGGCCTCGACGCGCGGCAGAAATGCGTCCTGCTGGGCCTTATTGAAGCGGTGGATTTCGTCGATGAAGACGATCGTGCGGCGGCTCAGGCGCCGGCGGCGCTCCTGAGCAGCCGCCATGACGTCCTTGACCTCTTTGATGCCCGAAAGAACGGCGCTGAAGGCGAGGAAGTCGGCCTCGGTCAGATCCGCGATGAGCCTCGCCAGCGTTGTCTTGCCCGTCCCTGGCGGCCCCCAGAAGATGATCGACTGCAGCAGGTCGCGCTCGATGGCTTCGCGCAGCGGGCGCCCCGGCCCGATGAGCTCGTCCTGTCCTTCGACTTCATCGAGCGAACGAGGGCGCATTCGCTCCGCCAGTGGTACGGTGCGGGGATCCGGAGGAAGCGACGGCTCGTCGAAAAGGGTAGCCACGTGCGAAACAACTCAAGAAGCCGCGCGTTGGCGACGCGCTTCGTAGACCAACACGCCGGCAGCCACTGCAACGTTCAGCGACTCGACCGGAGGCTGCATTGGAATAGTGATGCGAGAATCGGCGGCGCGCAAGATCTGAGGATCGAGGCCGACTCCTTCTCCGCCAAGGAACAGCGCCGTTGGACCGCGCAGGTCGACCTCCTGCATCGGTCTCGCACCACGGATCACCGTCGCCACCACACGGAGGCCGCGCTCACGGAGAGCCTGACAAACATGGGCGGCGTCGCGATCATAGTGGAGAGGCAGCCGAAACGTGCTCCCCATCGCCGCCCGCAATGCTTTCCAACTCCAGGGATCAGCCGTCATTCCGGCACAGATGGCGCCGGTGGCACCACCGGCTTCCGCGGATCGAATCATCGCACCGATATTGCCTGGATCCTGTATGTCGACCGCGGCGAGAACGAGCGGCTGCTCACCCGAGGTAGCGCCCTCGATATTCCAGGGACGGCGGCGTACGAGACTAACGATGCCCGTGGGCGTCTTCACGGGCGAGAGTGCGTCCATCACGTTGGCCGAGACATTGACAACGTTCACGCCAGACCGCTCGAGCCGGGTGAGAAGCTTGGCGTCCGGCTCCCGATCCGGATGCTCAGCGACAGCGACGAGCTCAATCCCGATTCCAGTCGCCGCCGCTTCGTGAAGCAGGTGCCAGCCGTCGATCACCGCGAGGGAGGCGTCGCTGCGGGCCACTTCGCGAAAGCGGGCAACAATCGGGTTGCGTCGGCTGGTTATCGCGGACACGACTTACAGCATTGCACGGCCGAGCCAAGAGGCGGCATTGATGGCTGTGGTACACTTTCCCGTTTGGGACGATGAAGGAAAGACTGCTCAAGCGGTTCGAGGAGGAAGTGGCGGCCCTGGAACGCGAGCTCAAGACCGAGCTGCCCAAGGAGATTCAGCGCGCCCGCGAGTTGGGCGATCTGCGCGAGAACGCCGAATACCAAGCGGCGAAGGAGCGTCAGACGTACGTCCAGGCGCGCCTCGCCATGCTCAAACGGCGGATGAACGAGATCGCCTTGATGAATATGGACCGGATTCCGAAGGACAGGGCGGGTTTCGGGTCGACCGTGACGCTGCGCGAGCAGAACCAGGAAATTGTTTACCAACTCGTGATGCCCGAGGACGCGGACGCGGAAAAGGGCCTGATTTCGACCTCGTCGCCCATCGGCAAGGCCATTCTCAACAAGGAAGAGGGCGATGATGTCGTCGTCACGACGCCCCTTGGCACGCGCCGATTCGAGATCCTCAAGCTGGTCACCATTCACGAATAGCCGAGACGTGTCGGGTGCCCCGCACGCGGCTCGTCACCCAAACGTGTCCCCCGAGAGGTCGTGAGCGAGCACTACTCACCTGAACGCCGCACCGCCCTCGTTTTGAGCGGTACGGGTGCGGATGGCGCCTATCACGCCGGTGTCTTGCGCGCTTTCGCCGAAGCCGGCGTCAAAGTCGATGTGGTGGCGGGCCGCGGCATTGGTGCCGTCGCGGCCACGTTTGTTGCGGTCGATGGGGCGAGCCGCCTGTGGGAGCCGAACGGTCTGTGGCGAACTCGCGGAGTCGAGCACCTGTACCGTTGGCGGTGGACGGTCAGATGGCTCATTGGGCTGCTGGCCGCACTGGCTGGCGTTCTCGCCAGTCCGCTGGTCTTTCTCGCCCTGGCCCTGGTTGCCTATCCACTCGGCCTCATCTTCGGCATGGCGGGACTCGACCGAGGTGCGAGCGTCATGCGGCGCTATCTCGATCTTCTCGCGGGGGCGTTTGCCCCCGCGGCCCTGCCGACCTGGTTGCCCAGACTCATCGCCCTCATCGTGATTGTGGGCGTGCTGGCCATTGTTCTCGGGAGCTTCATGGCCTGGCGACGCGCGCCCTTGAAGCGGCGCTCGCGCGGTCCGCTTGCCTGGGCGGTGGTGGGCACGCCCCTCGACGGCTCGGTGGCGGCGCAGCACTTTATTCACGGCCTCTGGGACCTGCTGCGAGGAGGCGCGCCGCTGAGGGTGCCGGATGCCGAAGACCTGAGCCGGCGATTTATCGAGTTGCTCGCCGAAAATCTTGGCCAGCCCGGTTTCAGCGAGTTGCTGCTGGCCGTCCACGATCTCGATGCTCGACGTGACCTGGTCTTCGGACTGCTTCGTGAGCCGTATCGCCGAGCGCTGTTCCCGCCCCCGGGCTCGGTCGGCGCGCGACGGGCCGAAGCCTTCGACCTTAACGGTCTGGCGCGAGATCATCTGATCGACGTCATGCGGGCGTCGGTCAGCGTTTCGGGGTTGACCGAGCCGACGCTGGTGCGATTTGCCGCCGACTCGTTCTGGCGTGGCGAAGTGCACCGCTTGATCGATCGACCAGCAAGCCTGGCGAGGCTGCTCGAAGAAGCGGCGGCCGCCGGCGCCGAACAGCTGATCCTCGTATCGGGGTCGCCCCCGCCTCCAGGCCCGCACGAGCTATCCCGTCCGCGTCTCGATCCGCTGGGGCGCATCAGCGATCACACCGGCGCGATGGATGCGGCCGTCGTACGGGATGCCTTACATCACGTGCAGCACCGCTTCCGAGCCGTCTATGCGATTCGACCTTCCTACAATCCGGTGGGCGCATTTGATTTGAACGGCGCTTACGACGACCGCTCCGATCGGCACCATCCTCTATCGGAACTGATGGAGCGGGGATACGAGGACGCCTACCGCGATTTCATCGAGCCCGTCGTGGCGGCGTCGGGGGAACACTTGCGCGCGACGGCACCTGAAGAGAGCGTCTAAGGCTCCAGAGTTCCAAGGTTCCAAAGTTCCAGGGTTCCAAAGTTCCAGGGTTCAGCGTTACGTGGTTCGAACCTCGGAACTCTGGAACGTTGGAACTCTGGAACCTGGGAACCTTGAAGTTCACTTATGCTGATCGGATGGGCACACAGACCGACCTCATTCATCGCGGCGAACGGACGTCGTCGGGCGGTTCGACTTCGCTGACGACGCCGATCTATGAGACCGCCACGTTCGTCTTCGCCTCGGCACGCGACGTCGAACGATATCAGGAGGGCAGCCTGTCCGCGTATCTCTACTCCCGCTACGAGAATCCCACGATTGTCGCGGTGGAGCAGAAGATGGCGGCGATTGATGGCGCCGAGGCCTCATTGGTCTTCAGCTCAGGAATGGCGGCAACCTCCACCGCCATGTTCTCGCTGCTCAAGGCCGGTGACGAGGTCGTGTGCGCTTCGGCGATTTATGGCGGGACCTTTCATCTGATCGAGCACCTGATGACTGACTTTGGCGTCACGCGGCGGTTCGTGTCGCTGGAGCAGCTCGCCACCCCGGCGAGCGTCATCGGCCCCAAGACCAAGCTGGTGTGGTTCGAGTCACCGATCAACCCCACGCTTCGGTGCGTCGATATTCGAGCGGTCGCCCAGGCGTGTCGTGCGGCAGGAGTGCTGTCGGGCATCGACAATACCTTCGCCAGTCCGATCAATCAGCAGCCGCTGGCCCTGGGCATCGACCTGTCGATGCAGAGTGCAACGAAGTACCTGAATGGTCACTCCGACGTGACCGGCGGGGTGTTGTCTGGCAGCCAGGCGCTGCTGGCGCGGATCGCGAAAAATCGGCGGCTGCTGGGCGGCGTGATGGATCCGCAGCCCGCGTATGCTCTCAACCGCGGGTTGAAGACGTTGCCGCTTCGCATTGCGCGGCACAACGACAATGCGATCGCGGTGGCGCGGTTTCTCGATCGGCACGACAAGGTTGAGCGCGTGTACTACCCGGGTCTCGCCTCACACCCGGATCACGCCATCGCGGCGCGCCAGATGTCGGGCTTCGGCGGAATGGTTTGCGTGGATCTCAAAGGCGGACAGGCGGCCGCTTACAGAGCCTTCGATCGCCTCTCCGTCATCCAGCGTGCGGCAAGCCTCGGTGGGGTCGAGAGTTTGTGCAGCCTGCCAATTCTCACGTCTCAGTACGGCCTCACCGACGAGGAGTTACAGCACGCGGGCGTGACCCGCGGGATGATGCGGTTGTCGATTGGTTTGGAGGATCCGGAGGATTTGATCGCCGATCTCCGGCAGGCCCTGGCTACTTCGTAACCGGCTCTTTGGACTCCTTGGCGTCCTTCGCGTCTTTGGCGTGGCCGTTCTTGTCGTATTCGTGGAGGAAGGCCAGTACCAACTCCAGCATCCGCTGATTGATGCGGCTGCCTTCATGGGTGCCGAACTTGCGTTGAAACGCTTCGAGCGGCACCACCGCCTTGGCCATGGTGCGATGGCCGCCTGCGCTGCCGATATCACTGAACCAGCGCCGCACGAAATCGCCGGCGTTACGGGAGTAGCCAAGGTTGCGGACCGACACCACGAACGTGTCGTTGACCACGCCCGAGATGACGGACCACTGGACGTTTTCGAGTTGGAGGTAGAAGTCCGCGACGTAGGGCATGAAGTCTTCGCGTGACGGCTCGCCGAGAAAGGCACAGAACACATGCTCGACCATGCGTCCTTGCTGCCAGGCCTTGATCACGTAATCGAGTCGCTCGGCCGTGATTTCCGACCCTTCCATCTTGCGGATCATCGTGGCGTCCGACAGCGGATAGAGATAGGAAAACGAGTCGAGGTCGGCGCGGTTGGCCTGCCGGTTGAAGAACAGCGTGTCGGACTTGATCGCGTAGAGCATCGCGGTGGCGGTGCGCTCGGAAATGTCGATGTCGACCGCGCGGAGGTGCTCGGTCAGAATGGTGCAGGTGGAGCCATACTCGGGCCGGATGTCCTTGAAGACCGCGTTGTAGCCGTGCTGCTCCGGGTGATGGTCGATGACGAGGTCGACCTGCGGTAGCAGGCCCGGGAAGTAATGTGGCTGGACGTCCACCAGCGCGATGCGATCGAAGCTCTTGATCTGCTCTGCGCTCAGCACCTCGACTTGAAGGTCGAGCAGCTTCAGCATCCGCAGGTTCTCCGGTCGACTGACACCATACATGCAGCCGATGATGGCTGTTTGCCGCGTTCGCCGCAGCAGGTTGCGCAGCGCCAGGCCGCTGGCGATGGCGTCGGGGTCCGGATCGTTGTGCGTCAGGATGAGGACGCGATCGGCGTCCGAGAAATACCGCTGATACTGCTGGACCTTCTGTCTGGCCACCGAGCGTCCGAGCTCGACGATGAGTGGGGGGCCGGTGAGCTCGGCGAGTGTCAGGCTCGTGATTTCGGGAAACAGAGGCCGGAGGTCATCCGCACGCTGGGCGTCCTCCGGCCGCGTACCGAGCACCCAAATCAAGATGCCGCCAGCGGCACGCACGGCCTGCAGCACCTTGCGGAGCGAGCGGCGGCCGTTATCTTCGATGATGACGCAGGTGCCAGGCGTGACGTCGGCGCGGACAAAGGTGTCGATACGTTTGGCGTCGCCGACGGTGACGCCGAAACTGGCCTCGTCGAAGCGCCTCGCCAGGGCGGGGCTCTCGACCAAAACGTCGAGCTCGCAGCTGGGGGTGAGAACTGCGTCGAGCAGTCGAACCACCAACTCCGTGTGACAGACCGCGAGGCACCTCATTCCGTGGTGCCCCAGCGCCCCGCCTCGGGGGTTTCCATAACGGACGACCTTTAATTATACGCCTGCCGGACCGTGCGGTAGGGGGCCGAATCGTCCGGTCACTGTGTTACTTTGCGTCGTACCAAGATGCGTCGCCTGCAGTGGCCCCCGCCGTGCGTGGTTCTGCTGGTCGGCTTGACCGTGGTGACGGCGGCCAATTCGGACACGTTCGCCCGCCCGCCGGGGACAGGTCATCCGCGGGAACCCACGCAACAGGTGTTTCGCGCGGGTGTGGAGCTCGTCACGTTCGGCGTCACCGCCGTCGACCGGCGGGGCAACCTGATCACGAACCTCAACGAGGCGGATTTCGAAATCGTCGAGGACGGGCGGCCGCAGCGTCTTCAGCACTTTGTTCGCGGCGACGAGTCCGACAACGTCGAGACGCACCTCGGGCTGATGCTCGACACGAGCGCGAGCATGGAAGCCGACCTGAAGCTGGCACGCAGCGCAGCCATCAAGTTCCTGAATTTGCTGCCAGAGGCCCGCGATATCACGCTGGTGGACTTCGACACCGAAGTTCGCGTCACGCGTTATCCGCAGCGCGACTTCCCCCGTCTGGTGGAGCGCATTCGGATGCGGAAATCCGATGGTTGGACGGCGTTGTATGACGCGCTGGGGGTGTATCTGGACGGCGCGGAAGGGCAGGACGGGCGCACGATCCTGGTGATGTATACGGACGGCGCCGACTCACGATCGCAATTGAATTTGGTGGAGTTGATGGATTTGCTCAAGGCGTCGACCGTGACCGTGTACGCCGTCGGGCTGATCGAGCATACGGGATCGGCCCGCCATCAGATGCAGATGCGAATCCAGCAGATGGTCGAGGCGACCGGTGGTCAGGCCTTCTTTCCCTCAGCGCTCAAGGATCTCGATAGCTCGTATGAAAAGGTCCTCGCCGAGATCAAGGCGCAGTACCATCTCGGATACGCCTCCACCAACAGCGCCATGGACGGCCTCTGGCGGAAAGTCGATATCAAGGTCAAGCGGCCCGATATCAAGCTCCGCTCGCGGAAGGGATACTTCGCGCCGTACAAAGAGCGCGCGAGGTAAGGTGCCGGAGGTGCCTAAGTGCCTCGGGGTGCCTAAGGTGCTGGTGCCTGGCGTGCGTAGGGTGCGTAGGGTGCTCAGGGTGCTTAGACCGTGTAACAAAACCTCTGAAATCTGCTTCCAGATGCGTTGTGGGATCCAGTCGAACCGTTCTTGCCGATTCCGCCACGACGGCCCGAAGGTGAGCGGCCGCGCGTTTCGAGGTTTCGTCAACTGGCCGAGCTGCCGTCGTCATCGACCCCCATGGCGCGCCCGCTGGGGCTCTACCGCGCGCTCTCGCGTCGTGAACATTGCGCCGAAGGAGAACTGGGGCAGCAGTGAATTGAACGGCGCCGTCCGCAACATGGAGTACCGCAATGAATCGCAAGGTGCGTGTCCTGATTGCCGACGATCACCCCATCTTCCGGCAGGGACTGCGGCAGATCATCGACACCGCGCCGCAGCTCGAGGTCGTCTGCGAAGCCGCCGACGGTGAACAAGCCCTCGAATGGCTGCAGGGCCCGGGCGCCGATGTCGCCGTACTCGATCTGACGATGCCGGTCAAAGACGGCTTTGCCGTGGCGCGTGCCGTCCGCGAGCAGCGCCTGCCGGTGCCGCTGGTCCTGCTGACGATGCACAAGGACGAACATTACCTGAATGCCGCGCTCGACCTCGGGGTTCGAGGATATGTCGTGAAGGACAGCGCCACCACGGAGATCATCCAGTGCATCCGGGCCGTGGCGTCAGGGCAGGAATACGTCAGCCCCACGCTTTCTTCGCTCCTCATCAGGCGAAGCCGTCGCGCGGCCGCGCTGGCCGAGCAGAAGCCCGCACTGACCGGGCTCACGCCCACCGAACGCCGCATCCTGAAGCTGATTGCCGACGGCCAGACCAGCCGCGAGATCGCGGCGCTGCTGAACATCGGCGTCCGCACGGTCGAGCATCACCGCAACAACATCGCCCTCAAGCTGGGACTGCGCGGCAGCCACGCGCTGCTCAAGTTCGCGGTGCAGCATCAGTCGGAACTGGCGTGAAACTAGCGAGGCTCGCCCTACAACCCCTCCCCTCTTGTTTTTCCCCCGCCTCGTGCCAGCGCTCGTCGTCATCCTACTCGCGAGCGCGTTCTGGACTGCGGGCGCCAACGCCCAGTCGATGAGCGGGACCCGTGTGTTCGGGCGTTACCAGCAGACGCTGTGGCAGGAGCGAGAGGGGCTGCCGCAGAACACCGTGCTCGCGGTGACGAAAACCCGTGATGGCTATCTGTGGCTGGCGACCTACGAGGGCGCAGCCCGCTTCGACGGCGTTCGCTTCACCCTCTTCAACGCGAGCAACACCGCGGGCCTTGGCAATTCAAAGGTGAACGAGCTGCTCGAGACCCGTGATGGGGACCTCTGGCTGGCGACGTTCGGCGGCGGCATCTCGCGGCTCGCGGGCGGCCGGTTCACGCCATACACGAGCAGGGACGGCCTCTCGAGCGATTATCGCGGTCAGCCTGTTCGAAGACCGCGCCGGCACGCTCTGGATCGGCACTGAGCAATGGCGCAACCGCTCTGCGGGACGGCAGCTTCTCCGCGTACACGGTTGCCGACGGCGTCCCGGCAGTATCGTCCGCGCGTTCGCAGACGACGGTCCAGGAGCGGTGCTGGTCGGCACGAGCCGCGGCATCGCGAGGATTACTGACGGCCGCGTGAGTCCATATGCCGGCCCCGCCGAGCTCGCGCACGCTGACATCCAGACGTTGAAGCGGTTCACGGATGGGTCGCTGTGGGTGGCGCCCGTGCGCGGCGGCTTGTATCGCCTGGACTCGCGCGGGGTGACACGGTTCGGTCCCGCTCACGGGCTCACGACCGACGCCGTGGAGTCGTTGTACGAGGACGGAGAGGGTGCGATCTGGGTCGGGACCTCAACCGGCGGGCTCTTTCGCTACGCGGCCAACCGATTCGAACACTACGCATCAGCCGACGGCTTGCCGAGCGCACGGGTAAAGGTCATTGCCCCGGACGCCGACAAAGGGCTCTGGATTGGGACCGACCAGGGTCTGGTTCGATTGCGGCAGCCGCGCTTTACGGTCTACACCAGGCGCGATGGGCTGCCCAGCGACCACATCGGCAGTATTTTCCAGGATGCGGCGGGCAGCATCTGGGTCATGTCTGAGCGGGGGATTGAGCCGCTTCGCGCACGGTGCGTTCACGGTGTTCACGACGAACGATGGGCGGTCGGACAATCGGATGCGCGGCCTGGCCCGCAGTTTCGACGGCGTGGCCTGGGCGTTCTCAGGATCCACCCTCGCGCGTTGGCACCGCGATCGCTTCGTCGAGGTCGCGGATGGCGCCGGGCTCCCATGGGATCGTGTGTACGCGCTGCTTCGGGCTCGCGACGGCACGCTCTGGATGGGCCTCCGCGAAGACGGCGGGGTGATCCGTGTGCGCAACGGCCATCGGACCCATCTGACCAGGAAGGACGGACTGGCAGACGATAGAGCGCTGGCGCTGTTCGAGGATCGCTCCGGCAACATCTGGGTCGGCACGCTCAAAAGCGGCATCACGCGTATCTCCGGCGGGCAGATGACGTCGTGGTCCACCGACGATGGCCTCGCGGCCAATCACGTCAAGGCGTTCTACCAGGACGCCGCAGGGGCGTTGTGGATCGGCACACATGGCGGCGGCCTGAGCCGTTTCAAGGACGGGAAGTTCGCAAACATTTCGACGCGCCAGGGGCTCTACAAGGACGACATCTTCCAGATTCTGGAAGACGACGAAGCGAACCTCTGGATGAACTGCAACTCCGGGATCTGGCGGACCAGCCTGACACAACTGAACGAGGTGGCCGACGGCCGACGCACGACCGTGGAGTCGTTCGGATACACCACAGCGGACGGCATGTTGAGCAGCGAAGGGGTGGGGGATCCACTCGCCGGCTGGAAGATGCACGACGGCTCCCTCTGGTTTCCCACCACCAAAGGGGTGGTCGTCATCGATCCCCGACGCCGTGACACCGAGCCGCCGCGCGTCGTGATCGAAGGCGCGGCGATCGAGCGGGCGCCGGTCGAGCCCGGCGGTCCGATTCAACTGACTCCCGGCCAGCAGAACCTCGAGATTCAATATACGGGCCTCAGCTGGAGCCGTCCCCAGGCGATCAGATTCAGGTACCGGATGAGCGGCATCGATCGTCAGTGGGTGGACGCCGGGGCGCGGCGAACGGCGTACTATTCCTACCTCCCGCCAGGCTCCTACACCTTCACCGTCACCGCTGACAACGGCGAGGGCGTGTGGAACGAGATCGGGCAGTCGCTCGCCGTCACGGTCCTGCCGCCCTTCTACCAGACGTGGTGGTTCCGTTCCGCCGCAGCGGCCATCGTGATGGCCATGCTCTGGCTGTTCTGGCGGTCTCGCATCGCGCAGATCGAGCGCGCCGGGGCGGCCCAGCAGGCGTTCTCGCGCGCGCTCATCGAATCGCAGGAGCGTGAACGGCAGCGGATCGCGGCGGAGCTGCACGACAGCCTCGGCCAGAACCTGCTCGTCGTCAAGAATCGTGCGCTGCTGGGAGCGCTGTCGCAGCCGAACGAACAGGCGCTCACCCAGTTCCACGAGATCGGCGCGGCCGTGGCGCAGACGCTCGACGAGGTCCGCACCATCTCCTACAACCTGCGGCCGCACCACCTCGACGAGCTCGGGCTGACGACGGCGATCCGGGCGATGATCGAGAAGATGGCCGAGATCGCCCCGGTCTCGATCCGCAGCGACGTCGATGACATCGACGGCGTCTTCGAGGCCGGCAGCGACATCACTGTCTACCGCGTCATCCAGGAGAGCCTCAACAACGTGTTGAAGCATTCGCACGCGGACCAGGCCGAGGTCCGCGTGCGCTGCCGCGAGCACGAGATCGAGATCGAGATTCGAGACAACGGCCAGGGATTCGCGCCCGCGGTGCCACATGCGGCGAGCCGTCCCGGCGGCTTTGGCCTGAAGGGCATCGCCGAGCGCGTGGACATGCTGGGCGGGACGCACACGATTGACTCGTCGCCGGGCCGGGGCACGACCGTGACCGTGCGGATCCGTAGACCCCTCAACCACCCTTGACGATTTCGACGAACCGGCTCGAACGCGTCAAGACATCCACGAGCACCGGCGTCAACAAACAGGTGACGGTCGTCGTGCCACGACGATCTGCACTGGCGGCCGCCTGCGACGCGGGCGCGTGCGGCTATGTGCTCAAGGACGACCTGCTGGAGGTGCGTCGGCGGCTCCAGTGCCACCTCTGAGGGTTGTCTTCGACGATCATCAGCGTCATCAAGGAATCCGCTGGGTCAGCAGGACCACCGCGACCGGGATCCGCTCGTCGCGGACGGTCGCGCCACGAGTCTTACTTGTCCACGCGCCGCTCGATGCCTGCGGCCACGACGCCGGGATCGGTCTGAACGAAGCTGATCGCGTCACCATCTCGCTGGATGAACACGTCGAAGTGCTGGGTCACGCCCGTCTCGTCATCCACCAAGATGTCGCTGCCGGTACAGTCCGGATTGACGGTGTAGGTGCCGGTGTACGTCACGTTCTGCGAGATGGCGCCGTTGATGCTGAATGTATTGACGCCGGTCATCGCGCCGTTTCCGTCGTAACGCTCTTGGCCCGAGAAGACGAACGGCACCTGCTGGCCGTCCACCATCTGAAAGCCGTTGTACGCGAACAGATAGGTGCCGTTCGGCGTTTGCAGCGAGCAGTCCTTGTGGCGCGCGCCCTGCCCCGGTTGCGCCGCCGCCGAGAGGAGACCCACCGCCAAAAGAACCGCCATGACAAGTGGTCCGATTACCGTGTGCTTCATACGTGCTCCCTATGTGTACTGCGCGACTTCTTTCGCGCCTCGCGCTCGCAGTGTCGGCGATTGACGGGGCCGCGCCAATGGAGGGCTCCGCCGTATTTGCATCCGTAGGTCTGCGAATTGTGATGGGTAGTTGTACGGATGGCAGCGGTAACCCGGCAGCAAGCAGACCGATGAAAAGTGACTCGCGCCGCGGATCCGTAGACCTACCTAGGCGGAATTCGCAGACCTGCCCAGCGAAAAACGGCAGACCCCTCCATTGCCGCCGTCAGGCGCCTCGCCCACACTGCTGGCCAGCCGCGGGATCGCTCGCGGCGCTGAACCAACCGGAGGTCTACGATGAGGCGACGCATCCAACTGGCAGTGATGGTATGCGCGAGCGTGTTTACGACGTGGAGTTTTTGATGAAGAACACGTCCGGTGCCATTCTAATCGCGCTCGCGCTCGTTCTCGCGTGGTCACCGCAGGCCGATGCGGCGACCATCACGATCAACTTCACTGATAGTGGCTGGTACGATGCGACCGGCTTTCACGATCCGAGCAACACGAATTACGCCGCAGGGCAGTTCCTCTCGGACGAGATTCGCAATTGGTTCGTCTTCAACCTGGCGGGCATTACAGACACCATTCTGTCCGCCACCCTGCGACTGCAGACGGCTAATTACCAGAGCCACGATGCCACGGAGGCCTACGGTCCTCTGTCCTCTGTCAACAGCGTGACCTACAACACCGTGATCGCCACCGTGGCGGTGGCGCCGGAAGCCTTGGGTATTGCGGTAACGCCTGATGGCACCCGCGTCTACGTGACGAACCTCGAGAGTGGCAATGTTTCGGTCATCGATACCGCGACTAACACCATCATCGCCTCCGTGCCGGTAGGGGAAGTTCCCCGTGGCGTCGCGGTGACGCCGGACGGCATGCACGTCTATGTGCTGAACCGCGAAAGCCAGAGTGTTTCGATCATCGATACGGCGACCAATACCGTGAGCGCCACTCTTTCCATGAAGGGCGAGCCCGTATCGTTCGGCCCTTTCATCGGCCCTGTCACCGCGCTCGCGAAAGTGATCGCGCTGTTCGATCGGGGCGTTGCTGACGGCATGCTGGGGGGCGTCGGGCCCGGCGACTCGGCCCAGGGCCGGTTGCAGGAGTTGCGCGACATGCTCGTCAGCGCCGACCGTTTGCTCGCGCAGGGGAAAGTCGCCGCCGCCTGCGGTCAGCTCGCCGACATGGCCGCACACACCGACGGCCACTTCCAGCCGCCTGACTTCGTCCAGGGCCCGGCGGTGCCCGAACTGTTCGACGCGATCACGGCGGTTCGCAACCAGGTTGGCTGCGTTCCGTAGTCACCGCGTCAAGCTCGACACGACGAAAGGAGACGACATGATTGCGCATTCGAGAAGAGCGTTCATTCGATCGAGCCTGGCCGCTGGTGCCGGGCTCGCCCTTGGATCGGGCGCGGGGCTCGCGCTCGGGTCTTCGACGATCCGCGCCGCGCAGGACAAGGGCCTGATCAAGGTCGGTGTCCTGCATTCGCTGACCGGCACCATGGCCATCAGCGAGGCGCGACTCAAAGAAGTGATCCTGATGGCGATCGACGAGATCAACGCGGCCGGAGGCATCCTGGGCCGAACAGTGGAGCCGATCGTGGAGGACCCGGCGTCCAAGTGGGACCTCTATGCCGAGAAGTCGAACAAGCTCCTGCTCCACGACAAGGTCGCGGCCGTCTTCGGGTGCTGGACCTCCGTCAGCCGGAAATCGGTGCTTCCCGTCTTCGAGAAGCACAACGGCCTCCTCTTCTACCCCGTACAGTACGAGGGCGAGGAGTGCTCAAGGAACATCATCTACTCGGGCGCGACCATCAACCAACAGGCCACGCCCGGCATCGACTACCTGATGACGACCGACGGAGGCAACCGGAAGAGGTTCTACCTAGTCGGCACCGACTATGTGTACCCCCGCACGACCAACACGATCCTCCGGATGTATCTCACAAGGATGAAGCAGGTGCCGGAGTCGGCCATCGTCGAGGAATACACGCCGTTCGAGCACCAGGACTACCAGACGATCGTCGGCAGTATCAGGAGCTTCGCGGCGGGCGGCGATGCAGCTGTCATCAACACGATCAACGGCGACAGCAACGTGCCGTTCTTCAAAGAGCTCGCCCGCCAGGGCGTCACCGCCGAGCGCTGTCCCGTGATGTCGTTCAGCGTCGGCGAGGTGATGCTGCAGACACTCGACCCCAAGCCGCTCGTCGGCCACCTGGCATCGTGGAACTACTTCATGTCGCTCCAGACTCCGGAGAATCTCAAGTTCGTCAAGGCGTACCAGGAGTGGGCGAAGAAGCGGGACATTCCCGACGAGCAGGCCGTCATCAGCGATCCCATGATGCACGCCTACGTCCACGTTCACCTGTGGGCAGAAGCGGTGAAGAAGGCCGGGAGCACTGACGTGGCGGCGGTGTTGAGGGCTTTGGAGGGCCTCGAGGTGCCGAGTCCGGTCGGCAGGTACAAGGTGGACGAGAGGAACCACCACACCTGGAAGCCGGTCTACATCGGTAGAATTCGCGCCGACGGCCAGTTCGATATCGCGTGGCGTTCGAACGGGTGGGTCGCGCCCGAGCCCTGGAGCGACCTCCCCCACCCTGGCCGTGGCTGCGACTGGTCCGAGGGCGGCAAGGGCACGTTCGACAGTGTCGATGGCAGGCGCCTCTGGCTGTCGGAAAGGTTCTAACCTCACAATTCACGTAACTTCGATCAACGAATGGCGGACCTGCTGACTGAACATCATGATGCGGTGCAGCGGCTCGCCGAGCTAACCGGCCTGGGCGCCGACTCCGCGCAGCAGATCATTGCGGAAGTCGGCGCCACCGCTGCCACGGGCTGGGCGCCGGATGAGCGATCGTTGATCATCAGTGCGCTCGTGTCGGCGATAATGTCGAACCCATGGCGCTGACTGAACCCGACCTCGCCGGGATCCGCGCGGCCATCGAGAAGGACGAGGCCGCCGTGCGGCGGGCCGACTGGGACGCGATCACGCGCATGTTCACCGCGGATGCGATCCGGTTCCCACCGCATCAGCCGTCGATCCGCGGCCGGGCGGCGATGCGCGCCTGGCTGGAGACGTTTCCGCCATTCGAGGAGTTTGCAATTACGGCCGATGAAATCGTCGGCGGCGACGGGCTCGCGTTCGTGCGCGGAACCTACGCCAGGACGATCGGTGGCCCGACGCGGGTCGCCGACCGCGGCAACTACATGGGCCTGATGCGAAAGCAGCCGGACGGCTCCTGGCTCTGGACGACCGATATGGCCGTGTCCGAGCTGCCGGCTCCGAAGGCGTGATTTTCGACCCTGGCTCATCCATGCGGCCTGAGTCTTTGTGGTGCGTCGCTTTCGCCTTCAACATGCGGGCCCGACCGTCGAACGCCTCCATCCTGCGCCGCAAGCTTTCGGCATCGAGCCAACAGCCGCGTGTGATGACGCCATCCGGGTACGGGTCTGACCTACATCGGCTAACGGATTACCTCGTAGCAGAACGAGATCGGCACTCGCGCCCTGGGTGCCACCCGCGGCGAGCCGTCCCGGCGGCTTTGGCCTGAAGGGCGTCGCCGAGCGCGTGGACATGCTGGGCGGGACGCACAGATTGACTCGTTTCCAGGTCGCGGCACGACGGTGACCGTGCGGATCCGTAGACCCCTCAACCACCCTTGACGATTTCGACGAACCGCGCTCGAACGCGTCCGCTCGTCGCGGACGGTCGAGCCACGAGTCTTACTTGTCCACGCGCCGCTCGATGCCTGCGGCCACGACGCCGGGATCGGTCTGAACGAAACTGATCGCGTCACCATCTCGCTGGATGAACACGTCGAAGTGCTGGGTCACGCCCGTCTCGTCATCCACCAAGATGTCGCTGCCGGTACAGTCCGGATTGACGGTGTAGGTGCCGGTGTACGTCACGTTCTGCGAGATGGCGCCGTTGATGCTGAATGTATTGACGCCGGTCATCGCGCCGTTTCCGTCGTAACGCTCTTGGCCCGAGAAGACGAACGGCACCTGCTGGCCGTCCACCATCTGAAAGCCGCTGTACGCAACAGATAGGTGCCGTTCGGCGTTTGCAGCGAGCAGTCCTTGGGGCGCGCGCCCTGCCCCGGTGGCGCCGCCGCCGAGAGGAGACCCACCGCCAAAAGGACCGCCATGACAAGTGGTCCGATTACCGTGTGCTTCATACGTGCTCCCTATGTGTCACTGCGCGACTTCTTTCGCGCCTCGCGCTCGCAGTGTCGGCGATTGACGGGGCCGCGCCAATGGAGGGCTCCGCCGTATTTGAATCCGTAGGTCTGCGAATTGTGATGGGTAGTTGTACGGATGGCAGCGGTAACCCGGCAGCAAGCAGCCGATGAAAAGTGACTCGCGCCGCGGATCCGTAGACCTACCTAGGCGGAATTCGCAGACCTGCCCATCGAAAAACGGCAGACCCCTCCATTGGCGCCGTCAGGCGCCTCGCCCACACTGCTGGCCGGCCGCACGGGATCGCTCGGCGGTAAGAGCAGGCGGCAAACCGGCAGGTAGTGACACAACAGGAGGGATCCTATGAAGCGCATCACCGCAACGGTCATCGGAGTATTCGCATTCTTGGTCGGTATTGTGTTTCCAGCCCATGCGCAACACATCACTGTCGCGGAGATTGCGCAAGGCGCGGTTCGGATTGAGGGCGACCAAGCAAGAAGGAACGCGACCATCACCTGGGAGGGCGTCGTCGTCACCAAGGCGAACAAGGCGGGGCCTTCAACTTCTCCACTGCGATCCTGCCGCAGGACTGCGTAGGTGAGCTGAGCGACGGTGTCACTACCGTCGATGTAGTGATCGCGGGCTGCACGACGCAGGTGAGCGGCGGCGGAGTCCTAAAGACCGGGCAGACGATCAGCTTTGCGACGGGTGATGACGGCCACTATCAGGCGGGTGTTCCGGTTCCGAACCCCCGTTTTACCGACAACGGTGACGGGACGGTCACAGACAATCTCACGGGGCTGACGTGGCTAAAGAACGCCCGCTGCCTTGGCGAGCAAACCTGGGCTGATGCTCTTGCGGCAGCAAATGCATTGGCTAACGGTAACGTAGCATGCGGCCTCGCAGATGGCAGCGTAGCCGGCGACTGGCGTGTGCCGAACCGTAACGAGCTTACGAGCCTGTTGGATCTGGGAACGTGCGATCTGGCATTGCCAGCGGGCCATCCTTTCATGGATCGCGCGGCCATCTACTGGTCGTCTACTACCGATCACGCTCTTTACGCCCGTGGCGTGGGACGTGGATTTCGCTCGGCGCCGTGTTCATCGACGATAAGGCGAAAGACTATTTTGTTACTGCCGTCCGTGGCGGCTCTTAAGCTTGGTTATTGGTGATTTGTTCGGCTGTGGCCGCCCAATCACCGCACCTACACCCTCACCGCGAGCCAGATGGTGCAGAGCGTCAGCGACGCCTGCCAGACCTCGCTCGCCCTCGGTCGTCACCCTGCGGGTGACGAGCAGTTGTTCCTGAGCCGTAACCGGATCGAAAGAGGAGGTCGTCGATGAAGCTTGTATCACCAGGAGCCACGGTCACGGTGCTGTGTCTGTGGGGTGCCATCGGATTGCTCGCGTCCCCGCTGTCAGCTGGCGACTCGGGCGAGCAGAAACCACAGGCCGAGCAGGCCTACACGATCACGCAGCTAGACACCGGAGCGAACGTCGCCAGCTCCGCGCATCTGATCAGCGACAACGGAGTCGTGGCCGGCAACCTCCAGGAGGATTCGGGGTTCGTCTGGAGCGCGCAGACCGGCTTCGTCGTGCCCACGCTCGGGGGCACCGAGAGCCTTGTCACCGGCGTCAGCGTGAACGGCATCGTTACCGGCGCCGCCGATACGCCCGGCGGAGAGCTGCTTGGCTTCATATGGACTCCTGCGGAAGGCCTCGTCACGATTGGCGATCTCGGCGGCGGCCACACCATTCCGGCAGACGTCACGAGCAGCGGTCTGGTTGTCGGCAGCTCGAGCATCCCTGGCGGACCTGAACACGCGTTCATGTGGACCAGGGCCGGCGGCATCGTGGATCTCGATCCGACCGGTCTCGTCGACAGCACGGGACTCTTCGCGACCGAGAACGGCAGTCTGATCATCGGATCCATCTTTGCTGAAACCGGCTGGCGCATTTCGCGTGGACGAAGACGACAGGCCTGTCCGATACGGCTCGCTCGGCCGCGACATGCTGCCGTGGTACATGAACCGGCAGGGCGCGCTGACGGGCATCGTGCAGCGGGAGGACGGCACGGAGGGAACCTTCTTCTGGTCGCAGACCAATGACCAGGACATCGGTTTCCTCGGCGGCGACGAGATAGGCCCACGGCGATCAACGACGCCGGCACCATCGTCGGGTTCGGCACGACGGCGAGCGGCGAGACGCACGGGTTCGTGTGGTCACAGGCAAACGGGCTCGTTGATATCGGCACGCTTGGAGGCGATTTCAGCTGGGCCTCTCACCTCAACTCATCGGGGCTGGTCACCGGCTACAGCAAGACCCCGAGCGGCGACGATACGCGATCGCGTGGACAGAAGACGGTGGCCTGATTGACCTGGGAACCCTCGGCGGAATAAACAGCAGGGGCGATTTCGTCACTGAGACTAGCGCCATCATCGGCGAGAGCGGCACCAAGGGACACCGGCGGCACGCGTTCATCTGGACCGCGGACGTCGGGATGGTCGAGATGCCCTCACTGGGGCGGTTCGAGACAGTGAACGTGGCGAGCTCGAACGGGTTGTTCGCCGGCCATACGTTCGACAAGAAGACGAACGCGCTGCACCCGGTGCTGTGGGCGCCGTCACCAGCGTCCTCCCAGCGATAGCGTATCGCTCTACCATCATGCAGGAGGCCAAGGTATGCGAACCGCACTCGTCACCGCCAGTGTTCTCGGAGTCGTTCTCATGGCAGGCATGTCGGCCAGGTCGGACCAGGCGTCAGCGCCGTCCCGGGGCCACGCCGATTTTCATGGGTATTGGATGGGCGTGGACCCCTCCGACGGCGGCGACGCGCGGCGCAGTCTCATCCTGCGCACCGACGGCACGTACGCGCTCGCGGCCCGCGACACCCTGCTTCATCTCTGCGACAGCACGGATCGCGGCTTTGCCAGCTTCGATGACGGCACAGTCGTCAGTCGAACTGTGATGCAGTCGAACTCGCTCATCATCCAGTGCTTCAACAACGGCGCGACGGTCCAGTTGCACCTCCGATTCGAGCTGGTCGAGCGCGGCCTGATGATCGAACCGCGACCTTTCCGGACGGCAGCCCGGTGAGCACGATCGTGCTGCACAGGGTGAGCACCAACTAGACCCGGAGCCCGGAGTCCGGAGTCAGAAATTGAGGACGCAGTGCATCCAGAGTTTTGCTTTCAGCCCGGCAGACGCGATTTATTCCACCTGGTCGCAGCGGCGACCGGCATCGCGGCCTTCGGAGGCGTCAACCTCCTCGCCGGCGCGCAGCAAGGCGCCCGTGCAGCCCACTCACGCAGGCGGCTGCGCGCCGCGTTCTCGAACATCGGCTTGCAGGTCAGCTGGTGCGCGCAAGGGAAAGAAGCCGCCGAGTATCGGGGCGGCTGCGACGTTGACGTCACCTGGTTGATCCCGAGCTGTCGGCCACGAAACAGCTGGCGTTGGTCAGAGATCGCATCCGACAAGTGGGACTTCGTCGCCATCCAGGCGGTGGACATCAACACGATCACCAGCCCGTCGTCAGGATGATTGA
>CAWJEM010000002.1:0-64680 GCA_963841905.1 uncultured Acidobacteriota bacterium
TGGAAGCTCCACGCCATGTTGCCGACCGAGTTCAATCGCCGCACGAGTCGTTCGAACTCCCTCGGCGACCATGCGCGTGCTCGAGACAATGTCCGCGACCGTACGACCGTGCGCCAGCTCGATCCCGACACGCCGATTGCGACTGAGGTCGCCCGTGCAGGTCAGCACAAGGTCCCCGAGCCCGGCCAGGCCTGCTAATGTGTCGCGTTGCGCCCCGAGGGCCACTGCCAGCCGCGCAATCTCTGCAAGTCCACGCGTGATCAGTGCCGCCAGCGCGTTGTGCCCAAGCTCAAGGCCTTCGACCACGCCCGCTGCGATCGCGATGATGTTCTTCAGAGCGCCGCCGATTTCGACGCCGACCACATCTGAACTGCCGTACAAGCGCAGGGCGCCTGACCGAAACTCGTGCTGCACATGTTCGGCGGCGCCGTTCGTCGTTGACGCGACCACCACCGCCGTCGGCAGCTCGCGAGCGAGTTCGGCTGCGAAGCTGGGCCCTGATAACACCGCGATTTCGCGGACGTGCGGTACCGCGAGCGTCACGACCTCTGACATGCGGAGCAGGGTCTGCTCTTCCAGCCCCTTGGTCGCGCTCACCACGAGCGCATCCGCGGACACGAATGCCGATGCCCCATCGAGGACGTGCCTGAGCCCATGCGACGGGACGGCCAACACCACCATGCCCGCACCGCTGAGCGCCGCGTCAAGCGAATGCGTGGTGGTCAGAGCGGCCGGAAAGTTGACATCGGCCAGATAGACGGCGTTGGCGCGACGCTTCGACATTTCTTCGACAAGCGCACAGTCCCGCCCCCACAGGCGGACCTCGTGACCGACGCGAGCCAGATGAATCGCGAGCGCGGTGCCCCAGCTTCCGGCTCCGAGAACGGCAACCGTCTGACTCACGCCTTGTGCCCCAGCCTTCTCTCGGTGCCAGCGCGAAGCCGCACGAGATTGCTACGGTGGCGCAGGATGACCAGCATCGCGGTGACGGCTGCTCCAGTCACGACCGGGATTGGTTCGTTCGTGATCCACGCCACTGGAGGAAGGAGCGCCGTGGCAACCACCGAGCCCATCGACACATACCGCGTGATCCACACGACCACCAGAAACGACCCGGCCGCAATCGCGGTCGCCACCGGCGCCAGCGTCCAGAAGACTCCGCACGCCGTTGCCACACCCTTGCCGCCCTGGAACCGGAGCCACACCGGATAAGCATGACCGATGATCGCGGCGACGCCTGCAGCGACTGGCGCGGCGGTCCCGCTCGTCACGCGAGCCGTAATCATCACACTGCTGGCTCCTTTGGCGACATCGACGAGCACCACGATGATTGCGAGCGCCAACCCGGCACTCCGGTAGGCGTTGGTGGCGCCCACGTTGCCGCTTCCAACGCGCCGCAGGTCGATCCCCTTGAGCCGATTGGCCACAAGGTAACCCAGCGGTAACGATCCAAGGCCGTAGCCGACGATGAGAGGAAGGAGGGGGTCCATCAGAGATAGGTACAAGTTCAAAGTTACAAGTTCAAAGTTCAAAGTGTCCAGGTCGCGAGTGCCGTATAGCGTGGACCATCTGGCGACAATTGACTGTGGTAGAGCGTCACGTGATCGACGTGCATCATGGTGCGGCCGGGACGAACACTTGACACGATGTCGGACCAGCGCACGCCGCTTCCTGGATCGCGTACGCGCGCAACCGTGACGTGGGCTCTAAAGGGACGATCCTCATCGACGATCGCGACCGCCGCGAGACGTTTGCGTACTTCACGCGCGAGTGCCTGCATCGACTCCGTACCGCTGGCCGCCCCGAGCCACAGGACTCGCGGTCTACGCGTGTCAGGGAACGCACCCAGGGCGTCCCACGACACGACAAAAGGCCCATCCGCGAGGCTGTGGCCGCCAAGCGCTCCTGTGACCTGGTCGACATCGTGATCCGCGACTTCGCCGAGAAACTGCACCGTCAGATGAGCGACCTCTGGCTTCACCCAGGTGATTCGCGGCGCACGCCGTCCGTTCAACGATGAGTCGATCTGCTCACGCACCGCGCCCAGTTGTGCGCGAGTCTCCGGTGACAGATCGACGGCGACAAAGAGACGCATACGCTAAGTTACAAGTTACAAGTTGCAAGTTACAAACGGGACGATTTGTGCGCAACGCCCCGATGGTTTGAGCGGCTCGTCGGTGGCCACGACCTTTGAACTTGTAACTTGTAACTTGTAACTTTCCTCCCCTTACTTCCTGTCCCAGTCGACGTTCGGGGAGGCCTTGATCAAAACACGGCGTACCATGTCGAGGGCCGTGAAAGCAGCAAACGTTTTCACAACCTCGCGGTTCCCTGGAAAACGAAACGTGCGGACCTGGGTGTCCCCGCATGCGACCGCGATACACACCGTGCCGACCGGTTTGGCCTCGGAGCCTCCGCCTGGGCCCGCGATTCCCGTGATGGCCACGCCCACGTCAACTCGCGCTTTCTCGCGGATCCCCTTCGCCATGGCGGTGGCCACTGGCTCGCTCACGGCCCCATGCTCTTCGATCAACGCCGGCGATACGCCCAGTAGATCGATCTTCGAGGCGTTGCTGTAGACGACCACGCTCCTGTCCACGTAGTCGGACGAGCCCGCGATGTCGGTCAGACGAGAAGTCGCCAGTCCCCCGGTGCACGACTCGGCGAGCGCAACACGCCATCCGCGCGCGCGGAGTAACCCACCCACGACTTCCTCCAGAGATTCGCCGTCACTGCTGAAGAGGTCATGAGGCAGGACTCGTCGGATCTCGTCGGTCGCGGTTGTCAACGCCGCGTCCATGGCGCGCTCGTCCGAGCCGCGCGCGGAGAGATGCAGCTCGATCTGGCCGGGCGACGCAAGGATGGTGGTTTCGATGGGTATCCTGCCCGACCGCCATTGGCTATACACGGGCTGCGTGAGCTCCTCGACGCGCGACTCGCTGCGCCCGGCAATCCGGAGCACGCGCCGCACAAGCCGAACGCCATCGGCACGTGGGATCAATCGGTCGGTCACGATGGCTTGCACCATCGGCTTCATCTCCCGTGGCGGACCGGGCACGAGCGCAGCCGCCTTGCTCCCGGTCTCGATCCACAAACCCGGCGCCGTGCCATTGGGGTTCGGCAGCACGATCGCGCCACGTGGCACCATCGCCTGACGCCGATTGATCTCGGGCATGGCCCAACCACGCATCGCGAATCGACGGCGAATCGCGTCTGTGATCGCCGGGTCCTCGGTGAGCGGCAAGCCAAGCCGCTCCGCAACGACCTCGCGCGTGACGTCGTCTTCCGTCGGGCCCAGACCCCCCGTCAGCACGACCAGATCGACTCGTTTCAGGGCGTGGTCGAATTGTGCCGCCAGCTCTTGGCGATCGTCACCAACAACCGACTTGAAGAAGACCTCGATGCCAATCTCATTCAGTGCGCTGGTAATGAACAACGAGTTGGTATCGAGACGCGACGAGGTCAGCAACTCACTGCCGATCGCCAGTATGGCCGCCCGCCGGATCGGAACGCCGCTCATGCGAGCACACCGGGCAAAACAGCGATCAGTAATCGCATGGTCACATGGCCGTACACACCCGCAACGAGGTCATCCAACATGATGCCAGGCCCGCCGTGCAGGTGCTCGAGCCGCGCCGCTGGATAGGGCTTCAGCACATCGTAGATGCGGAAGGCAAGGAACCCGACGAGCCCACCAACAGGAGTCACGTTCAGGAATGCGAGCGTGACCAGCATGCCCAGGACTTCGTCGATTACCACCGGTCCCGGATCCTTGCCCAACTGCCGCTCGACGATCTCCGCCGACCAGATCCCGAGGAGAAACGCCAACGCGATCATCACCGCTTCTGCGACGGCGCTATCGATCACGCGAAGGACGACGTAAATGAAGAGGCCAACCGCCGAGCCGGCAGTCCCTGGAGCAACCGGCACGAACCCGACAAAGCCTGCCGTCGCGATGACAAGTGCCAAGCGATTCTTTGTCAAGGTTCCAAAGTTCCAGGGTTCCAAAGTTCCAAGGTTCTGGGTGCTGAAGTCACTGGGCCGCCGTTGAATTTTGAACCGTAGAACCTCGAGCGATGAGATTTGCGAACCTGGATCGTTTGAACCGTCGAATCGTTTGAACCCTGGAACTTTGGAACCCTGGAACTTTGGAACCTTCCTACCGGCAACGCACGACGCGCGTGCCCGCAACCCGGTCCTGGAGGGCCCTGGCATCCGACGTGAAAAGGGCGGGAATGTACCCGAGGCCGACGGTGAAGAAGGACGCCAGGCAGCCAAGCGCCCGCAGGACAGCTGCCGTGATCGCCACTCGCCGTCCATCGTCGCCAACTACTTTGATGCCGGTGAGCATCTTGCCAATGGTTTGACCGCCGGCAGCAGTGAATGCCACCAGGTAGGCACCGTTGAGCAGCAGCAAAAACGCTCCCAGCGGTGCAGCGATCGCGGGCGCGGTCAAGTCAACCACGTTGCCGAGTCCTGTCATCGCGAGGGTGAGATAAACAATCGCGGCATCGATGCCGCCGACTACCGCCACGTCGATCAGCATGGCTCCAACGCGCGCCACCAGACCAGCCTGCGCTTGATTCGCGAGCGTCTCTCGAAGCGGCGCAACATCCATCCCTGCCTCGTCATCCCCATCTGGGATGCGATCGATGTCGTCGGATTGGAGGTTGAGAGGCGATTCGTCGCTCCGCGGTCGAAAAGGACGAGGACGGAGTCGCGGCACGTCGGGTGTGGCACGTCGCACCGACAGCGGCGGCCGGACCGGGCGCGGTTTGGTGATGAGCGGCGTGTCGTCTGCCTCGCTCGACGGCGGTGCGAAGAGGGGCAATCCTCCCCGAGAGGTGGATGTGACTGCCTGACGAACCGCCGGTGGCGCTGAAGCGACTGGCGGTGCGCCCGACGCGGCGGAGTTGGTGACCAGTGTGGGTGAGCCCCGCCGCTCGTTGACCTTGACGGTGATGTCGGTCGGAGTCGGATTGCCACCGATCAGACGATCAAGATCGAGTGCCCGGCGATCGTCGCGCATCTCAGGGCCAGTGAGATCGAGATCAGCCATCGGCGCGACTGACCCGTCGCGAAGGTTGAGCGGCAACTCTCGCGCCGCCTCAGCAACCGGCGCCGCGAGCGAGAAATCGTAGCCGCAATTGCGGCAACGGTCGCCGGTCTCGAACCCCAGATATCCGCACTTTGGGCACTTCATTCCTGCGAGATTCCAGCCCCTTCCGCGGCCGCTACGTTGAGTAGTTGGCGCTGAATCTCGGCACGAAGCCGGTCAGCCTCGGGGCGTGATGTGTCGCCGATCGGCACGCGATCGAGCTCGTTCAACGCGTCACGCAAACGCCCGCGGGCGAGATGCGCTCGACTTCTTGCGACGAACATCTCGGTGGCGCCAGCCAGCGGCAAGGCTTCGGGGATCATCGGCACGAGAGCCGGGGGCTCGCGACGGACGCTAGGTGAGTTGAAGATCGCCCACGAGGAGGGTTCCGGAATGGCAATGCCCCAGGCGCCCACTCCGAGCACACCGACTGCGGCCGCTGCCAGGAGCGCCGCCGCAATCCACCCCTGACGACGATGGGCGCGGCTCGCGCGTGTCTCGACCGCCCCGACATCTTCGAACAGTCGATCGACGTTGGCGACTGGCGATGGTGCGGGCGCCTGTGCAACGCCAAGCCGCTCGATGCGATCGAGCATGCCCTGCGCGTCGTCGAGCGACGCCCCTCGCTCAACGGCGTCGGCGACGAGGCGCCGAGCGAGGGCCACGTCCCCCTCGTGAAACGCTTCGATGCCCTGATGAAGAACAGCCTCCGACTCGCGCTGCCGCTCGGCCTGGGCGCTCCGCGCACGCTCGATGTAGGCGCGAGCGCGGCTGTGGTGCCGATCGAGGAACAAGACACGCGTCCAGAGATTGATCGCTTGTTCGTACTGATTGGCGAAGTACTGATCGAGGCCAGCAAGCAGCAACTGCTCGATTCGTGCGTCCCGCTCGGCGCCGCTCAGCGCCTCGGCCGCTCGCGTGTCGGAACGAAGGTGATCGTGGGGTGACAAATGCCTGCCGAATACCGGGCGATCGATGCACGGGTTCTATCTGCTCTTCTTGCCCCTGCACTAGCCCGAAAGTCTTGCGAAGTATAGCACTTACAGGGGCGCAGGGCGCAGGGCACAGGGCATAGAAGGGGGCAGGGATAAGGGGCTGGGGACTGAATGGTGACCAGTGACGGTAGCCTGGAGACCGTAGACCGACCGTGGGCCGTGGGCCGTAGACCGAAGGCCTTAGTGAAAGCGCAAGGGCCGGGTCGCTCGTCGCGCCCGGCCCCTCCGCGTCTTCCGTGCTTCCGTGATCAGAAGCCGAAGATCATCGAGAACCGGAACGCACGTGGCGTCGTGCCGGCGAGACCGCCGCGGAACGATCCACGTGACGTCGCCTTGCCGAAGTTCGCGATGGCGGCCGAGCAGCCGGTTCCGGCTTCGGACCCGCACCACACGACGTTGTTCGACCGCAGCTTCTCCTGACGATCCGTGATGTTGAAGATCTCAGCACGGAATCCCGCCCGGGACGTGCTGTAGATGCGCCAGGTCGCCTCGATCGAGGTGTCGAGATACCACTCGATGCCGTCAACCGGGTCGGCGCCACGCTCGTTGTAGAAGTAGGTCGCCGTGTTCCCCGAGTTGGTCGAGGTTCCCGGGAACAGCACGTTGACCGTGCGGATCTTCTCGTACCGGAACTTCGACAGCGCTTCGGTCAGCGCGCCGAACGTCAGGTTTACTGGCCCCACGGGACGGACGTACGCCGCCGAGAGTTTGAAGTTGTGCGGCCGATCGTAGGTCGGGGCGCCGTACTTGTTGGAGCCGTTTTGCACTTCGGCACACGGGAGGATACCGCCGGTGCCAACCGTCAGGTCGACCGTCTGCCGGCACTGCGCGTCCTGGTAGTCCCCGAGCGCCGTGAAGTTTTCAGCGAAGTGATTTCCGCGGGTGCGCGAGTAGGTGTAGCTCGCCTGCGCGTTCCAGTTGTTCGAAAAACGCTTCTCCGCCGTCAGCACAACGCCACGATAGCTGCGCTCCGCGGCGTCGTAGTTCAAGACCTGCCGATCGATCGTCTGGTCGGCATTGAAGGTCCGAACGTCGTCGATCAAGTTGCCCCAAGAGCGCGAAATGAAGCGAACACCGGCACCCATGCTGCGGCCGAACTGATGCTGGTAGCCCACCGTCACTTCGTCCATGTGATAGGGCTTCAGGTCGGTATTCGGCTGGAAGCTCGAGCCGCTCACCTGCACCCGATTCTGGAACACGAAATCCAAGCCGTTCCACACGTTGTTGTTGTAGTTGGTCTGCTGCGCCACCTGCGCGAACGAGTCGGAGAAGCCTTGGATGATGCTGGCGTAGTAACGGCCGTAGCTCGCCGTGATCAGACTGTTGCCTTCACCGCTCAAGTCGTAGGTCGCGGACAAGCGAGGCGCGATCACGTTGGTATCGACCGTCGCTTCGCCAACATCGCTGTCCCCTGTCTGTCGCTCCCAGCGGAGGCCAGCTTCCAGCGAGAAGCGGCTGGTCAGTTCCATCTTGTCGCGAGCGAAGATCGCGTGGATCTTACCGGTCGAGATCGATGGACCCGAGTCGTAGTCTTCGCGGCTCGAGTTCGGATCCGAAGACCGGCGTGCGACTAACGGGATCGTAGCTTTCGGCAATATAGAACTGCCGGTTCGGGAAGTCGAACTGCGACGCCGACTCGAGGTTCTGAAAGTCGTAGCCGACCTTGACGTTGTGCGAGCGCTGGCCCAGCGTCAGGAACCAATTGCTCGCGACGTTGAACTGCTCCCGCGGACGGTCGACAAAGCCGTCGAACGACGCTCCGTTGTAGACCTTGTTGTCAGCGAGGCTCAGGATGGGTGCGTTCGACAAAATGCCCGGTTCGAACGTGCCCACGGTGATGAGCGAGCTGTAGGTGGCCACGGCTGCCTCAATCGACCAGTTGTCCTTGAGGACGCCGCTCCACTGCCCCGCCCAGTTTTCCGCCGTCTGCTCCTGCGCCGTGATGGCTTCACGATCGCCGGTCGGGAACCCGAACCCGGGCCAGTAGTCGTCGCGAAGGATGCCCTCGCCGGGCGACTGGTAGTACTTGAGCCACACTGTGTGCCCCTCAGCCAGCTGTACGGTACCGCGCACGTTGGAGTAGCGGTCCTCCCGCACCGCCTGGAAGTCTTCCGGCACGAGCCCGGCAGTCTGGCGCTGCGCTGAGGTTGATTTGATCAGCTCCCAGGTGCCGAAAAAGAATGCGCGATTCTTCCAGATCGGACCGCCGCCGGCGAACGAATACGTCGGGTTCACCTTGTCGAACTTCACGCGCTCCAACGAGGCACCGGTAATTTCATTCACCGTGTCGTTCTGCGCGTTCCACTCATCGTTGGCGAAGATGTACTTGAATGATCCCTCGAAACGGTTCGTCCCCGACTTGGTCACCACGTTCACGACGGCGCCCTGCGCCCGGCCGTACTCCGCGCCGACCGCTGACGTCAGGACGTTGATCTCCTGAATGGCTTCGAAGTTCAGGTTGGTCCCAAACGTCCCCGTCGTCGGGTCGGTCGTGTCGACAGCGTCAATCACGAAGATATTGTTGCTCGTGAGCGCGCCGGCGCTGTTGACGTTGCCGGTGCCGACCACGCCCGGAGCTACGCCGATGAGCGCCTGATAGCTGCGACCAACCGGGATCTTGTCGAACTCGTCACGCGTCAGACGCGTGGTCTGCGTGACCGTCGTACGGTCGACGATCGGCGACTCGCCGACGACCTGAATCGTGTCGGTGAGTGCGCCGACCTTCAGCGCAAACGGTATGTTGGTTGTGCGCTCCGTCTCGACGAGATTGTCGGTTGCTTGGGCCGTTTCGAATCCCTGTAAGCTGGCATTGACGGAATAGAGACCGATCGGCACCGCTGGAAATACGTAGCGGCCGTTTTCATCCGAAACGGTGGATCGCGAGAAGCCTCGATCCTGACTCGTGAGGGTTACTGTCACACCAGGAAGAGCCGCGCCGGTGGCATCCTGAATCTGGCCGCTAATGGTGCCGGTCTGAGCCGGCTGCGCGTACGCTGGGGCCGCAAGCGCCACGAGCGCCGCCATCAGCACGCCGCAGGTTGAAGTTCTCAACATACTGGTTCCTCTCTCCTTCAAAGCAAAACGTCTCGTACCAGTGTTCGTCCCAGACGAGACGAGAACCCATCACCGTAACTGATTCCTCGTGGGCCGTCACGATGGGCACGGCGTTTGGTCACCGCACACGCGATGTTTGTCACAGCAAACGAGAGCGGAAGCAGAGATCGCTGGGACGAATTGCCGCGAGCGAACACGCCTGCCTGGTTTTGCGCAGGGCATTGCGCACAGGGCATAGGGCACAGGGCGCAGGGCACAGGGGCGGGATTAGGGACGAGGGCGCGGGAACTAGCTGGCGACCGGCGGCCGGCAACCGGCAACCGGAGACTGGTGACCACATGATCAAACAAAAAGGGCCGGGTCGCTCTTCGCGCCCGGCCCTCGCTCTCCGTGTTTCCGAGAGCTTCCGTGCTTCCGTGATTTAGAAGCGGTAAATCAACGAGAAGCGGAACCGACGCGGCAGCAGGAACTGGTTGCGCGCCGTGGCCTTCCCGAAGTTGTTGATCGCAGTCGTGCAGGTCGCGTTGGCGGCGGCTCCACACCATGCCACATTCGCGATGCGATCCTTCTCCTGGTTGTCGGTCACGTTGAAGACCTCGGCCTTGAATCCCGCCTGGTTCGTGCCGGCGATCCGCCACGTCAGCTCGGATGAGAAGTCGATGAAGTTCTCCATCCCATCGAGCTCGAAGTTGCCACGCGGCTCGTAGAAGTACGTGGCCGTGTTACCCGATGGGCTCGTGGTGCCTGGCGTCAGAACGTTGACTGCGCGCTGACGCTCGTAGCGACGTTTCGAGATGAACTCCGTCAGTGCCCCCAGCGTCACATTGACTGGGCCTATTGGCCAGAGGTAGGCGGCGTTCAGCTTGAAGTTGTGCGGACGATCGTAAAGCGGGCGCCCCGTCTTGTTTGCGCCGTTGTTCACTTCCGCACACGAGATCGTTCCATTCGTGCCGATCGTCAGGTCCGTCGTCGTGAAGCACTGCGCATCGAGGTAATCACCGAGCGCCGTGAAGTTGTCGCCAAAGTGATTGCCTTCCGTCTCCGAGTAGGTGTAGCTCGCCTGCGCGTTCCAGTTCCTCGAGAAGCGCTTTTCAAGGGAGAACTGGATGCCCTGATAGTCGCGCTCTGCCGCGTCATAGTTCACAACCTGGCGGTCGATCGAGCCATCTGCACGGAACGTGCGAACGTCATCGATCAGATTCCCCCACGTGCGTCGGATGTAACGAACGCCTGTGGCCATATCCCGGCCGAATTGTTGCTGATAGCCGACCGTGAACTCGTCCATGTGATACGGCTTCAGGTCGAGATTGGGCGTAAAGTCAGACCCGCCCACCCGAACGGACCGCACGAACGCGTACTGCGTGCCGTTCCACTGGAAGAGATCGTAGTTCTCCTGCTGCGGAATGCTGGCAAACGAATCGGAGAAGCCCTGAATGATGCTCGCATGATATCGACCGTAACTTCCCGTTATCAGCGACTTGCCATCACCGGACAGATCGAAGCTGCCCGACAGGCGTGGTGCGATCACGTTGGTGTCAACCGTATCGGAGCCGACGTCGCTCGCCCCGGACTGTCGTTCCCAACGGAGCCCGGCTTCCACGAAGAAGCGATTGGTCACCTGGAACTTGTCACGCGCGAACAGGGCGAAAACCTTGCCGTCCGACACCGACGGACCAGCCTCGTAATCGAGCCGTTGGAACGGCGTTATCGTTCCGGTTGCCTGGTTGTACGCCTCGGCGATGAAATACTGGGAGTTCGGGTACTTGAACTCGGCTCCTGACTCGATGTTCTGGAAGTCGAATCCGACCTTGACGTCGTGGCTGCGGCCGCCGGGCGTCAGGAACCAGTTGCTGGCAAGGTTGAATTGCTGGCGGGGTCGGTCGACGAACCCGTCGAAGGTCGCGCCGTTGTATGTGATGCCGTCAGCCTGATTCTCGACGGGCGCGTTCGACAGCGCGCCGCTTTCCTCGAACGTCGTGACGCCGATGAACGAGCTGTAGGTCGCAAAGGCTCCTTCCATCGACCAGTTGTCCCGCAGCACGCCGCTCCACTGCGCCGCCCAGTTCCTGGCGTTCTGGTTCTGAGCGGTGAGCGCTTCCCGCTCTCCAGCTGCCGAGCCCGGCAGCCAATAGTCGACGACGAATCCATCGGTGGGTGACCGGTAGTATTTCAGCCACGCGGTGTGGCCCTCGGCCAATTGAACGGTGCCACGTACGTTGACGAACTTGTTCTCAGTGGCCTGCTGATAGTCTTCCGCGATCTGGCCGACGGTCTGACGCTGCGGCGTAGTGTTCTTCGAATACTCATAAGCCCCGAAGAACCACGCGCGGTCACGCCAGATCGGGCCACCGCCGGTGAAGGTGTAAACGGGATTGATCTTGTCGAACTTCACCCGTGCGAGCGACGCACTGGTAGTTTCGCTCTCGGTCGAGTTCTGCGCGTCCCATTCGTCGTTCAGGAAGATGTACTTCGCCGAACCCTCGAAGCGGTTCGTGCCCGACTTGGTGACCACGTTGACAATCGCCCCAAGCGCACGGCCGTACTCGGCACCCACCGCGGAAGTGAGCACGCCGACTTCCTGGATCGCCTCGAAGTTGAGGTTGGTGCCAAACGTTCCCGTCGTGGGGTCGGTCGTATCGACGGCGTCGATGATGAACAGGTTGTTGCTCGTCAGCGAGCCCAGCGCATTCACGTTGCCCGTGCCGACGACGCCCGGAGCCGAGCCGATCAGCGCCTGGTAGCTCCGACCGACTGGCAGCTTTTCGAACTCCTCACGCCGCACGCGAGTGGTCGCTGTCACGCTGGTCGCATCGACGATGGGCGAATCGCCGAGCACCGTGACGGTGTCGGTCAAGGCGCCGATTTTCATCGCGAACGCGACATTCGTGGTCCTGTCGGTTTCGACCAGGTTGTCCGTGGCCTGCACCGTCTCGAAGCCTTGCATCGTGGCCACAATGGTGTACGGACCGATCGGCACCGCCGGAAACACGTAGCGTCCGGTCTCGTCCGAGACCGTCGACCGCGCGAAACCGCGATCCTGACTCGTGATGGTCACCGTGACACCCGGAAGCGCCGCGCCGGTGGCATCCACAATCTGGCCGCTGATCGTTCCGGTCTGAGCCGGCTGTGCAAACGCTGGCACCGCACACGCCACGAGCGCCGCAATCAGCACGCCGCGGGTCAACATCCTGAACATACTTGTGCCTCTCTCCTTCAATTCATGGACTTCACACACACACCTGTTTCGTCACAGCCACGAGGCCCGAGTCCGTCACACAAACCCGGCAGACTGTCACGTGAACAAGGCGTTTGGTCATTCCAATAACAAAACCGGTACCACTAAAAACTGGGATGAATGATCGTATGAGGCCTGGTTTTGGGCGTATTCCTCGTAGTGATACATAGATGAGCTAGCCGAATTCAACGGATTGGATTTTGAACTCCAGTTCAATGGAAGCCCAGCACTCGCGATAGGCTCATTCCCATGGCCGTCATCGAGTGTGTGCCGAACATCTCCGAGGGCCGACGCCTCGACGTCGTCGCCCGCATCGCCGATTCGCTGCGGACGACCGTCGGCGTTCAGGTGCTCGATGTCCAGTCCGACGCCACCCACAATCGCTCGGTCCTCACACTCGCCGGCGATCGCGCACCACTCAAAGAGGCCATCGTCCGTCTCTACGACGAGTCGTTGCGCGCGATCGATCTGCGCGCGCACCAAGGCGAGCACCCTCGACTAGGCGCGGTGGACGTCTGTCCGTTCATCCCGATCGAGTCGGTCTCGATGGACGCTTGCGTGGAGCTTGCGAAGGAGAGCGCCGCAGAAGTCGCGCGACGATTTGGATTGCCGGTCTATTTGTATGAAGAAGCGGCCATCGTCCCCACACGACGCAATCTGGAGGACATTCGTCGAGGCGAATTCGAGGGCCTGGCCGCCAAGATGCGGCGGCCGGAATGGGCGCCCGATTTCGGGCCCGCCGCTCCTCATCCCTCAGCCGGCGCCACCGTGATGGGCGCGCGCATGCCCCTCATTGCCTACAACATCAACCTCGCAACCGATCGGCTCGACGTTGCCAAGAACATTGCGGCGGCGATTCGCATGAGCAGCGGCGGATTTCGCTTTGTGAAGGCGATGGGCATCCCGCTCGAGGACCGCGGCATCGTGCAGGTGTCGATGAACCTGACGAACTTCGAGAAGACGCCGATCTTTCGCGTGTTCGAGACCGTGAAGCGCGAGGCCGCACGATATGGCGTCGCGGTGCTTGAAAGCGAGATTGTTGGCCTCGTCCCCTCCGCCGCGCTCACGCAGGCCGCGGAGTACTACCTGCAACTCGAGCGGTTCACGCACGATCAGGTGCTCGAGGCGCGCCTCCGATCCGCCGAGTAAAAAAAGTTCCAAGGTTCCATAGTTCCAGGGTTCCACGGTTCGACAGTTGAAAGTTCAGTGCCGAACTCGAACTTTCAGAACTCTGGAACCTTGGAACTATGGAACCTTGGAACTCTATTCCCGAGAGGGCGCGATGCCGAACGCCTTCATCTTCTTGTAGAGATTGCTACGCTCCACACCGAGCACGTCGGCGGTTCGCGAGATGTTGCCGTTTTGCGCCGCGAGCGCCTGCAGAATGTAGTCGCGCTCGAAGCGCTCGCGTGCGTCGGCCAGTGGCAGTGAGCCGCCTTCCACCGACACCGGTTGCCGAACACCGTCGTGCCCCAGAAACGCGAGGTCCTGTGCGGTGATCGTGTCGCCTGGCACCATGATCATCAGCCGCTCGATCACGTTACGAAGTTCGCGGACGTTGCCCGGCCAGGCGTAATGCTGCAACCGCGCCACCGCCTCGGATGCCATCCGTTTGGGCCGCCGACCGTACTCCACCGCCATGAGCGCCATGAAGTGATCGGCCAGGAGCGGGATGTCATCTTCCCGCTCGCGCAGCGGCGGCACGAAGATCGGGATGACGTTCAGCCGGAAAAAGAGGTCCTCGCGGAAGCGACCCTCTCGAATCTCGGCTGGGAGTTCCTTGTTGGTTGCCGCCAGCACACGCACGTCGACCTTGATGCTTTGCGTGCCGCCGACCCGTTCCATCACCTGTTCCTGTAGGACGCGCAGCACCTTGGCCTGCGTCTTCAGGCTCATGTCACCGATCTCGTCCAAAAAGATCGTGCCGCCATTCGCCTGTTCGAAACGCCCGGGCTTTTCTGCGACGGCACCAGTAAAGGCGCCCTTCACGTGGCCGAAGAGTTCTGACTCAATCAGCTCTTCGGGAATCGCCGCGCAGTTCACCTCCACGAAAGGTCCGATTCGCCGCCGACTCAGTTGGTGGACGGTCCGCGCCACCAACTCCTTGCCCGTACCGTTCTCTCCGTACACCAGGACGCGGCCGTTCGTCGGGGCGGCCATCTCCACCTGCTCGCGCAGTTGGCGCATCGCATAGCTCTCACCCACCATCACGTGCTGCCGGTCCACCCGCGCACGCAGAACGCGGTTCTCGGTCTCGAGGTCGCGCTGCCGCAACGCGTTGCGAACCACCAGCACCGTCTTTTCGAGTGACAGCGGCTTCTCGACGAAATCGAAAGCGCCCATCTTGATCGCGCGGACCGCGGATTCGATGTTGCCGTGCCCCGAGATCATGACCACTTGCGCATCGATCTTGCGCTCGCGCAGACGCTGCAGCGTCATCAGACCATCGATACCGGGAAGCCAGACGTCGAGGACGACCATGTCGAAGGTCGAGCATGCGACTCGATCGAGGCACTCTTCGCCGCTGGCGGCCGTCTCGACGTCAAACCCTTCATCACGCAGCACACCGCTCAGCGAGGATCGAACCCCGGGCTCGTCGTCAACAATCAGGATCGAAGGCATGGGTCAGTCACAGGCCTCCGAGACACCGAGGCCCAGACATAACATACTCTCGGAGTCTCTGAAACTCTGAGGCCTGACGTTCTCATACCGGTAACTCGATCGTAAACCGCGTGCCGCGCGGCAGGTTATCCGTGACATCGATGTTGCCACCGTGCTCGGCCACGATGCGACGCACAATCGCCAGGCCGAGGCCGCTGCCGCGTCCCTTGGTCGAGTAGTACGGCAGAAAGAGCTTTTCGCGTTCCTCCAGGGGAATACCGGCGCCGTCGTCCGCGACCGTCACGCGCACGAGGCTGTTCGCGGTGTCGAGGGCGGTTTCGAGAACGATCGTGCCGTTGCGGTCGATGGCCTCGACGGCGTTATCCACCAGGTTGATGACCACGCGCCGCAACTGTTCGGGATCGACGCGGACGAACGGAATGTCGGTGTCGAAGCGGCGTTCGATGGCAACATCGGTGAACAGCCCGTCGTAGAGCGACAGCGCCTCATTCAGCAGTTGATGCAGGTCGGTCGGGACGGCCCGCGGCGCGGGCATCCGCGCGAACTGAGAGAACTCGTCCACGAGGTTCTTGAGCGATTCGACCTCGCCGATGATGGTGGTCGTGCATTCCCGGACCAGCTCGCTTTGCGGCTCGTCGAGCGCCGCCAGCTTCCGCCGCATACGTTCGGCCGACAGTTGGATCGGCGTCAACGGATTCTTGATCTCATGGGCCAGGCGGCGCGCCACCTCGCGCCAAGCCGCCACCTTTTGCGCGCGAATCAGCGGCGTGACATCATCAAGCACCAGAACCGTGCCTTCGAACTCTCCGGCCGCGTTCGTCAGTCGCGTCGCAGCCGCGGCCACATGGAATTCCCGGCCCTCGCGCACGACTGCAACTTCTTGCGCGAAGGCTTCCGACTTCGAGCGAGCCGCCTGGTCCAGCACGCGATTGATGGGCTGAAGATCAGCACGCCGGAACACATCGACGGCTGGCCGACCGACCACGTCTGGCTCGACATCGAGCAGCCGGGCAGCAGCCGAATTCACTGTGCTAATCCGGCCGGACAAATCGAGCGACACGACACCGGTCGCCACCCGCTCGAGGATGGTCTCGATATATCGACGCCGTCCGTCCGCTTCCTGGTTTTTCCGCTCGAGGTCCAATGCCGCGCGCTCCAACCGCCGTCGGCTGGATGCCAGTTCCGCGGCCATCGTGTTGAACGCCTCAATCATCGAACCAAACTCGTCGGTCGCTTGATGCTCGATGCGCTGGTCGTACCGGCCTTGGCCGATTTCCCGCGCGGCCACCGACAGCATTTGGACCGGCCGCGTGATTCGCTTGGCCAGATAAAACCCCATCCAGGTGGAGCTCACGAGAATGAGTAACGTCACCATCAGAAAAAACGAGAGATACACGCCGGCGAGCGGCTGTCGAAGGACCCTGAGCTGCGTGTAGTCCTCGTACGCCTTGGTCATGCGCCGCGACCTCTCGGCAAGGTCGCCCGAGAGGTAATCACTCGCCACGACAACCCCCGTGATTTCCTGATTGGGGTTGCGAATCACGCTCGCGGCCCGAAGCAAGTTGCCGCCGCCGTCAATCTCTTCGAGCAGCCAGGGTTCGGTGTCAACGCCAGTGGCGATCCGTGACGCCAGGAGGTCTACCGACGCACGCGGCCACCGTTGCGGCACACTGGGGGCGGCAACGTCGACCAAAGGCACGACGTCGGGCACGCCGCCCGGCGTTCGGACGGCGCGGTAGACCTGCACGATGGTGACGTGCCGGTCGTTGACCGCGCGAGTCAACTGCGCCCGAACGGCGCGGACGTCCGGCGACGCCAGATCGGCCGTCGCCAGCAGTCCGGCAATCCGGCTGGCCTGATCGGTCACCACCTGCTGCCGCTCCCGATAGTAGTCGCCGGCGATTTGGTTCGCCGACGAAAGAATCTCCTCAACCGGCTCGTTGAACCATTGATCGACCGCGCGCATCACCACGTTGGTGCCGACGATCAGAACGAGCACTGCGGGAATGAGAGTCATCCCGAGCAGGATGAACACCAGCTTCGCGCGGAACCGAACGAATGGGATCGCACGGCGCCGTTCGACGAGCAGCTTGATGATGTTGCGCGCCAGCACGAACACCAGCGCCAGCAGCATCATGATGTTGGTGGCGGAGAGGGCGTAGAGCACGCCTTCGGCGAGAAAGTCGGGCGCCAGCCGGGACCCACGGTCGGCCAGCACGAGAATGCCGATCAGCACGCCCACCAGAACGGCGATGCCGGCAAGAATCAGCCGTGGGTTGTCGCGAAAGGGACGACGGGTGCGCGTCGTCACGCCCGCGGACGTTGCCGAATCCGCCGCTGTCGCTGACCGAGCCATATTCTCTAAGGGTGAGTTAGTCCTTGGCGTTCAACAAATCCTTCAGCTCGCTCATGAACTCACCAATGTCCCTGAAGTGACGGTAGACAGAGGCAAAGCGAACGTACGCGACTTTGTCCAGCCGCTTCAACTCTTGCATGACGAAGGCACCAACCTCGGCGGTCGTAATCTCCTTTTCCGACCGTTCCTGGAGCATGACCTCGACCCGATCGGCAACGTCTTCGATCGCCGCGACACTTACCGGCCGCTTCTCGCAGGCCTTCAGGAGTCCCGCGACGAGCTTCTGGCGCTCGAAGCGCTCGCGAGAGCCGTCCTTCTTCACCACCATGTACGGAATGTCTTCGAGTCGTTCGTAGCTCGTGAAGCGCTTTTTGCACGCCGGACTGAGGCACTGGCGCCGCCGCCGAATTTCCGTCCCGTCTTTCTTTTCGCGAGAATCGACAACCTTGTCTACAAGGTGCCCGCAGTACGGACACTTCACGCTCGTACCTCCTCGCTCGCACGCGCGCGAGCGGACGCGGAGAGTTCGCGCAGGCGACCCAGACTCAACCCTTCGCGTGCAATGAACCACAATCCCAGGATGATCACGGGCACGAAGTTCACGGCGTGCTGGAGAATCGCCGCGCCCACGGCAGCGTCATTGTCGGCCTGGTAGAACGACGTGAGTCCGAGTCGAAGCGCTTCGTGCGACCCCCCCACGCCGCCGGGGGTCGGCAACGACACGCCCACGACCAACATCGCGGTGAGCAGGAACGACCCCCCGAAGGGGATCGCGATACCGAAGGCCGTGACCAGCACAAAGGTCTGCGTGGCGATGGTGAGCCAGAGCACGAGTGACCATCCCAGCGCCGCGACGAGGCGCGACGGTCGGCGCACGACCGCAAGTCCTTCGGCAAATGTCTTCGCGATGGCCGCTACCGCATGGGCCATCCGTGCCGGCAACAATCGTTCGCACCTCAGCACGAGTCGATGCAGTCGTTCCGGGTGACCGGCCATCACGAACATCGCGATGAGAACGCCGGCTCCAACGGGGGCCAGCGCCAGCGCCCCCCACGCAACCGCCCGAAACAGTCCAGGCGCCGCTTGCGCCTCGCCGCGCGAGAACGCGAGAAAGAACAGGGCGAGCAGGAGGAGCACAGCCAACAGGTCGAGCAGTCGCTCGACGATGATGGTGGCAAACGCTGCCGTCGCAGACAGGCGCTCTTCCCGCGCCAGCAGGTATGGCCGAATCACCTCACCCGCGCGTGCTGGCAGAATGAACGAGGCGGCAAACCCGATGACGGTCGTCTTGAACGCGACCCAGAAGCGTGTCTGGCCCAGCGGATGCAGCAGGTACTGCCATCGCTCAGCGCGCACCAGGTACATCACGCCCGTCAGCACGAACGCCAGGGTGAGCAGATCGCCGCGGGCCGACTGCATCTCGATCCACACGCGCCCCAAATCGGCATTGCGAAGGAAGACCGCCAGCAGCCCAACCGCGAGCACGATGCCCAGAATGGTCCGGAGAAGCGCGCGCAAATCCGAACCAGTCTACATGAGGTAATCTGTTTCCCCTTCCGTGATACCGCCGCTGCTCGAAACGTCCCTGAATGGCCTGACTCTCGTCCGACGAGGCAAGGTTCGCGACCTTTACGCCTGCGACGATGCGCTCATCATGGTCGCCACCGATCGCATCTCCGCGTTCGATTACGTCCTCGGCTCCGGCATCCCCGATAAAGGCCGCGTGTTGACCCAGTTGTCCGCGTTCTGGTTCGATCGCACGCGCCACATCGCCGACAATCACGTCCTCAGCGCCGACGTCGATCACTTTCCTTCGTCCGCCGCCAAGCACGCAAAGCAGCTCGATGGGCGAGCCATGCTCGTTCGCAAGACAACCCCGCTCTCCATCGAGTGCGTGGCCCGCGGCTACCTTTCGGGATCAGGGTGGAAAGACTATCGAGCAACGGGCGCCGTCTGCGGGATTCGTCTGCCGGCTGGCCTGGTCGAGTCCGATCGCCTGTCGCAACCCCTCTTTACTCCCGCGACCAAAGCCGAGTCGGGACACGATCTGAACATCTCGGAGTCGGAAGCCGCGGGCATGGTCGGCGCGAAGCTCCTCGAACGACTGAAACGCCTCACGCTCGACCTGTACGCGTTTGGCGTGGCGCACGCCGAAGCGCGCGGCATCATCCTCGCGGATACCAAGTACGAGTTCGGCCTCACCGACGGTGGCGAGCTGCTCCTGATTGACGAGGTGATGACCCCAGACTCCTCGCGCTATTGGCCGCGCGACTTGTATCGTCCAGGCGCTGCGCAGCCCAGCTTTGACAAGCAGTTCGTTCGTGACTATTTGGAATCGATCGGATGGAACAAGCAGCCGCCCGTGCCGACGCTTCCAGACGAGGTCGTGGCCCGCACCCGTGACAAGTACCTGGAAGCGTTTCGACGACTGACCGGTGCGGATCTGGAGACGGCCGATGCGTGATCGGCTGGAGCAGCTCGTCCGTGAAATGGTCGACAAGGGGATCCGCTACCAGGACGCCCAACGCGAGTTCGAAAAGCATTTCATCGCCCGCGTCGTCATCACCTGCGACGGGAACCTGGGCAAGGCGGCGACCCTGCTGGGCGTGCATCGAAATACGCTGACGCGGAAGATTCAGGACCTGAAGATCAGAGGTCTTCGCTGACCGCTTGACACTCCGGAGACAGCCCCATAGAATTAGCAGTCGTCCACGTTGACTGCTAGCGGACAGGGATCCTTACTGCTAGCGCTCTCCGCAGCTGAGCTGCACCACCTGACGGGCAATGCCGCGGATTGCGTGGAAATTCACGTGGAATCCACCGGAAAACCGTTCCATTCGAGAAAACCGCGAACGACCTGGAGTGCAACAAACATGGCGTTGAGACCGCTACACGACCGAATCCTCGTTGAGCGCATCGAGGAAGGCGAACAGAAAGTCGGGGGGATCATCATTCCCGACTCCGCGAAAGAAAAGCCGCAGCAGGGCAAGGTGATTGCCGTCGGCGCCGGCAAGGCCGACAAGGATGGCAAGCGCATCCCGCTGGACGTCCAGCAGGGCGACACGATCCTCTTCGGCAAGTACTCGGGCCAGGAGATCAAGGTCGACGGCAACGAATACCTGATTATGCGGGAGGACGAAGTCCTCGCCGTTGTTACGAAGTAGGAGAGAAACAGCAATGGCGAAGCAGATCATCTACGGCGAGCAGTCTCGCCAGGCGATCCTCCGCGGTGTCAATCAGCTGGCAGACGCCGTGAAGGTGACGCTCGGCCCGAAGGGCCGGAACGTTGTCCTCGACAAGAAGTTCGGATCACCCACGATCACCAAAGACGGCGTCACCGTCGCCAAGGAGATCGAACTGAAGGACCCGCTCGAGAACATGGGCGCCCAGATGGTGCGCGAGGTGGCGAGCAAGACCTCCGACACCGCCGGTGATGGCACCACGACCGCCACCGTGCTCGCACAGGCAATCTATCGGGAAGGCGCGAAGAACGTCGTGGCCGGCGCCAATCCGATGGAGCTCAAGCGGGGCATCGAGAAAGCGGTCCAGGTCGTCACGGAAGAAATCAAGAAGATGAAGCGCGACGTCAAGGGCAACATGATCGCGCAAGTCGGCATGATCTCGGCCAACGGCGACGAAACGATCGGCAAAATCATCGCCGAGGCGATGGAAAAGGTCGGCAAGGACGGCGTGATTACGGTCGAAGAGGCCAAGACGCTCGAGACCACACTGGACGTGGTCGAGGGCATGCAGTTCGACCGTGGCTACCTCTCGCCCTACTTCGTGACGGATCCGGAGCGGATGGAAGTCGTGCTCGAGAATCCCGTCATCCTGATTCACGAGAAGAAGATCAGCTCGATGAAGGACCTGCTGCCGGTCCTCGAACAGGTCGCCCGCCTGGGGCGTCCCCTGCTCATCATCGCCGAGGACGTCGAGGGCGAAGCGCTCGCCACGCTGGTCGTCAACAAGCTTCGCGGCACGCTGCAGGCGGCGGCCGTCAAGGCGCCGGGCTTCGGTGACCGCCGCAAGGCCATGCTCGAGGACATCGCGACGCTGTCGGGTGGCCGCGCCATCACTGAGGATCTCGGCATCAAGCTCGAGAACATCAAGATGGAAGACCTCGGCAAGGCGAAGAAGATCACCATCGATAAGGACAACACGACCATCGTCGAAGGCGGTGGCAACCACAAAGACATCGAGGGTCGCGTTCGTCAGATTCGCACCCAGGTCGAGGAGACCACCTCGGACTACGACCGCGAAAAGCTCCAGGAGCGGCTCGCCAAGCTGGTGGGCGGCGTGGCCGTCATCAAGGTGGGCGCAGCGACCGAGACCGAGATGAAGGAGAAGAAGGCGCGCGTCGAAGACGCGATGCACGCCACCAAGGCGGCCGTCGAAGAGGGGATCGTCCCTGGCGGCGGCGTAGCGTTGCTGCGCGCAGTCAAGGCGGTCGAGGCACTCAAACTCGAGGGCGACCAGAAAGTCGGCGCGGCCATCATCAAGCGCGCGCTCGAAGAACCGATGCGGTGGATCGCCGCCAACGCGGGTGAGGAGGGGTCCATCGTCGTGGCCAAGGTCCGGGACATGAAGCAGGACGAAGGCTTCAACGCCGCGACCGACACCTACGAGGATCTCGTGAAGGCAGGCGTCATCGACCCGGCCAAGGTCGTTCGTAGTGCCCTTCAGAACGCCTCGTCGATTGCGTCGCTCCTGCTGACCACCGAAGCCCTCGTCTCCGAGATTCCCGAGGACAAGAAGGACGCGCCGGCCATGCCGGGCGGCGGCATGGGAGGCATGTACTAGCATTGTCATGAATGGCAAGAGGTCCGGGAGGTCAACACCTTCCGGACCCTTTCTACATCCGTCACCGAGTTCATCACTGAAACAAAACCTTCTGGTGGGTCGTAGATAATGCCTTGATGCCGACCCGCAGCCTCATTACCGTTGCGCTAGTACTGCTGCCGAGCGTCGCAATCGCGCAAGGCGGCTCCCAGGCACCGCCACCGCTAATACTCCCCACAGTCATCGTCACGGCCCAAAAGGAGCCCGTGGATCTGCAGAAGGTACCTGCCAGTGTCACGGCTGTTCCAGCAGAGACGATGTGGGATGCGAAGATCAGCTCCGTGGCCGACGCGGCCCTCTTTGCGCCGAACGTCTGGTTCAACGAGTTCACGGCGCGAAAGCTGAGCAACGCCTTCTTCCGCGGCGTCGGGTCGAGTCCCGCCAACCCGGGCGTCACCACCTACATCGACGGCGTGCCGCAGCTCAATGCCAACGCCTCGAGTATCGAATTCACGGGGATTGAACAAGTCGAGTTTGCCCGTGGTCCTCAGAGCGCGCTCTTCGGGCGAAACGCGCTCGGCGGTGTCATCAATATTGCGAGCGAGAAGCCCTCGCTCGCCGAGTGGGGAGGGAACCTCTATGCCCCATTCGGGAATTTCGCGACCCGAGAGATCCGCACGTCAGCTTCAGGCCCCCTCACCGATCGCCTGGCACTCGGCTTCTCGTTCGGTCACTCCGCGCGCGACGGCTTCACCGTGAACGATGTCACCGGCAACGACGTCGATTTTCGGTCGGCAACGTTCGGGAAAGCCCAAGCCCTGTGGACCCCGTCGAAGCTTTGGGAGACGCGGGTCATCGTGTCGGGTGAGCGTGCGCGAGATGGCGACTATGCGCTCGGCGATCTCGATGCCGTCCGCGACAACCCTTTCCATGTCGCACACGACTTCGAAGGTCATACCGACCGCGACGTCTTCAACACCACCATCCACAATCGCTATGAGGGCGGAGGGTTGTCCCTCACCAGTACGACGGGTTTCGTCAATTGGAGCACCGAGGACGAGACCGACCTCGACTACACACCCTTCCCTGCCGCCGTTCGACGCAACAACGAAGAGGCCTTCCAATTCACCCAGGAAGTCCGCGTCGCTTCCCCCGCAGCAGCACCGGTCGCGTTGTCGCCAGACGCTACCGTCAAATGGCAGGCTGGGCTGTTCTTCTTCAGCCAGAACTACGACCAGAACGCGGTCAATTCGCTGGCGCCGTTCACGATTCCACAGCTTCCGCTACCGCTCGACCAAACCTCTCCGCTGGCCGAACTCGACGATCGCGGCGTTGGTCTCTATGGGCAAGGCACGCTGACCTGGAACTCGAATCTCGACGTGACGTTTGCCGGTCGTTTTGACCACGAACGCAAGCAGGCGCTGCTCGAAAGTTTCTATACACCTCCGCTCATTCCCGGATCTGTCGTTGATGCGGAAGAGAGTTTTTCGAACTTCTCGCCTCAAGTGTCGCTTGCGTATCGATTCCAGCCCGACGCGATGGCCTACGCATCCGTCGGCAGCGGCTACAAGGCCGGCGGATTCAATCCGGCTTCCCCGCCGGGGAGCGAAGGATACGACGAGGAGCACACACTCAACGTCGAGGGCGGCATCAAATCGATGTGGGCGGGCGGACGTGTTCTTGCCAATGCCACGCTCTTCTTCATCGATTGGTCCGACCTGCAGTTGAATCTGCCCAATCCTTTTGTGCCGGCTCAGTACTACATCGCCAACGTCGACGGCGCGAGCAGTCGCGGCATCGAGCTCGAGCTGACGGCACGCCCGACCCAGGGTCTCGACGTCTTCAGCGCCTTCGGATACGCCCGCGCCCGGTTCGACGATGGCACGCAGTTGAGCGGCGCAGACGTGTCGGGCAACCGCCTGCCAATCGCGCCCGAGTACACATTCAATCTTGGCGCGCAGTTCTCGCACGCCCTCACCAACAGCCTGTCGCTGTACGGCCGCGGCGAGCTGACGGCCTATGGATCGTTCCACTACGACGATCTCAACCGGGAGGAACAGGAAGCGTACTCGCTCGCCAACTTCCGCGCCGGCCTCCGCAGCAGGCTCGTGTTCGGCGAGGTGTGGATCAAGAACGCATTCGACACGAAGTACGTGCCGCTGGCGTTCCCCTATCCCGGCCTGGCGCCGTCAGGCTTCGTTGGCGAAGCTGGCAGGCCGCGGACGTTCGGCGTCAGCGGTGGGTTGACATTCTAGGTTCCAAGGTTCCAAGGTTCCAGAGTTCCAGGGTTCTGCGAGCTCGAAATGCAGCTCTGAACCGTGGAACTTGGGAACCCTAGAACGTTGGAACCTTGGAACTTTGGAACCTTGGAACCTTAGTCAGCGGACGGCGGCGCCGCGCTCGATGCGGCCAAACATGTGCCCCCCGCCTTTGCCCTGGTGACTCCAGACACCCGCGTAGTCATCGCCATAGAAGAACACGCGGGCAGTAAAGGTGCCCATCCCGGGAATCGCGGCGTCCGTCATGAGAATCATGGGCGTGTCGTCAACGAACTTCATCGTGACGACAATGGGCAGCGTGACACCGGATTCGCCGATCTTGGCATTGAAGCGCCACTGGTCAGGACCGACCTTGTCAACGCCATAGAGGTCGTAGCGGTCTGGTGTCGCGACTCGATCCTCTCGACCGGCAATCGTGAATCGACCGACGAGCGCGGCCCCGTTCATCTTCTCGACGAACTGACGCTCGATTTCCGGCAATGACGCGGGATCGATGCGCGATCCCATGCCGGTCTTCGCCGTCAGCCATCCGGCCGCAAACACAATCAGCAGCGCCACCAGAAGCACTACCGTTCTGAGCCAGCGTCGTTCGGTTGCCATGTCCTTCTCCCAACGAAAGTACGAGCACTGGTAGTAGAAGCCGCTCGAACGTCCAATTGTCAGCGGATCCTAATCGGAGAACTCGTCTCGTTCAACGTCCTCAGATGCTCGGCGCGCGTCTCGTTCTCGCCGAGTAGAATGCCCTTGTGAATAGCACCAGCGGGGTGCTCCAGCCCGCGCTCGCTCAGGGTGGCCGGTCGCTCGGCTGGGGACCATTGCTCGTCGTCTCGGGTGTCACGGTCGCGGCAATCTATCTGCAGGCCGCGGTCAGCTGGCGTCAGTCGGCGCTGTTGCTCGTCGGCGCGTTCGCTGGCATCGTGCTGTACCACGCCGCGTTCGGCTTCACGTCGGCGTGGCGCGTCTTCATCACCGACCGGCGCGGCGCCGGCCTGCGCGCGCAAATGGTCATGCTGGCGGCTACCTGCCTGGTGTTCTTTCCCCTGCTCGCCTCGGGCAGTGTCTTCGGCCAGTCGCTTCGGGGGTCGGTGTCGCCAGCGGGTGTCCCGGTGCTGGTGGGCGCGTTCATTTTCGGCCTCGGCATGCAACTCGGCGGCGGCTGCGCCTCGGGAACGCTCTACACCGCGGGCGGCGGCAGTGTCCGGATGCTTGTCACGCTGGCGATGTTCATCGTGGGCTCGGTGATCGGGACGGCTCACGCTCCGTGGTGGACGGCGCAGCCGTCATGGGCAGCCACGTCGCTCGTGACGCTGTACGGCCCGATCGTCGGGTTGATCATCAGCCTCGGCATGTTTGCCGCGATCGCGGCTCTTACGCTGGTCCTCGAACGCCGTCGTCATGGACGGCTGATTGATCCCGACGCCGACAAGTCCCCCACGTGGCTGCGCGGGCCGTGGCCGCTGGTGGCGGGCGCCATCGGCCTGGCGATCGTGAACATCGCCACGCTGTTGCTGGCGGGTCGGCCATGGGGCGTGACCTCGGCATTCGCGCTCTGGGGAGCGAAAACGGCGATTGCGATGGGCGTGCCGGTGAACACCTGGACTTACTGGGCGGCCCCTTCCCAACGCACCGCGCTCGAATCGAGCGTGCTCGTCGACGTGACGTCTGTCATGAACTTCGGGATCATCGCCGGGGCGCTGCTCGCGGCGTTACTGGCCGGACGCTTTGCCCCTACGTGGCGCGTCCCGGGGCGCTCGCTTGCCGCCGCCGTAATCGGCGGCTTGATGCTCGGGTACGGTGCGCGCGTCGCGTTTGGCTGCAACATCGGCGCTTATTTCAGCGGCATCGCGTCGGGGAGCTTGCACGGTTGGATGTGGCTACCCGCAGCCTTCGTCGGCAGCATTGTGGGGACGAAGCTGCGCCCGCTGTTCGGGCTGAGTGCCCGATAGGCGGCGCTTCGTGTCGAGGGCGGCGCTTCGCGCCGAAGGGCAACCGCTTCGCGGTTGATGGCGGTCCTGCGGACCGAAGGCGGCACTGCGATTCGAATGCACGAGCGTAAGCGAGTGCCCCTTCCGGCGAGCGTGAGCGAGCCGGCCTTCCGCGCGGAGCGCGGCCATCCGGCAAAGCCGGCCCTCCGGCGAAGCCGGCCTATTTCACAAACCGGACTCTGAAGAGCCGCGGCCAGAGCTTGCCCGTGATGAGAAACGTCTGATCCGACGCGTCGTAGGCAATCCCGTTGAGCACATCCACGCCTTGCCGCTCCGTCGGCGACAGCAGGTTGGCCGCATCGATGCGCTGCGTCACGCGCCCGCTCGCCGGATCGATGCGCACGATCAGATCGCGCATCCAGACGTTCGCGTAGATCGCGCCATCCACGCACTCGAGCTCATTCAATTGTTCCAGCGGCTGGCCGTCAAGGGTCACTCTGAGGGTTCGCTGCACGCTGAAGTCCTTCGGCGAACGAAACGTCAGTGCCGAGGATCCGTTGCTCATGACGACCTGTTCGCCCGTGGTGCACAGACCCCACCCCTCACCTTGATAAGTCAGCTCGCCCTGTTTGCTGAAGGACTGTCGATCATAGAGAAGGGCACGCCCGTTCTGCCACGTCAGCTGAATCAACCTGTCGCCAACCAACGTCAAACCTTCGGCGAAGATGGGTGGAGGGACATTCGTGCGACGAATAACGCGGCCGGTCTCGACCTCGACCTCTCTGAGGCTCGACTGTCCGACCAGTCCGGTACTTTCGTAGAGGCGCCCTCCGTGGAGAAGCAAGCCCTGCGTAAACGCCGCCCCATCGTGCGGATAGCTCCGCACGACCTGCACGCGCAATCGATCCGCGGTTGCGGTGCTCACGCGTTGCTCGGCGGTTGGGACCGACCACGAACCAACCACGACCAACAGGCCGGCGACACAGGCTGCCCTCGCGACCGCAGTCCTCATCACCGCCGCACCGTGGCGAGGAACTCTGCCAGATGCGTACCCCACACGGCGGGCCGTGAATGCGTCCCGTGCCCCCGGGTCTCGTCGGTCACTGGCAACAGGATGAACCGCCCGCGCTTCACCTTCGTGATGAGGGTCTCCATCATCGGAAGTTCGGGAGGGTTGACGAAATCGTCGGCCGAGTTGATGGCCAGCAGCGGCGCGGTGATCTTCGCGAGGCGCGGTGAGGGGTCGTAATCCTCGGACGCCCGGAAGTAGTACAGCATGTCATTGGCGTCCGTCGTCTTCGTGCGTGACACAATCTGATCGGCCAGCCACCGATCGGCTTCCTTCGCCGTAGAAAAGTCCTTCTGCCACTGCAGCGGCACGCTCGTCGCCATCAGCAAGAAGCCCAGCGCACTGGCCATCCCCCGCGGCGGCTCGGTGTAGTCGCCGTTCTTCCACGTGGGATCGCTCATCACCGCGTCAACGAGCAGCTTCCGCCACACCCGATTGCGTCCGGCGATCTCGACCGGATTGCTGGCCAGCGGCACGAGCGCATCCATGAAATCCGGATAGAGGTATCCCCACATCCACGTGTGCATCCCGCCCATGGATGTTCCGGTCACGACATGCAGGCGCGACAGTCCCAGCCCTTCGGTGACCAACCGGTGTTGCAGTCGCACCATATCGACGTAGCGATAGTTTGGAAACTTCATGCGCAGGCCGTCGCTCGGCTTACTCGACTGTCCGTGTCCGATGTTGTCGGGAAGGATGATGAAGTACCGCTCGGCATCGTAGAGCTGGCCCTTGCCAAACAGCCGGCCGGCGAAGGCCTCGTTCAAGAATCCTCGTCCAGTTCCGCCCGTGCCATGCAGGATCAGGATGCCGTTGCGGACGACTCCATCCGGATCCTTCCGCGGCTGCCCCACCGTCCGGTAGTGCAGCGTGAGCTCCGGCAGCTTCTCACCGCTCTCGAAGGCGAAGTCGCGAACGATGAAGTCGCGTTCAATGGGGGATGGATAACCCTGCGCGCTGACCGAGGAAACCGACGCGAGGATGCTAACGGCCGCCAAGAGGAAACGCGTCATGGGCCTATCTTAAGTTCCAGGGTTCCAAGGTTCCAAGTTCCAGGGGTTCTATGAACCATGACCTTCGAAACGTGGAACCTGAACCCTCGAACTGTGGAACCTTGGAACTCTGGAACCCTGGAACCTTACTAACGGAGCGTAAAGGTGAGCTCGATGGTGATGAGGACGGGAACGGGCTTCCCTTCGCGCATGCCAGGCACGAACTTCCACTGCCGCGCGGCTTTGATCGCCTCCTGATCGAGGCCAAAGACCGAGTCGAGCGATCGCGTGACGCGCACGTTCCCGACCGTACCGTCGGGCATCACAATGCACTCGAGCCAGACGGCGCCCTGGACTTTGGCGCGCATCGCGTCTGCGGTGTAGCTGGGCTTCTTTTCCTCCAGCACTCGTGGCGACGACACCCCGCTCCCAGGTCTGTAGAATCCGCCACCCGTGCCGCGATTGAAACCGTCACCCAATCCGGCCCCATCCCCTTCGCCGATGCCGGTGCCTTTCCCAGTACCCGCGCCACCGCCGTCTCCGGTTCCCTGCGAAGTTGTCGGGGCTTCGCTCTTGATTACACCGGCCAGCTGCTGCTCGGCGTCGGCCAGTGTCTTCGCTGGGATGCTCATCAGCTCTTCCAGCGGTTTCACCTCTTCCGGAGGCGTCAGCTTGGGCTCGGGGTCTTTTGTGATTGGAACGGTGATCTTTTCCTTGCCGGGCAGCTCCGCTTTCTTCGGCGGCTCCGGATTCTTGTTGCCACCGCCGCCGCCACCACCGCCGGGCCCGGGCATGTTCAGCCAGATGAGGTCCTCGGTGTCGTCGGGAACGACCTCAACCGACTGGGCTTCTGGCTGGTAGCGCATGACGAGGAACGCAATCAGCGCCATCGCGATGTGCGACGCGACCGAGGCGCCGACGCCGACGCGCGACTGGGGGTGCTCGAACGAAAACGACACCTCGACTGGCCGATCCGCACGGATATGGGTGATGTGCGATTCGGGTTCGCTCTGGTGTGAGCCCGTCGACGCCGGAGGCTTGGGATTCGACGTATCGTGCATGCTTAACCGAACGTCCGATTCCATTCTCGACCTTTGCCCCGCAAGCTGACAAGAGCAAACTCCGTGCTCAGCGTGGATGGAACCGCAAATGCCCACAAGTGCTAGGGCTGTCGGGGCCCTGGGCCTAGTCGTTCGTGGCGGCGGATTTCGGCCGCAGCCACACTTCTTTAGACGTCCTATTTCGTGGAATAGCCGCTTCGGGCGCGGACTTTGACACCCGGCCGGTCGACCTTCACCGTGATTCCTCGCCATTCTGGCGTCCGATGATCAACCAGGAATCGTCGGTTCGTACCCAATCAGGTATTGAGCACGCAGGTCGTTTGCAATCGCCTCCAGCGTCGGTCCCAAGCCTCGCGGCTCGCGGAGATGGAACGAGCGCCCCCCAGAAACCGTGGCCAACTCCACGAACAGCGCGGGCCGCTTCTGGGCGATGGCCACAGGATAAATCATCACGTCCGAACGCCGGGCCCGATCCACCACATCAGCCTCGCCCGCGGTGCTATACCGGTCGGCGCCATCCGACAACACCACGATGGCTCGCCGACCAACTTCCCCTTCGAGCAGATCAATCGAGCGGATGAACGCATCGTTCAGCGAGGTCGTGCTCCAGGGATCCAGCGCGTCGAGTGCCCGGAAAAGAGCGGTCTTGTCGACGCTCAGCGGCGCCAGGACTTCGACCTCTCCGCTGATGCTGATCAACATCGCGCGATCGTCCGGCTTGAGCGACGCGACAAAAGCACGGCCCGCCGTTCGGGCAATCGTGAGCGGCGCGCCCTTCATACTGAAGCTGCGGTCGATGGCCAGGGCCACGGCTGCCGGAAACTCGCCGCCGATGAATGTCTTGATGGGCTGTGGCCGGTCGTTCTCGAGGACCACGAAGTCCGACTGCGTGAGACCCTTGATGGCGCGACCCTCGGCGTCGGTGACGGTGGCATAGACTTCGACCTGCGTGACACCCGTCGTAAACGTCGGTTGGGCCGGATCCAGCCACTCCGCCCCCGGACCCGTTGAGGTTAGTGCTAGAATCAGCAGGATCGCCGCGTCGCGCGGCAAGGAGTAACTCATGGGACTCTTCGCATTCTTCGGGCCCATCGGGCTGCCGGAGATGCTGATCATCCTGGTGATCATCGTTCTGATCTTTGGTGCAAGCCGCTTGCCGGAGATCGGAAAGGGAATCGGCCAGGGGATCAAGAACTTCAAGGCCTCGGTGAAGGATCCAGCGGACGAAGGTACGGAAAAGCCCTCCTGAGGCGTGGCCTCGCTAGAGGACGAGGCGCGTCTCGCCGACTCTCCTCGTCACCCGCTCGCGGTCAAGCCATTCGAGCAGGGGAATCGCAAACTTGCGCGTCACGCCGTACCGATCCTTGAACGTCGCCACGTCCACCGTGGCACGCCCGGCGGTTGCCGAATCCCTCAGCGCCTGAATATCCGCCTTCAACTGATTCAGCGCTTCCGCATGAAAGATCAGCGAATCGACACGCACGAGTGTCTTCTGACGCACGAGTAAGCTGCTCATCTTCTCCACGAGTTCGCGTGGCACCTTCGTGTCGGCGGCCATGGTGGAGACATCTGGCGGCTTCAAGCCCGCCCGTCTGAAGGCGGACTCCACCGCGTCGCGCGCTCGTTCCTCGTCGGGCGCCAGCTCCAATCGATGCCCAGGGAGTGACAATCGATCCTTGACTACGAGCCGGCGATTTGCCGAGAGCACCGTCAGCACGAGCTCGAACACCGCAGGGTGCGCCCGCGCGAACAATCGACCACGCGCCTCCTCGCGCGGGATCCCTTGTGCCAGGGGCTGGCTCTTGTGGAAGTCGCCTACCAGGTCGAGTAAGCGTGCTGACAGGCCTTCAATCAGCGTCGCCGCGACCAGACGATCACCGGCCAACCGTGCCTGCCCATTCCGCTCGAGTGTCGCGACGATTTGCGACCGCTGTTCCGACGATACGCCGGCACGCGACACCAGACTCGCAAGCGACAAGCCGGCGGCTCCGGAGTCGGCAATCATGCGAGCAATCGCCGTCACGTCCTCCCCCGTGGTGCGCTCCTTGAACGCCAGGCTGGCAAACCGGCTCGCCGCGGCTCCGCTTCGAACGCCAAATCGCGGCGGCTCGGGGTCCAACACCTGGCCGCCGGCGATCGTCACGGTCGGAGAGTACGCTCGCAGGATGAATCGGTCGCCTCGCGTGAGCGGAGCGGTTGTCTCCAGGCGCAGCCGCACGTTTGCTGTCGCGCCTGGTTGTAACGTCTGTGTGTCAGGTCCGGCGAGCGACACGCGTCCCAGCAACTCGAGCGTCCCCTGGTGAAAATGGACGCGCGCGCCGTGCTTCAGTGGCTTCGCGCCTGGCAGCAGCTCGATGACCGCATCAACCCGGCGCGTCATCGTCAGTGACCCGGGTGTGACGAGCGACTGCCCGCGATGAACGTCGGCGAGCTCGACACCACCCACGTTCACCGCCGTCCGCTGGCCAGCGGCCGCCTCACTGCTCCGCTGGCCGTGAATCTGAAGGCCGCGGACGCGTACTCGGCGCTCGCCCGGGACAACCGCCAGTTCGTCTTCGATCCGAAGTTGTCCGCTGACCAAAGTCCCAGTGACGACGGTGCCAAACCCCTGCATCGTGAACGCGCGATCGATCGGCAGCCGGGCGGCGCCGCCACGTTGAGGGTGGCGGATTGTCGTCGCGATCTGGCGAAGCGCAGCACGAAGCTCATCGAGGCCTGCACCGGTCCTCGCCGATATCGGGACGATCGGCGCGCCCTCCAGAAACGACTCGCGCACCAGATCGCGGATCTCCAGTCGCACCAGCTCAATCGTCTCGTCGTCCAGCAGGTCGCGCTTGGTGATGACGACGATGCCATGCCGGATCCGAAGCAAACGACAGATGTCGAAGTGCTCGCGCGTCTGAGGCATCACCGACTCATCCCCAGCCACAATCAACAGCACGCAGTCCATCCCGCCGACGCCGGCGAGCATCGTCCTCACGAACCGTTCGTGACCCGGCACGTCCACGAAAGCGACCGTCAGCCCCTCGATCCGCATGTGGGCAAAGCCGAGCTCGATGGTGATGCCGCGCTCTTTCTCCTCCTTCAACCGGTCCGGATCGATACCGGTCAGAGCGTGCACCAGCGTGCTCTTCCCATGGTCGATGTGACCGGCGGTGCCGACAACGATGTGCGCCATGGCTAGCCTCGCACTAGCGACGCCTGCCCGCCGCGCGCTCTTTCTTGCCCGGTCGCGACTTGCGACGCTGCACGGCGGCCTTGATCTTGCGGCGCTCTTCGGGCGTTCCCTTCCGTTGGCCCTGCTTGGGGCGCGTGCGGCTGCGCGTTGGCCCGCGCTTTCGTTCGTCGTCGCGGACCGCGTCGAGGATCTCCTCGAGTCCGAGGTCGACCTGACGTCGATCGAGATCGACGCGCACAACCTGCACCGCCACCTTGTCGCCCAATCGATAGCGTTTCTGCGTATTCTCGCCGAACAACGTATGTGTCTGCTCGCTATAGCGATAGTAGTCGTCGGCCATCGTCGAGACGTGCACGAGCCCCTCGACGTAGTGCTCGATCAATTCCACGAACAAACCAAACGGTGCGACACCGGTGATGTACCCGGAGAACGTGTCCCCCACCTTGTCTGACATGAATCGGACCTTTTTCCACTGCACCAACTCACGTTCTGCCTCGATGGCGCGGCGCTCCATTTCCGACGTGTGCCGACCGGTCTCGGAGAGCTCCTCGTCCAGCTCATCTCGACGCTCTTCCGAGACGCGTCCGCGACGCTGCTCCCGCAACACCCGATGGACGACCAAATCGGGATAGCGACGGATCGGAGACGTAAAGTGCGTGTAGGTCTCTGCCGCCAGTCCAAAGTGTCCAGCGTTCAATGAGTCGTATCTGGCCTTTTGCATCGTCCGCAGCATCAGAAACGCGATCGGCCGCTCTTCCGGTGTGCCGCGGATCTTGTCCACGAGATGCTGGAAGTCGGCTGGACGGACCGTATCGCCACGGGCCGCCAGGCTGAACCCCAGCGACGACACGAACTCGTCGAACTCCATTACCTTGAGCGGATCGGGTGGTTCGTGAATGCGGTAGAGCGTCGGCATCCGATTCGTTTCGAGATGGTGAGCCACGGTCTCGTTCGCCAGCAACATGAACTCTTCGATCAATCGGTGAGCGACGTTGCGTTCGTGCGCGACGATGTCCTCGACCAGTCCTTCTTCGTCGAGGATGATCTTTGGTTCTGGGAGGTCGAAGTCGATCGACCCGCGCCGGCGCCGGCGCGCGTTCAGGATTTCGAACAACTCGTGCATGTGCTCGAACATCGGCACCAGTGCTTCGTATCGCGCCATCGTGGGTGGATGTCGATCGGTCAGGATCGCGTTGACGTCGGTGTACGTCATGCGCTCCGTACTGTTGATCACCCCGTCGTGGAGCTCGTAACGGACGACTTCGCCCGTTCGATTGACTTCCATCAAGCAGGATTGAACGAGACGATCGACCTGAGGCCGGAGGCTGCATAAGCCGGTCGACAGTGCCTCTGGAAACATGTGCACCGCACGTTCGGGGAAGTAGACCGACGTGCTGCGCTCATAGGCCTCGCTATCGAGCGCTCCGCCTTCGCTCACGTAATGCGCGACGTCGGCAATGTGGACGCCCAGCCAATAATGGCCGTTCGGCAGGCGCTCAATCGAGATCGCATCGTCGAAGTCACGGGCATCTTCGCCGTCGATTGTCACGACTGGTCGATCACGAAAGTCAGTGCGACTCTTGAGGTCGCGTTCCTTGACGGCGGCCCCCAGTCGGCGCGCTTCGTCCACCGCCTGGTCGGAGTGCTGGTCGGGAATCGCATGCTTGCGCAGGATGATCTCGGTATCGACACCCGGGGCGTCGATGGATCCCAGCACCTCGATGATGCGTCCGAGTGGACCTCGGGTCGCGGTCGGCCAGCGCGTGACCTCGACGGTCACCATGTCTCCCGGGGCCGCTGTACCTCGCGTCCCCGCGCGGAATCTGCACGTCCGCCAGAAGGCGCTTGTCGAACGGCACAACGAATCCAAGGCCCGCCGGATCGACGTCATAGCGACCGACGATCGTCTGCGATCGCCGCTCCAGTATGTCGACCACGCGCCCTTCCGCCCTGCCGTCGCTCCGATGGCGCTCGATCCGTACAACCACTCGGTCGCCGTGCAACGCTTCCTTCAGGTTTTGGGCCGCGACATACACATCACCTCGCAAGCCCTCGGGCGGTCTCTCAGGAGTCACGAATCCAAAACCTGACGAATGACCTTCGAGCCGACCGACGATGAGATCCATCTGATCGGCGAGGCCGTAGCGGTTGCCGCGCACCATCACGAGCGAACCGTCGGCGGCCAACGACTTGAGATGGCGCTTCAGAGCGGCCTGCTGGTCGCGCGGAACGTCGAGCACGCGGATCAGCTCTCGTGCGGTGGCAGGATGGTGGACCTGCTCGCGGATCTGGCGCAGAAGGTGGTCGCGGGAGAGCATAGGGAATTCTAAGGTGCCTGGCGTGCCTAAGGTGCCTGGGTGCCTATGGTGCCTCGGGTGCTCGGGTGCCTGGACTGCTGCCAGCTGATAGGTACACTTGGAGGTCGCCAACATTGGTATCCGTGGGGCCGAGGCGGATCAGGTCGCCGAGGGGATTGAAGAAGTTGACCGCATCGTTGTCGTCGAGAAACGTCGATGGCGACAATCCGAGCCGACGAGCACGTATTAGGGTGGTGACGTCGGCTAGTGCGCCGGCAGCGTCCGTCGGGCCATCAATGCCGTCGGTCCCGACGCTGGCGACGACCGCGTTACGGGGTGAATCCGCCAGACGCTCGACCAGGGACAACGCAAACTCCTGGTTGCGGCCGCCGCGGCCGGCTCCGGTCACTCGAACCGTGGTCTCCCCAGCAGAGATGACGCAGACCGGACTCCCCATCGCGTCCGCATGCGCCGCCGCCTGCGTATACCAGGTCTGCGCGGCCTCACGGGCCTCGCCCGTTACAGCGTTCGGGAGAGTCACAACCGTGTAGCCCAGCGACTCAGCCGCCCGTCGAGTGCCTTCGAGGACGTCAGTGCGACCGGCGATGATGCGCCCTCCCGCTCGTGCCAGCCGCGGATCGCCGGGTTTCGGCGTGTCCGCAATCTTCCCGGCAACGCCGGAGGCAACCCGGGATGAAACCGCTCCTGGAAAGTTCGCCGCGGCCCGTCGCGAGAGTGCAACCGACACGTCACTCCACGTCGAGGGGTCTGCGACTCCAGGTCCCGAGCCAATGACCGAGAGGTCGTCTCCAACCACGTCGGAAATGGCCAACGTGAGCGTCGTCCCTCGACATGCTGCGGCGAGTTGCCCCCCTTTGATCAGCGAGAGATGCTTGCGCAGCGCGTTCAACTCCTGAATATCAGCTCCGCTGCGCATCGACCGATCAATCGCCCGTCGCTTGTCGTCAAGTGAGATGCCGTGTGCTGGCAGCGCGAGCAGCGCCGACGCACCTCCGGAGAGCAGGAGCAGCAACAGTTCGTCTGGTGCCGTGCCCTCCGCCATCGCGATTGCTCGCCTGCCCGCGTCAACGCTCCGCTGATCCGGCAGCGGATGTGCGGCGGTCATCCATTGGATGTCTCGAGGCAACTCCACCGATCGATGCGTCCCAACGACTAGCGCGTCGCGCAGCACGACTCGTCGGTCTGCGACGAGTCCGGCCGCCATGCTGGCCGCGGCCTTTCCAGCCACGATCGCGTGGACGGACCTCGTGAAGAAGGCGCGAACCTCTGGAAGCTGTAATGCGCGAGTGACGGCAGCTTGGGCGCTCCCGGCTTGGATGCCCGCGCGAACGATGAGCTGAAGGTGGTCCTTGAGAGGCCCGGCCGAATCGCGAACGTGCGTCAGTGGGCCTTATGGGGGTCCGACCAGGCCGAAAGCCTCGTCACGAGGTCGAACTCGCGCAGAAGCCTGGCGACTACTTGGTCGGCATCCGCCTTGGTCGACAGGGTATCCACTTGCGAAATGACCCGCACGAGAGCGGTCTCGACGCTCTCAATCGCTTGCGAAGAGTAGTATTCGCGCTGCGCTTGGAGGCAGCGATGGTGCTTGACGAATTCTTCGCGGTAGAACTCAGTGAGGGGGGATGCGAGTGACGAACCTGGACGATCAATCCTGAATCGTTGCATACGCTTCCAGGAACCCTTCAGAAAAGCAAACGATCCTGATCAGTGTAGAGGGCCTCCCAAACGGTGTCAACGAAAAAGCCCATGAAATGGCCTTCGACGGGCCCTCGACTGTCGAAAGCGTTCAACGATCGTTCAATTCACCGCGGCTCCGGTACCTGATAGTCTCGCAACTCCGCCCGCACACGCCCGAATCCAGCCCGTAGAACCGCACGCAGGGGAATACGACCATCGGCGCTCATCCACAGCGTCATGGTGACTGGTCGCCGCCGCTCGATGCGACGCATCAGGCGTGGCTCGAGTCGCACGGCCGCCGTGGGCTGCCCTCGGTAAGTGATCGTTTCAGGCTCGGCGGCTGCCACCTGCAGCTGCAGAATCGCCCCGCCATCGTTGATCGGCACGTTGACAATGCTGCCCTGCGTGAGCGGCAAGGTGCGAACGTAGTACAGCGCCGTCAAGGCATCTCGAGCCGCTTCGTGTCCAAGCGGCAGCGTCACCGCGTCAGCCGCGAGCGCCTCGGCCCTCGACTCTCCTACGCGGACATTTCCTGCGGTCCGGTCATACACGTAGGTCCGATTGACCTGTGGTCCCCCCTCCTCGATCTCACGGCTGTGTTCGATCGGCAGCAGCGACGCGTCCGCGATTGTCGTAAAGCGATCTCGGGCGTGAAAGAACCTCGAAACCCAGTCCGCGGTCTCGGCCTGCACTTCGAAACGCCATCGAGGATCCGCCGCCGATCCTTCGAGTACTTTCAGGACCGCTCTGCCGGACGCGATATTCAATGGGCCGCCATCCCAGTAGATGTCGTAGGTCGCCGACTCTCCGGCGGTAAATAGCGGCTCGCCCGCGGGCGGGGGTGGCGGGCCGGACAACTCGCCCATCGCTGCGATCGCTTCCGGCGTCCAACGCACTTCGTAGATCACTCCATCGTCGAAGCGCGCGCGCTCTACGAGTGGTGAGCGCTCGTTCCCGGCGCCGGCGACTGGCGCGGGCGCCACGATGAACCGCACATCGAGCTCGCGAATCGCAGCCAGCGAATCCCGAGAGGGAAACTCTTCGAGGCTCTCCACGACCGCCGGAAAAAACGCCGGTCGCTGACCACTGTAGCCGTTGACGATGGGTCTCCGATGCTCGAGCGATTGCACCATCGCCGCGGTGTTGTCGATGTCATTGCCGAGCGGCAGATGCAACACCGCCCCAGGGAGCGATTCGCTCGCGAGCCAGTATCCAATGGCCGTATGACGAGGAGGCGCCGCCGCCAGCGGTAGAGGGCCGTTGAGATACTCCGCACTCAGGCCCGCCAACAGCAAGACCGTCAGCCATCGCCCTCGCCGAAGTCGACGAGCACGATCGCGAATGCCCGCGCCGGCGCGGCTCAACGTGCTTCGCACGCCCACGGCCGCCAGTAGCGACAGGCCCATGAACGCCACGACCGCAAATCGCCCCGGCGCTCGGACGGCCTCGACGCCGTAAACGCTCTCGGGGATCGCCGCGTACAGACTGCGCCAACCGTTAGGGCCAAGGGAGAGCACGCCTCCAACGACCACCAGCGCGGCGGCACTGACAACGAGCGGTCGACCATCCCCACGCCATCCCGATATGAGACCAACGCCAGCAAGTGCCAGCAACACCAAGCCTGGAAACATCCAATGCTCGACGCCCTGTCGGTCAGGTTGCCCCGGCGCCGGTGCACGCGGGCCGAGAACCCCAGTGCGCCCGTACAGCAGATTCACTGGCGGCACCTGCGTGTAGCTTTGCCAGGACGCGGAGCGATTGAAGGCTTCGAACGGCGTCCGGCCGAAGCCCTCCGACTGCTGGACTCGTGCGTAAGAGACCACCGTGGGCCCTATGACAACCACTGCCAACACCGCGGCGACCCCGAGACGCGACCACAGCCGGTAGGAGCGCCACTGTCCGGTACTAACAGCGAGCGCGACGCTCGCCACCGCCAACATCACCAGGCCCATCGGGCCGTAGGACACGCTCGCAATCGCCTGAAAGCCGGCAACCACTCCCAGCAGCGCGGCATCACGCCAGCGTCGCCGAGCGACGACCCAGTGCAGGCAGAGCAGCGCCAGCGGCATGAGGTAGAGCGCCTGCAGTTGAATGTGCTGCAGATGTGCGGTCCGATAGGGCCAGCACGCCCAAGCGACGCCCGCCGCAAACGCCGCGGGCGTCGATCCGGTCAGCGTGCGAACCAGGAAATGCATCGCCCAGCCGCTCGCGGCGATTGAGATCAGCAGCAGCAGGTTGTAGCAAAGCACCGCGTTGCCCGTGAGCGCGTACACAGGGCTGAGCGCGAACGCCTGGAGCAGGAGGTGGTCGGAGTACGCCAGCGTGCCTTCGGCAGGATGGAAGATGTTGGCGTTGAGCACGCGGCCGCTCAACACACTCAGCGGATCATGGGTCCACGCATGCAAGCCCCAGCCGAGGATCCACAGGTTGAGGAACGGGTCCCCCGGCCCTTGCAGCGCGCCTATCCGGCCCGTGAGGTCGCGCGCCAGGGGCCAAGTCAATACGATCGCCGCAACGATATAAACGCCCGCTTCACTTGCGGCGCGCCGCCAAGTCACGGCCTCAGAGCTTACACGCCCAGCTCCTTCTTCAGGAGATCATTCACGACCTTGGGATTGGCTTTTCCTTTCGAGGCCTTCATTACGTAGCCAACCAGAAACCCGAACGCGTTGTTGCGGCCCTTCAAAACCTGGCTCACGGCATCAGGATTGGCGGCCACGGCTTCGCGGACAATCCCTGCCAGCGACTCGACATCCCCAATCTGCGCCAACCCCTCGCTCTGAACGATGCTCTCGGCCGAGCGGCCCGAGTCGAGCATCTTGGCGAAGACGTCCTTGGCGACGGTGCTGCTGATCGTCCCCGCGTCGATGATTCGAATGAGGCCGGCCAGCGCGGAGGGGGCGATCGCGACCTCGCCAATCGCAAGATTGCGTTGCTTCAGCGTTCGAAGCAGCTCCCCCATGATCCAGTTGCTTGATGCCTTCGCATTCCCCGAAGCCGCGGCGGTTGCCTCGAAGTAGTCCGCCAGCGCTCGAGTCTGCGTCAGCAGGTCCGCATCGTATTCGGGCAGCCCATACTGACTGACCAACCGGGCGCGGCGCGCCTCTGGCAACTCTTGCAGCGTTCGTGCAATCGCTTGGCGGCGCGGCGCGTCGATGATCAAGGGTGGCAAGTCCGGTTCCGGGAAGTACCGATAGTCGTGCGCTTCTTCCTTGCTGCGCATCGAATAGGTCCGCCCTTGTGCCGAGTCGAACAGCCGCGTCTCCTGGACCACCCGTCCCCCCTGCTCGACGACGTCGATCTGGCGCTCGATTTCGTAGTCCAGGGCCTTCTGCAGGTAGCGGAACGAGTTCACGTTCTTCACTTCCGCTTTGGTCCCTAATGCCGAATCACCAACGCGGCGGATGGACACGTTCGCGTCGCAGCGCAGGCTGCCCTCTTCCATGTTGCCGTCGTTGACCCCCAGCCAGACCACTATCTGGCGCAGCTTCTCGAAAAACGTCGCGGCCTCGGCTGACGATCGCAGGTCGGGTTCGCTCACGATTTCGACCAGCGGCACACCAGCACGATTGAAATCGAGATAGGTGCGGCGGTCCGAATCCGCAAACCCCTCGTGAAGCGACTTTCCCGCATCCTCTTCCATATGAATGCGTGTCAGCCGAACATGCGTCGAGCGTCCGTCAACGACGATGTCCAAGCCGCCCCCGCGAGCGAGCGGCAACTCGTACTGCGAGATCTGGTACCCCTTGGGCAGGTCGGGATAGAAGTAGTTTTTCCGCGCGAAGACCGAGCGCTCCTGAATCTCACAGCCGAGCGCCAGCGCCGCCTTCACGGCGTAGTCCACCGCCGTCCGATTCAAGACCGGCAACGCGCCCGGAAGGCCAAGGCACACCGGACACACGTTGGTGTTCGGCTCGGCGCCAAACGTCGTCGGGCAACCGCAGAAGATCTTGGTTCGAGTCAGCAGCTGCGCGTGGATCTCGAGGCCGATGACGGCTTCGTAGGGCGGTGACATAGTCAGGATGCTGCCGGCAGCCGGCGGCCGGTTGCCGGTAGCGAGGTTCAGAGTTTCGGTCCCGCCTTGACGACAGCGGCCTCAACGTCGCCCGCGAACGTCTTGAAGTTCTCGACGAACATGGTCGCGAGCTTACGCGCCTGCGCATCGTACGCGTTCTTGTCAGCCCAGGTGCTTCGCGGATCCAGCACGTCGGCCTGAACTCCGGGGCAGCTCGTCGGCATGTCGAGGTTGAAAACCGGGTGGCGCTGGTACTTCACGCCGTCCAAGGCCCCGGAGAGTGCGGCGTTGATCATCGCCCGCGTGTGCACGATGCGCATTCGCGAACCGACGCCAAACGCGCCGCCGGTCCAACCGGTGTTCACCAGCCAGACGCGCGCTTTGTGCCGGGCGATTCGCTCTCCCAGTCCGCGTGCGTAGACGTTGGGATTGAGCGGCAGGAATGGCGCGCCAAAACAGGTGCTGAACGTCGCAGTTGGATCCTTCACGCCTTTCTCGGTGCCCGCCACCTTCGCCGTGTAGCCCGAGAGGAAGTGATACATCGCCCCCTCGGTCGACAAGCGAGCAATCGGCGGCAGCACACCAAAGGCATCGGCGGTCAGCATCACGATGTTGCTCGGATGTCCACTTGTCCCGGACGGCACCGCGTTGGCGATGAAGTCGATCGGGTATGCACCACGCGTGTTCTCGGTGAGGGACGCATCATCGAGATTCAACCGGCGTGTGTCGACATCCATCACGACGTTCTCGAGCACGGTGCCAAAGCGACGCGTGGTTTCGTAAATCTGCGGTTCGGCCTCGGCTGAGAGTCGAATCATCTTGGCGTAGCACCCACCCTCGAAGTTGAAGATGCCGGTCTCGCTCCATCCGTGCTCGTCGTCGCCAATCAGCCGTCGATTCGGGTCGGACGACAATGTGGTCTTGCCCGTCCCGGACAGGCCGAAGAATAGCGCCGTGTCGCCGCCCGTGCCGACGTTGGCCGAGCAGTGCATCGACAAGACGCCCTGCAGCGGCAGCAGGTAGTTCAGCACCGTGAAGATCGACTTCTTGTTTTCGCCGGCGTAACTGGTTCCGGCGATCAGCACCTCGCGCGTCGCCACGTTGACGACGACCGCCACGTCGGAGCGCGTGCCATGCCGATCCGGTTGGGCATGAAAGTTCGGCGCTGTAATGACCGTAAACTGCGGCGAAAAGCTGGCGAGGTCTTCTGCCGGCGGCACGATGAAGAGGTTGCGGACAAAGAGGTTGTGCCACGCGAACTCTTGAACGAAACGGACGGACAGGCGGTAGGTGGGATCGGCGCCGGCGTAGAGATCCTGAATGTACAGCTCGCGGTCGGCGAGATGCGACAGCATGTCTCGCTTCAAGGCGTCGAACTGTGCCGGCTCGATCGGCTTGTTGACCTTGCCCCAGGCAATATGACCTTCGCTCGATGGCTCCTTCACCATGAACTTGTCGTTCGGGGACCGTCCAGTGTGGGCGCCCGTGTTGCAAACCAACGGACCTTCGGCCGCGAGCCTCCCTTCGTCCCGCCGGATGGCGTGCTCGTACAATTCCGCAGCCGACAAGTTCCAGTGCACGGGACGGGAAGTTCGCACGCCCGGCACTTCGCGTCCGTGCGCTCGCCCCGCGTCAGTAATCGCCATCTCGAGACCCCCCAAAGGGCTGGCGCCCGGAACGGTCACCGCCGCCGGGGACACGCCCGGCAGACCTCGACCACCGGTCACACCTGCCTGAAACGAATCCTCCGATCGTACCGGCTGAAATCCGGCTAAGTCAATACATGACGCGGCTTTGTGCCGGTTTTGCTACAATCCAGGTAAACGTTCGCTACCCGCAGCCAGTAACGCATGTCAGTACGCCCAATCGAAGTCGATCAACGGAGTGCCAGTCGGTCCGCAGATGCCGTCACCACGCCGGCTTCCGCGGTGGCAACCGAGGTCAAGGCCCTCGTCCTCGCCGGCGAGCGCGAGGCCGCACGAGATCGATTCGGCGCCCTGGTGACCCTGCTCCAGCGTCGAGGGTTGCGGATTGCCTATCACTATCTTCGCGATGCCGCCGACGCGGACGAAGCGGTGCAAGATGCCTTCGTCAAGGTGTTTTTGCACATCGAACAGTACCGCGAGGAGTTGTCCTTCGACGTGTGGTTCATGCGAATTCTCGTCAATGCCTGCCTCGATCGTCTGAAGAGTCGGACGCGTCAGCAGCGATGGCTGTCGAGTCCGCTGGACCAGAGTTACGACGGACGGCCGGTTGAGCAGGCGGCAGGACGTGAGCCGTCCAGCGAGCACAGGTTGCTGGTGCGGGAACGATGGAACCAAGTGCTCGACGTGGTCGCGGCATTGCCCGACCGACAGCGTCTCGTGTTTACGCTGTCGCACTTGGACGAGCGAACCGCGGCGGAGATCAGCGAGGCCACGGGGATGAGTCCCGCCACCGTGCGTGTGCACCTGTTCCGGGCCATTCGCAAGTTGCGCGCTGCGTTGGGGGATTCGCAATGAGCGCCCGTTCCAGCCACGTGCCCATCGACCGGCTGACCGCCCTGGCGTTCGTCGTGCGCGCGCCCGAGAGCGACCAGGACGACCAGGCGCTGCGGCACCTCGCCGAGTGCGAACGCTGCGCGGCCGAGCTCGCGCGTTTGACGGTCGATGCCGACGAGTGGCGTGATGCCGCGACTGCCGAAGCCGACGCGCACTTCGACGACACCAAGCTCGAAGCCCAACGTGCGCGGATTCTGGACCGGCTCGCCAATCTTGGCCAGGCGGCCCGTGTGCTCTATTTCCCGCGCCGCACCGGGCGCGAAGTGACCATGCCGGTCTCCGGTGGCAGCCGGCGCTGGGTCAGCGTCGCGGCGGCCGCCGGCCTGATCATCGGCCTGGTGGCGGGTCAGTTGCTTCATTTCATGCCATGGGAAGGCGCCAACCGCCGCGACGCCACGTTGACGGTTCAGGCGCCGCGGCCAACCGGTGGCGTCGTCCCGGCTGCGACGACTGCGTCGAGCATGAGCGACGAACAGTTTTTGGACGAAATCGAAGCCGCCCTTCAATTGCAGCGCGCACACTCGCTTCGCGCGCTGGATGCGCTGACCCCCACCGCTGCGGACCTCCAGGATTTCCCGCTGGGGCAACGCTAGCTCGTGTCCAGCTCGCCCGTGATTTTTCGGCGAGGCCTCGACCTGAAGCACGAGGTCGCTGGCCTTCTCGCCGAGAGCTACCACAGCGACCTCATCGATCAGATCAAAGCAGCTGACTATCGATTCGAGACCGGGCGCCTGACCATTCTTCTGGCTCATGAGTTCGGGTTCTGCTATGGCGTGGACCGCGCCGTCGACTATGCCTATCAGGCCCGGCGCCGGTTTCCCGACCGTAATGTCTTCCTCACCGGGGAAATCATCCACAACCCGCATGTCAACGACCAGTTGCGAGGGCAGGGCATCCGCTTTCTTACCGATCCGATCGAGAGCGAAACGGCGCTCGGGCCCTCAGACGTCGTGATTCTCCCTGCCTTTGGGGTGACCGTCGAGGAGTTGCAGCGGCTTACCGGTGCTGGCTGCACGCTGGTGGATACCACGTGCGGGTCGGTCCTCAACGTCTGGAAGAACGTGTCTCGGTACGCGCGCGAGGGGTTCACCTCGGTCATCCACGGCAAGTACTGGCACGAGGAGACTCGTGCGACGGCATCGCAGGCGCTCCGAGCGCCAAGCGGTCATTACCTGGTCGTCCTCGACCGCGCGGAAGCCGCCGTCGCCTGCCAATACATTGCCGGCGGCCCCGGCAGTCCGGCGTCACGCGCCGCCTTTCTCGATAGGTTTGCCAACGCCATCTCGCCCGGGTTCGATCCGGACGAGCATCTCTCGCAAGTGGGGTGCGCCAACCAAACCACGATGCTGAGCACCGAGTCGGTAGCGGTCGGCGACATGTTTCGTGAGGCCATTCGAGCCCGCTACGGTGAGGCGCAGCTTTCTGCCCGGTTTCGAGCGTTCGACACCATTTGCAGCGCGACTCAGGATCGGCAGGACGCTGTCGTCGAGTTGCTCGCCGAGAAGCCGATTGACCTGATGCTCGTCATCGGCGGCTACAACAGCAGCAATACCTGCAATCTGGCGCGGATTTGCGCGGAGAGAGTTCCGACCTATCACATTGCCAACCCAGACGGCCTTATGTCGGCACGCGCCATCCGGTACCGGTCGGTATCGTCCAAATCCGAGGTCGTTGGCGAGGGCTGGCTCCCGGCGGAGGGCTCCGTTTCCATCGGGCTGACATCGGGGGCGTCCACCCCCGACAATCTCGTCGAGGTGGTCGTTCGCAAGCTGGTCGACTACGCGCACACACTGTCGTAAACGCCCGCGAAGCAGGCGTCGTAACCCCTTCAAACGCGCCATGGAAATGTCCCGTAAGTTGTTCGTTTGTCTCACGTTGTCTCTGCTCGTGCTGGCCGCGGTGACAACCCCCGCGAAGGCCCAGGGCTTCAAGTGGTGGCAGAGCGATCGGTTCCAGAAGGAACTGACCCTCTCGCCCGAACAGATCGCGAAACTCGAGGATGTCTTTCAGGCGGCCATGCCCTCGCTCCGGGCCCAGAAGCGCGCTTACGACAAGCTCGAAGACGAATTGTCGAAGTTGGTTCGCGAAGCGCGAGTTGGCGAGCGTGAGCTCGAAGAGTTTGTCGTTCGTGTCGAGGCCGCCCGCGCCGACCTGAGCAAGACGCGCACGCTGATGCTGTACCGGATGCACCGAATCCTATCGCCGGAACAGAACGCCAAGTTGGACGAGCTCTTCGATCAAGTGGAACGCGAACGCCGTGGCAAGGGCCGCGGCCATCAATAGCACTAGGTATTTTCCTACCCGGAAGACAGAGAACATGATGATGCAATCTCGACGTGTGGTCGCCCTCGTGGCGCTGCTCTTGTCCGCGACGACCGCGTTCGCGCAGAGTTCCCCCGAGGCCCAGCAGGATGCATTGGTACGCGATGCGCTGGCGCGTTACCAGGCAGGGCTCGATGCGATTAAACGGGGTGAAGCCACGGCCCCTGCAGCCGCCACGGCCCAAGCCGGCCGACCCATTCGCGACATTCGTCTGACCGACGTCGTCGAGCTCGCCCTGCAGAAGAACCTCGACATTGCCGTCGAGCGCCTCAATCCGCAGTCCGTGGATCTACAGATTGCGGCCATCCGCAACACATATTTGCCTGTGGCCACGGCAGCGACGGGACAACGGGACAACTACCAGTTGCCTCGCGATCAGCTCCAAGGCGGTCAGCGTGTGTCGGTCGCGACCACGACCTGGAATGCCGGCGTCGCGCAGAACGTCCCGTGGTACGGTGGCAACTTTGCGCTCACCTGGAACAGCAACAAGCAGGATTCTTCGAGCTCGTTCGCAACCTTCAACCCGACGTACACCACGGTCTTGACGGCGAGTTATACGCAGCCGCTACTCCGCGGGCTCTTCATCGATCAGGCGCGGCAGCAGCTGGCCATCACGCAGATCAACCGGGAGGTCGCCGAAGAGACCTTGCGTGCGACCGTCACACAGACGCTCGCGAACGTGCGCAACGCGTACTGGGATCTCGTGTTCTCGCGCAGCGCCGTTGACGTCGCCTATCGTGCGCTTCAACTCGCCGACAAGCTCGTCGAGGACAACAAGGCGCGCGTCGAGGTCGGCACCCTCGCGCCGCTCGACATCGTCCAGGCAGAAGCGGAATCGGCTACCCGACGACAGGCAGTGGCGTTGGCCGACGCCACACTCCAGACGGCGGAGCTCGCGCTCAAGCGATTCATCGTTACGGGCACTGAAGACCCCCTGTGGCGCCAGGAGTTACGGCCGATCGATCTACCCTCGCTCGAGCCCGCCCCGGCCGACATCGAAGGCGCGGTTCGCCGCAGCCTCGAGCGACGCACGGATCTCATCAGCGCGCGGAAGAACCTGCAGAGTTCGGATGTTTCTCTGCGGTACTTCCGCAACCAGACCTTACCCGAAGTCGATCTCGTGGCCAGCTACGCGAGTCAGGGGATCGGCGGCACGAGCTTCAGGCGTGAAGGGCTCGGCGGCAGCATCATCGAGACGATCCCTGGGGGCTTCAACGACGCGTTCAGCCTGCTCACGGATCGCGCCTATCCGAACTGGAACGTCCAATTCAACATCACCTACAACCTGTTCGGCAGCCCGGCAGATGCGCAGCACGCGCGCGCGCGGGTCCAGCGCAATCAGTCGCAGGCCCGTCTTCGCGCACTCGAGTTGCAGGTGGCCACGGAGGTCACCAACGCGGCGCTCTCGGTCCAAAGCAATCTGAAGCGCGTCGAAGCAGCCGTGGCGGCTCGGGAGCTGGCCGAAAAGCGACTCGAGGCCGAGCAGAGCAAATTCGAAGTCGGGATGTCCACCAACTTCTTCGTCGTCCAGGCACAGCGCGACCTGCGCGATGCGCAGAACGTCGAGCTCAGGGCGCTTGCCGACTACCGAAAGTCGCTGGTCGTATTCGAGCGGGTGCAGGAAGCCCCTTCGGGCGGTGGCGGTGGTGTTGCAAACGCCATCAATGCGATCACTCTGGGGAGCCCCACCGGTCAGTAGGAATTGATACGCTAGAGCGTTTAGTTGTGAATTTATGCGAAAACTTCTGATTATCGGACTCGTGGTGGCCGTCGCCGGCGCGGCGGCGTACTGCGGGTTCGTGAAGCGAGAGCAACTCGCCGCTGCCGCGGGCCAGACCCAGGCTGGACCTGGTGGCCAACGCGGAGGCGGGGGCGGCGGCATGGGCGGTCCCGGCGGCATGGGTGGGGGGGGCTTTGGCGGACCAGGTGGCGGATTCCGGCCGCCGATGACGGTCGAAGTGGACAAGGTCGCTCGCGGCAACATCTCCGCCCATCTCAGCGTCGTCGGCAATCTGATTGGGGAAGCAACGGTCGATGTCGCGCCAAAGACCGGTGGCCGGCTCACGACCATGTCGGTAAAGCTCGGCGACCGCGTAAGACGCGGACAGGTGATTGGCAAGATCGAGGATCGCGAAATCGTCGAGCAGGTGCGCCAGGCCGAGGCTTCGCAGCAAGTCGGGGAAGCCACCATCCGCCAGCGCAAGGCTGACCTCAATCTCGCCCTGACCAACGTCGAGCGGTCGCGGAACCTGTTCGGGCGACAGTTGCTGCCCAAGCAGACCCTCGATGATGCAGAAGCGCGGTATACCTCCGCCGTCGCACAGGTCGATCTTGCTGAAGCTCAGCTCGCGCAATCCGGGGCGCGGATGCAGGAGCTCAAGATCAACCTTGCGAACACGAACGTCGTCTCGCCCGTTGACGGTTTCGTCGCGAGGCGCAACGTCGATCCGGGCGCGTGGGTGTCGCAGCAAGCACCGCTCGTCTCGGTCGTCGATATCTCCTCACTTCGCCTGGTCGCCAACGTTGTCGAGAAAGACTTGCGCATGGTCGATGTCGGCGACACGGCGTTGGTCGACGTCGACGCCTTCCCCGGCGAAAAGTTCAAGGGACGGATTGCTCGCGTGTCGCCCATCATCGACCCGGCGACGCGAACGGCGCCGATGGAAGTCGAGATTCCCAATCCGGACTTCCGCCTCAAACCCGGCATGTACGCCCGGGTGGATCTCGAAATTGATGGCCGCCAGAACGTGTTGCTCGTGCCGAAGATTGCCTTGGTGGATTCGGAGGGGCAACGCGGCGTGTATCAGCCAAGCGAGGACAACAGGGCCATCTTCAAGCCGGTAAAGGTCGGCATCGAGGATGCGGAGCGCGCTGAAGTCCTCGATGGGCTGCACGAAGGCGAAACCGTTATCTCGGTGGGCGCCGGCGCCCTGCGCCGCAACAATCAATTGGTGGTCGCCGGGCAGGGGGACCAGCAAGGTGGGCCCGGTGGCGCCGATGGTCCGAGCGGACGGCCAGGGATGGGTCGGCCGCCAACGCGGACCTGGCGGGCCTGGTGGGCCTGGCGGTACCAGCGGTGGCCAGGCTCCCGACGGTCAGCGCGGTCGCCGACCGCCGGCGCCGCAATAAGCGGCCGGTGGCCGGTGAACGAGTTTTGTCCTTTGAACTGACAACCGGTAACTGGTAACTGGCAACTGGAAACTATCGATCGTCAACGTATTCGGAGCCTCGAATGAGCATCCCGCGCCTTGCGATACATCGTCCTGTGACGATGTTCATGATCAGTTTTGTCGTCCTGCTGCTGGGCGGCATCTCGCTGACGCGTCTACCGGTCGACCTGATGCCGGAGAGCGAGTTCCCGAGCATCACGGTGCGGGTCAACTATGCGGGCGTCGGGCCGCTCGAAATCGAGGAGCTCGTGACGCGCCCGATCGAGCAGGCGGTGTCGGCCATCGCCGGTCTCGAACAGGTCAATTCGACGTCGAACGAGGGCAACAGTCAGGTTCGGCTGCAGTTTGCGTGGGGCACGGATCTCAACGAGGCTGCCGATGAGGTCCGCACGCGCGTCGATCGCGTGCGCGGACGCATGCCCGAGGATGCCGATCCCCCAACCATCTTCAAGTTCGACTCGAATGCGATGCCGATCATGGGCATCGGCGTCGAGGGTGATTTCGATCCGGTCACGCTTCGCGAAATGGCGACCAACGACCTGTCGCCACGTCTCGAGCGCGTCGAGGGCGTTGCGGCAGTGACGATCGACGGTGGCCTCCGGCGCCAGATCCATGTCGATCTGACGCGTGAGAAGATCACCGGCCTCAACCTTTCGGTCGATCGCATCACGCAGGTCCTTCGCAGCGAGAACCAGAACCTCCCGCTCGGCGAGATCGACGAAGCGGATCGCCGCTTCCTGCTGCGCAGTCCGGGTCAGTTCACCAGCATCGAAGATGTCCAGAATCTGATCATCCTGACGAAGGGAGGCCCCGCGGCCAACAACGCCAACAACGCCAACAACGGGGACTTCGCGGTGCCGGTGTACCTCAAGGACATCGCCGAGGTCACCGATTCGACCGAGGATCGTCGCCAGATCATGCGAATCAACGGCCGTCCCGGCATTCGCATGCGCGTCACCAAGCAGTCGGGCAAGAACACGGTGCAGGTCGCCGCCGGCGTTCGCGCCGAAATCGAACGGATCAACCGGGAAGTGCCGACCGTCCGACTCGCCGTGCTCGACGACCAGTCGAAGTTCATCGAGCGCTCAATTCACAGCGTGCAGGAGCACGCGATGATCGGCAGCATCCTGGTCGTGCTCATCATCTTCCTGTTCCTGCGCAGCATTCGATCCACGCTCATCATCTGCACGTCCATCCCGATCTCGGTCATCGGCACGTTCGCCCTGCTCTACTTCGGCGGCTACACGCTCAACACCTTGACCTTCGGCGGCTTGGCGCTTGGCGTCGGCATGATCGTAGACGCGGCTATTGTCGTGCTCGAAAACACCTACCGCCACCTGGAGATGGGCAAGGATCGGATGACGGCCGCCATCGACGGCAGCGAAGAGGTCTGGTCGGCCATTCTCGCGTCGACCTTGACGCACATCGCCGTGTTCGTCCCGATGCTGTTCCTCACGGGCGTCGCGCAGATCACGTTTGGATCGCTGGCCGCCGTCGTGTCCTTCTCGCTGGCGATGTCGCTGTTCGTGGCAGTCACCATCGTCCCCGTGCTCTGTTCGCGGTTCCTCGAGGCTCCAGACCATGGCGAGAAGCGCACCGGTGTGTTGGGCTCGCTGTACCGCTGGAGCGATCGGATGTTCAACAAGCTCGATGAGGTCTACGCCCGTGCGCTGCACGTTGCGCTCCACCACCGGCCGACCGTGTTCGGCACAGGTGTGGCTTTGTTCCTGGTCGCGCTCTACCTGGGACGCTTCATCGGCGTCGAACTGCAGCCGACCACCGACGAGGGCGAGGTCACGGTCGACGCCGAATTGGCAGTCGGCACACGCGTCGAGGTGACAGAAAACGTCCTGATTCGTCTCGAAGACGCCATCAGCAAGGCCGTTCCCGAAGCGACGATGCTCATTACCTCGGCGGGTGGCGGCCCCGGGTTTGGCGGCGGCGGGTCCGGACATCGAGGGAACGTCAATGTGCGCCTCGTTGCCAAAGACGAACGTCAGCGCAGCAGCGAACAAATCGCGATGAGCCTGCGGCGCGAGCTCTCCGGTATCGCGGGTGTCATCGTGCGGTCGCGTCCCTCAGGCGGTCAACAGATGCGCGGCATGCCGGGTGGCGGCAACCAAGGTGGCGATGGCAGCCGTTTCTCGGTCGAGGTGCGCGGTCACGATCTCGAAGTCTCGAAGCGCCTGGCACAGGACGTCAAGACGCTGCTCGATTCGACACCGGGGATCGCTGACTCGCGCGTGGGGCGCGAAGAGGGCCGACCCGAGATTGCCGTTCGGGTGGATCGCGATAAGGCCGCCCTCTTGGGCCTCAGCGTTACCGGCGTCGCGGAAACGATTCGAACCAATCTCGCAGGCACTCAGGCGGCGATGTTCCGAGAGGCCGGCAACGAATACCCGATCGTCGTACGGCTCCGGCAAGAGGACCGCGCCGAAATTAGTTCGGTCGGCGACGTCTTGCTGAGCACACCCAGGGGCATCGTCGTTCCGGCCAAGAACGTGATGGTCACCGCGCGCGAGCAGGGGCCCGTGCAGATCGACCGCAAGAATCAGGAACGCATCCAGCGGGTCAACGCGGAGGTCGAAACGACCTTGAGCGAAGGGGTCGCCGCGGTGCAGGCCCGCCTTCCCGAGATCCAGGTGCCGCGCGAGTTCTCCGTCGGCTTTGGCAACGAGGTGGAGGAGCAGGCCAAGACGTTCCGCGAGCTGCAGCTCGTGCTCGTCCTCGCCATCCTGCTGGTCTATACGGTCATGGCCTCGCAGTACGAGTCGCTGCGCGATCCGTTCATCATCATGTTCTCGATTCCGCTCGCCGCAATCGGCGTCGTCGGCGCGTTGCTTCTTACCAGCACGCCGTTCAGCATGCAGGCTTACATCGGCGTCATCATGCTGGCCGGGATCGTCGTGAGCAACGCCATTCTGCTCGTGGACTACGCCAACACACTTCGCCACCGCGACAAGATGGCGCTTCGCCCGGCAATCGAGCTGGCCGGACGTCATCGTCTCCGACCGATTTTGATGACGTCGGTCTGCACCATGCTGGGCCTGGTCCCGATGTCGTTGGGAATCGGCGAGGGGTCCGAACTGCAGGTGCCGCTCGCGCGCGTCGTGATCGGCGGCCTGTTGACCTCGACGCTCATCACGCTCGTGTTCGTGCCGGCAATGTACACGCTCTTCGAGGAAGGCTTCCGTGGGTTGTTCCGGCGCCCTCAGGCGCCGGCACCAGCGACGCACTGAAGAGCGGCCGCATCCAACTACACCGAGGGACCGGGCTTTAGCCCGGTCTCCTTCTTTTGGCCTTCAGCAACTCCAGCACCGTCAGGCCTGTCTCAGGATCCTTCCAGTCGCCGGCAATCTCCGCGAGAGGTTCCAGCACAAAAGCTCGCTCGCGAAATCGCGGGTGTGGCACTCGCAGGTGCTCCGTCTCCAGGACCACGTCGCCGTACAGAATCAGGTCAAGGTCCAGGGTCCGTGGCGCGCCGGCGTGTGGGCGCTCTCTCCCCCGCTCGCGCTCGATCAACAGCAACTCATCGAGCAAATTGACTGCGCTGAGTGTCGTGGCGCCGGTCACCGCGCCGTTGAGAAAGCGACCTTGCGGCGCGACGCCTACGGGATCGGTCTGACGAAAACTGGAGACCTTCAGATCGGTGAGGAGCGCACCAAGCCGCTCGACCGCGAAGGTCACGTGGGAGAGTCGATCGCCGAGGTTGCTGCCGAGCGCGATCGCGACGGGCACGCGAGGGCCACGAGTCACCCCAAAAGGCTGATTACTCGATCCAGCGCCGATCGAGCACTTTGCCGCGGCGCTCGTTGATCGGAAGCGCCGTGCCGATGATGTCGGTACGCCCCTGAGACGCCTGCTCGAACAGCCGCTTGTGCTCGAGCATCTCACCCAGGATGACTTGCAGCATTCCCTTGTGCCGGGCGTTGCTCACGGTTTCGATGCGATCGCGCCATCGATCGACAAAAGCCTGGTTAGCGCGGGCATCGTTGCCGGCAAGCTCCTCCACGGCACTGTCCTTGCGAGGCGGCGTCATTTCAGGGATCGCAGGGTCGGCGGGGAACTCGGCACCCAGGTCGAGCAGCGCGTGCTGCAGCCACGACACATGGGTTTCCTCACGGCTGATGACGTACTGATAGGCGTTGTTGACATCGTAATCGGCAACAAATCGCGCCGCCGATTCGTGGCGCATCAGGAGCGCCAAACGCTCGAGATAAAACTCCCGGAGCAGCGTTTGCAGCTCAGTCGGCTTCACGCCTTTTGCTTTTCCTTGCAAGTGATGCAGACGCGCGTCCAGGGAATCGCGTTGAGACGGGCTTCGGCGATTGGTTCGCCGCAATCGCGACACACGCCGAAGGTACCTTTCTCAATGCGCTGCAACGCCTCGTCAATCGCCTGCAGAATCTTCGCATCGGTCTGTTTCAGGCGCAGGTGAATGTGAACCTCGTTGTTCCCCGAGGCCTGATCCGCCATATCGCCTTGCCGTCCGTTGTTGTGCTCGATGGACGTCTGGATCGGGCGGAGGCCAGCGGTTTGCTCGAGTTCCGAGCGCTTCTGGAGAAGCGCGTCCCGGTAAGTCGCCACGTTCATGACTAACTCCACACACTAACGCCTAGCGAGGCTCCGCCACAGACGCCGTGTGGAACCGCAGAGTTCGGCTCCGCCTCGCTAGGGGCCAGCATCATTTGCCCCGCCTCTACGGGGCAGCATCATTTTGCCCCGCTCCGCGGGGCAGCATCATCTTGCCCCGCTCCGCGGGGCAGCACCCTAGGGCAGCCCCGCAGGCAACAAGCTAAGCGATCATGATAACACGCAGGGTTGACGCTACTCGGCGCGGAGCGTGGCCAGGGGCTTGCGCTGCAGCACTTCCCAGGACGACACAACACCCACAACCGCGACCAGGACGGCGCTGATTAGGATGCCGCCGGCACTGACCAGGGGCTGCGGCTGCCACGGGATGTCGAGCGCGAACCGGCTAATCCCCCATGTGAGTGCAATCGCGCCAACCGAGCCGATGGTGCCCGCGAGCGCCCCCAACACGCCATACTCCAGCACGAGCACACTGGCAATGGTCCGCCGCGTCGCGCCCAGCGTCTTGAAGATGGCCGCTTCATAGATGCGGCGGAACTTCGTCATGGCAACGGCGCCGACCAGAATGAGCAACCCGCTCACGACGACCAGACTGCCCACCACGGTTACGGCCAGCGTGACGTTTTCGATGACGGTGCGGACCGTTGTCAGCATTTCCTGGCCATCGATCACCGATACGTTGGGAAACTGCGTCACGATTTGTCCTTGCAGCTTCGCGCGATCCCCGCCCGCCTGCGGTCCTCGAAAGAATGAGATGTAGCCATGCGGAGCACGCTCGAGCAGTCCAGGGCGAAAGACGAACATGAAGCCGCCGGCCCGGCCGTCTTCCCATTCCACGCGACGCACGCTCGTGACTCGCGCTTCGATCACACGACTCATCACGTCGAACCGCATGGTGTCGCCGACATTGATGCGAAAACGCTGACGCACACTCTCCTCGATCGACACCTCGCCCTGCGCGGATGGCGTCCCGTCCCAGAACGTCCCGGCGACAATCGACTCGTTGCGCTCGAGCGCCGGCCGGTAGGTGATGGTGTACTCACGGGCGAGCGATCCGCGGCCACGCACATCCTCGTAGTTCTCCAGCGAGATCTCTTGCCCCTGGACACCGACCACGCGGGCGCGGAGCACGGGGAGCAAGGCCGGGCGCGCGGTCCCTGGCTGCTGCCATGCTTCCAGCAAAGCCGTCATATTCGGGACCTGATCCTGCTGCACGTCGAGCAGAAACATGTCAGGCATGTCGGGCGAAAGGTTCACCGAGAACTCGCGCACCAGGTTTTCCTGAAGTGACCGCACGCCGACGATGAAGAAGCTGCCAAGGCCGATGGCGAGCAGCACGATTCGGGCCTGGCTGCCTGGGCGGCTCAGTTGTAGCACGGCGTGACGTAACGGAAACCACGACGACTGTGACAGCGGACGAATCAGGCGAATCAGCAGGATGCCGGCAAGGTGCAGCACGATTGCCGCTCCCGCGAATCCTACGGCTACCACGCCGCCCACTCGAAGCGAGCCAGCCTGCCAGATGGTCAGTCCGACCAGTCCGGCAATGACTCCAATCGTCACCAGGATCTGAATCGGATCGATCCGGCGCGGCATCGCTTCGTCACGAAGGAGAAGGGACGGCTTGACGTGCCGCACTTCCAGCAACGGGACCAGGGAAAACAGTATGGCCACCAGCAGACCGATGCCGAAGCCCTGCAACACCGCGGTCCCGGTCAGCGAATAGTTGACGTCAATCCCGGGCGTGGCGGCGGCTGCGAGCGTGGAGGGAATGGCCTCGATCGCGAGTCCGGCGATCACCACGCCCAAAGCGCTTCCGGCAACGCCCAGGGCCACGACCTGCGTCATGTAGATGGTCAGCAACTGACTCGACCGACCGCCGACACATTTCAGGATCGCGATGCTACGAAGCTTCTGCTGGACGAAGACGCGCGTCACACTCGACACGCCAATGCCGCCCAGGATCACAATCACGAGGCCAACGAGACTGAGATAGTTCTCCGCCCGTTCGAAGTCTTCGCCGATGTCGTTCTCGGTCGCCTTGTACGATCGAACGCGGGTGTAGCCGTTGACGAAGTCCCGATCGGCACGCAGTTCAGTGACGAATCGATCGAGCGCACTGTCCGGCACCTTGAGCAGTCGCTGATACGAGGCGCGAGTGCCGAACGTCAGGAGCCCGGTCTGCTTGAGCGCGTCGTAGCTGATGAAGACGCGCGGTCCGAGGCTGAAGGCACCAAGACGGCGCCCCGGCTCAGACTCGATGACGCCCCGAATGGTGAAGCGCCGGGCACCGATCAGGAGCCCCTCGCCTTCCGACAGGCCCAACTGCGCCAGGAGCTCCGGCCTCACCAGCACACCGAAGTCGGCCATCAAGTCGTGGGTGAAGCGACGCCCGCCTGCGAGCTTGAGCTCACCGTAAAACGGAAAGCCAGGTTCGATCGCACGCAGCTCCACCATTCGTGTTGCCGTGCTGGTCCCGTCGGCGGCTCGAACCATGGTCGCAACCTCGACGGACTGATGGCTGGCTGCGCCGATGCCCCGCAGGCGCTCATCGACCTTGGCGGCGAGCTTCTGCTCGAGTGGCCCGTTGCTGCTGATGATGGCATCGGCGCTGATGAGCGCGCGTGCTTCGCCCGCAAACACGCCGCGGACGCTCTGAATCACGGACCGGATCGCGACGATGGCGCCGACGCCAATCGCGAGACAGACGAAGAAGAACAACAGGCGTCGCCATGACGCCCGAAATTCGCGCAACGCCATCCTGAGCACGAAGATCATGGTGCGACCCCGACCGGCGACGCCGTGGCCTCGACTGGCCGGCCATCCCGCAGCGTCAGACGGGCATCGGCCACCGCGGCCACCGAGGCGTCGTGCGTCACGATCACCAGCGTCGCGCCTCGCGCCTTGCGTACGGTCAATAGCAGGTCCAGGATATTGCGCCCGTTGGTGGTGTCGAGATTCCCGGTTGGTTCGTCGGCGAGAATCAAAGGCGGGTCGTTGGCCATCGCACGCGCAATGGCGATCCGCTGCTGCTCGCCTCCCGACAATTGCGAGGGGTAGTGATGCCCGCGATCATGCAGGCCGACCTCGTCGAGCAGCAACTGCGCACGCGAACGCGCGTCGCGCCGGCCCGCAATCTCCATCGGCACCAGAATGTTCTCGAGCGCCGTCAGCGATGGGACGAGATGGAAGAACTGAAACACGAAGCCGATCTTCTCGCCGCGCAGGCGCGCGAGCGCATCTTCGTCCAACGTCGTGATGTCCACACCGTCAATCAAGATCTGGCCGCTTGTTGGAGCATCGAGACCGGCGATCAGCCCGAGCAACGTGGACTTGCCGCTCCCTGATGGTCCAACGATCGCGAGACACTGGCTGTGCGGGACATCCAGATCGAGCGGATGCAGGATGGTCAGCGGCTGGCCACCGCTTTGTACGGTCTTGCTGACGCCGCGAAGCCGAATCATCGGGTGGTCGTGCGGCGAGTGTCGGCGAGCTCCGGCTCGAGCACGCGCCACACCAGTTCTGCCACCCGTGCCGCCCCGCGAGCGTTGGGATGGATCCCGTCGGCTTGGTTGAGCGCTGCTTGTCCGGCAACACCTTCGAGGAGAAACGGAATCAGCCGCACGTGATACCGCTCCGCGAGCCTCGGGTACACGGCGCGAAACCGCGCGGTGTAATCGGCGCCGAAGTTGGGTGGCGCTTCCATGCCCGCGAGAATCACCCGGAGCCCTCGCTTCTGTCCTTGTTCGATGATTTGCGCGAGATTGCTTTCGAGTTGTTCCGTGGGCAGTCCGCGAAGTCCGTCGTTGCCTCCCAGCGCCACCACGAGCACCACCGGAGTACCCTCGCCGAGCGCCCACTCGAGACGACGGAGACCGCCAGCCGAAGTGTCGCCTGAGACGCCGGCGTTCACAATCTCGTACGGGTAAGCACCCGCGTCAATTCGCGTCTGAATCAGCGCCGGAAAGCTTTGCCCGATGTCGAGCCCGAGCCCGGCGGTCAAGCTATCGCCGAGAAAGATGATTCGCGCGGCCGAGCGGCCAGCTGTCTTGTCAGCGGGAACAGCCGCAACTGGAGCGACCGTCGGCGCCGCCGCCGACGTCCGGTCACGCTCCGGCGTGTCCCGTCCACAGCCGGGCAACCCCGCAAAAATGGCTAGAAAAATCAGGAAAGACGCGCGACCAGCCACTCACTCATTATACGTGGCGGCCTCGCGGGACGGTTCCTCGAGGCGCTTTATCGGACACATAACACAACGGCCGTCGCGTTGTCCGATGTGCCGGCGGCGAGCGCCGATTCTACCGCTGCGTTGGCGGCACCCTCCGCCGAGCTCGCCCCCAACGCGCGTTGGATGGCACGCTCGTCCAGCGTGCCGTGGACTCCGTCGGTGCAGATCAACCACTGCTGGCCACTGTGAAGGTCCGCTTCGAAGAGCGACGGCTCGACGTCCACGCGCATGCCAATCCCGCTCGTGAGCACGTGGCGCATTGGGTGATCCGGTGCGCTCGCTGCTGCGCCAGCACCGAGCATGAGGTTCAACCACGTGTCGTCCTCGGTCATTTGTCGCAACTGCCCCGCGTGCAGGCAGTACGCGCGGCTGTCTCCCACGTGCCCCACGATGATGCGGTCGCCGTCCACCAACAGGGCAACGATGGTCGTCCCCATTCCCGCATGTTCTGCCACTCTGGTCCCCTCCTCGTGGACCCGGCGATTGGCAATCCGCAGCGCCATCGCGATGCGATTGGCCGCGACGGAATGGGACGGGTCAAACGGAAACGGCCACGTGTGGTCTCGCCCGCCATGGGTGGCCGTGATGAACTCGACAACCGCCTGAACCGCCAGCCGCGACGCCACCTCGCCGGCTTTGTGTCCGCCCATTCCGTCGGCCACGATGAAGAGCCCGAGATTGGTGTCGACGAAATGCGAGTCCTGATTGGCCGGACGAGGCCCGGCTTCAGACCGCGCGGCGACGGTGAGCTGCATCAGACACGATTCTAATGGGGCACCTCCGCTTCGCTTCGACAACCTGCACACTCGCAGTGCACTTGAGGTGGATACTTGGTATACTCCCGACGTTGGTCAGCACGCCTCTTCAGCCAGTAATGGCTCGCGCGGCCGCACACATTGAACGAGGCCAGGCCTCAGCCGCGGCTGCCCTCCTGTCCCCCTTGCTCCAAACGTCGCTGAAGCGCGTCGACGAGCTCGCGATCCGCGGTGCGCTAGCAGAAGCCTTTCTGCAGCAAGGCGATGTGGCGCAGGCCAGCACCACGCTGGGTCGATCACCAGACGGGCTGCGCGAAGCGACTCCCCCGGTTCTCCTCGCCACGCTCTGGCGGCTTCACGGCCGCGTGGCGTACGCGCGCGGCGAGCAGTCGCGCGCCATCGCGCTCCACGGCCGCGCCTTGAAGCAGGCGCAACTCGCCCATGACTCGCGATCCATCGGACTCGCCCACTACGAGCTTGCGCTCTGCTATCGAAAGGTCGGCGACACGGCCATCGTGCGCGAACATGCGGGCGAGGCGGCTGCAGCCCTGCACGCCGCCGGCGACCGCCGCCACCTCGGGCTCGTGCATTCGATCTCAGGAATGATCCTCGCGCAGGCCGGCCGCTATGACGAGGCCACGGCCGCGTTTCAACTGGCCGAACGTCAGGTCACGGCTCTGGGCGCCGACGACGCCCTGGCAACCATCTGTGCGAATCAGGCCATCGTCGCGCTGATTCGGCATCGCTACGATCAGGCATTGGCACTCGCGGAGCGCTCGCTCAAATTGCACGACAGCCTCGGTCAACGTCCAGGTCTTGCGGTCACGCTGGCGACGCTCGGACAGATCTGCGTGCGAATGGGTAACCTCACGCGCGCCGAGTCCGTGTTGAACCGTGCGCTCGAAGTGCGCAGCTCCGTTCAGTTTCACGAGACGACGGGCGCCGTCTACGACACGCTCGCACAGATGTCGCTCATGCGCGGCGACTACGAAAACGCCGCGGAGTACCTGCAGAGAGCCGCCGATGCGTACGGCGCTTACGGCCGGCAAACCAGCCGCTGGTACGAGTGGTCCGTTCGTGTGATCACGGCGCGTCTCGCCATTCGTCGGAATGAGCCCGAGGAAGCGCTTCGCGTCGCCGACGAGATTGCCCGCGCGCAGGGCGCTCCGCCGTCCGAAGCCCGCGAGGGTGAGCTCATCGCCATCGACGCGCTCCTCGCCGCCGACCGGATCGACGAAGCCGAGCGCCGGCTGGCACAGGTTGAAGGGCGTCTCGACGCGCGCACGAACCCGGGGGCATGGGGCGAATTCCTGCGGCTGCGCGGGCATCTCAGGACGCGTCAGGCCCGGACGACCGAGGCCTACCACGATATCGCGCAGAGCTCGAGCGTCTTCGATCTTGTCGGCGAGCGGTATCAGTCCGCCGTGAGTCAAGTGGCCTTGGGGCGACTCGCGTCACACGCCGGTGCACGCTCCACCGCCGAGCGTCATTTTCAACAGGCCGCCCAAGTCTTCGATTCGCTCGGCGCGCAGCGCGATCTCGCCGAAGTGCAGCAGGCGATGTCGGCGAGCAAACAGATTGGCACCGGTGAGTACGTCGGCTCGCCCGCTGATGCAGATGATGCGCTCGTTCGACGCCTGGTCGATGCCGCGGTGCTGCCGGATCTGCTGGCACGCGAGCTCGCCGCGGCGCTGCTCGAGGCCATCACCGCGGACGTCGCCGTCGTATTCGTCGAGCTGCCGGGCGGGGACCTCCGGATCATCGCGCACGCGGGCACCGACGCCGATGGCGCGCGCACCGTCGCGCGACTCGCGGTCCAAGGCGCGGCTTACGGATCAGGCAGCCTGATGGTCGAAAGCATCGGCCGAGAAGCCGACGGTCCTCGTGCGGTCGCGATTGCCGCCACACGACCCCTTGGCCATCATCTGCTTCGTCGCCTGCGAATGATGACCGCGGTCGCACGGCAGGGCTTTGATCTCTGCGGCGCCCGGGAGCGGCCATCGCTCGCGGCCGACGCATCTGCCGAGCGACCGCTCGAGCCGCTCGTGCCCGGCTTTGTTTGCGCCAGCGCCGCGATGCAACGCGTCGTCGATCAAATCCAACGGCTGCAAGGCAACGATTTGACGGTGTTGATCACGGGCGAGAGCGGAACTGGAAAAGAATTGGTTTCGCGCGCCATTCATGTCGGGTCGCCGCGTAGTGCCGCGGTCTTCCTCCCCTATAACTGCACGACGACCACGCGCGAGTTGGCGGACAGCCAATTGTTCGGGCATCGACGGGGCTCTTTTACCGGCGCGGTGTCGGATCAGCCCGGACTCGTACGGACAGCGGCCGGCGGGACGCTGTTCCTGGATGAAGTCGGCGACCTTGCGCTTGACGTGCAGCCCAAGCTGCTGCGCTTTCTCGAGCAGGGGGAGATCCTTCCGGTCGGCGAGACGCGACCGCTCCGAGTTGACGTGCGCGTCATCACGGCGACCAATGCCGACCTGGAACAACGCGTCGCGGAGGGTAAGTTTCGTGAGGACCTGTACTACCGGCTGAGCGTGATCCGCATTCACGTGCCGCCGCTTCGTCAACGCACTGAGGAAATTCCCCACCTGAGCACGTTTTTCCTGCGCGAAGCATCGGAGCGGCTAGGCAAGCCGGACGTGCAGCTGAGCTCACAAGTTCTCGACCTGTTCTCGCAGTATTTCTGGCCCGGCAACGTACGGCAGCTGCGCAACGAGATCCAGCGAGCCGTTGCGATGGCACCCGCCGGGGGCGTCGTCGGACCGGAGCACTTGTCTCCGGATCTCACATCGGGCCACACGGCCGTGGCAACGGGCGCGGCGCCCGCCCCCATGACGTTCTTACGCGGTGGCCAGACGCTGGCGTCCCTGGTGGACGACATCGAACGCGACGTCATCCGCGAAATGCTCTCGCGGCATCGCGGCAATATCTCGGAAAGCGCGCGCTCGCTTGGCCTCACCCGGCGCGGCCTGTATCTCAAACTCCGCCGGCTGGGCCTGGAAGCGCCCGCCGAATTGCATACTCAGTAATCGGTAAGTGGTTCGGCTGGATATCATCTATCCAGCCCCTGTCGTGCCATCTCTGTCGTACAGTCATATACAGTCGCTTAAATAGCTCGTGTTGCCCCAGTTTAGGCAGTCGTTCACAGTTCCTCCTCTTCCGGCGCGAAACTTGGTTAACGCATTGGCCAGTGGCACTGGGCCACTCGTTCTCGACTGGGGGATTCCGTGACAACGACGCGCTTCGCACCTGTGCAAAAAGCTCAACAGCGATCAGTTCGTCGTCAAGTGACAGTGCCCGCACGATTGACCTGGAAGGACGCTACCGGCGCCGTCCGTTTTACCTCGGTGATGACGCGCAATGTCAGCGAGGCCGGCGTGTTCGTGGATGCCAAGGGCGCGGCCGCCATCCCGCTCTACCGAATCGTGCACGTGCAACTCGAGCGTAGTGTTCGCGAGATTGACGGGATCCCAGCCCGGCTCCGTGAAGGCCGGGTCCTCTCAGCGGTGTGGCGCGTCGCTCCGTGCCAGAAGGCGACCGGCACCCCGTCAGGCTACGCGTTGCGCTTTCTGGTCGATCCGCACGAAAATGCCGGCGAACAGCCATCCGACAACCGGATGGCCGTCGCCAGCTAATGCCAGAGAGTCGACACTCTACGGCGGCCGCCGTTCTGGCGGCCGCCATCAGCTTGACCGGATCGACTCCCGAATCGCAGCAGCTTCGCGTTCTCACTCTTCCGCCGGCGGTCAGCGACATTCGCGTGATAGCGCTGGCCGCAGGCACCCCGAGCGGACAACCGCAGCTCGCCGTTGATGCTTCCGGTCGCGTGGCAATCAGCTGGCTCGAGCGACTGGGCGCGGGCTCTCGTTACGCATTCAAGTACGCCTTTCGCGAGGGCGCCGGCTGGTCCACCCCGCGCACCATCGTCGAGCGGGACGACTTCTTCGTGAATTGGGCGGACGTGCCCTCCGTTTTTCCGCTCGCGACGTCCGGGCGGTGGGCCGCGCACTGGCTTCAGAAGAACGGCACCGGCACCTACGCGTACGACGTTCGTATCGCCGTCTCCGATCCGCAGGTCGCAACCTGGAGCGAGGGTCGCTTGCCGTATCGCGACACCAGCCAGAGCGAGCATGGCTTTGCCTCATTCTTCGACCTGGCGGGCGGCACCGGCGTCGTGTGGCTCGACGGTCGAGACATGTCGTCAGGTAGTGCGACGGGAGCGAGTCATGGTGGTCATGATTCACGCGGCGCCATGACGCTGCGGACGGCGCGTATCGAGCCTGATGGGACAATCGGCGCCGATACGCGGCTGGACGCGCGGGTCTGTGAATGTTGCCCCACCGCCGCGGTGGCAACCGCCAACGGAGCCCTTATCGCGTATCGCGATCGGACGGAAAACGAGCTTCGAGACATTGCGGTGTTACGGCTCGAGGGTGGCAAGTGGACGGGGCCGACCTACGTGCACGCGGATGGTTGGAAGATCGCCGCGTGTCCCGTCAATGGGCCCGCCCTGGACGCGGCCGGCGATCGCGTGGCGCTCGCCTGGTTCACTGCCGAAGGCGACGCGCCGCGTGCCTTGCTCGCTTTCTCGACCGATGGCGGACGCTCGTTCGGCGCCCCCATTCGCGTCGACGAAGAGCAGGCGCTTGGACGCGTCGACGTCACGCTGCTGCCCGACGGTCGAGCCATCGTCATGTGGCTGGAGTTTCTGCAGCAGGGATCCGAGCTGCGGGCTCGCATCATCGCACCCGACGGACAACGGAGCAGCCATTTCACGATTGCCGCCTCGAGCGCCGAGCGGCAGAGCGGCTACGCCCGAATGGTCCGTTCGGGCAACGACCTGGTGTTCGCGTGGACCTCGACGCGTCCCGCGCTTCAGGTCAAGACTGCTGTTCTGACAGTTCAGTAGCTGCCCGCTTTCGCCAGTACCTCGCAAGCCCCTGCCAGAGCTGATCGAATGCCGCAGCCGCTTCTGGGGATGCGGCTTCGTCGGACGAGAGCGCGCGGTGAGCTTCGGCGCGCATGTCCTCGACATATCGTCGAATCCGCTCCTCGTCTGTGCCCTCCGATGCAAGCGTCTCGCGAACGAGGGCTGCGCTGCGTTCCAGAGCTGCCCGAAAGCGGCGAAGATGACCGGGAACGTCGTCGACCTCACCGAAGTGCGTGAGCACGAGCGAGCGTGGACGCCACGCCTCGATGATGCGCAGGCTCTGCTCCCACGCTTCGAGATCGATGTCGGGCGGCGGGGTCGGCGCCTTGACGTAGTCCTTTGCCACGCGGATTCCGGCCGTATCGCCGACGTATGCCGTTCCGGTCGTCATGTCGAAGAAGCTGACGTGATGCGAGGCATGACCGGGCGTGTACGCCACTTCCAACGTGCGGCCGGAAATGTCGATCCGCTCGCCCCCGCGAAGCACCCGCATGCGGTCCACCGGCACCGGTCTGAACTCGCCCCAGAAGCGATCCATGTTGGCGCCGTACAGCCGCGTGGCGCTCGACAGCAATTTGGCAGGATCGGCCATGTGTGGCGCACCTTTTTCGTGCACGTACACCACTGCCGACGGCAACCGAGACAGGAGAACACCAGTCGCGCCTGCGTGATCGAGGTGAATGTGCGTCAGCAGCAACGTGTCGACTTCATCCAATCGATAGCCGTGATCGGACAGGCCGCTTTCGAGCGCCGCGAGGCACGAGGTGGGACCAGGGTCAATGAGCGTGAGGCCAGACGGGCCGCCGAGCACGGCCGTCCCGATCACGCGTTGGAGGCCGAGGAACTTGAGGTCAATGAAAATCATGCCCGCGTCGCCCACGCCTCACTCGTGGTACGACAGCGCACGCCTGCTCTGCTGGTACAGGCCATCTGCGGCCGGCTGAAAAATGCGGCAGCCATCGAGATCGCCACCGTACACGTGGAGCGTTATCGACGTGCGATCGTGCTGTGCGTTCGCGAGCACGTGGTAGTCCGTCGGCGGGATGAGTCGGCCAGCCGTTCCAACGCCAGCCGAAAGCGGCTTGCCAACGGGCGTCACCCGGAAGCGATCACCCTCGGAGTGCACGTTGTACTGTGTGACGGCCATTTCGCCTTCGACCACCCCCTCGACACACCAGAGACCGCCGTGGTCGTGGACTGGCGTCCCCTGGCCAGGCCCCCACGTCATCACCACCGCCGTGTAGCGATTCTCCGGATCCCGATGGAGCAGGCGCCGGGCGTAGGTGTCCGAGCGCGTGACGTGGAACCGCTGGGGAAGGACGAGCGCCGAGCGGCCGAGCATATCCTCCAGGTCTCGTTTGACGCGCGCCGTAATCGCCTCGGATGAACCGGCCTCGACGGCGGTGTCGAGCCGCGCGATGAGCTCAGTTAGTCCTTCGCACATGACCGTTTCCTTTGAGGTTGTTCTCGAACAGCATCA
>CAWJEM010000003.1:0-36715 GCA_963841905.1 uncultured Acidobacteriota bacterium
GCCCCACCAATGGCCAGAACTTGTTCGATCGCACCCACGCGAGGGGAATGCGGCTTCTCGCGGGAATAGGGATGCGTCCACTCGTCTGACATGACGGCTGCCGCCGTGTGGGGGGCGTTTTTCAGCACGTTGTTCTCGCCATCGGCCTTGCCCGTCACCACCTCGTCGATCTCTTCGCGGATCGCAATCAACGCCTCGCAGAAGCGATCGAGCTCGGTATCGATTCGCTCTCGGTTGGCTCGACCATCAGGGTTCCCGGCACGGAAATGAAACCGTCGGCGCATGGAAGCCGTAGTCCATCAAGCGCTTGGCGACGTCGCCTTCCTCGACCCCCTTCGCCTTAAACTTCCGCAAGTCGAAGATCATCTCGTGCGCGACGCGGCCGTTCGCTCGCGTGTAGAGCACGTCGTAGTGCTTCTCGAGCCGCGCCTTGAGGTAGTTCGCATTGAGAATCGCGTATCGCGTCGCATCCGTCACGCCGGCCCTGCCCAGCATGCGGATGTAGCCGTACGAGATGAGGAGGATGCTCGCGCTGCCCCACGGCGCGGCTGAAACGGGAGCAATAGCGTGTTGGCCACCAACCGTGGCCAGCGGATGTCCGGGCAGGTACGGCGCCAGGTGTTGCGCCACGCCAATCGATCCCATCCCAGGGCCACCGCCGCCGTGCGGGATGGCGAACGTCTTGTGCATGTTCAGGTGACAGACGTCGGCGCCAATCGCCGCCGGGCTCGTGAGCCCGACCTGCGCGTTCATGTTTGCGCCATCCATGTAGACCTGGCCACCGCACGCGTGGATGGTGGCGCACACCTCCTGGATGGCATCCTCGAACACCCCGTGGGTCGATGGATACGTGATCATCAACGCCGCGAGCTTGTCGCGATGCTGTCCTGCCCTGGCTTTGAGATCCGCGACGTCCACATTGCCATGGACGTCGGTGTTGACGACCACCACCCGATAGCCGGCCATGATCGCGCTGGCGGGATTGGTGCCGTGTGCCGACGCCGGAATCAGAACCACGTCGCGATGGGCCTCGCCGCGGGCGTGCTGGTAGGCGCGAATCACGGCAAGGCCGGCGAACTCCCCCTGCGCCCCTGAATTGGGTTGGAGCGACACGGCGGCGAAGCCGGTAATGGCGCATAACGCGGCCTCCAGCTCGCGGCAGATCTGCAGGTAACCCTCCACCTGGTTCGCCGGCGCAAACGGGTGGATTCGCGAGAACTCCTCCCACGACACGGGATACATCTCGCTGGCCGCGTTCAGCTTCATCGTGCACGAGCCGAGCGGAATCATCGACGTGTCCAGGCCGATGTCCTTGCGTTCCAGACTTTTCATGTAGCGCATCATCTCGGTTTCGGAGTGATGCGAATTGAAGACGGGATGCGTCAGATACGGCGACGTCCGCTGCAGCGCGACAGGAATCACTTCGTGCGCGCCGTCCAGGAGTTTCTCGACCGTTTCTGGTGCTTCCTTCCCGTTGGCGGCCGCGAAAATCGCCGCGATTTGCTTGACGTCCTCGACCGTGGCGGTTTCATCCAGTGCAATGCCGATCGTGCCGTCCTTCGGGTAGCGGAAGTTGTAACCCGCCGTTCCGCCGATGCCCGCACCCGATCGAGGATGCCCGGCGGCACCGAGAAGCGGAGCGTGTCGAAGAAGGCGTCGTTGTGTTGACGATATCCTGCGCCGCGCAGGGCCACATCGAGCGCGCGCGCGAGGTCGTGAACCCTCGACGCGATACGCTCGAGCCCGCCTGGCCCGTGATACACGGCGTACATCGCCGCCATATTGGCCAGCAGCGCCTGTGCCGTGCAGATGTTCGACGTCGCCTTCTCCCGGCGAATGTGCTGTTCGCGCGTCTGCAGCGCCATTCGGTACGCCGACTTCCCCTGCGCGTCAATCGACACGCCGATGATGCGACCCGGCATGTGTCTGACGTGCGCTTCGCGGACGGCAAAGAAAGCCGCATGCGGGCCGCCGCATCCGAGGGGGACTCCGTAGCGTTGTGAATTGCCAAGCACGACGTCCGCACCCATCTCGCCCGGCGGCGTGATCAACGCGAGCGCCAGCAGATCGGTGGCAACCGCTACGAGAACGCCGGCCGCATGCGCTCGGGCAATGAACGGCTTCAGGTCGGACAGCGCGCCAGCTTCGTCCGGGTACTGCAGTAGCACGCCAAATACGTCTCCCTCAAAATCCATGTCGGCCATCGGGACGATGCGAAGGGCAATCCCTAGAGGTTCTGCTCGACTGCGCAGCACTTCGATGGTCTGAGGGAAGCAGCGATCCGACACGAGAAAGGTCCCGCCCGCCTCACCAAGCTTCTTGGCCTGAACGCGATGAAGAAGGGTCATCGCCTCGCCCGCCGCCGTGCCCTCGTCCAGCAGCGATGCGTTTGCCACGTCCATCGCGGTCAAGTCGGTGACCAGCGTCTGGAAGTTCAGCAGTGATTCGAGCCGCCCTTGCGCGATCTCCGCCTGATAGGGCGTGTACGGTGTGTACCAGCTCGGGTTCTCGAACAGGCAGCGCCTGATGACGCTCGGGATCAGCGAGTCGTAGTAGCCGAGACCGATGAAGCTCTTGAGGACTCGGTTCTTCCGAGCGATGGTTTTGAGTCGGCTCAAGTACTGCGACTCGCTCTCGGCGGCGGGCAAGTCGAGCGGTCCCTTCAGCCGGATGCTGGCAGGCAACGCTTCGTCGATCAGCGCATCCAGCGACGGAGCCCCAACGACCTCGAGCATCGCGACCGTTTGCTCGAGTGAAGGGCCAATGTGACGGGGAGCGAACTCGTCTGTGGGATTGAGGGTCATGAAGTCGGCTGGTTATTCACCCGTCAAGGCCTGATACGCCGCGGCATCGAGCAGCGTCTTCAGGTCCGCAGGATTCGACAGGCGCAGCTTGATCATCCACGCCTCGTGCGGCTTGGTGTTCACGTCCTCGGGCTTGTCCTTGAGCGCGGCATTGACCTCGACGACCTCGCCGGCCACCGGTGCGAACAGCTCCGACACCGCCTTCACAGACTCGATCGTCCCAAAGGGCTGCCCGCCGAGAACGTCGTGCCGACTTCGGGCAGGTCCACATAGACGACATCACCGAGCTGCTGCTGCGCGAAGTTCGTGATGCCGACGACGCCGGTGTCGCCGTCGACGCGAACCCACTCATGCTCCTTGGTGTATTTCAGATCGGCCGGATACATTTTTTCTCCTAGGGATCAGGGCGCAGGGCACAGGGCACAGGGAAAGGGCTAGGGCTAGGGCTAGGGCTTAGGGCTTAGGGACTGATCTTAGGTCGTTTGTAAAACGGCAGGGCGACGACAATCGCCTTCGCGCGGCGGCCGCGAATGTCGATCTCGAGCTCGGTGCCGAGCTCGGTCATGCGCGTCGGCACATAGGCCATGCCGATGGCCTTCTTGAGAAACGGCGTCTGCGTGCCGCTGGTCACGACGCCCACTTGCTCGTCGCCGCGCATCACGGGATGCCCGTGCCGAGCGATCGCGCGGTCGACCATCGCGAACCCCACGAGCTTGCGGGTCACGCCCTGCTCCTTCTGCCGGCGAAGGGCTTCGTGACCAATAAACGACGGCTTGTTCCACCCAATGATCCAGTTGAGATCGGCTTCGAGCACCGTCGTCTCGTCATCGATGTCGTTGCCGTACAAACGCATCGCCGCCTCGAGCCGCAGGGTGTCGCGAGCGCCGAGCCCGCAGGGAATGAGGCCGTCGCCGTTGCCGGCATCGAGCAGCGCATTCCACAGCCGTGGCGCCATCGCCGGCGGCACGAACACTTCGAAACCGTCCTCGCCGGTGTACCCGGTGCGCGACACCGTGCCACGTAAGCCTGCGAACTCGCCATGAGCAAACCAGTAGTACTTGATTGCCGAGAGATCGACGCCCGTCAGACTCTGCAGGATGGCGCGCGCCTTCGGCCCCTGGATCGCGATGAGTGCGTACCGATCGCTGGAATTCACGACGGCCGCGTCGCCGGCGCTTTTGGCCTGGGCGGCAATCCACGCGTAGTCCTTGTCGGAATTGCTGCCGTTCACCACGAGCAGGAAATGGTTGGGCGCGAACCGGTAGACGAGCATGTCGTCCACGAACGTCCCGTCCGGCGTAGTCAGCGCGGAGTAGTGCGCCTGGTTCACCTGCAGCCGCGAGGCGTCGTTGCTGGAAATCTGCTGCACGGCCGCCAAGGCGTCCTTCCCGGCGATCTCAATCTCTCCCATGTGCGAAACGTCGAAGAGCCCGGCGGCCGCCCGAACCGCCAAGTGCTCGGAGACGATGCCCGAGTATTCGACCGGCATTTCCCATCCGGCGTAGGGCACCATCCGGGCGCCGAGAGCGACGTGGGTTGCGTAAAGTGAGGTCTTCCTGAGGGGGGCGCCAGCAGGCTCGGTCATCGAAAGGGTGTCTGCCAGGATCGCCGGAGGGCGTACAGACGTCTCACGGTACTATGGGCCCCGATCACGGTCAAGGTTGGACCATGCAGCCGCGCGACCTGGCGCACACATTTCTTGACACTGGCGAGCTCATCTGGTCGAATTTCCGCTCAGGTCCGTCTAACTAATCAGGCTTACGGGAAGCGTCACCATCGACCGAAACACAGTCAGAACCTCGACACGCCCCCAGTCGCGGCTGGTCGTCTGTACGGCCGTCGCCAGGAGATCGAAGACATGCGGACGCGTATTGTGACCGACCGGATTCTGGCACTCGCGGGGGCATTGGCCCTCTGCGCGTTACCCGCCGCGGGGCAAGGCGTCACCCAGCCCAAACAGGGCAAGGGTGGCAGCGTCGTTCAGGGGTCAGCGGGCACGAGCGGCTCGACAGGGCGACAAAGGTCTCGAGCACTGTGACCAGCCGATGGGCGCCATGGCGGTCGTCGAGCCGCAGGATCACATCCTCTACGCGCTGGCGCGCTACCAGCTGCAATCCCCCTCCGGCCTCATTCGCATGATGATCCAGCAGTCCAACTGCTTCATCGTCGTCGAGCGCGGCGTCGGGATGCAGAACATGATGCAGGAGCGGCAGCTCTCCAACTCCGGCCAGCTCCGCCAGTCGTCCAACGTCGGCGGCGGGCAGATGGTGGCCGCGGACTTCATCCTCACGCCCGCCGTCGTTTTCTCCGAGAACAATGCCGGCGGCGTCGGCGCAGCGGTTGGCGGGCTCTTTGGCGGCGCGGGCCGGGCCGCCGGAGCGGTTGCCGGCGGGCTGAAATTCAAAGAAGCGCAGACCAGCATGCTGGTGGCCGACTCGCGGAGCGGCGTGCAAGTGGCGGCGGCGGAAGGCAGCACGCGCAAGGCCGATCTGAACGTGGGCGGGGCACTGTTCGGCGGTGGCGCTGGCGGAGCACTTGGCGGGTACGGCAACACCAACGAGGGCAAGATCATCGCCGCGGCGCTGCTAGAGAACTACAACCAGATCGTTGGCGTGGTGCGCGGGGACCCGACTCTCCAGCGCAGCGTCGGCTCGCTGCGCGAAGAGGCGGCGGCGGGCGGCAAGACCACAGCCGGCGCCGTGTTCGAAGAAGGCGACGTGCTCGTTCCAAAAATCGGCAAGGTGGTCATCGTCTCTCAGCCGCAGGACGGCGCGAAAGTCGTGGGCAACCTCGTGCGCGGCGAAGAAGTCGTCGTGATCGGAAAGCAGGAAAACGGGTACGTCAACGTGCAGGGCACCAGCGTCAGCGGCTGGGTCAAGGTCGTGCTCGTGCAGCGACCATAAGTCGGCGGCCGGTGGCCGGGGGCCGGTGGCCGGTGAGCCGGTGTGCCGGTAGCCGAGGCCGGTGGCCGAAGGCCGGCGGCCGGTGGCCGGTGGCCGGTAAGGAGCCTGCCTCGCCGTAGCTACGCATGTCAGGTGCGAAGGTGGGCCGGGACACTAGACGGAAGCCCCGGTTCGTCCCCACACATGCTCTCGATCCGGCACGAAGGTGATCCCACTCGGACTTCCAAGAATCACCGTGGTCGTCATCACGAGCCATCCACCCTCGACGCGAGCACGCCAGACCAACTGACCTAGACCGAGCCGTCCGCTCAGCCGTTCCCACTTGAGCACCATGTGACCTCCGGGATGGTGAACTGACATCGCGAATAACCGAAGGAGGCCGGTCACGGCCGGCCCCCCTCGACGACCAACGTTATCCTCCCACCGGGAAACCTCCCGAGCAGGCGATCACATTGAACAATGCGAGCTCCGCGACCATCGCAAATTCGAGGCCGCAGGCGTACTGTACGGGCTGATTCCACCAATAGTCACGAAGGCAGCGGCTGTAGCGGTCGTAATTGCGGTCCAACGTACGCTCGTACTCGGCCCAGCAGTCATCGACGCTATTTCCGCTGCGCGAAGGCTGCGCCGCGGGAACCAGGCTCACGACACGGCGCTGCTCGGTCGCTTGCGCGAGCAACCTGTTTCCCATCGTGTCGCCCTGCAGCGACCGCAGTAGTGCGAACGTGGCCAACACCGACATGGCTTCCGGGCGCTTGCTGGTCCGCACTGCCTGGACCATCCGCTCGAGACCCTCAATCGCCGCCGACTCCCCCAGCAGACGCGACACGCCCTCCGCATGATCTGCCAGCACGTCGTTTGGTTCGACGATGATGACCACACCTCGTCTCGCGAGAGTGACGGTCCCCGTGCTGGCGGCCGTCACGTCAACGCTGTCGCCACTTGCGGAAAGGTTGATTGAGAGTCCGGATCGGCTGACGCGTTTCGAAAGCGTCGCCCCGTCGCCGCTCGAAGCGATCAGCCACGAGCCTTCTGGGTCGCCTCCAAACTGAAAAGAGACCTGACACTTCGGGCACCCGTCGCGAGCAACCGGTTGCGCCGTCGGTGCTCCCGTCGCGAGCATCAGTCCCACCACCACCATCCCGACACCGAGTTTCACCCTGGTCATGACACGCCCCCGCCCACCGCTCGTTTCCGAGCGGTGATCGAGCGGCGCGTGACCTCGGGACCTCAGCCCCGCCTCGCCGCATGTTCCAGCCGGAGGCACCCGGCCATCCGCTTGTCAGCACGGCCCTGCCGTGCGTCGTCTAGCTCAATGCCTCCCCTGCCTCCGATGCGGGCCGCGACTCGGAAACCTCGGCCAAGACTCCGGGCGGCAGCGTGGACAGCCGGCGATCGCGCGGCTGATAGTTCAGATAGGCGTTGAGCGTGTGATAGGAGATGTCGAGAACATCGCACGCCTGACGCTTGTTGCGGTCGGACTTCTCGAGGACCAGGCGCGCGTAGCGACTTCCCCAGGCCCGCATCGAGTCGCCTGCTTGGATCGACGGCATGAGCACTTCGCCGTAGGAACCGCGCAGCGCGATCGGCAGGTCGTCGAGGGCAATTTGATGCGACTCACAAGTGGCAACGGCCCCCTCGATCATTCGTTCCAATTCGCGCACGTTGCCGGGCCAATCGTACGCGAGCAGCGCATCGGCGGCGGCTGCGCTGATGGTGAGCCGCCCTCGACCGCCATGTCGCGACAAGAAGTAGTACGCAAGCTCGAGGATGTCCTCACGACGCTGCCGCAGTGCCGGCACGCGCACGTCGACGCCGCTCAGGCGGTAGTACAGATCCGGGCGAAACAGCCCCTTTTCTGCGAGCGTCGCCAACGGTCGGTTGGTAGCGACAACGATGCGCGTGTCGACGCGTTTGCTGCCATTGCCACCGACGCGCTCGACCATGAGGTCCTGAATCGCACGGAGCAGCTTGGCCTGCGCCGCCATCGATAGCTCCGACACTTCGTCCAGGAATAGCGTGCCACCATCGGCATGCTCGAACTTGCCGCGACGGCCCTTGACTCCGGTCGCTGTGCGCTCCTCGATGCCGAAGAGTTCCGCCTCGATGAGCGTTTCGACCAGGGCCGCGCAGTTGATGGCCACGAAGGGTCCCTGCCGTCGGCGACTCAGCTCGTGAATCTGTCGGGCGACCAGCTCCTTGCCAGTGCCGCTCTCGCCCTCGATCAGAACCGTAAAGTCAGTCGTCGCCACACGTTCGACCCGCTCTCTCAAGCCCTGCATCACCAGGCTCGAACCAATCAGCGGCGCGGCACCGTCGCCACTGCCGCCGGTTGTGTGATCGCTGTGACGGGCTCGCCTCTGCGCGTCGAGGAGGAGTCCCGTCAAGTTGGCGGCGGTCTCCAGCATCTGACAGGTCCATTCATCGACGCCACGCTCGCCAGGAAACGATGCTTCGAGTACCACTCGCCGACTGGAATCGGCCAACGGCACGGCGTAAGCCACGTAGTCGCGCGCTTTCACCGGCTGCCCCACACGAATCGTCGTGGCGCTGGACAGTTCGTTCAGCCGGATCGTCTTGGCTGAGAGCAGGCGTTGGAGATGACCGACCACGGTCTCCTTGAGGTCGGGCTCGGCATTCTGGCTCCAGGCCACCGCGACATCGCGAACAAGATGGTGGATGCCGGCCCTGCGATCCGCCCTGCGGCGCGAAAGTCCGCTCGGTCCCCTGCTTGCGCTCGATGCTGCATCCATGTGCCTCTCAAGCTCCCGTTCATCTGTCCCATAACAAGGCCGATGCCAAGAATCCCCGTTCGTGGTCCCCCACGGTGCATTGGTCACGCCAGACGGCCACTCGTCTCGTATTGGGTAGTCTCTTCCCGCGTCAGGACGCTTACCGTCGTCGGCATGGGAAGTAAATACTCACTACCCATCCGGCCCGATTCCCAAGGCTCGTCGAAAATGATCGCGCCTTCGTATTGCAAGGGTTCGATCGCCACGACGCGACAGCGATCGATTCGCCCGCGCAGTACACAGCGCGAGGGCCCGAGCAGCTGCAACTCCGCGCGCGCGCCCGGCTTCATGCGGAGGGACGATTCGATGAGGGCGCCGCCTGGGCTGAGATCGATGATGGCGACGTCCTGATCGGGTCGCAGAATCGCAGCGCGGGCCCATGGTGTGTGTTCGGGCGCAACGCGGGAACCGCGTCGCCGTTCGAGGGAAACAGTCACTCGTCGCGCCACTCCCGTGCGGCGGGGTCGAACCGGAGGACCCGCATCCGCCCGGTCGCACCCATGATGCGGACGGCCATCTGCGGACCGGTGGGCGCCGACAGATAGAGCGTTCCGCTCGTCGAGCTGCCGAGCGGACTGAACGACAGAAAGTTGGAGGACCCGAGTCGAAGCGGATCAGAGTTCGCCGAAAGGACCGCTGTGCTCTCCGGATCGGGAACATCGTTCGCGATACGAAACGCGACCGTCTCAAAAAAGTCGGCCAGCCGCGCATCGGCAGTCAGCATGCGATCGGTGCCACCATCGACATCGGTCTGCAGCACGCCGTCGCCGTCACCGTCGATGTAAACGCCAAATCGTCCGATATCGATCGGGTCGAACCGGATGGCGACGCAAACGTTACGCCTGAGCGCCTCGAGGCGGACCGTCTGCAGGCGGTGCGCGACGTAGCGAGCGGCCGCTCGTGCCGCGTCGCGGTCGCGTGATGCGTGGATGGCGGGAACCGCAATGGCTGCGATGAGGCCGATCAACCCACAGGCAAAGACCAGATCAATTAGCGCCGCACCACGATCCTGCCGCTTCATCGCTCTTTCTACTCTTCGTTCGGGCAACCCAGCTGTTCGAGAAAAGGGCTGGCCGCCCGCAACCCCATTGAGGGCGGCCCAGCCCGCTATCGCTCGCCCGTCGGCTTGTCAGCTTTGGCGGGGACCATGACAAGGGGCTTGAGCTTGAGAAACGCCTTCTCTCCAATACCCCTCACGTTCATCAACTCTTCGATCTTCTTGAAGCCGCCCTGCTTCTGGCGGTACTCGACAATTCGTTCGGCGGTGGCTCGACCAATGCCAGGCAGATCTTCGAGCTGATCGAGCGTCGCTGTGTTCAGATTCAGTGCGGTCTTGCTCGCGGCGGGCGCCGGCTTGTCGCTTTGCGCGATCACCGGCGACACGGGCGACGCGATGAGCATTGCCAGCAGCAACGCTCCGAGGGTCGTGCGCATGGGCTCTCTCCTTTGTGGTTCTGACAACAGCCGCACGCAACCGACCAGAGGACCGTTGACTGAGGTCAGGAGCCACCGGGAAACGTCGTGCGTGCGGCCGTATGGCGACTGAGCAAGGTCAGCGCCTGACGAGCGGTGCCAGGTGTCGGGTGTTTTTCTTAGGAAATCCGCGGGGTCGCCAATTGCTCGGCACAGGAGACAGCCGCGCCGGGAAACGATGGTTGCTCACTCGTGCGGGCATCACAACCAATCCCCTCGACGCGCGCGCGATCCCGTGCGCAACCGGCGTTGCCTCCGCCGCGCCGCTGGTTGTCAGGGGCGGCCGCTGGTTCTTGGGTTGATTTTCCTTTCAATGAAGTCGGTGCCCGCCCAGCCCGCCGACACGCCGCGCTCGAAGAATTGAGATCGAAGGCCCGCGAGCGGATGGAACGCGATCGTGCGACGTTCACCATGGAACAAATCCGCGAAATCGAGTCGCTCTATCGATTAGCCAATCGAGATTTGCGCGCGCCGTCGAGCAAGGAGGCGAATCGGGCCGGCTGTGCGCTGCTCTATCTGGCCGACGCGGTGCTGGCCAAAGAGATCGAGCGCGAATTCGCAGAGTCGGTCGATCATTCCGGCAATCGACTGACCGACACGCTCCGCAAGATGAAACTGCTTCGGTAGGCTAGCGAAGCTTCGCCTCAAACCGCCGAGAAGAGAGGCGTCGGCTCCGCTTCGCTAGGGCTATATATTGTTTTGCCCCGCTCCGGGGTCCCCGCCGCGCGGCGTTTGCGCGGTGGGGTGGTCTCCGCGGGGCGAGACATCTTCTAAGGCGCTGCGAAAACTTGCTTCAAGACTCACGATAATGACCTTAGAAGATGTCTAGACTCGTCCAGTTCAGTGCGTCGCGTGATGCCAGCGGTCCCAGACCGCGCTCGCGCCAGCACCGGTGAGGCCACCGATGCTGCCGATGACCGCTGCGGGTATCGCCATCAGGACCGGGAGCGTCAGCGCTTCGAAGAGTCCGCCACTGTGACGAATCGCGGCGAGCGTGGCGGCATCGTGCCAGATACCGAGCAGGATCGCGACGCCAGCCATGCTGAACGGCGCGGCGAGCGCGACGCACGTAACCGCTGCAAAAATCCCCGACGCGATGGACCGGCATCGGACCGCCGCGTGCAACGCAGCGCCAGCCACGATGGTCGAGGCAACGCCCGTCGTCACGGCTGCTCGCACAGTAAAGTCATCAGTCGGTGCCAACCAGTCAATAGCCGTCCGACTCACGAACATCACGCTGAAGAGAATGGTCCAGGGGCGTGCGGCAAGCCAGACGAATTCTGCCACCTGCCCGACGTACCACCGGTCGGCGCGCCGGCGCCCTCGAGCGGGATGAATCGTGTCTCGATAGGCTTCGAGAAGGTCGCCGGCGACGTCACCGAAGTGGTCGTGCCGCACGACCAGGCGCAAAACGCGCTCGGCCCATGCGGGCGGAATGGCTGATGTCATGAGGATGCTGAAAACCCTGTCCACAAACGATGCACGGAAACACGGAAACACAGAGTACAAAAGGATTTCCGTGCTTCCGCGCACCGTACGTCGATCTCAACGCCGCAGTTCCCCACGGCTAGAGGAGGCCGTCAGCCCAGGGGCCCGTAATCGCGAACGTGATGCCGGGACTCTGGATGTTCAGGAACAGCCACTTGCCATCGGGACTGTAGGTCGCCCCGGCGAATTCGCTCGAACGAAAGTCTCCGGTGATACCGCGCGTCTCGCCCGCCAGCAGCACGTTGTTCCGTGCAAACGTGAACAAGTGTCCGTCGGTCGTCAACCCGCGCACGCAGGGGCTCTGCGTCCCGTCCTCACACAGCACGAGCCCACCGCGCGGGCTGACGCAGATGTTGTCTGGCATGTTGAGTACGCCTGCGTTGGGCGATTCGTACAGCAGCCGGATCGTCTGCTTGCTCACATCCAGCTCCCAGACCTGCCCCATGTCGGCGTCGCCCCCGCTCGTTGCGGTGACGTAGACCTTGCCACCGCCGTACCACGCGCCTTCGAGCCTCGCGAATACCGCACCACCGCGTTCCCAACCCTGTTCGAAGACCCCGCCTCCCTCAGCGCGTTCGGTCGCGTGTGCACGGTCGGGCTGCTCGATGGGGACCCAGGAGATGGGATAGGTCACGCCCACGGGCTGCGACTTCCTGCTGTCGAACCGCGGCTTACCGGCGATGGTCAGCATTTCGAGAGCGCCTCCCTGCGCGAGGTTCTCGCGATTCTTGGGGAGGAAACGGTACAGACCAGCCCGTCGTGCGTCTTCCGTCTCGTACACGATCCCAGTTGCCGGATCAATCGCCACAGCCTCGTGAACGAACCGCCCCATGGCGACAATCGGCTCGCACGTTGGTGCACCGTCCAACGGGACTTCAAAGATGTAGCCGTGTCTTCGTGTAAAAGGCTGGTCCGCCCCTGGCTGGACGATGGACTCTTCGCAGGTGAGCCAGGTCCGCCATGGAGTAGGACCGCCGGCACAGTTGCGGACTGTGCCACCGAGGCTCAGCCGCCCGCTTACCCACGCACCGTCGTTCACGTCGAACTCGAGCGTGGTCGTTCCGCCGCCCGCGGCTGGATCGTAGGTCAGGGCCGCTGGTCCCGGCGAGGGGCCGCGCGCGACTTCGTGATTGCGGATCAACCGCACGCGTCCGGGGCGCCAGGCAAAGGCTGCCATGCCGTCGTGAGCGCCGGGGGTGCGTCCACCATCTACCAGCTCATCGCTTGTCCAGCCGAAGCTAACGTAACGAAATCCGCGTGGCAGCACCAACAAGGGAAGCCCTGTGGCTTCGTCCTTCACTGGTGCCAGAGGGCCATATCCATCCGCGGGCCCGGGGGCCGATCCTGACCGAGCTACCCAAGCCTCGAGAGGCACCGAGAACGCGGCGGCTCCTAATAGGGTGGCTTGTCGAAGGAACTGGCGACGCTGCAGGGGCCGCCAGTTGCATGACGAGTCAGAGGGCACAGGCTTCGGATTGTAATAAAAGTCCCCGGAGCGGCCTACGAAAGGATGAGGCGCGGCCGCGGGCCGGGGATGCAAAGCCGAGAAGGCTGAGGCAGCATATCGGCAGCCCTTGGCAAAGTAGTGTCAGGACCGACAACGGCATCAACATGAAGCCCTTCGGATCCCACGCGACCGGCATCCAAGCCCACGGTTGGCTCCGCGACTTCGCTCAGGACGTGCGCTTCGCGGTCAGGGGTCTGTTCACGCACCGAGCGCTCACGGCAACGACCATCGCCACGCTCGCGCTCGGCATCGGCGCCAATGGCGCGATCTTCAGCGTGGTGAATGCCGTGATTTTCCGGCCGCTTCCCTTTGCCGAGCCCAATCGGCTGGTGCAGATGCACGATCGCGTCGCCCAGCTTCCAGGCATTCGTGGCGCTGGATTCATTCAGATGCTGCCGTTGCAGAACTGGGGCTGGAGCAGCAACTCCAACGACTTCAGACGTCGCGGCGAACCGCCGGCGCCGTCCACCTTTCCCATCGAGCTTCGGTACGTGACGCCGGGTTATTTCCAGGCCCTTGGCATCCCCATTCGCCAAGGGCGGGCCTTCAACGCCACCGATACACGAGACACGTCGCCTGTCGTGGTGATCAACGAAGCGCTGGCTCGCCGATCCTTCGGCACCGCCGACCCGGTCGGCATTCAGACAACCCGCGGGACGATTGTTGGAGTGGTCGCGGATGTTCGTCAGGTCAACCTGGACCAACCGTCGGTGCCCGAGCTGTATTACCCGATTGCCCAGAACTGGTCCCAGGTGTCCGAGCTTGGCCTGACGCTGGTCGTCAGCGCGCAGGATCGCCCCGACGCGTCCATCGACGCAGTGCGTTCCATCGTCCAGGATGCGAATCCGAATCTGGCGGTCTTCGGGATCAAGAGCATGGATCGCGTGGTCGCGGATTCGCTCGCTGACTTTACATTGTTCCTGCAGTTGCTGGCGGCGTCTGCGAGCCTTGCCTTGTTGTTGGCGATGACGGGCATCTACGCCGTGCTCACGTTCATCGCGACGTCTCGCACGCGTGAATTTGCGCTGCGTACGGCACTCGGCGCTGATCGGGGTCAGGTCACGAGTCTCGTGCTTGGCCACGGCCTTCGCCTGACGATGATCGGCCTCGCGTGCGGCGCCGGTCGCGCTGATCATCGGCACTGTCGGGCTGCTGGCCTGCTACATCCCGGCGGATCGCGCGGCCAGGGCGAATCCGATGACCGCCCTGAGAGGAGAGTGAGAGATTCAGGGCGCTCGGATTAAGCTAAATAGTGTGACATCCTGGCAACGTAACTGTTTCGGCCTTCTTGTCCTGGCCCTTGCGCTCGTTTCGCTCGACGCCGCGCAGTCCCCCGCTCGACTCATCGCCATCGGTGACATCCACGGCTCGTATGACGGGCTCACGACCATTCTCAAGCGCACGGGGCTCGTCAACGACCAGTTGCAGTGGACGGGCGGGCGCACCGTGCTCGTCCAAACTGGCGACTACACCGATCGCGGGACCGATGTCCGCAAGGTGATGGATCTGCTGATGCAGATCGAGAAGGACGCCAAGGCTGCCGGAGGCCAAGCCATCGTCCTCGCGGGAAATCACGAAATCATGAATGCGATGGGCGACTGGCGCGACGTCACGCCGGAGATCTACGCGACCTTTGCGACCGACAAGTCCGAAGCACGGCGCGAGGAGGCGTGGAAGCAGTACCAACGAGTGGTTCGAGAACGGGCCGAGGTCGCGACCCCACTGCCACCGGTGTACTCGCAGACGCGTGAAGCGTTCATGACCGCCCACCCGACCGGGTGCTTGGAGTACTTCGAGGCGATGGGTCCCAACGGCCTCTATGGCAAGTGGATCCGGAGTCAGGACATCGCGACGGTGATCGGCGACAGCTTATTCATGCATGCGGGCCTGAATCCTTCACGTCCCGCACCCAAGTCGATTGTCGAGGTCAACGAACGCGTCCGCGACGAAGTGCGCCGTTTGGATGCGCATCGCAAACGCCTCGCAGACGGCAGGCTGGGCTTGAGCTTTTTTGGCCTTCAGGAAGTCATCAACGTGTCGATTTTCGAGTTGCAGATGGCGACCCAGGCGATTCGCCGCTGCGAAGCAGACCGTGACTGCCCCGCCGTCACTCGGCCTTCCGACCTTGCGGGAATCACAAAACCTTCTGGAAATCAACAAGTGGACCCTCCTCGACCCCGAGGGACCGCTCTGGTTCCGTGGATATGCGATGTGGGACGAGGCCGCCACTAGTGCCCAGGTGACGGCGTTTCTCGATCAGATGAAGCTGGCGCGGATCGTCGTCGGTCACACGCCAACAAATGATCGCCGCATCGTCACGCGGTACGGCGGTCGCGTCGTCACGATCGATACCGGGATGCTCGCGTCGGCCTACAGGGGCGTCCCGTCGGCGCTGGAGATTGTCGGAACGCGAATGAAGGCGATCTATCCCGACGGCGAGGTCGAGCTGACGCTCCCCAAAGCGGCTCGGATGTCTGTTCCATCGGCCTGGCCTTCGAACAATAGCGCCAGAAACCCGGTGGCATTGGCCACCGCGAAGCTCACGCCCTTGAGATTGCGTTCTGGCGGCACTCCCGGAATCGGGCGCGGGTAGCCCGAGGTGCGCATCCGGACGCGGCCCTCGTCCGCACTCATGACCTCGCAGCGATCCCGCGGCATGGTCATATCGGCCTCGACCGCAATTGCGAGTCGAAGGCTGCCAGGCAGCCACCGCGCATCGGGTTGAGGAGCCCCCGCAACGACGACCATCCCGGACGTGCGAGCGGCTTCGAGTTCCTCCGCGAGTGCCGCTTCATGTGACGTGTTCGTCGTTCCCAGGCTCAAATTAGCAAGGCGTGCACCGTTCTGCCTCGCCCAGCGCAGCGCCGCGACCAGTGCGTCGCCGGTCGTACGGAGCTCACGCTCGAAAACCTTGATCGCGAAAATATCGGCGGAGGGCGCCTTTTCTCGAATGACCGCGGCGACCGCTGTGCCGTGCCCAAGGCGATCGACAAAGTCGTCGTGAATCGCACCCGACGCGTCGATGCCGATTCCGCCAGCCACGCCGTGAATGTGAGGATGGGTGGCGTGCACGCCGCTGTCGATGACGGCGACACGCACGCCTCGCCCGGTTCTTGGGGCGAGGGAAGCTAGCTCAAGGTTCCAAAGTTCCACGGTTCCAGGGTTCCAAGGTTCCAGGGTTCCAGGGTTCCAGGAGTCCAAAACTCAACACGAAGAACACGAAGGCCACGAATGATCTTCCAGTAGTCTTCGTGTTCTTCGTGACCTTCGTGTTGTATTTTCCTCTCGCTACTTTGTCTTGGCGCCCGCCAACTGCGCCACGGCAGCAAGCGTCGTCTGCGCGGCGTTCAGGCCCAATCGAAAGTCCTTGTCCGAGAAAGTCTCGTAGATGTCGATCGGCTGATGCCATGTCGGATTCCACCCGGCGCCCGTGTGCATGCCACGCTCGTTCTCGCGCAGGCTGATGGCGGGGACGATGTCCATGAAGGGTGTGGAATCCGTGTTGGTCATGTGGTTGCCAACGGCGGCCGGATAGTCCGTCGCGTACTTCTCGTTGGCGGCGCGGAAGAAGAATGCGAGCTTCATCGCCTCGTCCGCACGCTTGGCCGTGGACTGGAACTCGATATTCACGTCGGCTTCAGGTCGCTGCTCGGGGTTCCAGGTGCCGTCCGCGCGCGGCATACCGTGATCCCACATCATCATGTCGTGCTGGATCATCGCCAGCCATCGCGGCTCGGGATAGCGTCCGGATCCTGGCGGATCCTCCTTGCCTTGCAGTGGCGAGCGCTGTTCGACGTACGCGCGCGCGCCATTGAGACCAGTTTCTTCGTTGTTCCAGAGCGCGAATCGAATCGTTCGCTCGGTCTGGACGTCGGGCATGCTGAAGATGCGCGCCAGTTCCATCACCAGCGCCGTGCCCGACCCGTTGTCGTTGGCCGCGGCGCCCCAGCCATGGCCGTCCATGTGGGCCCCGACGATGTACATCTCGTTTGGAGTGGTGGTGCCGACCTTGGTGCAATAGACCTGTTCGCGCGGCCCGTTGGTGGCCGGCTCGCGGTTCAGTTCACGAAGCTTCTCGTCGGGTTGCGCGTTCGGATCGTTGTTCACGCCCGTTCGTCTCGTGGTCCCGCGGTATCGCGAGCCGCCCGGACCGGAACGCAATTCCCCGCTCACGATAACTGGATTCAGCGGCGTCTGGGGCCCGCGGCCTCCACCTCCCCCACCGCCCTCTTTGGGTGGCGGAGCGTTGTACTCATACTTGAGTCGATCGGTCGGGCACCCGTAACTCTTCAACTGCGCCTCAATCCAATCGACGGCCTTACGATTGCGCTCGGTCCCCTGACGGCGGTCGCCAAACTGCGTGAGACCTTTGACGGTGGCCTTGTAGCGCTCCAGGTCGAGCCGACTGACCAGAGGGCGGACAGGATCGTCGGCCGTGGCTGCCGCGGCTGCCGGTGCTCCACTCTGCTGAGTCGCGCCTAGCGTCAATTCCCCCCTCGTCGCGAGACATACCCCCGCGAGCGCTACCACCATCAGCGTCGTTCGCATTGCCGACCCTCCGGCCCGAAGTCTAACTTAATAGGCCGCCTTCGGCGGAAGGCCGCCTGGGCGACGCTTCGCGGAAGGGCCGCCTTGCGGCGGAAGGGGACGCTATCGCACCGTCCGACCAGCCGGCTGACGAAGCGAGACCAATCCGATGGTGACCTCGGACAGCCGCACGAATCCCAGGCGGTCGGGCGGCACACCGTCGAGGTCGAGGCTGGTCTCCGACCATCCTCCTTGCGGCACGAGGCGAGCGAGAGGCATGCGCTCGGATCGCGGCGGCGGCGCCTTCGGATCTGTTCCCCACTCGACTTTGGCCTGGACGTTGTTCACAGCGCCGGCGGTCATGTTGCCGATGCGCAACGTCACCCGGCTGCCCTTCTCGGTCGGAGTCACAATGGGCAGTTCCACGGCGAAGACTCCAAGGTCGTGCCAGAGGGCGTCGAAACCCTGATCGGTCGGCTTCAACGTGACCGCGTCGGCGGCATCCATGAACGCCTGCAGCGTCTGACGCTCGGTCTCCAGTCCCTGCCGCTGCTCGCTCAACGCCTGCTTCAATTGCGTGACTTCCTCTTCGAGCGCGGCCACGCGTTGGCGAGCACCGGGATCGCAGCCGACGCTGGTGAAAACCACACCGCCCACGAGCAAGCGGCGCAGCCAGACGGTTGCCGCGCGGGTGGAGACGAGAATCGACGTCATCATTGAGCTCGCGGAGATCGCCAGCCGATCAAGGTCGAACAGCCGCGCAAAGGCTCCACCGCGTTGCGCCAGCTGGGCGGGAGGTCCGGTTTCCGCGACGCGAGCGCCATCCAGCATCACAACACGATCCGCCTGCATCGCGAGGTCGCGCCGATGTGTGATGAGAATGGTGGTACGGTCCCGCATCACGCGCCGATAGCCTTCGGTCACCAGGCGCTCCGAGATCGGATCGAGAGCGGCGGTTGGTTCGTCCATGACGAGAACGGTTGGGTTCGCCAGGAATGCCCGGGCCAGCGCGACCCGTTGACGCTCGCCAGCCGAGAGCGCCAGGCCGCGTTCCCCGACCACTGTCTCGTAGCCGTTCGGAAGGGACTCGATGAACTGTGTCAGGCCGGCCGATTCCGCAGCCCCTCGCACATCCTGGTCTGTCGCGTCCGGCCGCACGTAGCAGATGTTTTCCACCAGCGTCGCGTGCAGCAGCACCGGCTCCTGCTCGACGAGGACGACGTGGCGACGGACGTCGGGGAGGGTGAGCGTGCGCAGGTCATGCCCATCCAGCCGCACCACGCCGCTATCGGGATCCAGGAGCCTCGTTGCGAGCGCGGCAATCGTCGACTTGCCGCTCCCGCTCGCGCCCACCAACGCCAGTGATTGGCCAGGCTCAACCGCGAAGCTGACCTCCTCCAACACCTGCACGCCACGCTCGGTGCGCAACGTGACGGCCTCGAAGGCAATCCGCCCGCGCGCTTGGCCCAGCATCACGGGTCGCGGTGATTCGACGACATCTGCGGGCGCATCGAGAATTTCGAGCACGCGATGCCACGACACCCGAGCCGTGGCCAGGCTCGCATACAGTCCCATGAGCGCCTGTGCCGGTGCGAAGACTCGCATCTGGTAGGCGAGAAATGCCCCCAGCGTCCCCAGCGTCAACGTGCCATCAATCACGCGGCTGCCGCCATACAAGAAGACCACGGCGGTGCCAACCGAGAGCAGTGTTCCTGGCAACCCCCCTGCAAAGTACGTGATCCGCTGCATGCCCATGACGGACGAAACGAACGCGTCGTTGAGACGACGAAAGTGTGACACCTCGCGGTCCTGAGCGTTCGAGGTCACGACCAGCGCGTTCGCCTGCAGCGTCTCAATCAGAAAACTTCCGATGTCGGCGCTCCGTTGACGGAGTTGACCGACGCGCGTTTCGAGTCGACGACGGTAGTGGACGAGCGCCCAGATGCTGGCCGGCATCAGCGCCAGCCCTACCAGTGACAGCCGCCAGTCGAGCCAGAACATCATCACGAGGCTGCCGATCAGGAACAGAACGTTGCCAACCCAGGCCAGCGCGGCCTCTGCAGCGACACGCTGAATTTCTCCGATGTCGCCGTTGATGCGGGCGATGACATCACCCAGGCGCGTACGGGCATAGAAGCGCGGCGAGAGCCGCTGCAGGTGCTCGTACATCGCCAACCGCATATCGAACAGGATGTCGGCCGAGACGCGCGTGTAGCGCAGGCCACTGATGACGTTCAACACAAAGCCGATCAACCCGAGCCCCGCAAACCACCAGACGATGCGGCGCAGCGCCGCGAGGTCACGGCCCACGAGGGCCTGATCGATGAGATCCTTTGAGAGGAACGGCACGGCGAGCGTGGTCGCCGTGCTGATGAGGCTGATACCGAAGACGAGCGACAGCCGACGCCAATACGGCGTCAGGTAGTTGAAGACCCGACGGAGCTCAGGGTCGAGCACCCCCGCATTGTGACCTAATCCGGCCGCGGGGTGCTCAGAGGACTATTTGGAGGCGGAGGCCCGAAGCTCCATTTCCCGCTGGCCGCGGTAAATCGAGCACCAGTCCTTATGGTCGGCCACGGGCATGCCGCATTCGACACAGACGCGGGTGCGCTGGACCGGTTCGTTGGACTTGCCGCCGAAAATTCGCTTCAACAATGACACGAAGAACCTCCCGAGGCTCAGTGGGGACCGCAAAGCTGCCGCGCCAGCGGCAGGCGCTCACCTGGATTAAATGTCGATACGTTAGACGGGACGAAATGGTTCTGGGTTGGGTGGGTTCGGCCTACGGTCCACGGCCTACGGTCCACGGTCTACGGTCCACGGTCCACGGTCTACGGTCTATGTGGAGCAACGTTCTTACCGTGGGCTGTGGGCCGTGGGCCGTGGGCCGTGGACTGGAGGTCGAACGCCGCAGACGGCTACCGGCTCGCGCCGGTGTCCGTCGTCCCACCAGGCCGCGGCAGGACGAACAAATTGGTCGTCTGGTCGGCATTCATCTCGATCGTGCGCAGGTATTTGAACGTCGAGGCTTCGTAAACGTCGATGGTGGCGCCCGCCTGGAACACATACAAAAGCCGCCCATTCGATGACACTCGTAACGCCATGCGGGGCCGGCCGTCGAACATCGTCCGATTCAACAGCTTCTTCTGCTCGAGGTCGAAGGTCCAGAACTCATAGCGCCCTATCTGTTGGAGCAGCCCGTACCCCCGCTTGCGGTCTGGCGCCATCGCGAATCCGACGCCCTCGGCAGGGCCAACGGGGTGGAACTCGACACTCTTGCCCACCAGGTTCACGCGCCCGATGCCCATGATGCGCCGGTTCTGCACCGGGTCCTGCACCGAGAACAGGCCGGTGAAGAAGCCGGGGTCGTCGTTGACGTCATCGACGGCGCCAAAGCTGACACGGCCCAGGCCCTGCTCGATCGGCCGACTCAGCGCCCAGGTATCGACCTCGGTGAATTTCTCGGTCTCGACGATCAGGATGTCGTCGCCGAAGAAATACAGCAACTTGCCGTCCGGCGAGAATCGAATGTTGACGTTCTCGCGCACCTCGCCGCCGGGCCATGGGATGGTTCGCGTGATCTTCTTCTCGCGCAGGTCGTACAGTTCGAGCGCGACATCGCTGATCTCCCAGCGGTCGACGAGCTTGGTCGCACTGCGTGTGAGCAGGATCATGAACCGCTCCAACGGATCGACCTGCATGCTGCGGATACGTGTCTTCTTGTTGCCGCTGCTGAATGTGAACGTACTCAGGGTGCTGCGCGAGGCGATGTCGACGATCTCGACCTTCTCGAGCGTCGAATCGAGGACGTAGAATTTCTTCCGGTCGAACGACAGGATCAGCGAACGAGGTATCCCGGTCTGCAGCTTGATCTCGCCGATCTGACGCTCGGTCGCCTCGTCGAAGATCTGGACGTTACCCGCGTAGGTACCGATGTAGAGCAGGTGATTGCCGCCGTTCTGCGAGGCGCCTCGTCCAAAGCGCTGCGCCGCCAGCGGGCTCGAGGGACCGAGACTGGCCAGGGCGAACGCGAAAACGAGCGCGGCCGCGTTGTGCTGCCTTGTCATTACTTCTTGTCCGGGAAGATCAGATCGATCTTGCGCCAGTCCTTTTGCGCCGCCGCGCATTTCGCCGTCCAGTCGGGCGCGTGATTCAACTGGTCCGGCACCTGCGCCGGCCAGAAGCACCCCATGTGACAGTCGAACAGATCGCGCTCAACCGGCTGACACAAACCAGCCGTGCCGCCATTGCGATCCGCCTCCCATCCCGGGGCGAAGACCAGCGAGCAGCCAATCGGAATGTGCGGCTCCTGCGGCTGTTGCGGTGGGCCGCCTTGCTGGAGTGCGACCACATCTTTGGTCGCTTCTTCCATGCGCGACGCTTTGCGGTTGATGGCTTTGAGGTGTTTCATGGGTACTACCCTCTAACGTACAAGGCACGGAAGCACGGAAGCGCGGACACAAAGACTCACGGTAGCCGCGAAGGGCACGAAGACACGAAGAATTTGCGGATCTTGCATCGTATGGCTTCGTGACTTCAGCCTTCGCTGAAGCTTCGGCGGACCGCCGTAGCCTTGGCGGAGGCTGGTCGCGTTCTTCGTGGCCATCGTTTCTATGTTTTCCGTTCCGTGGCTTCCGCCTTAAGGCGGAAGCTACGGTTTCGAACACTATGACACTCGCTCACCTGCCTCCTCATCGAACTGCGCGAGGAACGCCGGGTTCTTCACCGCGATTTCACCGTAAATCTCGAGACAGACATGCGTCCAGCCGCGGATCCACTCGCAATAGTGCAGGTTTGGCGCGGTCGTCGAACCGTAGCGCGTATTGGCTTCGTGATAACAGCCGCCTGCACAAATCGGTCGCGCCCAGCACGTCCGGCAATCGGTCTTTTCGGCAACGTGATGTGAGTCGAGAAACGCCTGCTGCCGCTCCCAACTGATGCCGTCGCGCACGGTCCCGAGGCGGTGACTGTCCGATCCCGCGAATCGGTGACACAGCGCCACGTCGCCATCGGTCGCGACGCCCATCAAACCAATGCCGGCACCACATGGATAAGCCTTGGCGTGACCCTGGTGCAGCTCCTGAAGCGTCTCTCGAACGTTCGAGAACCCGTGATGGCGGTTCTCGAGCGCGGCATCGCGATACTCGAGGGCCAACGCCTTGAATTGCCCCAACAGCTCATCGAATCCCTCGTCACTGATGGCGTACTCACGCTTGGCCGCCGTCGTGACCGGAGCAAAACCGACTTCCCAGAACCCCATCTCATCGGCCAGGTGGCGATAGATTCGAGCGATGTCGAGCGTCTGTCGGGTCAGCGTGACTCGCGCCCCGATCGGACGCGTTCGGTGCCTTGCCAAGAGCGCCTTGATTTTCGGAGCGGCGACATCGTAGCTCCCCCTGCCGTTCTTGAACACACGGAACTTGTCCTGCAGATCTTCGGGGCCATCGATCGAGATCGTGACGCCAATCCGGTTGTCGGCCAGGAAGTCGATGACGTCCGGGCGCAGCAGCGTGGCATTGGTCGTCAGGCTGAAATCCACCTGCTTGCCGACCTCGGCGGCGCGTCGGCGAGCATAAGCAACGGTCGATTGGAGGACCGGAAAGTTCATCAGGGTTTCGCCACCGAAAAACGTCATGTGAGCGGTCGGATTGTCCTTCGACTCGCGCAGCATGAACTCGACGCTCTCTCGCGCCGTCTGTTCGCTCATGAACTTGGGCTGCTGGCCGTTTTCCGTGTCGACGATCTTGTCTTCGCCGTACTCGTAGCAATAGGTGCAGGCCAGGTTGCACTGATTGGTGACATTCACGACCAGCGTCTGCAACGGGACCGGCGTGAGCGGCACAATCTTCGGCATCCTGGCTGGCGTCGCTGACTCGCCGATCGCCCTGACCCTGCGAAGCTCCGCGATGGCGCCACTGATCTCAGCGGGGGCAAATCTCGACGACAAGTCACCGATCAGCGCGTCTTCCTGGAGCGTGTTCGTGTCCAGGCGATCGAGCACCGCCTGCGAGCACTCGTCCACCGCAAACACCGCCGCGCTCGGCACGAGATACAGGAATCGTTGCCCGGCAGCTTCGAAGGCGTGAGCTTCGCGGCGCGCCAGCACGCTCATTGCCGGCCTCCCGTAGGCTCGAACCGCATGTACAGCGGCACGGTGACCAGCAGATGGGCCCGCGCGCGGAGCGGCTTGGCGGTCTTTGAATCCCCGCCCTCTGGCGTGAACGTCGCAACTGCATAGACGTCGCCGATATTGTTTCGGCTACCCCGCCGCGACGGATTCGGGCCGTCCACGCTGGGCGTAAAGCGCCCCGACCACGGATCGATCTCCCCCACATACTTGATGTCATCGTCATCGTAGGTCGCGGCAAACTCTTCGAGGCTCCAGCGCGCGCCGACAACGCCGAGGTCGATATCATCAGGGGTGTCGGGCTTGCCGTCGGCACCGTTGTCGAACGCTCGTGCCTCGAACTGCGCCAGCGCTTTAGGGAAGGTTTCGCCACCAACCCGGGCCATCGCCCATTCGGGCGTGACTTTGAGGGCATCGACGCTGTCGAAGATGGCCAGCGCTCTTGGTCGCGATGCGCCCGCCACGAACAAGTCGCGAGCGCCAGCAGCCGCAGAGTCCGCAACGTCCACTGTGATCGTTGCCTCCGTGGCCGAGGCATCGGCGATCGCCTTCACCGTGACGCCCGGCCCCAAATCGACATCCCTCGCTTGAAGAGTCGGTGGGAGGTTGGCGCCGTAGATCTTCACCTGCTGATCGGACGTTCCCAGGCGTAAGGCCGTTCGATCGGTGCCCAGCACCCTGGTTTCGCCGCCAACGCGTTCGAGTCGGACGTCCAAGCCGAGCTCGTCATAGCCGCCGGTAAACCATCGGCCCTCGATCGCTCGCCAATCGCGATCGACGAACATCACCTCGCGCAACCCGCTGTCCTCGTTCCCCGCTTCCGCCGACCGGCCGCGCCACTGAAAGCCCGTATACACAATCGCCTGGCCGGTACGTGAGACGCGCTCCCCCGTCCGAGCGTAGACGAGCGTGATGTCAGTGGTGAACTCATCGGGTGCCGACGGCGACGCTTTGATGTTGACGTAGCCGTAAACAGGACCTTTACCGGCCTCGCGCCCGGTGACCGCCCAGGCGCCTACAAGTCGTGGCGGCCTCATGGTCGCGGACCACGCACTCCAGTCCGACGTCTTGAGCGGGAATGCACGCGCCAGGTGATCAACCGCTTTCTCTACCGGATGACGCAAATCGGGCGGTCGACCATCGGCCGACGGATCGCGAGGCGCCGGGCCTCCGCGTCGGAACGCCTGATTGTCGACGAGCGGATACCAACCGCGGTGCATCGCAATCAGCAGGTTCCATTCTTCGCGCGTCCGGCGCTGCGAGATGACGCGACCCATCGAATGGCACTTCGTGCAGACGCCTTCGGCATCAGCGTTGGCCGTGTACCTATAGTCAGGAGTCCTGCGCTCCACTTCGAACGCGGCAGGCTTGGCTTCCTCGGGCGCCAATCCGAGATTGTTGGACAGGTACCGTACGACATGCCGAGCCGTCTGCGGGTCGATTTGCAAGCCGTTCAAGGCCGCCATGCGCTGAATCGCCGTCTGCCAGCCTTCTGGCGTATTGCGCTGAAAGGAGATCCGCGTAAGCTGCTGCTTCTCGTCGGGCTTGTGGCAGGAGCCACACGCCTTGACGACGGTCGCATCTGCGATCGGGATGCCCTCTTCGGGCTTGGCGGTTGGACCGGCAGCTGTCTGGTTGGCCGGAGGCTGAACGAGTCCGGAGGGATCGGTGGCAGAAACCCAGGCGCTGCCAAGCGCCGCGATCCACAACGCCGCAGCGGCGATGATTGAACACGGAACGGACCGCATGGACCCTCTTGTAACACACTCCGCTTCGCCTGCATCGGCCCATGAAAATGATGGGCCGCCGCGCTCCGCTTCGTGGTTGGCTACTTTGTCTTGCCCCGCTCCGGGGCCCCCGCCGCGCGGACTGTGCGCGACGGGGTGGTCTCCGCGGGGCGGTTAGCCGACGATGACTCGGTCTTGCCCTCATCCGCGGTGCGGCTAGCTGACAGTGACGACAACACGTAGTGTTGATGACAGTTCGGAGTCGGTGGCCGAGAGCTCGAGCTCGTAGATCCCCGGTGCCGGGAACGAGGCCTTGGTGCGGGGCTCAGTGGGGCTCGAGAACGTTACGGCTCCCGGCCCTTTGACAGACTTCCACCCGACGATCAGTGCGCCCGAGCGTGGCAGGCCCTCGTCGGCCACGCTGCCAAACAAGTGAAGTTCCTCCCCGACGCTCGCCTCGATCGACACCTCGCCTTTGCGCGCCGTCTTTCCCAGCAAGCGAACAGTTGGCGCACGATTGAGGCAGACTCCGCGTGGGACCTTGGCGTAATCGAGGCGCGATAGATCTGGCGCCCCCTCGACCAGGTTCCAGTTCGATTGCAGCATGCGCTCGCTCGTCCCGGTAGTCGTCCCGCCGTAGCCGAGCTTCCAGATCATCTTGCCGTCGAACTCGGGGCCGACGACCATGACGCACTGAAATCGCCAGTGCCCAGGTTTGAAAATCGTGGGCTGCTGCCGATCCACCGGCGACGGCGTGAAGGAGTTGTCCGGGCCCGGAGGCACCGTGACTACCTCGGCGTTGTGGCTGAAGTACGCAAATGCCAACGTGTAGCTGCCGTCAGGATTTTTCAGGAAGCCGTCATAAGCTGGATAAATCGGCTGATTGCGCTGAGCCACGAGCGGTGGATCGTGCAGACCCGCTAGCAAACAAAAGCCGAGAACGAACACGACAAGGAAACGACGTCTCTGACCCCCGCTTCTTTGCGCGCTCATGGTCGGCCGGGTGTAAAGTATCTCCGTACTTCCCCAAGCGCAACACGAGGAGGCCGAATGGTCCCCGTCGCGAAGGTTTCTAGACGCCCCGCCGGAGGCGGGGCAAGACCAGCACTGTGCCCAGCGAGGCGGAGTCTCGCTGGATGTTCGGGGTTGGCGATCGCCGTAGCGTTCCTGGTGTCGTCTGGAACGGTTTCCCAGGCACAGAGCGGCAATCCGGCGTCCACCGGTCGGCCAACCCCCACCTTCACCCGAGACGTGCTCCCGATCCTGCAGCGGTCTTGCCAGCAGTGTCACCACCCCGGCACGTCAGCCCCCATGTCGCTGATGACCTTTCAAGAGGTCCGGCCCTGGGCTCGGTCGATCCGGCAGAAAGTGACCAACCGCGAGATGCCGCCCTGGCACATCGATCGCAGCATCGGCGAATACATCGCCGATCCGTCTCTTTCCGATGCCGAGATCAACACCATCGCCTCGTGGGTCGATAACGGAGGGTCCGAGGGACGTCCCGAAGACGCGCCACCACCGAGAACGTTCACCACGAATTCCGAGTGGACGTACGGTGAACCGGATCTCGTGGTGCGGATGGAAAAGGGCTTCCGGATTCCAGCCGACGGTCCTGACTTCATTCCCGAAGAGATTGTCGATCCCAAGCTCACCGAAGATCGCTACGTCAAGTGGGTGCAGATCGTTCCGGACGCCAAGCGTGCCGTCCACCACGCGCACGTGTACGTTGATCTTCCCGAAGGGGTTGATCGCGAAGGCCTTGGGCTCGGCATGGGCTCGAACGTCGGCAACAGCATGGACCTCATCGAGTACGGTGCCGGCAACGATGCGGACGTCTTTCCCGACGGCACGACGAAGATCCTGAAGAAGGGCTCGGTCTTCCGCTTCGAGTCGCACTACCACCCGTACGGTGAGGAAACCTTCGACCGCCAGAAGGTCGGTATCAAGTTCTACCCGAAGGGCGTTGTCCCGAAGTACGTCGTCACGTCGCACCGAATCCGCACGGGCGTGGGCAACGACTGGGTGCTCAACCGCGAACGGATCGAGGATCTGTTGCTGCGAGCCGGCCACAAGTTGTCGATCGACGAGCCGTCAATGCCAACCGGCGCGCTCATCGCCGAGAATCCACTTCACGCGGCGGCATTCCTGAGTATTCCGCCCAACACGGTCGCGCGACACGATCGCTTCTGGCCGCTGCCCCAGCCGGCTCTGATCGTCAGCTTCCAGCCGCACATGCATTTCCGCGGCTCGCGGATGATGCTCGAAGCGATTCACCCTGACGGGCGACGCGAAGTGCTGACCGACGCGACACACTACGAGCAGAACTGGCAAATCACTTACAAGTACAAGACGCCGCACCTCTTCCCGGCCGGCACGATCCTCCACACGGTCTCGTGGCACGACAACACGGCCAACAACAAGCACAACCCGGATCCCACGGCGTGGATTGGTTGGGGCAGCCGCACCATGGATGAAATGGGCCATGGCTGGACCGACATCGCGTTTCTGACCGACGAGCAGTATCAGGAAGAGCTGATGAAGCGGCGAGCGACGCGTCCAGCGACGACGACTCAACAGCGGTAAGTTCAGGCTGCCAAGGTTCCAGGGTTCGAGACTATCCGCTTACGAACATCATCTGGGGATTAGTCCACTACCCCAGATGACGTTCGAAGGCCCGAAGCCGGAATGGCGACCACTTTCGGACCCTGGGATGTCGGGCAGTTGTCAGGTTGACTGGCGATGGCGCTGGTGAGCGCTTTGGTCGCCCTCTCGAGGTCCACTGACCTGACCAGTAGATCGGCTCCTGCCAGCGCCGGATACATTCCGCCCGCATTGTCGGATCGGATCATGGATTCAATCCCTTCCTCGTCGAGGACGCCCTTCGCGATCTGAGCATCTGCCGTTGATCGGAATGTCGAGACGGCAATCAGTTCGGATGAATTCATCGGAGGGCCTCCGTGTCAACGAGCCCACGATCGAACCGTTGAACCCTGAACCTTTGAACCCTGGAACCCTGGAACCCTGGAACTATGGAACCTTGGAACCTTGAAACACGGGCGGTGCTTGCGGAATAGCCGCGCCGTCGTGCCGCGGCTCCGACGCACCAAGGTGAACGCCGCCCGGACCGTTCATCACGGCCTGGCCGTACCCGAATCCTCCGCTGCGCGGTGCGGCCACACGCAGCTCATGCCCTCGCGCCTTCAACTCGTCACGGATTTTCTCGGGGACCAATGCTTCGATTGAGACATCACAACCGTCAAAGCTACCCTTCGTAAAGCGGCCCGCTTCGAGCGCCTGCTGGATCGTCAGTCCATGGTCAGCGATGTTCGACACGAACTGCGCGTGGGCCTGCCCTTGATTCCAGCCGCCCATGATGCCGAACCCGATCTTCTGGTCGTCCTTCTCCATGAACGCCGGAATGATGGTGTGAAGCGGCCGCTTGCGTGGCTCGAGCGTGTTCGGCTGCCCTTTCACGAGCGAGAACAATCCACCGCGGTTCTGCAGCATGAACCCGGTCCCCGGCGGGACGAGCCCGGATCCGAATCCGCTGTAGTTGCTCTGGATCAGCGAGACGATGTTGCCGTCTTTGTCGACCACCGACATGTAGATCGTGTCGTTGCCCTGCGCATCGGTGACGCCGGATAGTCGATCGGGCTCCACCTTGCAGGCCGCCTTCGCCGCGTCGATGGCCCGTGCCCGAGCGGCGGCGCGCGGCTTGCTCAGCAACGCGTCGACCGGAATCTGGGAAAACTTTGGATCGCCGACGTAGCGCAGCATGTCGGCATAGGCGAGCTTCTTGGCCTCGATCATCACGTGGAGTGCATTGGCGCTATGGAAGCCGTACTCGCCGATCGGGTACTGCTCCATCAGATTGAGCATCATCAACGCCGAGATGCCCTGTGTGTTCGGGCCAATCTCGTAGACGTTCCAGCCGCGATAGGTCGTCTTGATGGGCGTGACCCATTCCGGTTGGAACTCTGCAAGGTCGGCGGCCGTCATTGTCCCGCCCTGCTCGCGTGAGATCGTGAGGATGGCCTCGGCCGTCTTGCCCTTGTAATAGCCGTCGCGACCCTTCTCAGCGATCAGACGCAGCGAGCCCGCGAGATCCGGATTGCGGAACACTTCGCCTGCTTTGGGCGCGCGCGTGCCGTCAATCAGATAGGTCTTCTGTGAGTTGGGATGCTGGCTGTGCATCTTCACGGAGTTCGCCCATCCGCGCGCGATGTTCTCCGACAGAGGAAATCCGTTCTCCGCATAGTAGATGGCTGGCGCCAGCAGCTCTGAGAAGGGTTTCGTGCCGAACTTGCTGCGCATGGCATCCCACCCCGCGACTACTCCGGGGACCGTGACCGAATAGATCCCACGTTGCGGCATTTCCTTGATCCCTTTGGCGGCCAGAACATCCACGGTGAGACCGCTCGGCGCCCAACCACTCGAGTTGAGGCCATGCACGGTGCCGCTCTTGGCGTCGTAGTAAATGATGAACAGGTCGCCGCCAATCCCGTTGCCCGTCGGCTCCATCAGCCCGATGGTGGCATTGGCGGCAATGGCCGCGTCGATCGCATTCCCGCCGCGCTCCAGAATCTGCACGCCCGCGCGCGCCGCCAACGGCTGACTCGCGGCCACGATGCCGAAGGTCGTCGCGACGATCGAGCGTCCGACCACCGGGCCCGCTGGAGTCGATTCCTGTCGCGATCGTTCTTGTGCAAGGCCACCGACGCCGGCGAGCACGAACACCAGGATCGCTAGGCTGAGCCGTGGGACGTTCATGGGGATCCTCCAGTATGCGGATTCTAGCCAAGCTCCGCCTTGACCGCCCAGAAAAGATGCGCCGGCCCCATCTCGCCTCAGCCTCAGCTAGAATGCGGGCCAAGATGAAGGTTCGGCGCGCGGCACTGCTGTTCTCCGTGGCCGTTCTGGCGTCATCACCGGCCGTCGCGCAGCGCGGCGCCGTCAACGGTGAGTGGCGCACGTGGGCCGGCGATCTCGGGGCGACACGTTACGCTCCGCTCGATCAGATCAACGCCTCGAACTTCAACAACCTCCAGATCGCCTGGCGCTTCAAGACCGAGAATCTCGGCAAGCGCCCCGACTTCAACCTGCAGACAACGCCGCTCATGGTGAACGGGGTGTTGTACGCCACTGCCGGTGAGCATAGGAACGCCGTCGCCATCAACGCCGGAACCGGCGAGCTCTTGTGGATGCATCGCCTCGAAGAGGGCAAACGCGCCGAGGCCTCGGTACGGCGATTGTCAGGACGCGGAGTCGGCTATTGGACCGACGGCAAGAGTGACGAGCGGATCTTTTACGTGACCATCGGTTATCAGCTCGTCGGACTCGATGCGAAGACCGGCCACCCGCTTGCCGACTTCGGGGATCGCGGCGTCGTGGATCTCAAAAAGGACGCGGATCAGGAGATCGACCCGATCACGGGCGAAATCGCATGGAACGGCGCGCCGGTGGTCGCGAAGAACGTGGTCATCGTTGGCGCCGCACATCGCGCCGGCACTGCCCCGAGGAGCCGGACCAACGCCAAGGGCTACGTCCGCGGGTACGACGTCAAGACCGGCAAGCGGTTGTGGATCTTCCACACCATTCCCGAACCGGGCGAGTACGGCAACAACACCTGGCTCGAAAACTCGTGGTCGTACACCGGACACACCGGTGTGTGGACGCAGATGACCGTCGACGAAGAACTCGGGATTGCCTACCTGCCGGTCGAGATTCCGACGGGCGATTACTACGGCGGGCATCGCCCCGGGAACAACTTGTTCGCCGAAAGCCTCGTGGCGGTCGATCTCCAGACCGGCAAGCGGATCTGGCACTTTCAGTTCGTACATCATCCGATCTGGGACTACGACTTGCCGTGCGCGCCGATCCTCGCGGACATTACCGTTGACGGCAAACTGATCAAGGCCATCGCGCAACCGACGAAGCAGGGCTGGGTCTTCATGTTCGATCGACGCACGGGAGAACCCGTGTTCCCGATTGAAGAACGGCCGGTCGAACGCGGCACGGTGCCCCGCGAGTGGTACTCGCCGACGCAGCCATTTCCTCTCATACCACCGCCGTTCGAGCGACAAGGCATCTCGGACTCGGAGCTCATCGATTTCACGCCCGAGCTCAAGGCCGAGGCGCTGAAAATCGTCTCGCAATACAAGATTGGACCGATCTATACGCCGCCGATCACGCGCGGCGAGAACGGCAAGCTCGGGCTCTTGTTCGTTCCCAACGGCGCCAACTGGCCGGGCGGTTCTCTCGATCCCGAGACCGGCATGCTCTACATCTATTCGCACACCTTGCTTCGCGTGCTGTCGATGGTGAACGAGCCCAAACGATCGGATATGAATTACATCAGCGCCGGAGGAGCGAGCGAGGGCGATGGCAGCGATCTGGGGGTTCGAGGATTGCCACTGGTCAAGCCCCCATGGGGGCGCATTACTGCCATCGATCTCAACAAGGGCGAGATCGTCTGGCAGGTCGCTCACGGCGACACACCGGACGCGGTCAAGAACCATCCCGCGCTGAAGGGTCTGACGATTCCTCGCACCGGGCGACCCGGCGGCGCCGGCGGAAGCTCGGGCGGCATCGGTACGCTCGTCACCCGAACGCTCGTCATCTCGGGCGAAGGCGGCACGGTGACGATGCCCAACGGTCAGCGTGGCGCGATGCTGCGCGCGTACGATAAGGCGACAGGCGCCGAGCGCGGTGCGGTCTTCATGCCTGGCGCTCAGACCGGATCGCCGATGACCTACATGCTCAACGGCAAGCAGTACATTGTCGTCGCGGTCAGCAGTTCGACGCTGCCAGGAGAGTTGGTGGCTTATGCGATGCCATAGAGCAGGTGCGTCGGGTGCGACGGGTGCGACGGGTGCGATGGGTGCGGTGCGGTGCATAGGTGCGGCAGGTGCGGCCGGTGCGCTGGCGATTTTGTTAACCGTCGTCGGCCTGCAAGCGGATCGGATTGGCGATGTCGAGATCACTCCGATCATCCACTCCAGCGTGCAGATCGAGCACGCGGGCAAGGTGATTCACGTCGACCCCTGGAGCCTGGGCGACTACTCGCGCGCGAAGCCGGCCGACCTCATCCTGATCACAGATGATGTGGGGCATCACCTGGACGTGAAGGCGATCGCGAAGCTGCGCAAGCCGGGCGCGCCGGTGGTCATCGCCGCGAACGGCCGTGCTCGCGTGCCCGACGGCATCGTGCTCGCCAATGGCGAGAAGACAACCGCCGCTGGGTTTGCGATCGAGGCGATTGCGGCGTACGACATCAAACCCGGCGAACCCTACCACCCCAAGGGCGAAGCCAACGGCTACGTGATCACCGTCGGACGCCATCGGCTTTACTTCGCCGGTGTGACCGAGTGCGTGCCCGAAGTCAAGGCGCTCACGAACATCGACGTCGCCTTCTTCCCGATGAACGTGCCGCTGGAGCGGATGGAACCGGCGATGGCTGTCGAGTGTCTGCGCGCGTTCAAGCCGAAGGTGGTCTATCCCTATCACTACGATCAGGACTGGATCACGCGTGTTGGCCGTCGTGAGCCGCGGCCAACGCCAACCACGCGGGGTCTTCAGGAACTAAAGACGGCTCTCGCCGACAACGGTATCGACGTTCGCTTCGCCAATTGGTATCCGGTCACGGGCCCGATCGGGACTCACACCGAGCTAGGACTTCAGGGCTCGGCCAAGGTTCTGTGCTCTGCGGTTTTCGTGTCAGGACGCGATCCCGACGAGTTCGCCAGGAACAGCGGCTTCTGGTTCATGCCCGCTGACGAAGCGGAGAAGGTCACCTACTCGGTCGACCGCGAGAAGAAATCGGTGACCACGAGCTTCGGTCAGGTCACGCGGAGCGCGACGTTCCACGGCGATCAGGGGTGCATCATCGACCGACCCGGCAAGACCATCGAGTTCACGCCCGTTGCCGTCACAACGACACTGCCCGACGCCAACACACTGGACTGGCCGATGGGCGATCGGCTGCCCTCCGCCGGGCCGGCGCCGGAAATCGATGCCGCCAAGGTTGCGGCCGCGATAGATACGGCCTTCGCCGATCCAGACGCGCGCACGGCGGGCATGGTGGTCGTGCACAAGGGCCGCTTGATCGGCGAGCGTTACATGGCTGGGATCACGAAAGACACGCAGCTCGAGAGCTGGTCGATGGGCAAGAGCATTACATCGACCTTGTTCGCATTGCTCGTGAAGGATGGCACGTACACCCTCGAGCAGCGAGCTCCAGTGCCCGAGTGGCAACAGCCAGACGATCCACGAGGCGCGATCCGCAACATCGATCTGCTGCGCATGAGCAGCGGCCTCCGCTTCATCGCCACTCAGGATTCCGATTACTCACCCGACAAGGGTTATCCCGATCACTTCTACATCTACACCGGCGCCGTCAACGCGTTCGACTACTCGATCAACGTGCCAGTGCAATTTCCGGTGAACACCGAAGGGCGCTATCGCAATTCGGATCCGCTGACGATCGGGCGACTCGTCAAGCAGGCGGTCACCAAGCGCGGCGAGAACTACCTGACATGGCCGCAGCGCGCGCTCTTCGACAAGATCGGCATTCGTCGTCAGGTGCTCGAGACCGATCCCTTTGGTAACTTCCTCCTGACCGGCTACGACTACGGGACGCCACGCAACTGGGCCCGACTCGGCTTGCTATACCTGCAGGATGGCATGTGGCAAGGGACGCGAATCTTGCCGGAAGGCTGGGCGAAGTTCGTGAGCACGCCTGCACCGGCCTGGAAGACACCGACATATGGCGGGCTGTTCTGGATCAACGGCGCCGGGCAATGGAATCTGCCGCGCGACGCGTACTTCATGGCAGGCGCCGGCGGGCAATGGACGTTCGTCATCCCATCGCACGAGCTCGTCGTCGTGCGAATGGGTCACTACAAGGGCGCCGGCGCGGGACAGCGTGCCTTGAATGCCGCGTTCACCCAGTTGTTGAACGCGGTGTCGCTGAGGCACCGCAGTCACGTCTGGCTTCCAAAAAGGGGAACGACCGATGCAGACCGGGCGCCTGGCGGCGGCGATTCTGATGGCATGCTCGTATATTGTCCTGGGCGAACAAATGCGTGATCTCAATCTCAGAGGCGATCGATTCCGACCGCTCACACACGACCAGCTGACCGCTGAACAGAAGGTCATGGTGAACGATCTGCTCGCCGGAAAACGCACGTCTCTCAATGGCCCGTTCAATGCGCTCCTGCGCAGCCCCGAAATGGGCAATCTCTCGCAGAAGCTCGGGGAGTACGTCCGCTTCCGCACCTCGGTGCCCGCGCATCTCAATGAGATGGCGATTCTCCTCACCGCGCGTTGGTGGTCGTCACAGGTCCAGTTCCACGCGCACAAACCACTCGCGCTGGCCGCTGGTCTCAGCGCGGACGTGATCGACGAAATTCAGGCGGGACGACGTCCCGCGCGGATGCAGGCTGATGAGGCAGTCGTGTACGACTTCTCGGCCGAACTTCGCGACCGCCGCCGCGTCAGCGATGCGACCTTCAAGGCCGCCCTGGCGCTACTGGGTGAGCGAGGCGTTGTCGACCTAATCGCGACGCTCGGCTATTACGATCTCGTCGCGACGGCGCTCAACGTCGATCGCTACCCGTTGCCCGACGGTGCGCCCCTGCCGTTTCCTGAGCCGCAATAGCGATCGCCTGATCCCGGCTAAAGCCGGAAGCCACGAGTGTGACCACATCCGTGGTCTTGACCATATCCATGGTGTTGACCATATCCATGGTGTTGACCGATACCGTGGCTTCCGCCTTCAGGCGGAAGTCCGAGAAAAGCCAGTAGTCATTCAGTTGTTACAGACTCGTCATCGAGCACTAGCCACTCGTTGGCGACCAGCGTCGAGAGCGCCGTCAAAAAGTCGGGCAACGCCACGGGCGCGTGCTGCCGGTGGACGCCTCGAACAGGTCAGGCACTTGCCGAAAGGCTGGTGCCATGTCAATGAGCGCTCACGATGTCGACGTCTGACACGTAGCGCACACCAGCAGGCCGGGTGTTGGAGACAATCCGCGATTCCATCACGATTTCCGCTCCACTCACCGACGGTCGGTCTTCGACTCGAAGACTGCGGGCAGGCTTCAGGCTGATGGATTGCGCGGTCCGGATTCGATTGTAGGCCGCAGTGAACTCCCAGGCTGCTTCGTCTGCCATCGTCTCGACTTCAGCTTGCGAGCGGTCACCCCAGAACGGGTGAGCATGAGCCGTTGCGGCCTGAGCCAAGTACTGCGATGTCATCGAACGAAATGTTGAATAGATTCTCAGCCTCGCGAGCCGAGAAAAAGTCGAGTGCGATCTGGCGCATGGCCGGGCGAATCAGCGCCGTGTGAGTGGCGACGGCGGCGAGCCAGCCCGACGCGAGCGCCTTCTTTCTCGACCCCGATGGATGAGAGCGGATCGACGAACGAGCCTGCATCACCAACCAACAGCACGTCGTACTGCGCGTATCGCGTAGTCGAATACATCGAGGCATCCCATCCAACGGGACCTTCGGTGAGGGTGGCGTTGCGGACGAGATGCGCCAGGGCTGGTGCGGCTCGGCGATTTCGGCCCGGGAGACCTCTCGCGCCTGTACGGTCGTGCGCGAGGTCGGATGTGCGCGGATCGACCATCAGCGCTATGCAGCGTCGATACTCAGCGGTGGGAACCGACCATGCCCAGCCGTTGTGGTAGGACTCTATTACAGTGTGCGTTGGGTCGCGCACATCGAACGGCGCGGGTGCGCGCCACTCGCCTACGAGCGCCACCGTCCGATGCGCCGCCTCCAAGACTCGCCACCCGCGCGCTCTCGAGATTACGCCGGCGCGCCCGGTGCAATCCAGCACAAAGGTGGCACCGCGTCCTCGTGGCCTGCTCCGCCGTCGAGGCCCCGCCTGTGCCCCGATATGCACGCCCCCGGCGGCAGCGGCCCGCTGCAGGATTGGCTCCAGACGACTCGCGGTCACCTGCCAGCCGCGAGCGCCGTTGGCGAACGTCTCGTGGCGCGCGTCAGCGCTGCCCCACCACACGGTATTGCCGGTCGATTGGATCAACCCGGCCTCGTCCATGGCCTCGCGAACCCCCAGCAGGTCGAAGAGCTTGCCCGCAGAGGGCGGCATTGACTCAGGCAGCGACGTCAGCGGCGAAGCGGGTTTCGTCACGAGGACGACGTGGTGGCCCCAGAGTGCGAAGAGTCGAGCGGCGGCGCAACCGGCAGGTCCGCCGCCCAGCACGAGGACTTCCGGTGGCCCGCCGGACACACCGCGATTATGTCCGACCGCAGAATCTTCGCACTCCTACCGGAAATCGAATCAGGCCCGTTACGGAATCGAGACTGTCTGCACAGGCGTTGCCGGGCTCGAGCCGCAGGCG
>CAWJEM010000004.1:0-334411 GCA_963841905.1 uncultured Acidobacteriota bacterium
TCGGGGGACAGGCCCTGTAACGGAGAAACAATATGCGCGTACTGGTGGGCATTAGCGCATTGGTGGTGGTCGCGACGGGTTCGCTGTCGGCGCAGGTCTGGCGCGAGCCGCACCTCATAGGCCATTACGTCAGACCCCTCAACGTGGCTGGCGCTCCTGTCGAGCTGGGCGAAGGCCTAATCTCACTCGGCGTGCCGCGACAAGGCCTGGATATTTCACTCAGGGCTCGCACGCGAGGTCGTTCGAGCATTGCTGCGAACAACGTGCAACTCCGACTCGCGGCCGGACCGCTGCCTGACGGGATGATCACCTTTCGGCTCGAGCCGGCCCTCAGGACCGGCGGCCCCGACATGCTCTTGCTGCTTCCCGACGGCGACGACGAGTGGGCATCGATTCGATTCGAACGAATCGCTGACGATCCGCCCGCGCCGACCCTCGCGATCAAACGCGACACGCGCGTCTACGTCACGGTGGAGCGCGTGCTGAACGCAGCCGGCCAGATTGTCTGGGAGCACTTGAACAGCCGCGAGCGGCTGTGGGAGGCGTTGAAGTCGCCGATGTCTCAGTGATAAAGGTCAGGGGTGCCCACGGTCATACGCGCCGCGACGCATCACGACCTCCCAGCCCTTGGTACGCTGGGCGCTCTCCTCATGCGCGTGCACTACGCCTTCGACAAGCAGCGCTTCCTGCCACCTGGTGACGATCCTGAAAGCGGATACGCCTGGTTCCTCGGTACGCAACTGAACGAACCTGACGTCGCCATTTTCGTGGCCGAGATCGATGGCATCGTGCAGGCGTACATTTACGTCGGGCTCGAGCCACTGTCGTGGAAGGAGCTCCGCGGGCCCGCGGGGTTCATCCACGATATCGTCGTGGCCGAGCCGGCTCGGGGATCGGGCGTCGGGCATCAGCTTTTCGAGGCCGCGCGCTCCTGGCTGGCCGACCGCGGCGCACCGCGCGTCATTCTGTGGACTGCGGCGCAAAACCGCGCCGCCCACGCGCTGTTTGCGAAGGAGGGCTTCAGGCAGACGATGATCGAAATGACGCTCGAACTCGACGGAGGTGACGCCGAAGCCGCCGCAAAGCCTGCGGAGCCGAGGTCAGACTGAGAGCGATCCCGCCGAGACTCAGTCCAATCACGACGACATCCCAGAGCGGACGCTGCTGATACAGCCACGGAAAGTCCAGGCTGTGGAGGCCGTGATAAAGCCAGCGATTGAGACGCGATAACCGCTCTTCCTTGCGCAGAATCTCGCCACGCCTGGGGTCCAGGTAGAGCCACGTGCCGACGGCGTCCGCATAGCGGACCCGCAGCACCGGCAGCGTCAGGGCTCCGTGTCGATCGTAGTAGTAGGCGTCGTAGCGATCGAGCCAGACGGCATCTACGATCGAAACGCCTGGCATCGCGTCACGTGCCGCAGCCGCCAGACTGGACTGATCGAACGCGTCGAAGACGCCACGCTCAGGATGCGCGAGTGACACCAGGCGATGCTTCAAGGCGACCCGCGCCGCGACGACGGCTCCGGGATCACCAAGGGGAATATCCGCGAGCTTCTCGGCTGACGGCGGCACGTACGCCTCGGCGTACAGCGCGCCGCGATACCTCAGGAGCTCAATCTCCTTGAGCGGAAACGAATTCCCAAGCTGTTCTGCCGCTCTACGAAGCTGCGTCAACGTCAGTCGATCGATGGCAAGGGGACCACCGCTGAGGGCTCGCCGCTGCTGCATCGATGGCGATGTGCCTGGACTCCAATCCCACGGATTCATCGACAGCAGGCCGCTGAAGATCCACGTCAGGGTCACCAAGCCAAACGCGAGCCCGGCGTAGTGGTGCCACCACATCATGCCGGCATACGGAGAATGCGACACGACGCGACGAAGTCGATAGCGGCTCATCGGCGAGTAGCGCCACACGCCCCATGCGAGTCCGAACAGGCACAGCACGCACCCGGCGATTGATGTCCAGATGATCAGTTCAACCCAGAAGTCGCTGTGGCGACGGATGGGCGTGAAGTAAATCCAGTGCACGACTGCGCCGAGGTATCCCCATACACGACCCTCGCGCGTGGTCTTCATCACGACCTCTCCGAGCTGCTCGGACACGTAAAGGTGGGTGTCCTCGGGGTCGCCAACTCGGACGATGTGGGCTGGCAACAGGCCGCGGATCTGCAGCGACCATTGGTCTGGCTCCGTGATCCGACCGTAGTGTTCGAGCGTACCGGCACGCTCTGGAACGAACGCCGTGACAACTCGGAGCGCGTCCTCGCTGCTCATGCCACCAAGCGGCGCGCCGCTATCGGCATACACAGTGGTCCACATCCTGCCGTCGAACAGTCGATATACGGGGCGACCGGCAATGGTTCCCGCCCTGAGGCGTTCCGCGGGACGCGAGAGCAAGCGTGCGGCTTCTGAGGGCTCGAGCGTCGCCGACGACAAATCCAGGACGGGGGCGCGCATCAGCCGTTCCTCGGCCGAGAGCCGCGGCATGCGCGCGTACATCATGACGATGCCCGACACGAACCAGGCAACGAACAGCAACGAGCCCGTGATGCCGAGCCAACGGTGCGTGTAAACGAGGATGCGACGCCAGTCGAACAGTTTCACGTCAACGAAAGGCTCAGTATCGCCCGATGAGAGCGGTCCGACGAAACGAGACTCACCATCGTCAGCCCAGGAAGTAGCGTTCGCGCCGCTTCCCGTCCTCCCAGGAGCGTCGCGCCTCGCGAACGGCGTCTTGCTCGGATACCTCGGCAACCGCCACGTCCCACCACGACTCGTAGCCGGGAACGCCGAGGCTGGGATCGACCGGTAAGTAGACGACCGTCGTGCGAGTGGCCTCGCGTGCGGTGGCAAGCGCCGCTCGAAGCGAATGGACATCGGTCGGCCGCTCAACGATCGCGCCGAGCGATTCAGCATTCGACGCGAGGTCGACCGGAAGAGCCGACCCGGTCAGCCCGCCAGTCGCGCGATCGCGATAGCGATAGTCCGTGCCGAATCCGCCAGAGCCGATGGATCGCGAGAGCGCTCCGATGCTCGCAAACCCCTGGCTGTCGAGCAGCAGGATCGTCAGCTTGAAGCCCTCCTGGACCGACGTCACGATCTCCTGCGCCATCATCAGGTAGGAGCCGTCACCCACCATGACGTAGACCTCGCGTCGCGGATCGGCCATCTTGACGCCGAGTCCGCCGGCGATCTCGTAACCCATGCAGGAGTAGCCATATTCGAGGTGGTACGTGCGCGGCTGCGTGGATCGCCACAGCTTGTGCAGATCGCCCGGCAAACTTCCGGCGGCGCACACCACGACGTCCTCAGGCCTCATGGCCGCGTTGACGATTCCAACAATGGCGGCCTGAGCGAATGGCGCCGGCCGATGGTCACTGACGATTCGATCGACTTCACTGGCCCACGCACGAACTCTTGTGCCGATGGCGGCCCGATAGGCGCCGTCCGTCCGATGTCCGGACAGCAGCGGCTCGAGCTCGTCCAGCGCTTCGCGTGCGTCGGCTACGAGCGGGACCGCCGCATGCTTGTGCGCGTCCAGCTCGTTGACGTTGATGGCGACAAATCGCACGTTCGGGTCCGCGAATGCGGTCTTCGACATGGTGGTGAAATCGCTGAGGCGAGTGCCAATGGCGATGACCAGATCGGCTTCGCGTGCCGTCTGGTTCGCGGCCAGGGTGCCTGTCACGCCAAGCGCACCCAGGGCAAGCGGATGGCTCCAGGCGATCGCGCTCTTGCCGGCCTGGGTCTCGGCGACTGGAATGCCGGTCGCGTCCGCGAATCGTGCCAACGCGTCGGTGGCATCGCTGTAGAGCACCCCGCCGCCAGCCACGATGAGCGGCCGCTTGCTCGCGCGTATCGCGGCGGCTGCACGCGCGAGGGCGTCGCGGTCGCCGCGAGTCCTCGGGATGTGCCACACGCGCTCTTCGAAGAGCTTGAAGGGATAGTCGAACGCCTCGGTCTGAGTATCTTGCGGAAGCGCGAGCGTCACCGCCCCGGTGGCCGCTGGTGAGGTCAGCACTCGCATCGCCTCGGGCAGCGACGTCACCAACTGTTCGGCGCGCTGAATCCGGTCCCAATAGCACGACACGGGCTTGAAGCAGTCGTTGACCGAGAGGTCTTGTGTCGCGCCGCTCTCCAGTTGCTGCAACACCGGTGCGGGTTGTCGGTTGGCAAAGAGGTCGCCTGGCAACAGGAGGACGGGCAGCCGATTGATGGTGGCCCCGGCCGCGCCCGTGAGCATGTTGGTTGCGCCGGGACCGATCGATGTCGTGCACGCGAAGGTCCGCAGGCGACTCGACTGCTTGGCAAAGGCGGCGGCCGTGTGCACCATCGCCTGCTCGTTGCGGCACTGGTAGTACCGCAGTTGATCGCGATGCTGATCGAGCGCCTGCCCAATCCCTGCCACGTTGCCGTGACCGAAGATGCCGAAGACGCCGGCGAAGAAGCGCTGTCGCTGTCCGTCGCGCTCGCTGAATTGAACGCTCAGAAAGCGCACCAGCGCCTGCGCCATCGTCAATCGAAGGGTCATAGTCAGATCGGGTGGTCAGGTCACGCCACGTCCGTGTCGGGATTCGGCACGATCACATCGCGTATCAGCTGGCTGACGTCGCCGCATGCCGCCAGGAACTGGCGCAGCGTCCGCCGCGTCGGCGCAAAGCTGTCGAACTCGTCGATCGCAAGCCCGCCCTCGTCGTAGGCGCGGCGGAAATCGGCAAACCGGCGGTGCAGGTCCTCGACGACGTGAGCGGGCACCGGCGTGTCGATCCGGGTGCGCACCTCGATGTCGCTGTTGACGAAGCGCCTCTGCCAGACGTGCGGCGGCGAGATGACCACGTCCCCGCCAATCAACTCACTCCAATGCATGTGGTTGCGGAAGGCGGCCGAAAGTAGGCGCAGCCGATAGCCGCGCTGACGGAAAAGCGCGTACGTTCGCTTGAAAACAGCGACACCGGCCCACTCGAGATAACCGGGGTCGGTGCTGATGCCTTCCTTTTCCATGACCACTTTCAGCCAGTCGTCCAGCCGTCCGACCATCAGGGTACAGACTGGCCCCATCGAGTCGATGCCCTGACCGGCCGCCTCGCGCCGCGCCAACCCACGCTCGACGGCCTCGGCAACGGCCACCGCCTGCGACAGCGTGAATGACACCGTGGCGTTGATACTGATCCCCTCGGCGGTCGCTTCCTCGATGGCACGAATGCCCGCTCGAGTCGCAGGAATCTTGACAATCATGTTGGGCGCCAGCGCGGCGAAGCGCCGCGCCTGCTCGAGGATGCGCCGCGGATCGCGGAACAGACGCGGATCGGTTTGGATCGAGAGGCGTCCGTTACGTCCGTTGTGCTGACGGAACGCGTCCATCAGCAACGCCGCCGCCTCGACGGACAGTTGCTCCACAGCCGCCCAGCCGATCTCATCTTCGGTGGCGGATGGCAGCCGCGCTGCAAGCTCGAGGATGCGCGGCCGCCAACGTGCGAGGTCGCTCTTGATGACGGTGTGCGCGATGACAGGATTGCAGGTCGCGCCCACCGCGCCGTGCTCCAGCGCGAATCCGAGCTCATCGAGGGAGGCCGAATCGTTCCACAAACACGTGGGCGTCGTTTGCGTCATCTCGTGGAGAGGACTTTTCCAACTGACCCACGCCGCACGGGGAGTTGATCCGGTCACCTTCCGCTCATCATACGTCCAGGGCCCACGGACAGGCCGCAGAGACACAGAGTCTCGGAGACAAGGATAGCCGGCGTCGCCTTCGTGACCTCCGGTTGTCCTTGTTTGAAGTCTCCGTGGCTCTGTGACTCGGAGGCCTCGTTGGAGGTAACATCCGCGCCAACAGGCTAACGACATGAAAAATCCCACCCGTCGGCAATTCCTCAAAGCGACCGCGCTGGGCGGCGCTACGGCCTCGATGCTCGGGTTCGATCTGGGCCCCGCCCTGGCCCAGGCCCGCGAGCTGAAGATTGCGCGGACGACGGAGACACGATCGACGTGTCCGTACTGCTCGGTCAGCTGTGGCGTGATCATCCATACGCTTGGCGATCGATCGCGCAACGTGACGCCAACCGTGGTCCATGTCGAAGGCGACCCGGACCACCCGATCAACCAGGGCACGCTGTGCCCGAAAGGCATCACTCTCAAGCAGAACATCGTCAACGATCGCCGGCTGACCAAGGTTCGCTACCGCGCGCCGGGCGGACGCCAGTGGGAGGAGAAATCCTGGGACTGGGCGGTCGATCGCATTGCGCGGCTGTTGAAGCAGTCGCGCGACGAGCGGTTGATCACGTCTGACGATCGCGGTCGCGCACTCAACGCCCTGACGGCGGTGGGTGTGATCGGCGGCTGCACGGACACGAACGAGATCAACTACTTGCTGGTGAAAGCGTTTCGCGCCGGCCTGGGGGTGATCCCGATCGAGCAGCAATCCCGTATTTGACACGGCCCCACGGTGGCCAGTTTGGCCGCCACGTTCGGACGCGGAGCGATGACCAATGGCTGGACCGACATCCGCAACGCGGATGTGATCCTCGCGATGGGAGGCAACCCGGCGGAAAACCATCCGGTCGGATTCCGGTTCGTCATGGAGGCGCGTCGCAATCGCAATGCGAAGCTGGTGTGCGTCGACCCGCGCTTCAACCGGACGGCGGCGGTGGCGGATCGCTTCGTGCAGATTCGCGTCGGCACCGACATCGCGTTTCTCGGTGGGCTGATTCATCACGCCCTGTCGCAGAATCGCTACCACGAGGACTACGTCAAGGCATTCACGAACGCCACGTTCCTCGTGAAGGACACCTACGCGTTCGACGCCCAGCAGGGTGTGTTCTCGGGGTGGGATGCCGAGCGCAAGGCGTACACCGACACCTCGAGCTGGGCGTACGAACTGGATGAACGCGGCATGGCGCGGACCGACCCCACCATGCGGCATTCGCGCTCGGTCTTCCAGATCATGAAGGCGTTCTATTCGCGATATACGCCAGAAGCGGTCGCCAACATTTGCGGTTGTACAGCCGCCGACTTCATCGCCGCCGCGGAGCTGCTCACGTCGACCTGGACTGCGGATAAAGCCGGCACGATCATGTACGCGCTCGGCTGGACGCATCACAGCCACTCGGTGCAATTGATCCACGCAGCGGCCATGCTGCAGTTGCTCCTCGGCAACATCGGACGGCCAGGCGGAGGGCTCAACGCCCTGCGCGGGCACGCCAACATTCAGGGGGGCACCGATTGCGGCGTCGCGTATCACAACCTCCCCGGGTACATCGCGATCCCGAAGGCCGATCACGACAGCCTCGACAGCTTCGTCGCGGCCGTCACGCCCAAGCCGCTCCGAGAGGGCGAGACGAACTTCTGGTCGAACACCGATCGGTTTGTGGTCAGCCAGCTCAAGGCGTATTACGGCAACCATGCCACGCGCGACAACGGCTTCGGCTACTCGCTCCATCCACGACTGCCGCACGCCGCGACGGGCGGCTATGAGAACTGGAGCTGGGCGTACATCTTCGACCACATGTACACCGGTCGCATGGAAGGGCTCATCAGTTTCGGCATGAACCCGGTCAGCAACGGCCCGCACTCGCGCAAAGTGGTAGCGGGTTTGGCGAAGCTCAAATGGCTGGTCGTGGCGGAAAACTTCGAACAGGAAACCGCCACCTTCTGGCGCGACGACATCCTCGCGCTCGTCGACAAGAAACCCGAGGACGTGCAGACCGAGGTCTTCCTGTTACCAGCCGCGAACTTCGCCGAGAAGGACGGCTCGTTCGTCAACTCGGCGCGTTGGATCCAATGGAAGTGGAAAGCGGTCGATCCTCCCGGTGAAGCCAAGCCCGATCAAGAGATCATCGCGCGCATCTTCCTGAAGGTCCGCGAGCTCTACGCCCGCGAAGGCGGACGCCTGCCCGAACCGGTGCAACGGCTGAACTGGTGGTACTCCAATCCGTCAGTGCCATCACTCGACGAAGTCGCCAAGGAGATCAACGGTTGGGCGATTACTGACGTTCAGGATCCGCGAACGAACGCCACCATCCTGCGCGCCGGGCAGCAGCTTTCCCGCTTCCTCGACACCCGCGCGGACGGCAGCACGCTCTCGGGCAACTGGCTCTACATCGGGATGTACACCGACGCGGGCAATCTCACGCAGCGGCGGACCTCATCGGACCCCAGCGGCCTGGGGCGATATCCAGAGTGGGCCTTCAGTTGGCCGGCCAACCGACGCATCCTCTACAACCGCTGCTCGGCGGACTCGCAGGGCCGCCCATGGGACGCGACGCGTACGGGCATCGCTTGGAACGGGGCTCGATGGACGGGTGACGTACCTGACATCGCCATGGACAGTCCGCCGGCCGCCGGGCTCGGCGCGTTCATGATGCTGCCTGAAGGCGTCGGACGTCTCTTCGTCCCGGGACAGTTTGTTGATGGGCCCTGGTCCGAGCACTACGAGCCCCTGGAATCGCCGGTCGCCAACCCGCTTCACGCCGCGCACAGCTCGAATCCCGCTGTGAAGCCCTTCACGACCGAGTTCGACGTGCTGGGCAAGGCCGAGGACTATCCGATTGTCTGCACGACCTATCGCCTGACCGAGCACTACCACTACTGGACCAAGAACAACGCGTACAACATGCAGCTGCAACCGGAGTTTTTCGTCGAGATTCCAGAAGCACTGGCGCAGGAGAAAGGCATCGTCAATGGCGATCGCGTACGCGTCACCTCAGCGCGCGGGTCGGTTGAAGGCAACGCCATGGTGACTCGGCGGATCAAGCCGATGCAGGTCGCCGGCAAGACGACTTATCAGATTGGCTTCCCGATCCATTGGGGCTTCATCGGTCGCGGCGCGCAACGCGGCGCGCTCGCGAACCTGGTGACGCCCACGATCGTGGATCCCAACTCGTTTGCACCGGAATACAAAGGATTTTTGGTGAAACTCGAGAAGGTTGGTTGAAGGATGCTTGGTGTACAGGCCACAAACGCAGCCACGAAGGGCACGAAGTCACGAAGCAAAGATTTCAAGATTCCTTGTGTCTTCGTGTCTTCGTGTCTTCGTGGCAACGTCTTTTTCCGTGTTTCCGTGTTTCCGTGTTTCCGTGAATCGTCTGTGACACTTGGATGGCAACCAACCTCGACATAGTCCGCATCTCCGCCACGACGCCCCCGGCGCCGGGGATCCGTACGGCAGCGACGCTGACGAAGCTGATCGACACGACCACCTGCATCGGCTGCAAGGCGTGCGAGGTCGCGTGTCAGGAGTGGAACGACCTCCCGCCGGAAGTCTCGAGTCCGACGGGCACCTATCAAACCGCACCGGACATGACGGCGCAGTTCTGGAACCTCATTCGCTTCAACGAGCACGAAACGGACCGCGGATTCCACTGGCTGATGCGCAAGGACCAGTGCATGCACTGTGCAGAGCCCGGCTGCCTCATCGCGTGTCCGGCGCCCGGGGCCATCGTCCAGTACGCGAACGGCATCGTCGACTTCAATCAGGACCAGTGCATCGGCTGTGGGTACTGCATCACGGGGTGCCCGTTCGACGTGCCGAAATTTGCCAGCGAGACGAGCCGCGTTTACAAGTGCACGCTCTGCTCCGATCGCGTCGCAACCGGGCTGCAACCCGCGTGCGTCAAGGCGTGCCCTACGAGCTGCCTGCAGTTCGGGACCAAGGACGACATGCTCGAGATTGCCAGCACACGCGTCGCGCAGCTGAAAGCCAACGGCTTCGCAGACGCCGCCATCTACGACCCGGCGGGCGTCGGCGGCACGTCGGTCGTCACCGTTCTGGCGTTCGGGAATCAGCCGGAGCTGTATGGCCTGCCCAGAGATCCTGTCGTCCCGGCATCGGTCCTTTTCTGGAAGGGGCCGTTGAAGTGGGCGGGAAACCTGGCGATCGTCGGAGGATTGTTAGGAGCGGCCATTCACTTCGTTCGATTCGGGCGAAAGAGGCTCAATGAGAACCTCCCCGATGATCGGCCGGAGGATGAGCAATGAACGGAGGCAAGACGATCGTTCGTTACAACTTCGTTGAGCGTTCGCTGCACGCCCTGGCCGGCATCAGCTTCGTGTATCTCCTGCTGACCGGGCTCGCGTTCTGGACGCCGGGACTCTTCTGGGTTGCCGAGGCGCTCGGCGGCGGCTTCCTGTCGCGGCTGCTGCACCCCTGGGCCGGCGTCGTGTTCTTCGCATTCGTGATCTGGATGCTGCTGATCTGGAGCGCGGACATGAGAACGACGGATGCGGATCGCGCGTGGCGAAGAGCGCTTGCCCGCTACGCACGAAACGAGGACCTTGACGTGCCCGCCACTGGCCGCTTCAACTACGGGCAGAAAATGTTCTTCTGGGGCATGCTTTGGGCCACCGTCCTGCTCCTGGTATCCGGGGTGGTGCTGTGGTTCCCCAACTCGCTGCCCGGGAATGCCGGATGGCTCCGCGAGGTGGCGATCGTGACGCACGCGCTGTCGTCGCTCGTTGCGATCGGGCTGTTCATCGTGCACGTCTACATGGGCGTCGCGGTGGTTCCGGGAAGCGTGCACGCGGTCATCCACGGCGATGTCACGTCCGACTGGGCACGGCACCATCATCGACTGTGGGCCGACGAACTGGCCGGGCGATCCACTATTCCTCCCACGCGTGTCGATCGCCCGCGATAAAGCACCGGAGCGTCGCCACCGGATCGCTCGGGCCCGATCGCTCGCGGATCGCTATCCGGCTGTCGCCGATCCGTTGAAGTTTTACGCCGGCGTCCTCGAGGTCCAGCAGCAAGTCGGCGACCAATGGCCGTCGTTGCAGCCAGGGCCGTCGCTCTCAACCGCATTGCCTGGCCTGATCACCGGATTGATGGGAATCGCTCGACCGGCACTCGCCCGGGAACTGGCAACGCTGCCGCTCGACGATCGCTGGCCAGCACTGCTCGATGACTATTGGCAGAGCGGCGGGCGGGTCACCAACGAGGCGAGCGAGCTTTCGTTGTTCGTCTTGGACACCCTGATCGCGCCTTTCGCAGAACGTTCGGCGCAAGCGGAAGCCGGGGCGCGCGCGGCAGAGGACCGCCCATACCAGTGCCCATGGTGCAGCGCCCCCCCAAGCGTCGCCGTCCTGCGAGAGGAGGGTCACGGCGGCCGACGATCGCTGCTCTGCGGTTGGTGCCTCCGGGAATGGGCGACGCCGCGGCTCGTGTGCATCGCCTGCGGCGAGTCGCGGTTCGACGCGCTGCCCGTGTTCAGCGCCGCGGAGCTCCAGGCGGTTCGCGTGGACGTCTGCGAGACCTGTCATGTCTACCTCAAGACCATCGATCTGACGCGGGATGGGGGGGCGATGCCACTAGTTGACGATCTCGCCACCTTGCCGCTCGATCTCTGGGCGCGCGAACGCGGTTATCGGCGGCTGCGGGCTAACGCCTTGCGGATGTGACGGGATCGCCGCGGAGGTTCTCAACGATGGTTCGCGATGAAGGTTCTTTACGAGGGTTCCATGGAGGTTCTTGACGAGGGTTCCACGGGGGTTTCGCACAACGGTTCTTGGCGAAGGTTCTTGACGAAGGTTCTTGACGGGGGTTCTTGGCGAAAGTGCTGAAAGAGGGTTCGTGGGACCGGGGGGCAACAGGGTCCTTTAGGTGCTCTGAAGGGACCGACCGAACCGTCGGGAAGAACCGTCGGAAAGAACCCTCGTTGAGAACCACCAATGTGAAGCACTGTGCAGAACAAACGTGAAGACTAGCCAATTGACCGATAAGCCCAGCAGTGCTAAGGTCCGCCCACGTGCGGTTTGAATTCCCAAGCGGAGGAGCGTCGATGCGCAATGTCTTGTACGCACTGAAAGTTACGGTGATTACGTTGGCGCTGCCGGCGACGGCGCTCGCCCAAAGCAGCATTACCGGCGTCGCCAGGGATACGAGCGGCGCGATTTTGCCGGGCGTCACGGTTGAAACGACGAGCCCGGCCTTGATTGAAAAGGCACGGACGGCCGTTACCGATGGCGCCGGCCAGTACCCGCATCGTCGATCTTCCCCCAGGCGTCTATGACGTCACCTTCTCTTTGTCAGGGTTCAAGACCGTCCGCCGCGAGGGGATCGTGCTGCAAGGCACGTTTGTGGCGCAGGTCAACGGCGACCTGCAGGTTGGCACCCTCGAAGAGACCATTGTCGTGACCGGCGCATCGCCGACGGTTGACGTGATCAACAACACGGCGGAATTCGTCGCTGATCGCGACGTGCTGGACTCGATTCCGACCGCCGTTCGCAACACACCGTTGCGGGCCCTCCTGCTCCCGGGCACGCAGGTCACGCCGTTCGTGCTCGGCCAGTACACGATGAGCGTGCACGGGTCGGCAAGCCAGGACACCGTCATTGCGATTGACGGGATGCGCGTGAATAACCTCTGCGGCAGCGGCCAGTTCAGTGGCTTCTACATGAACGACGCGGCCATTGAGGAGGTCACGTTCACGACAGGGGCGGAGTCGGCCGAAATGCAAGCCGGGGGGCTGCGCATCAACAGCACGCCCAAAGACGGAGGCAATACCTTCTCGGGAACGTTCTTCCTGTGGGGCGCTGCCGGATCGCTGCAGTCGGACAATCGGTCGGACGAGGTCAAGGCCGCCGGCGTGCCGGAGCCCGGCATCGACTTCACCTATCAGCTCAATCCGTCAATCGGCGGGCCGATCGTGCGCGACAAGCTCTGGTTCTATTTCACCTACAAGTTCGAGGACAACAAGATCTTCGTCGCGAGTTCGCAATTCGCCGACGGCAGCCGCGCATTCCGCCAAAGCCAGGGCAACTACAGCGCGGTCACCCGGCTGACGTGGCAGGCGACGCAACGCGACAAGATCCGCTTCTACCTCGATCGTCAGTTCAACGGCGAAGACTACAACGGGTTCAACACGCTGCCGAACACGACTCCGGAGGCCTCAACCCACGCCTTTGGCCGCGGATGGGTCCCGCAGATCAAGTGGTCACAGACGACGACCGACAGGTTGTTGCTCGAGGCGGGCATCACCTATTACCACCAGCCCTACGAGCAGTACTACACCGACACCATCGGGCCCCTCGATCTTCCCCGTGTCGAGCAGACAACAGGTCAATTGAGCGGTGCGGCTGGCAGCACGATTCCGCCGTACACCAGCTGGACGAAGAGTTACAGCTCGATGGCAGCCGCGAGCTATGTCACCGGGTCTCACGCCATCAAGACGGGCGTGACGATGGGCTGGGGCACCAACTCGCGGACGTTCACGTCCAACGCTGAGATCAACCAGCTGATCTTCAACAGCGGCAACCCGCTCGCGGTCGTCGTAACCAATGGTCCGGCGACGGCTGAACAACGCGTCAATAGCGATATCGGAGTATTCGTGCAGGATGCGTGGACGATGAGAAGGCTCACGCTCAACGTGGGGGCACGATTCGATCACTTCAATGCGGAGGTCCCCGCGCAATCGGCGCCCGCAGGCACATGGATCATTGCCCGCGACTTCCCGGCCATCAAAGATGTGCCGAACTGGGACGACTGGTCAGTCCGCACCGGGATTGCGTACGACCTGTTCGGCAACGGCAAGACCGCGCTCAAGCTCAACGCCAGCAAGTACATCGCGTCGGCCGCTGCAGGCTACGCCCAGAACTTCAACGGCATGACGTATGCGTTCCAGACGCGAGGTTGGGGAGATTTTGATGGCAATCGTTCGATCTTAGACGCCGCTGGCAATATTCAGTTCAATGAGGTGATCGGCGGGACCTCGAACTTCGGCCAGGTCACGAACAGGCCCGATCCAGATCTGGCACGCGGCTACAACTGGGAATACAACGCGTTGATCCAGCATGAGCTGTTCCCTCGCGTGTCGGTCAGTGGCGGGTATTTCCGCCGACAGTTCTACAACCTCGACGTGATCGACAATCTCAACCTCGCGCTCACCGACTGGAACGAGTTCACGATCCTCACACCCAATGATCCACGACTGCCGCTCGCCAGTGAGCCGATCGTCGTCTACAGCCTGAACACCAACAAGAACGGAACCGCGGTAGACAACCTCCGCACTTACTCGGATGTGAACGAGACCACCTACGATGGGTTTGAGCTGAGCGCCAATGCGCGATTTAGTCGGGCGCTCTTTTTCGGTGGAATCACGACGGAACGCAGAGCCTCAACCGACTGCGATGGCTCGACCACGGCTCTCACGACCGCACGCGACAACCCAAACGGGCTCCGGTTCTGCGACTCGATTCCGCCCTTCCGTACCACGTTCAAGCTCTCGGGCGTCTATCAGCTCCCTTGGGAGTTCCAGATGAGTGGAACGTTCCAGTCGATTCCAGGCACCAGCGTCAGCGCCAACTACGATGTGAATGCCGCGGTCGCAGGCCGGGCAGTGCTCGGCTCGCAAAGCAATCAGACTTTCGTCCGGATCAACCTCGTCGAGTCGAACACGATGTTCCTGGATCGTCGCAATCAGCTCGATTTGCGGTTCTCCCGCAACTTCCGATTCGGTCGTTACCGGATTCAGGCCTTCGCCGACATCTTCAATGTGCTGAACGCGGGCACGGTCGTGAGGGTGAACGAAACCTATAGCAACAATCCGGCGACGAATACCTGGCTCAGGCCACAGGCCATTCAGGACGGGCGGTATGTGCGCTTCGGCACACAGATGTCCTTCTAAAGTGATCGGGCTGGGGTGAGCAGCCGGCCAGGCTGACACCCCATCCTGCCCGCCTGCTCCACGTCATGATCCCGTGACCTGGTCACTCGCGCAGCTTCGATGAGTGTCCGACAGCACGCCTTACTGGCTGTCGGCCTCGCCCTCGTTTGGATTCTCGGAAACACAGCCCTCAAGTTCGATCCGCCAGGGTACGGCCGTCTTGTCAGCGACGATCTCGACCGAGCGCTCTATGCGCAGCGTGGTAGCTGGGCGCTGAATGGAACGGTGCCCTACCGGGACGTGCTCAGCGAGTACCCGCAGGTCGCCACCTACTTGATGGGCGTGCCGTATCTCGTGGCGCGAACGGCGGCAACTGACCTTCGTGTCTATCACGCGATCGTAACCGGCATGATGCTGGCCTTCCTCCATGGGACGATCGCCCTGCTCTATCGCATGCTGCCCACGCGGAAAGGCACCGCGTTTCTCCTGCTGCTACCTGGCCCGCTTTACTTTGCCTATAACCGATTCGACATCGTCCCGAGCTTTCTCACGCTCCTGAGCCTGTTCTACGTTCAGCGAGGTCGCAGCGTCACGGCAGCCGTGTGGCTTGGAGTCGCCGCGCTCGCGAAGTGGTACCCCGCACTGTTGTTGCCAGCCTTTGTATCGTACCAGCTCACGACCACCCGACGACTCGACTGGAAGATGATCCTGGCGTTTGCGGTCACGTGCCTCGTCATACTGACGCCGACCGCTGTGGCCGGCGGCATCACAGCCGTCATGCTGCCGTACGTGCTTCATTCGGGTCGCGGCGCAGAGTGGGTTTCGTTGCCGGTCTTGATTCAGAACGTCGGAGCCTGGTTGAAGGTGAACATCAACCCGAACGTGCTGAATTACTCGGTGCTGGCCTGCTCTGTCGTTCCCGCCGCTCTCAGCGGGTTCGCGCGCATCGCCACCTTCGACGGCGTCCTGCGCTGGGCCCTGATCGTCGTCGCCACCTTTACCCTGTTTTCGCGCATCTGGTCGCCGCAGTGGGTGCTCTGGGTACTGCCGCTCATGATTCTCAATGCGCGCACAGTCAGCGACACCCTGTGCATCGTGGCGTACGGAATCCTGACCTACGTGGCGTTTCCGGTTTTGTTCGATTACGTCGGCAGCGGATCTCTTTCGCTCAAGATCGTATCGGCGGTCGTGTTCGCCATCCTCGTTCGGACAATCGTCATCTCCGTCCACCGTCGGGATGCAACTGCTGTCCGCGCAGCGCCCGCTCAGTGAAACCGACGGGAAAGGCCGCCAGGCCCGGAAGCGTGAAAGCCTCCGGGCATGGCAGCGAATTCGTGTCGAGCTCCTGGGTTATTTCCGTGTCACGAGGTCCGACGGTAACGGCGGCGTCAGCGGCGGCGGCACGCGATGCTTGGTCGCCTGCTCGAATGCATAGGCCAGAGCAATCAGCGTCGGCTCGGAGAAAGCCCGCCCCGTGAACGTGACGGTGGACGGGAACGCGTTCACGACCGGATCGGCGGGCGGCAGAAATCCGCCCGGCACGGTCACGCTTGGATAACCCGCCTTGGCGGCTGTGCCCGCCTGATTGTTGCCGTTCAGCAAGATGGCGTGGAAGTCGTCCGCTGTCCCGGGCACACCATCGGGTCCGTTGTAGACGCCGTCCAGCGCTCCGCGTGAGAGCGCGAGATCAGCCGCACGATCGGCAAGATAGCGAGCCGTATCCGCGCTGCCTGCCGTGATGTCGAGTGAGTCGGCGGCCACGAAAATCGCCTGACCGTACTTGAGCGCCGGTGGGGCCGATCAGGTTGTTCAGGGCGATGATGTCGGACAGCGAGGTCACGTCCGGGTCTCCTCGTCCGGCCAGGTACGCGTTCATGTCCCGCTTCTGGCCATAGAGCAGCACGGTCGAACAACCGGCGGGTGCGGGCACCTCTACGCAGATGCCGAGTTGCGCGGGCAGAGCCCCGATATCCTCAACATGGGCGCCCTCGGCGCGTAGCGCGGCGACCGCCGCGTTCATGAGCTCGAGCTCGATTAGCCGGGAACGGTGTCACGGCAGCGATGCGCGCGCCCTTGAGCGCCTTCTTGTCCAGGAAGCGTGTGTAGTCGCTGAAGCAATTGCCAGGAATGAGACACGCCGCCGTCGCCGGGTCCGAACGATCGAATCCCGCCAGAACGCCCAGCAAAATCGCAGCGTCAGTGACCGTGCGCGTCAACGGTCCGGCTGTGTCCTGATCCGCCGTGATCGGAATGATGCCGTCGCGGCTCACGAGTCCCACCGTCGGCTTGATCCCGACCACACCGTTCGCGTTGGCAGGGCTGAGAATCGAACCCGACGTCTCCGTCCCAACCGCGAGCGCCGCGAGATTCGCGTTCACGACAATGCCCGATCCCGAGCTGGATCCGCCGGTGGTCAGTACCGGCCGGCCATCGCCACCGGGCAGTTCACGCGGATCGTACGGATTGAATCCGTAGAGTCCAAAACTGCTGTAGCCCGCAGGCATGCCGATCGCGATGAAGTTGGCAAACTCGGTAAGGGTCAGCTTGCCAATGATGATCGCGCCAGCTTCCCTCAGCTTCCTGGTGATGAAGGCATCATCGGGAGGAGTCTTGCCTTCCAGCGTGAGCGAACCACCAGTCGTTGGCATGTCGTCGGTGTCGATGATGTCCTTCAGCGCCACCGGAATGCCGTAGAGCGGACTCCGCGCCCGCCCGGGAGGACGCGCCGCATCGAGCGCTCTCGCCTCTGCAAGCGCATTGGAATTGACGTGAATGTACGCGTTCACGGCCGGGCCTACCTCTTCGTAGGCAGCAATGCGCGCCAGATACATCTCGACGAGCTGTTCGGATGTGATGAGCCCAGTCTGCAGCGCCTTCTGGAGCTCGTCGACCGTCGCTTCGACAAGCTGCAGGCGGGCGGAGCCCGCGCCACCAGGATCCGCAAGGAGCGGAGGCGACTTGGCGATCAGGGCTAACGCAAGCAGCGCGGCGAGCGAGATACTCGTTCGTGTCATCGCGGTCCTCCGATGCTGCAAAGAGGTCTGCAGCGGGCCGCGATCATGTCCGCAACGACGGCGCCGGTCAATAGACGGCGTCTATGGCCGAGATAGCCTCGGGAGACGCCAGACATCTTCTAAGGCCATTGTCGTGGGTGTTTGATGCAAGTCTTCGCCAGGCGGCCTTAGGAGATGTCTCGCCCCGCGGAGCGGGGCAAAACAACATAGCCCTAGCGAAGCGGAGCCTATCCGTCTCTGTCCAGCGGTCTGAGGCGGAGCTTCGCTAGGTCAGGTCAAGACAATGAAGTCTTTAACTGACGCGGTCCGATTGCGATGGCAGCACGTAAGGCAGGTCTCGTAACTCGCGACTGAGGCGCGCGTGCCGGGCACGCCATTGCTCGAAATGTCGCGACAATGCCAGCAGCAGCCGTGCCTTGCGTTCGGATTCCTGCTGCGCGGCCGCACGACTGAAGAAGCCGGCACCGAGCTCCACATACCAGGAGATCTGGTGACGCCGACGCATCTGATCTTCGAAGAAGCCGGCGAGGACCAGGCATTGCGCCGCGGCCGTCTCCATCGTCTCCCCATCGCCGCGCACGGTCACGTCCAACACGAATTGGTCGAAGACGGCAGCCAGGCTCGCCGCCATCGGCATCCCGTCGGAGGCCGCGGTGGACACCTGGGCGTAGTGCGCCAGCACACTGGCGTTGTAAAGGAGCTCGTCGCGCGCGACATCAGGCTCTGAAACGTCGCGCAGATGCACGAAAAAGAACTCCAGCGTCTGACGATGATCCGTGGCAAGTAATTCGCGCAGCACCGCTCATCACCTCCCGCCAGCACAACGGCTGTAATCGGTGGAGCACAACACGTGCCAGCCCCACCTGCGGCTCAAACGACCGCAACCATGGACCTCATGCACATCGCCGCGCATCGCACCCGTGAAAATGCTCGCTGGGGAGGACGCCCGCGATGTCTTTGGTGGTTTATCGGCACTTCCGGCCGACGTCCGCACGCCGCGCCGTGGCAGTCCTGCTGCTGTCCCCAGTCGACCTACAATCTGGCGGCATGATGACTATTGCGCTCGCCCTGCTGATCGGCGTCGTCGCCGGCTTGCGTGCCATGACCGCTCCCGCCGCCGTGAGCTGGGCGGCGTCGCTCGGGTGGCTGGACCTCAGTGGAACGTGGCTGGCCCTTCTCGCCTATCAGTGGACGCCGTGGATTCTCACCGCTCTCGCGCTCGCCGAGCTGGTCAACGACCAACTGCCATCGACGCCCAGCCGCACGGTCCCGCCCCAGTTCGGCGCACGCATTGTCACGGGCGGATTGTCGGGGGCGGCAATCGGCGCGTCGAGTGGCGCGATGATCGCGGGGCTTGTCGCAGGTGTGGTCGGCGCCATCATCGGCACGCTCGGCGGGCGGTTGTTCCGCGCGCGGCTGGCGGCGACCCTCAGGAGTGACCCGCCAGCGGCGTTCATCGAAGACGCGATGGCAATCGTGAGCGCCTGGCTCATCGTGGCGTCGCTGTCATGAAGCGCTTCGACGCCATCATCATCGGTGCCGGCCAGGCCGGCCCCCCGCTTGCCGGGCGCCTGACGGCCGCCGGCATGACGGTCGCGTTCGTCGAGCGGAAGCTGTATGGCGGCACGTGCGTGAACACGGGCTGCATGCCGACCAAGACGCTTGTGGCGAGCGCCTACGCGGCACATCTCGCCCAGCGGGGCGGCGACTACGGTGTCGTGACCGGTCCGATACGAGTGGATATGGCCCGGGCGAAGGCGCGTGCCGACACGGTCTCGACGAACGCGCGCAACGGCGTCGAAAAGCACCTGCGCGGGATGACCGGATGCACCGTCATCGACGGCCTTGCCCGGTTCGAGTCGGCCGATACGATTGCCGTCGGCGAGGAACGCCTGACCGCACCGCGGATCTTCATCAATGTGGGTGGCCGAGCTCTCATCCCGGACATGCCGGGCATCGGCGAGGTTACGTATCTCACGAACAGTTCGATCCTGGCGCTCGACCAACTCCCCGAGCACCTCGTGGTCGTGGGCGGCAGCTACATCGGGCTCGAGTTCGGTCAGATGTATCGGCGCTTCGGCGCGAAGGTGACGGTGGTCGAAAAGAGCCCGCGGTTGATCGCGCGTGAGGACGAGGACGTCTCGGAGGCCATTCGCGACATCCTGCAAGGCGAAGGCGTCACCGTTCGGACGAGCGCGGAGTGCATTACGTTGGCAAGGCATGCCGGCGGCATCGCCGTCGGCGTGGACTGCACGGAGGGCGAACCCACCATCGTCGGCTCGCACGTGCTGTTGGCGGTTGGACGACGGCCGAATACGGACGATCTGGGTCTCGACCGGGCGGGCGTGGCCACCGACTCGCGCGGCTACATCACCGTGGACGACTCATTGGCCACCAACGTCCCCGGCATCTGGGCGTTGGGGGATTGCAACGGGCGCGGTGCCTTCACCCATACGGCGTACAACGATTTCGAGATCGTTGCCGCCAATCTGCTCGATGGCGAGTCGCGACGCGTGAGCGATCGGATCCTCGGGTACGCGCTTTACATCGATCCGCCGCTCGGTCGCGTCGGTCTCACCGAAAGTCAGGCGCGGGCCAAGGGCCGACCGCTGCTGGTTGGCAAACGTCCAATGAGCCGCGTCGGCCGCGCCGTCGAGAAGGGCGAGACCAACGGCTTCATGAAGGTCGTCGTCGATGCCGACACGCGAAAGATCCTCGGCGCCGCGATCCTGGGGACCGGCGGCGACGAAGCGATTCACGGGGTGATCGACATGATGAACGCCGACCGCCCCTACGACGTGCTGCAACGCGCCGTCCCCATCCACCCCACGGTGTCGGAGCTTATTCCGACACTGTTAGGCGAAATGCAGAAGGTGTAAGGCGCCACCTTCACCGATAACTGCACTCGACTGTGCGCTGGAGGACCACCTCGCCAAAGCGAAACGCCGTCAGAATCGCTGCCAATCCAGGCTGAAGACCCGGCCAGCCGGGCAAGCCACGCATCTAACCGTAAGAGGAATCCGTGAAGGTGGCAGTGATGCTCTCGTGGCTGGTGGCCTGCGCATCCGTGGCCGCGGCGCAGGCCACCGACGAGCCGTTGGCCATTCGGGACGTGCGTTTCACGGTAGACGCCGCGCTCGCCCCTGAAACGCTAGCCACGCGTCTCGAGGACCACAGGCAGCACGGCCGATCTACGGTCGACGCGCTCTGCGCGTGCTTGCTCGACGTCAGACGAATCGCGGAGACCGATGGCCGCCTCGATTTCTCAGCCCTGGTGGAGGTCGCTGCCGCCGGCGGACCGATTGACGTCACTGCGCATGTGCGAATGGGATCCGCGTATGCGGTCGGCCGCATCGACTTCACGGGGCACCACGCGATCCACGATTCGACCCTGCGCAGGGCCATGACGCTCCGCGAGCGCGATCTGTTCGACGTCACAAAACTCCGGCGCAGTCTGACACGGCTCAATGACATCGAGCTCATCGAACCGCTCACGCTGACGGACCTCAGCGTGACGCGCAACGCCGATGGTGTGACTGCCGATCTGATCATCCCGTTGCGTGAACGGCAGCGCCGGTGGTGGACGTTGTCCGGCCCAGTGATCCCTGGGCTCGGGTCGTACCAAGCCTCCATCTCGTTGCGCCTTCCGCCGTGGGGGCGCGGCGTCCTCGAGGCCTCTACTTACTACGTCACATTCAACCTGCTCGGAATGGCCAAGCCGCTCCTGAGGCTGTTGCCCTTCGCGTCGAAAGCAAACTCCACAATCGTCGCGCTCGAGCGCCCATATCTGCCGGGACAGGGGCTGCTCTCGGGGTTCGCATGGACGCCGACGATGTCCGCGCGATCGACGCTCGCATACTACGGACGCAATCACCTGGCACGCGGAGTCCGCGCAGCGCTCAATGCAGAGATCGGTGATTCGATGGTGGTGCCCGTCAGAGGCGGCGGGCGGCCGGCCGGTGAGGTGCTGATCTGCGATCCGCCCAGCCCGCGACTGCGGTGGCTGCGCCGAGGCGCGGCGGTTGCCGCCGACCTCGCGCTCGCGGCGCTGCCCTAGTCCGCCGAGGCACGTCCCCTTAGAACAGGAACTTCACCGACAGCTGCGCCTGACGCGGGTCGCCCACCCCGAGACGCAGGAAGCCATCGAAATTGACCACTGGCGGCGTGACCAGAGGATTGATGTTGTTCGCGTTGTTGAACGTGTTGAACATCTCGAAGGTCGGAATGATCTGGTATGCGGCCCCGAACCTGAACGGCCGCGTGATCCGCCAGTCGAAGGTGAAGAACTCGTTGTCCTTCCGGGTGCTGTTTCGCTCGTCGGGACCGCCGCCCGTCGGCGTGATCGGCTGCGCCGTGCGTGCCTGGATGCGAGCATTGCCTTGCAGCTGCCACGGGAGGCTCCCATGGGCGAACATGTTGAACTTGTGGCGGATGTCGCGGTCTGACGGCGCGTACAGCCGATCCAGCTCCGAAAGCGGCAGGTCGAAGCTGCGGTCGGTGAAGGGGTCGCGCTCACTGGAATCGGTGTCCTTGTCATTGGAAATCACGTAATTCGCCTCGAGCTGGTACCCGTCCGAAAAGCGCTTCCGAACCCCGACCGTCGTGCCGTAGTAGAGAGAGTGTGCGAGGCTCGTATGGACGAACACATCACCGAGTTGCGGGCTGAATGGCCCCCCGCGGCCAAAGGAATTGATGTTCAGAAACTGGCTCAAGTCGACACCCTTCGCCCAGGTGAAATCGAGATACAGCGCCCAGTCCGGCGCCAATGCCTGCTCGAGCGCGACGTTGAAGGTTCCGATCTTCGCGTTCTTGTAATCGGACGCCGTTACGCGTACGTTGCTGAACTGAGGAAACTGGCCGGGCGGAAGCGGCGGGATCTCGACCAGCCCTGGCCAGGTGGGCATCGGAAGTACTCCTGGAACGAGACCCGTGAATACTCCGCGAACAGCCCCCTGGTTCTGAAGCCCATTCGCGGTGACCGACCCGGCCTGGCTCAACATGTTGTTGCGCGCGTAATACAAGCCGGCGTTGCCGCGCACGACGGTCTGACTGTTCCCCTTGACGTCCCAGGCAATGCCGAAGCGCGGCTGGAACTGTGCCCATTGATCCGGGATCGTGCCATCCGAGAGAAACGCCGGGTTGTTCACCAACGAGGCATAGGCCGTGGTCGCCGGATCGACCGTGTCGGCCATCAGCTGCGCGTCCCAGCGGATCCCGTAATTGAGGGTGACGTTCGGACGGATCTGCCACTGGTCTTGCGCAAACAGCGCCAGGTCCTCGTTGACGAGCAGCGAATAGCCAGGCGGATCGACACCCGGGAAACCAGTTCCTGTCTCCTGGAGGTAAAGCAGGAGCGGCGTTCCAACGAGCGTGCTGCCCGCCGGGCACGGCGTTGGATGGGTGACCCAGGCACCGTTTGAGCAGGCCACCGCGTTGGGACCAAAACCGCCGGGTCCTGCGGGCGAGGCGTAGCGCAGGAAACCGTTCACGCTACCGAACATGTAACGGCCTGTGAAGAAGCCACGGAAGACCTGATCGTTGACCGTATGGAGCCACTCGCCTCCCACTTTGAAGGTGTGTCGCCCCGTCACGATCGACAAATTGTTCTTGATCTGCGTACGCCACAGCGTTTCGTCGACGCTCGGGTGCAGGAAGTACGGATTGCCGAAGCGAAATGCGACCGGATCGCCCATGCCCGTGTCGGGCGGAACATTGGACTCGACCGCGTTGCGGGGCCGCAATTCCCGTGCGTAGGTCACGTGGAACTCGTTGAACTTGCTGTCGGAAAGCGTCGAGAAGAAATTCAGGTTGAAGACGTTGATCTTCGACGGACCCTCGATGCCGTTGGCGGAGTTTCCGTACGAGGCCACGTCGAAGGTCTGGTTCTCGTTCTTGGAGTAGTCGAAGTTGTAGGACGCGCTCAGCGTGTTGAACGTATTGAACACGGCATCCACTTTGGCGAGAATGGCGGTATTGTCGATCTTGTGATCGATCGGGTTGCCGTCGTCCTGATTCCGCGTGGTCCGGAAGAAGTTGAGGAGCGCCAGGCGCTGACACTCGGTGCTGCCGATGATCAGAGGTTCATGCGCAGGATTGGTAATGACGGGCACCGGAACGTCGCACGTGCCGAACGACTGACTCAGGTTGGCCCGCTGGAGGTTCTCGTTGATGTGCTCGAGCGCGCCGAAGAAAAACACGCGATCGCGCTTGATCGGGCCGCCCATCGTGCCCCCGAACTGCTCGCGATGGAAGTCGGTCGGCGGAGTGCCATCCGAAGCGTCCGCCGTCAATCCCTCCAGGCGCTGGAAGTGAAAGAGACTGCCGTGCAGATCATTGGTGCCCGACTTGGTGATGACGTTGACCACGCCGCCAGCGGTGCGGCCGAACTCGGCGTTGGCCCCGCTCGCCACGACCTGGAATTCCTTGATCGCCTCCAACGTGATATCGATCGCCGCACGCTGGCCGCCAAGCTGCTCGCCGAAGAACCCGTTGTTGTAGTCACCGCCGTCGAGGCTGACGTTGTTGTACATGCCTCGCTGGCCGCTGAAGGTGATCTCGTCGCCATCCGGGCCCTGGACGATGCTCACTCCAGGAGTGAGGGTGAGAAAATCCTCGAACTTCCGGCCCAGGATGGGCGTCGTGCTGATGGTGGTCTCATCGAGAATATTACTGACTTCCGTGCGGGTGACGTCGATGAACGAAGAGCCGGTGACGGTGATGATCTCCGCTGTTCCTGACACCTTCAACACGGGGTTCACCGTCACTGTCTGTCCAACGCTGAGGGTCAGGTCCTCCTGGACGTGGGAGGCGAAGCCCGCCAGGGTCACCGTCAGCGTGTAGCGGCCGGGGCGAAGCTGCAGGAACACGAAGCGGCCATCGGTGCTGGTGGTTTGCGCGCGCGTCGAGTTGGTATCGAGGTGTCTGACTTCGACTGTGGCGCCGGGCACGAGGGCGCTGCTCGGGTCGGACACGGTGCCTTGGATCACCCCGGTCGTAATCTGCGTCTGGGCCCACGCCGGTGGGGTTACCGCCAAAACAAAGCCGACGATGATTGCGATACGTCTCGACATTGGGACCACCCTCCACTTGTTGGTCGGATCGGCTATGGACGAGCCAGTCTGGTTCTTATACGCGCGACCAGGAAACGATGCAAGGGAATGGGCGTAGGCCCACGCCGATGTCGATAACGGTTCCCCGCCAGTCGCAACGAGGAATACCAAATGCCGTGAGAGCCCTGGGCAAGGCAGATTCGCGCGCGGTCGAAGCGTTTCTCGAGACGGCCGTCAAGCGCAGACAGTCGTACGACAATCGCGGCGGAGGGGCCGAATGACGCGATTCGCGCGTTCGTCGTTCGTCCGCCTCGGTTTGCTTCCCATTGCCATTTACTTCGTCGGTTTTGTCCTGCTGACCTGGCCGGCGATCTGCAGTTTCTCATCCCACTTTTTCGGCGATCAACTCGATGGGCTGCAAAACGTTTGGAACTTGTGGTGGGTGAACAAGGCTGTCGCCGAGCTCCAGCAGAACCCGTGGCAGACGACCTGGCTGCATTACCCGCACGGTACCACCCTCATCGGCCATACCCTCAATCCGTTCAACGGCTTTGTGGGAATCCCACTGGCGACGGTCCTTCCGCCGACGCAAGTCTACAACCTGATTCTGACGACAGCGTTTGTCACCACGGGCCTGTTTACGTTCTGGCTTGCTCGCTATCTGAACGGGAGCTACTGGCCGAGCATCGTTGCCGGATTCGCGTTTACCTTCAGCAGTTTTCACTTCGCCCACGCGCAGGGGCATCTTAATTTGGCGTCGCTTCAGTTCGTGCCGCTGTTTCTGCTGGTTTGGCTGCGCTTAGTCGACGGGCCGACGGTGACGCGCGGGTTGCTCGCGGGGCTGACACTCGGACTTCTGGTCCTCTGCGACTATTACTACACTCTTTTTTGCATGCTGACTGCGGGGATCTCGCTGATATGGAGCCTGCCTGTTCTTCAGCGCCGTCACTCACTGCCACTGGCGAGTTTTGCGGTCACTGCCTTGCTCTGTGTCGGGCCAGTCGTCGGACGTCTGTTGTGGATCAACGCGCACGATCCGCTCATCGGCGCACATCCGGTTGAGATGTTTTCGACGGATCTGCCGAGCCTGCTGGTTCCGGGGGGGCATTGGGTGTTCCAGCGCCTGACCGAGCCCTACTGGTCCCAATTGCCGGGTAATCCCGAAGAGCACAGTGTCTATCTTGGACTGACCGTGTTGGGATTGGCGTGCTACGGGTTGACTTGGCGGGTGCAGCACGGTTCCAGATCGCGGTCGCCGGGGTTTTACGTGGTCGTAGCGATCGTGTTCACCGTACTGTCGCTGGGGCCGGTGCTTCATGCTTTTGGTCGGCCCTTGACCGGGCCGATCTTGCCCTATGCCTGGCTTGTGGAGATCTTTCCGCCCCTCGAGCTCACAGGTGTGCCCGTTCGCATGATGGTCATGACCATTCTGTCCGGCTGCGTTTTGGCGGCATACGGATTGGCCAGGCTCTGGGCCATTCGTTCACGAGCGCGAATCGCCATCGGGCTGGGGCTGGTTTGCTTGATGGTGGTCGAACGCTGGCCGCGCGGGCTCGCGCTGACCGCGCCCCACGCACCGGGTTGGGTGGCGGCACTGCGCGATCTGCCCGAGGAACAAGGCGTGCTGGTCGACCTCGATGAATTCGACACATGGTTGCTGTACCACCAGACGGTGTACCGAAAGCCCCAGGCCTTCGGTTACGTCTCCCGCGCCCCGGCCAGTGTTGGCGAGAAGAACGACCGATTGCGCCATCTCTATCGAACGGGCCAGTACCGATGTGCTCCGCGACGAGCTTCTCTTTCGATATCTGGTGGTCCGACCCGGCAGCCCGCTGCCACTTACGCCGGTGTACGGGGACAGCCAGGCGACCATCTACGATTTAGCCAGGGACGATAAGCCGTATTAGGGCTTTCTGGAGGTTCACATAACGCCCGTTCTAACCCCCTCCCCTCACGACAGGGAAGTCCCGAACCTGGTCGCGGCGCGATGCCCAGGACAAGGCCGCGGCCAGAATGCCATCAACAAAAACCCCGAGCAACACGCAGCGTCCTGCGGGTTTTTCGTACCATCAGTGCAACAATCACGGCATCCGTGCCCTGCCGCGTTTCGGTCGGCGTCCTCGTCATCGCTTTCGCGGCGCAATCCGGCGCGCAGGAAGCCGACTTGCAGTTGCTTCTGGACCGCCTGGGCACCTATCTCGTCGGCTACGAAGAGGCACTCGGCGTCGTCGTGGCGGATGAGACGTACCAACAGCAGACGACGCGACTTGGACCTCGTCCGCGAGTCGACATGGACGCAACGGGAGAGCCGATTGCCAGTCCCCGACCAACATTGAGTGAGACCCGCCGCCTTCAATCCACGGTGTCATTCATGCGGTTACCGGGAGGCGCGGCCTGGTTGGGCATCCGCGAAGTCCGAACGATTGATGGGCGGAGCCTGGTTGCCGCCGAAACGCTGACCTCGATCCTCGCCAGCAGGACTGGCGACGCACGCGCACAAGCTGCGGCCCTCGCGCTCGCGAACGCTGAGCACAATCTCGGCAATTCCCGATCGGTGAACATGCCGACGTTGCCGTTGGCACTGCTGGATCCACACAATCGACACCGCATGACGTTTCGCCTCGCGGGACACGATTCCGTCCGTGGCATCCGCACTACCAAAATCGCGTTCGAGGAGAAAGGGGCGCCGACGCTCATCACGGGCGGGACCGCGGGACGCTGGGTCATTTCCCGCGGCCTGGTCTGGATCGAAAACCCAACGGGCGCGGTTTGGCGCGCGCAGGTGTTCTATCGGGATTACGTGCCAGGCTTGGAAAGACGCGCACCCGAAGCTGAGGTAGCGCGTCGACTTCGTCCGCCATTCGGCACTCGGCATGCTCGTGCCCGAGAAGATGCGCGAGGTGTTTCAGATGGAGGGAGGCCGCGGCGAGGGCGAGGCCAGCTACTCGAACTATCGACGATTCGCCACGTCCGCCCGCATCATTCCGCCCCCGGCGTGAGGCCCGCCGGGTTCACCGCTGGCCCAATCCATCGGCGATCCGCTGAGTCTGCGCGCGTCGGGCGGGATCAAGTGCCACTAGCTATACTCGGATCGCTCATGGGTTCGGTGTTCGACCTGATCGCGTTCGACGGCGACGATACACTGTGGCACAACGAGCGCAGCTATCGCGACGCTCGTGAGCACTTTCGATCCCTTCTCGAGCGCGCGGGTGTGGAACTCGATACTGACCAGGTCGAGGCGACGGTCACCCGCACCGAGGTGGCGAACATTCGGTACTTCGGGTACGGCGTGTCGAGCTTCACGCTGTCCCTCATCGAAACCGCGGTCGACCTGACCGGCGGCCGCGTGTCGAGCGAGGACCTTCGAGGCCTCGTGCACCTGGCCAAGGGCATGATGAGCGAGCACATCGAGGTGTTCGACGGCGTCCGCCCCACGCTGGCGGCGCTTTCAACCATCCGGCCATTGATGCTGATTACCAAAGGCGACTTGCTGCATCAGGCGTCCAAGCTCGAACGTTCGGGGCTCGAGGACTACTTCCAGCACGTTGAAATCGTCAGCGAGAAAACGCCCTCGGTCTACGAGCGGATCCTGAATCGTCACGGCATCGACCCGGCGCGTTTCCTGATGGTTGGGAACTCGCTCCGTTCGGACATTCTTCCGGTCATCGACCTGGGGGGCTGCGCAGCGTATATCCCGGCCGCCCTCAATTGGGTGCACGAGCACGCCGATGCGCCGGCAACCGGGCACGAGCGCTTCTTCGAACTGTCGTCGATCGCCGAGGTCGTCGGCCTGGTCGACCGGCTCGCGGTGACTTCCTCGATTCGGGGCGATGGTTCGGCCGATTCGGAGGACGAGTAGCGAGGCTGGTCGGGAGGGGGAATGGATAGTCTGTACAGAGACCTCGCCTACGGGCTGCGGTCTCTCAGGAGTAACCCGGGATTCACGGTGGTGGCGACCGTGACGATCGCCCTCGGGATCGGCGCCTGCACGGCGGTGTTCAGCGTCGTGAATGGTGTGCTGCTGCGGCCACTTCCCTACGGAGAGCCCGATCGTCTCGTGCTCGTGTGGTCCGAACTGCGCACGCGCAATGTGCCGGACTTCCCGTTCCCGATTCCCGATGTGCGCGACTTCCGCGAGGGCGCTGAGACCTTCGACGGCGTGGCCGGCATTACAGCCGGCGGACGGGTTGCGCTCGGTGGCGACAGCGGCGAACCAGAGCAGGTACGCACGGTGGCGGGTACGACGAACCTGTTCGACGTCCTCGGTGTGCCGATGATTGTCGGGCGAGGATTTACAGATTCCGACGGTGTGCCTCAACCGCCTCCACCTCCCCTGCCGCCTGGGGCGTCAGCCGGCCAACCGCTGGGACCGCCGCCGCTGCCAGCGATTGCGGTGCTGAGCCATCGCCTCTGGCAGCGACGCTTCGGCGGCGATCCGGCGATCATCGGCAAGACCATCGCATTCGACCTTGGCCGCGCCGAGATTGTCGGCGTGCTTCCGCCCGACTTCGAATTGCTTTTCCCGCCCCGGACGGGCATCGATCCGAACATCGACGTGTGGACCGCGCTGCGATTGAACTTCGATACCGCCGCGCGCAACACCGGCGCACTTCGTGTCGTCGGCCGATTGAAGCCCGGCGTGACGCTGGCGCAGGCGCAGGCCGACGCCGACGGAATCGCGGCTGCCCTGCGTGAGGCGCACCCACCGAAAAAGAACGTCAACCTGCATTACCGCGTTGTTGGCATGCACGCGGATCTCGTCAGCGGCGTGCGGCCGCTGGTGCTGGCGCTGTTCGGCGCCGTGGTGTTCGTGCTCCTGATTGCGTGTGCGAACGTCGCGAACCTGCTCCTGGTGCGTGCGGCGGCAAGACAGCGCGAGTTCGTGATTCGCTCGGCCATCGGCGGTGGTCGTTGGCAGCTCGTCCGCCAATTGCTGACGGAGACGCTGATGCTGGCGGGGATCGGCGGGGCGCTAGGCGTCGCCATTGGTTACGCCGGCGTCGATTTGCTCGCCTCGATGGCGCCTCCGGGCCTGCCGCGACTGGCGGCCATCCGCGTCGACAGCGTGGTGCTGGCGTTCACCGTCGCCGCAACCCTGCTGACAGCGCTTGTGTGTGGGTTGGTGCCGGCGCTGCGCGGGTCGCAGCAAAACGTGGCCGATATCGTCCGGTTCAGCAACCCGGGCCTTCGCGCCGGTCGACGATTGCGCTACGGCGTTGTCCTCGCCGAGGTGGCCCTGTCGTTCGCGCTGCTCGCGGGAGCGGGGCTCATGATTCGCAGCTTCATGGCGCTTCAGCAGGTCGATGCAGGCTACGACCCTCGAGGGGTGCTCACGTTCTTTCGACCAGCGGCTCGGCCCTCGCCCGAGGAGCGTGCGGCCTTCGTCAGGCAAGTCACCGAACGACTGCTGGCGGTTCCAGGCGTCGAAGCGGTGGGGGCGGCAACGCCCTTCCCATTGGATGGCGGCGCGGCCAACATTCCGTGGGCGACCGAGGCGGCCGGCAGCGTTGACCCGTCAGCGTTCCGGCAGGCGAATCTACACTTCGTGACTCCCGGTTACTTCTCCGCGGTTCGTTCCCGTCTGCTTGCCGGCCGGACCTTCACCGATGCCGACAACACCCCGGACCAGATGTTCAAGGTCGTCATCGACGACCTGTTAGCCGCGCAGGCGTATCCGGACGCATCCGCGGTGGGGAAAACACTCCTCGTTCGCGCTCTCGTTGGCGGACCCAATGCGCCGACCAACAACAAGGTCGAGATCATCGGCGTGGTTGCGCATCAGCGGCACGAGTCGGTCGCCAGTGTCGGGCGCGAAGCCATCTTTTTCGTCGATGCCTTTGGTGGGTTCGGCGCGCCGCGATGGGCCGTGAGAACCAGCGGCGATCCCTCGACGCTCGGGCCCACCATCGCGGCAGCGGTCGCCGAGGTGGATGCTCGGGTGCCGATCGCGGAAGTCCAGCCGATGCAGGCGCTGGTCGAGAAGGCGAACGGGCCAACACGATTCGCCGCAGCCATGATCGCGATCTTTGCTCTCGTCGCGCTCATCCTCGCCGCGGTGGGGTTGTACGGCGTGCTGGCCACGACAGTCCGTCAGCGAACCGCGGAGATCGGAATGCGGATGGTCTGCGGCGCGCAACCCGGCTGGTATCTTGCGGCTGGTTGTTGCCGAGGGATTGCGCCTCAGCGTGTGGGGGATGCTGATCGGGCTGGCGGTCGCGCTGAGCCTGACCGGTCTGATTCGCTCAATGCTGGTGTCCGTTACGCCCACTGACCCGTTGACCTTCGGGGCTATCACGGTTCTCTTTCTCTTCATTGTGGGGCTGGCCACGCTGATACCGGCACGGCGAGCGGCGCGCGTCGATCCGGCGGTGGCAATTCGGCAGCAATGACGTCATGCCTTCTCGCCTGTGGCCGATGCGGAGTCGACGTCAGTAACCGAGAGGAAGTGCGATGACGACGCTCTTTCAGGACCTTCGATTCGGGGCGCGCCTGCTACGACGGCAGCCTGGCTTTACGCTGGTCGCGATACTGGTGCTCACCGTCGGGATCGGCGTCAATACCGCTGCCTTCAGCTTCGTCAACGCTCTGCTGCTCAAGCCGCGGACCGGCAAGATTGACCACGAACTGGTCGGTGTCTATAGCCGCCATCGCCAACGACCTGACGACTACCGCGCGTTCAGTTGGGCCGACTACACCTGGTTGCGCGACAGACGCGACCTCTTTCGCTCGCTGACCGCGCACGGGTTCGGCCTCGCCGGATTGAAGGAAGGCGACGTCACCCGGCGTGTGTTTGCCGACATCGTGTCCGCCAACTACTTCGAGACATTCGGCGTGACCCTTCCGCTTGGCCGAACGTTCACGGAGCAAGAGGAACGTCCCGGCGCCGACATTCCCGTGCTCATCCTCAGCTACGGCGCGTGGGCGCGTCTGGGCGCTCCGACCGACATCGTGGGCCGCCAGGTCGAAGTGAACCTGCGTGCCTTCACGGTCGTCGGGGTGGCGCCGCAGGGCTTCGGCGGCTCGCTGGTTCTGGCCACACCCGAAATCTGGGTGCCCACGGGGATGTACGAAACGATGGCCTTCGAGATCCGGAATGAGGGGCGGACGGTCTCGTTGGCCAACCCCGAGTTTCGTGAACTGATTCTCGTGGGGCGCCTGCAGCCCGGCTCCGGCATCGCGTCGCTTGCCACACCGCTCGCGAACATCTCGCGGCTGATGGCAGACGATCACCCCGCAGCGAGCAAGGACTACGAGCTCCAGCTGGCGCCGCTGTCACGACTGTCCGTCAGCACGCGACCGCAGGTCGACGACCAGCTGACGGGCGTGGCGGCAATGCTCCTCTCACTGGCCGGGGTCGTAACTCTTCATCGCGTCGTTCAATCTGGCCAACATGCTGCTCGCTCGCGGCCACGGGCGCCGAACGGAGCTCGCGATTCGATTGGCTATCGGCGGCAGCCGGTTCCGACTTGTCCGCCAACTGCTCACAGAGAGCGCGCTTCTGGCGCTCATCGGCGGCGCGGGCGGGGTGCTGCTGTCCTGGTGGACCACGCAGTACGTCTTTGCAACGGTGCCCGCGATCCTGCCGATTTCGCTGGCGTTCGATTCGACTCCTGACGCACGTGTGCTGGCCTCGACCGTGGCGTTCTCGATGCTTGCCGTCATCCTGTTCGGGCTTGGGCCGGCGTGGAAGCTGGCGCGGACCGATGCCGTGCCGGAGTTGAAGGACCTGAGCGGCGAGCTCGCGGCGAGACGCCGCTCGTCGCTCCGCTGGCTGACGACGCGCGACGTTCTGGTGATGGGTCAACTGGCCCTGACGTTTTTGATGCTGACTGCGGCGGGTTTGTTCGTCCGCGGCGCGCTCGAGGCCGCGAGGTCCAATCCCGGGTTCACGCTCGACCGCGGCCTGCTCATCAACCTCGATACCTCACTCGCAGGTTACGCAACCCGAGCGCAGCCGGACCTTCTATCGCGAAGCCCTCGCAACGTTGCGACAGGCGCCCGGGGTGTTGGCGGCTGGCTTTGCATCGCACATGCCGTTCGGCGAGTTCCAGTCGTCGACTGGTGTTCAACTGCCGGGCCCCGCGATCCGTCGCGACGATCCGGAGCGCGCCGCACGGTTGGTCGACGCGACCGAGGTCAGCATCAGCTCGGGCTACTTCGACGCGATGGGGATTTCAATCCTGCGCGGAAGAGACTTCACCGACGTCGAGGCGCTCGACTCGGGCGGCGAACCACTCGCGATCATCGACGAAACCCTCGCGCGGCGGCTCTTCACGGACGAGGACCCCGTGGGACGTCAGGTCCAGACGTCCCAGGATGGCGTGCCCAACACGCTTCGCGTGGTCGCGGTGGTCGGGGGCGTGCGCCCTGACCTGCTCAGCGAGGGACCGGAGCCGTTTATCTATTTTCCGTTCGGCCAGCGATTTCAAGGCAACATCTATCTCCACGCGAGAACCGGGGCGCCAACGGCTGCCGCCGAGATGGCCATGCTGCCCGCGGTCGGGCGTGCGCTGACCACACTGGATCCCGCGCTGCCGTTCGTCGCCCTCGAAACGCGGCCGATGTTCCGGGATCGGAATCTGCTGCTCGCGCTGGTTCGAACCGGTGCGTGGGTGTTCGCGAGTTTTGGCCTCGCGGCCTTGTTTCTCGCCGCGGTCGGTGTCTACGGCGTGAAGTCGTACCTCGTCTCTCGCCGGACTCGCGAAATCGGGATCCGTGTCGCGCTCGGCGCCGAACCGCGTAACGTCGTGGCCATGGTGGTTGGCGAAGGACTTCTGTTGGTATCGCTTGGCCTGGCTGCGGGCGTCGGGATGGGATTCCTGACGGGCAATCTCGTCCGAGGCGCGCTCTTTCAGGGCCGCGCGCTCGACGTCCCGGTGATCGCCGTTTCCGCCCTGACGCTCGTGTTGTCGATCGTGGTTGCCAGCTGGCTGCCCGCTCGACGCGCGACGCGGATTCAGCCAGCCGTGGCACTCCGCGCACAGTGAAGTCTCGGGCGGGCGGCCACCGACCGACACTCGTCTCAGCGCTTTGGAAGCAGAACTTCGCTAGTGGTGTAGGGCCGACAGACCAAAGATCAGCACCGCGGTAGCGAACAAAGCGGCCACTGTCCGCACATGGTTCCACGCGGTCCATCGCTTCTGATAGTCCTGCCACCTCCGCGCGCTCTCGGGCGCCAATGCGTCAAGCGGCGCGATGGCATTGTTCATCGGCACGTTGACGACGGCAGTCACCAGTATGACGCCCACGAGATACAACGTTCCCCCGAGGACGAAGTGCGCGGTTACGAGATCGACTCCTCGCCACACCACCGAGATGACGAGGGCGGCAGCCGTCACCGCCGTGCCGAGAAAGACTAGCAGGAAGATCGGATTGACAATCACGAGGTTGATCGCCTGCATGGCCGACAGACCGGAGCTGGGAGCAATTCTGCGGAATCCCGGCATGACAGCCACCGAGAAGGCAAAGAACAACCCGGCCATCAAACCGCAGCCTATAGCCGTCACCGAGCCGACGACGAACAGCGTTTCATCAGACATAGCTGCCGCTCTCAGATCCCGAGCCCCCGCAGGAAATCGCGACTCCGCCTGGCACTTTCCTCAGGCGCGCCATAGCCGGGGAACACGTCCTGCTCGACCACGATCCACCCGTCATAGCCAATCTGCAGGAGTGTTTCAACCACCTTCGCAAAGTCCACTGCCCCGCGGCCAAGCTCGCAGAACAGCTGGTTTCGCACCGCGGCCAGATATCCCAGCTGCGTTGCGCGTGCGTGCGACGCGACCGCATCGTCGCAATCCTTGAAATGGACGTGCCAGATACGAGACGTGTAGCGCTTCAGCACCGCCAACGGATCACCTCCAGCGTACGTGATGTGACCGGTGTCGAGGCACAAACCGAGCAGCGTGGGATCGGTTCGCTTCATCAACTGATCGATCTCGGACTCGGTTTCGACATAGCCGCCGCAGTGCGGATGAAACACGGTGCTGAGTCCGGCTTGATCCCTGACGGCGGTTGCGATCGCTTCCGCACCCTGCGCCACGATCGCCCACTGCGGGTCGTCCAGCCCGTGGTCGGCCGTGATGCGGCCAGCGTTCTGTTCGCGAAGCGGCACACGACCGTTGTCGTCCGACAACACAATCAGCGCCTCCGGTCCGGCGGCGTCCCGCAGGAGCGAGGCGGTCCGAACGGCGGTCTCCATACCATCCGCGTGAGCGGCGCGTTCCGCCAGCGCCACCGGGACGAAAGCGGCGATGAGCTGCAGGCCATGCCGCTCGATCTCGTGTCGGAGAGTCGACGCATCGGTCGGCAGGAATCCCCAATCACCCAGTTCGGTCCCCGCATAGCCGGCCCGCGAGATCTCCTCGATCACCTGCTGATACGTGACCGGCGTCACGGTTCGATCGAACTCCAGAATCCCCCACGAACAGGGCGCATTGGCGACGCGGATCATCTAGCGAAGCTCCGCCTCAAACCGCCGAGCAGAGACGCGTAGGCTCCGCTTCGCCCTTGAAAAACTTGACTCATTCGAAAGGAATTCGGCCATTCAAGACTCTAGCGCGGCGCGCCAACGACAACGTAGTCGTCGGCACAACAGGATGATATTCTTCCGGCGATTCGAGCGCTCGTGTGGGTCGACGGGATATCACTCTTTTGTTACAGCGCATGGGTATAACACTTTAATGTGTGACTGAGTGATTGAAGTGATTGAGTGATTGCATTTGTGAGTGGGTGATTGAGTGATCGCATTTGGTGATTGGACGATCGCAGTGGGTGATTGAGAGATTGCGTTTGGGTGATTGGGTGATTGGGCAATCGCAGTGGGTGTTTGGGAGGAGCGTTATGTCACGAATGGTTCACGGCGTTTGGGGCGTCATCGTCCTGCTCGCGCTGGCTACCAGCGCGCACGCGCAAGTCGATCGCGCGACGTTGACCGGTATCGTCCGCGATCCGTCGGACGCGGTCATTGCCGCGGCCCAGGTCAAGGTCACGAGCCTGGCCACCAACGTCGTCACGACCGTCACGACGACGATCGACGGCATGTATTTGGTCGTCAACCTGGCGCCCGGGGAGTATCTGGTGCAGGTGGAGGCACCAGGGTTCCAGCGCTTCGAACAGACCGTGTCGCTGTCGATCGGCGCGCGCGCACGCCTCGACCTGTCGTTGCCGGTTGGATCGGTCGGCGAAACCGTGACGGTCGAGGGTGTGACGCCGCTCCTCAGCAGTGAGTCCGCTGTTCTCGGCACCGTGGTCAGTAACGTCGAGGTTTCTACGCTGCCCTTGGCGATCCGCAATTGGGACGACCTGCTGGCGATGGTGCCCGGTGTGCAGAGCGACCGGTATACGGAGCAGGCCGGGGGCACGTCCGCGGGGCGCACGGGCGGCGTGAGCGTGCACGGCAACCGCAGCTTGCAGAACAACTTCCTTCTCGATGGCGTCGCCAACAACAGCTTTTCGACCAACGTGCAGGAGCTGACCACCCAGATTTCGAGACCGTCGGTAGACGCGATCGACGAATTCAAGGTGGTGACCAGCCCCTATGCGGCCGAATACGGCTATTCACCCGGCGCCGCCATTATCGTGAACACGAAGTCGGGCACCAACACCATGCGAGGCACGGTCTACGATTTCTATCGCGATGATCGATTCGACACGATCAATTATTTCGCCAAGGCTGCCAACCAGCAGAAGTCGACGAACAATCAGAATCAGTTCGGCGGCAATCTTGGCGGGCCGATCCTGCCTGATCGGGCGTTCTTTTTCGGCGATTACGAAGGCACACGTATCGAGCAAGGCGTGCTCCGCACCGGCCCCGTCATGACGCAGGACCAGCGACGCGGCGTCTTCACCAGCACGATTCGCGATCCCCAGACGGGGCAACCCTTCCCGAACAACACCATTCCCGATAGTCGCATCGATCCCGTGGCGCGGGCGATTATGGACCTGGTGCCGTTGCCGAACACCACGCGGCTCGAACAACTTCATCCGCCAGCCAAACGTCGAGGACGAATCGGATCGCTATCTCGCGCGTGTCGACTTCCGTCCAGGCAACAACGACACGATCTTTGCTCGTTACATCTATTCCGACCGGTCCCGGTTCGTGCCGGGCTGGTTTGGCGGCGTCCTCGACGGGACCTCGACGTCAGCCTGGGGCCGCAACTACCTCAAATCTCATGCGGTGGTCGCTGGCTGGACGAAAATTCTCGGCTCCAGTCTGGTCAACGAGTCGCGCTTTTCCTACGCGCGCGGCACCAACGACGGCACGCAGGATCCGTTTGGTGAAAGCGGCATGGAGTTGATCGGCTTCAAAGGGGTGCCAGATGATCCACAGACAGCCGGGGGCATCGTGGGCATCGATATCGATGGGCATCTGCGACTCGGCTCACCCAATTTCATGCCGAAGTTCCAGCATACCGAGCAGTTTCAGTACCTGAACACGACCACCTGGCTCCGCGGGCGGCATCAGGTGAAGTTCGGCGTGGACATCATGATGCCCATGCAGAACGAGTACTTCGACGTCGCGCCGACGCGCGGCAACCTGCGCTTCCAGGCGACGTTCACCGGCCATGCCTATGCGGACTTCCTGATCGGGTACGCGAATCGAGCTGAACTGACCAATGTGTTCGTCGTTGACCAGCGCCTCTGGTCAACCGCCTTCTATGTCCAGGACGACTGGAGGCCGAACGATTCACTCACAGTGACGCTCGGACTCCGGTACGACTTCATGACGCCCGCGACCGAGGCGGAGAATCAGCTCGCTAACTTCGATCCGACCGCAAACAACGGCGCTGGCGGCTTGATCTTTGCGACCGACGGCTCGCTCGCCGATCGCGCGCTCATTCGGCCCGATAAAAACAACTTCGCTCCGCGAATCGGCGCGGTCTACAAGCTCGGTGAACGCACGCTGATTCGCGGTGGCTACGGCGTCTTCTATAACCAGTTCGACCGCATCGGCTCCGAGGACCAACTCGCGCTGAACCCGCCGGGCCTGCGCAATATTCAGGTCAATTCGCCGTCGGGGGCTACGACGCCGATTCTCCGATTGCAGGACGGCTTTCCGCCCAATTACCTCGACCCGTCGAATCTCGTGGTCAGGAACCTCAAGTTGCGCGCGGCCACCGTCGAGGCGCCACGAACCATGGTGCAGCAGTTCGGTGCCGGGATCGAGCGACAGTTTGGCACCAACTTCGTGCTGTCCGCGGATGCCGTCGGCTCGATCACGAGCAATCTGGCTGTTCTCCGTAACCTGAATCAACCGCTGCCTGGCACACTTGACGCGAATGGGGCCGTCCCGTTTTCGAACTTCGGGAACATCCAGGCACGTGAGATGACTGGTGAAGCCAATTACAAGGGGGTCGACTTCTCGTTCGAGAAGCGGCTGCGCGACGGCTATAGCTACCGCCTGTCGTACACCTTGTCGGAAACGCGAGACCAGGCGCCCGAACACCTTGCGGCGTCATCGGGACGCGCGCAAAACACTCGGGATCTCGAATCGTGGGAGGGGCCAAGCGACTTCGACGTCCGACACCGACTGGTGGGGAACTTCATTTATGAATTGCCGTTCGGTCCTGACCGTGCGTACCTGCAGGATGGCGTGGCCAGTCACATCTTCGGCGGTTGGCTCTTCAGCGGCATCTTCAGCGCGCGAACCGGGCGTGCATTCACGGTGACCCAGGGAACCAACAACGTGGGTGCCGACCAAACAGGCTTGCCGAACCTCACCGGTGATCCGCAAGGGGCGGAAACCGTCGCGCAGTGGTTCAATCCGGCCGCGTTTACGCCAGTGCCCTCCGGGACTTTCGGGAACGCGGGCCGCAATATCCTCCGCGGCCCCGGCTGGGTGACGTTTGACATGAGCCTTCAGCGACGAATCAACTTCACGGACCGCTTCAACGGAACGTTCCGGTTGGACGTGTTCAACCTGTTCAATCGAGCGAATTTCGGTTTGCCTGATGCCAACATCGCCAGCCCGAGCGTCGGTGTGATCTCGACGCTCGCCGGCGATCCGCGAGTGATGCAGTTGTCGTTCAGACTGGCGTTCTAGAAACGCAAGGCCCACGGTCTACGGTCCACGGCCTACGGTTCCACGGTTGGCACGAAGGACACGAAGAAGAGAGCATTAAAGCTTCGTGCCTTCGTGCCCTTCGTGGCTACGTTCTTTCGTAGCTACGTTCCGTCGATCCGCTGTCCGTCTTTGTCGAACCTGAGCGTTCGCTCGGGCGAATGGAAAATCCACGCCGGACGCTCGGCCGCGAGCACGAGGTCCGAGTTGACCCTGGCGACGATGCGCTGACCACTGCGGTGGAGCGTCACCAGCGACTCGCTTCCCATGGGTTCCACGACGAGGACGCGCACCTCTTCCCAGCCGTCGCGCGCGCTCGCCGACACTTGCACGTCCTCGGGACGAACGCCAAGCGTGACAGCATGCTCGTTACGCGAATCGTGGAGAAGATTCATGGGTGGGCTGCCCAGGAAGGTTGCCACAAACGTGTTCGTCGGGCGGCGATACAGTTCGAGCGGCGGCCCAACCTGAATGATCGCGCCATGATTGAGGATGGCGATCCGCCCCCCAAGCGTCATCGCTTCGGCCTGATCGTGCGTCACATACACCATCGTGGTACCAAGCTGCTGATGAAGGTGCTTGAGCTCGGTCCGCGTCTGCAGTCGCAACTGCGCATCGAGGTTTGAGAGAGGCTCGTCCATCAGATACACCGCGGGGCTGCGCACGATAGCACGCGCCAGCGCCACGCGCTGCTGCTGCCCGCCCGACAATTGCGCCGGCCGTCGATCGAGCAGCCCATCGAGGCCAACGCGCTCGGCCGCCGCACGCACCTTGGCCTCGATGTCCGCCGCCCGGACGCCGCGCGCGCGCAGCGGAAATGCAATGTTCTGGGCCACGGTGAAGTGCGGGTACAGCGCGTAGTTCTGAAAGACCATCGCGACGTCACGCGCCGCGGGATCAACGTCGTTGACGACGCGATCGCCGATCCAGATGCGTCCGGCATCGGCGCGCTCGAGGCCCGCCAACAACCGCAAGAGCGTCGTCTTGCCGCAGCCGGACGGCCCGAGCAGCACGAGGCACTCGCCCGCGTCGATGGTGAGATCGACGTTACGCAACGCCACGTGCGCACCGAACTGCTTCGACACGCCCTCGAATCGCACTCGCACCCGGGTGTTATACTCCGACCCGATAATGGGCGCGAATTTCCCGACTCGACGCGAATCATCGTCGCTCGGGAACAACCGCGCATGGGACGTCGTCGGTATCGGCGCGAACTCGGTGGACTACGTTCACCTGTTGCCTGGCTATCCTCAGCCATTCGGCACGTTCGCCAAGATGAAAATCGAGCACCAGGAGATTCTCTGCGGCGGTCAGATGGCGACCGCCATGTGCGCGTGCGCCCGGCTGGGGCTTCGTGCCAAGTACGCCGGCGTCACCGGCACGGACGAGAACGGCCGGCGGGTCCGTGCCGAGCTCAAGCGGCGCGGCATCGATCTCTCTGACGTCATCATTCGCGATGCGCAGAATCAGTTCGCCGTGATTCTGGTCGACCGAACCAACGGCGATCGCATCGTGCTCTGGGATCGCGACGAGCGACTCGTGATGCGAGAGCGCGACATGCCGGTCGAGGCCATCGCCGAGGCGCGGGCGCTGCACGTGGACGATGTCGATCAGCCGGCCGCGATTCGCGCCGCTCTGATCGCGCGCGAGCACGGCGTTCCCGTGACCAGCGACATCGATCGCTTGACCGAGCGAACGTCCGAGCTGATCGAGGCAGTCACGATCCCAATCTTTGCCGAGCACGTACCGCCGCGGATCACTGGCGGTCATGACCAGGAGTCGGCGCTCGCGGCGATGCGGCGGCCTCACCATCGCATGCTGTGTGTGACGCTTGGCGAGCGGGGCGCGATGGCGCTCGATGCGCAGGGCGTGCACCACGCACCGGCCTTTCGCGTCGATGCGGTGGACACGACGGGCGCCGGTGATGTGTTTCGAGGCGCCTTCATCTATGCTCTGCTCCGCGGTTGGCCCACCGACGACATCCTGCGCTTCGCGAATGCGGCGGCGGCCGTCAGCTGCACTCGCTTGGGAGCGCTGGGCGGCATCCCCTCGCTCGAAGAGGTGGAAGCGCTGGTGGCAACGGGGAGTCTCAGGCAAGGTGCCTAGGTGCCTGTCGTGCCGTGGGTGCCTCAGGTGCTGGTGCCAAGAGTGCTTATGGTGCTCAAGGTGCCAATAGTGCTCAGGGTGCCTCATCCGTTAATGGCGCTGGTGCTCTTGACTGGGTGCACCAGCGAAGTTGCAGGCGTTGCGAGGGTGGAAACAACCGGTCCCGCGGTGCTGACCGCGACCATCGAGGCAACCTGCGATCGGTGTGCGTGGGACACCGAAGGACGCGAGGCTGTCATGCTGCGCGTGCTGCTCGACGGTCGCTACTCGTCGCACGTGCCGCTCGTGCGCACGGGCAAGGCCGAGTACAACGTGCTCGTTGGCTCCGTTGACGCAGGCACACATACGGTGGCCGTCGAGGTCGACCACGACAACAGCGCACGAGATCTGCGTGCGGAAGATGCAGCAACCGCCCGTATCATCCGCCTGCAGTTCTCCCAGGCCGGTGCCGGCTCGTATCTCGCACTCGCCCACGCGCCATTCATCTACGAGCGCGCGAATGCATCCGGCAGGTTCACCGACATCCCGGTGCTCATGTGGTTCGAACAGGAAGAAACGGAATCGACTGCCCGGAGGTTTCGCTATTCCGTGGTGTTCACCAACGAGGACGGGGGCACGCCGGCCGACCGGTTGATGGCGACGTGGGGCCGGACGACCGACATCGAGTACGTCTACAGCGTCCTGCTGGACTCGACCGGCGCCATCCAAGGCGAAGACATCCAGGGGCCCGAACACAAGGTTCTGCCCTTTGATGGCAAACGTGAGGCTCGTCACCCACTGCTCTGGGTCAGCACCGATAACAATATGGTGCTGAGCACTGGAGCGACTACGATTCGTTACGCGCCCGCACCGATGCGCTTCGACCTCCATGGCAGGTCGCGCGAAGCAGTCATGGACGCCAACCCCTGGCTATATACACTCGCCGCCCAGGAGTTGCGTCGTGAGGGAAAGATCGTTGCCGAAGACACAGCAGGTAACGGCACGATTCCGGATCCTCGAAGGTTCTTCACATTCGAGGCCTGCGGTCAGTTGAACGACGCCGCACTCGCCTTTGCCATCAACGTTGATGGCCGATGGATCGCGTCGGATCGGGGACGTGACTATCGCATCGCGCGCGACGGCTGCTTTCGGGCCGCTATCCCGATGCCGCCGTCGCGGACGTCACGCGATATTCAGGGGCTGCGGGCGCAGGCCTACCGAAAGACTCAGGCCCCACAACCAACGCCTGTCGGACCCGTTCGTCTGACCGGTGTTGGCGGGTTCTTCATGCTCGACGAGCACTATCAGCCCAGGACTGCTGCTTTCATCGTGACTCCCTGGCTGAACCCAATCGTGCTCCAACCCGGTGGTCCCCCCGTCGAGCTGGCGTTCAGACACGCGGAGCCTGCAACCCAATAGATGGTCAGCAGTACCGACAGCCGCGCGCCCAGGCTCGAGATGCGGGGAATCCGCAAGTCATTCCCTGGGGTCGTTGCACTCGATGACGTCAACCTGACCGTACACCCCGGCGAAGTTCACCTCCTGTTGGGCGAAAACGGCGCGGGCAAATCGACGCTGATGAAGATTCTCAGCGGCGCGTATCGCAAGGATGCCGGAACGATCGCCATCGATGGTCACGACGTGGACGTGAAATCGCCGCGCGATGCGCTGGCGCTCGGCATCCGCGTCATCTATCAGGAGCTCACCCTCGTTCCGCAGCTATCGGCGGCCGAAAACATCTTTCTGGGAACGACGCCCACGAAGCTCGCCGGCTTGGTCGACTGGCGCGGGCTTGAAGAACGCACGACACGGCTGTTCGCAGATCTCGGCATGAATCTGTCGCCCGGCACACCAGTGAGCCGTCTCAGTCTTGCACAACGACAGATGGTGGAGATTGCGAAGGCCGTACGCTCGGCATCCCACGATGACGCGGGTGGGTGGATTCTGGTCATGGACGAGCCGACCTCAGCGCTGACGACCCGAGAAGTCGATCAATTGTTTGGACTGATAGGTCGACTGCGGGCACGCGGTGTGTCGATCATCTACATCACGCATCGACTCGACGAAGTGTCGCGCATCGGAGACCGCGTGACGGTCATGCGCGATGGCCGTCGGGTCTCGACCCAACCCCTTGCCGAGACCTCAATCACCGAACTCGTTCGGCAGATGGCGAACCGCGAGGTCAGCGAGCACTATCCGCGGCGGAGGGAATCGGGTTCGACCCCAATCCTCCTTCAGGCCGAACACATCAGCCGGAAGGGCGTGCTCCACGACGTAAGCCTCGCGCTACGCGCGGGCGAGATCCTCGGCATCGGTGGGCTGCTCGGCGCCGGTCGCAGCGAGCTGGCCCGCGTCCTCGCGGGCGCGGACCATCCCGATGCCGGCCGACTCCTCGTCAACGGCACACCGGTGGTCTTTCGGACACCCGCCGACGCGATTCGACACGGCGTCGGTCTGCTACCCGAAGACCGAAAAGCCGACGGTCTCGTCGCCAGCCTGACCGTGGCCCGGAACATCGCACTGCCCCACGGCCGTCGGCTCGCCCGCTACGGCTTCCTTCCATCAGGCTGTGAGTCCGAACTGGCACGCCCGATCGTTGCCAATCTGCGCGTCAAGGCCGCTCCTGCACAGGTCGTGCGCTTGCTCAGCGGCGGCAACCAGCAGAAGGTCGTTCTGGGCAAGTGGCTGGCGGGCTCCGCGCGCATCTTCATTTTCGATGAGCCGACGCGCGGTGTCGATGTCGGCGCCAAGGTGGAGATCTACAACTTGATGAACTCGCTGACGGCGTCCGGCGCAGGCATCATCATGATTTCGTCCGACCTGCCGGAGCTGCTGGGCATGAGCGATCGCATCCTCGTCATGCACCGCGGTCGTCTCCACGCCGAGTTCGACGCCGCCTCCGCCACGCAGGAAGCAGTCCTTTCAGCCGCCCTGGGGCTGACCGGCCAGACATCGTCTAAGGCCCAATGACGGGCCTCTCATCTGCCCGGCAGTTTGGCACCGTGATCGGGCTCCTGGTCTTGTCGGCGGTGTTGTGGGCGCTGACCCCGCACTTTCTCACCATTGCGAACTTGCTGAACGTCGCGCAGCAGACCAGCATCAACGCGATCGTGGCGGTCGGCATGACCTACGTGATTCTGTCCGGCGGCATCGACCTCTCCGTCGGATCCATCGTCGCATTGTCTGGAGTCGTCCTCGGGGCTTTGCTGCAGGCCGAGCAGCCGCTCGTTGTCGCCCTCCTCGGCGCCCTCAGCGTCGGCACACTGTGTGGGCTGGCCAACGGCGTCCTCATCACATGGGGCGGGCTGCCGCCATTCATCGCCACGCTCGGTATGATGAGCATCGCTCGCGGTACGGCGCTCGTGTTCACCGAAGGTCGGCCGGTGTCAGGCTTCGATGAGGGCTTTCGTACGCTGGCCACCGGACACGTGGCGATGATCCCTGCGCCGGTCGCGACCATGCTGGTCGTGTATGCCGTCGCCCACTTGCTGCTGACTCGGACCACCTTTGGTCGCTACGTGTACGCGATAGGCGGGAATGAAGAGGCCACGCGGCTGTCGGGTGTGCGAGTACGGCTGCACAAGACATTCATCTATGGGTGGGCCGGCTTGATGAGCGCCGTGGCCGCGGTCATTCTCACCGCGCGGCTCAATTCCGCGCAGCCGATTGCCGGCATGATGTACGAGCTCGACGCGATTGCCGCGACAGTGATTGGGGGAACCAGCCTGATGGGCGGCGAGGGGACGATGCTGGGTACACTCATCGGTGCCCTGATCATGGGTGTGCTACGCAACGGGCTGAACCTGCTGGGAGTTTCCTCGTTCCTGCAGCAGATAATCATTGGCGGCGTGATCGTCGGAGCCGTGCTCGTGGACACGCAACTCAAACGCCACCGGACCTGACTATGCCGAGACTCATTACACTCTTGATGGCCGTCATCGCGGCGGTCATCGTCTCCTGCAATCGCGCGCCTCAACAGGGCGACGCCGACGCGCGGCGGCCGGTCGCGCTCGTTCTCAAGACGCTCAATCACCCCTTCTTCGTGGACATGCGGCGCGGCGCCCAGGAGGCTGCCGACCGCCTCGGCGTGCGGCTTCAAGTGCAGGCGGCCGACCGTGAAATCGACGTCGAGAAGCAGATGCAAATCGTCGAAAACCTGATCCAGACCGGTATCGGCGTGCTCTGCATCACGCCGAGCGGCTCGCGCGAGATTGTCGCGGCCCTCATCAAAGCCCGCGACGCCAAGATCCCCATTGTCGTGGTCGACACGCGACTGGATGCCAAGGCGGCAGCCGACGCCGCGGTCAGCACCGAGACGTTCGTCGGATCGGACAACTACGCAGGCGGCAAGCTCGCGGGCGAGCACGTCGTCAAGATGACCGGAGGCAAGGCGCGAGTCGCCATCCTCGAGGGTATTCCGGGTCACGAGACCGGCGACTCACGGCTGCGAGGGTTTCGCGAGGCCGTTGGCTCCTCGCCCGGCATTACGATCGTCGCGTCCCAGCCGGCCAACTGGGAACGCGATCAGGGCTTCAATGTCTTTCAGAACATGCTGCAGGCACACCGCGAGATCGATACGGTGTTCGCGGCCAGCGATCTGATGGCGCTCGGAGCGATCGAGGCCATTGCCGCAGCGAATCGTACCGGCTCGATTCGCGTCGTCGGCTTCGATGCCCTGGATGACGCGAAGAAAGCGATCGCCGCCGGCACGATGGCGGCGTCGGTGGCTCAGTTCCCGTTCGAAATGGGCAAAGCGGCGGTCGAAAGCGCGGTCAAGGTCATGAACGGCGAGAAGCTGCCCGCGGACATCATGGTCAGGCTTGAAATGGTGACGAGGGAGACACTGGGTAAGTGAGTATCGTCAGTTTTCGGTTTCGTTGAGGCATCTATGGCGCGTTTGAAGATTGGATTGATTGGTCTCGGGCGACTGGGGCGAGTATATGCACGCGATCTGGCCGGCCGCATTCCCGAGACGCGGCTGGTCGCCGTGGCCGATCCGGCTGGCACGTTGGCGGCCGACATCGCCGAAGAGTTCGAGGTGCCGCACGCATTCACCGATCCCCTGGCGCTCATCCACGAACCGGCCGTCGAAGCCGTTGTCATCGTCACGCCGACGCACATTCATCGGGAACACGTCATCGCGGCGGCCGAGCGCGGCAAGCCGACGTTCTGCGAAAAGCCGCCCGCGTTGTCGCTGGATGAAGTGTCCGAGATGAAGCGCGTCATCGAGCGCTCGAAGATTTTCTTTCAGATGGGCTTCATGCGACGATTCGACGCCGGCTACGCGTCCGCCCATCAGCAGATTCGGCTTGGTCGCATCGGCATGCCGCTCGTCTTCAAGGCCACGTCACGCGACCCGTTCCGGCCCAGCCTGGAGTACGCGAATCCACAGAGCAGCGGCGGCATGCTCATCGACATGGGCATCCACGACTTCGACCTCGCGCGCTGGTTCATGGGCGACGTCCGCACGGTGTCGGCGATTGGCGGCACCATCGCTTACCCCGAGCTCGAAAGTGTCGGCGACATCGACAACGCGATTGCCAGCCTGACCTTCACTAGCGGCAAGCTCGGCGTCGTCGATCTCACGCGAAGCGGGATCTACGGCTACGACATCTCGACCGAGATACTGGGACTCGAGGGCACGATTCGAATCGGCTACCTGCGCGAAACGCCGATCATGATCATGACCAAGGCGGACGGCGTCTCCCACGACACGGTACCGTATTTCATGGAGCGCTTCCGCGACGCCTACACGAACCAACTGCAGAACTTTGCTCAAAACGTGCAGCAGGGGCGTGAGCCGCCCGTGACGATTGACGATGGCATGGAGGCCTTGCGGATTGGCATCGCGGCGACGCGTGCGCGAGACACCGGGGCGACGATCACCGTGGCGGAGGTGAAGGCAGCAGCGTAGAAGTAGTTACAAGTTACACGTTACAAGTTCAAAGCGGACCAGGCCAGTGATGACGCCCGGGCGCTGTGACCAGCACTTTGATGGTCACGACGTTTGTAACTTGTAACTTGTAACTTGTAACTCTCTCTCTCTCTACCGCAGGATCGCCGTGACGATCTGATACGGCGCCGCCGTCAGTTCAACTGTGCCATCCATGACCGGTATCTCATCGAGAGGGCGCTCGAGAAAATCCGTCCGCGAGGCGGAACGGATTGGGCGCTGTGACGCGACGCGAATGCGTGCAGCCTCGCCGTTAGGATTGAACAGACGGAGCAGCATCGCCTCTTCCGTCGTCGCCTTGTGACAGGCGCTGAGAACGAGCCCGCCTTCGAGCGGGTCGAGGCTCACAAATTGGCCGACCGGCGGCAGCGCTCCGCCAGCACCGATGGCCGACACAACGTAGGGCGGTGTCGCAAACGAACCTGCGTGGCCAAACAGCTCGGCGTTCGACAGTGCCGGACCCCGGGGCTCGAACGCGAGCCGAAAGTGATGTACGCCCAGGCATTGCGCACCAGGTGTCTCTAAACCGGGACCGGCATGGCCTGACGGCCGCATCGACAGATCGTCGCGCGAGAGGAACCCGACACTGCGGAGCAGGGTGAGCGCGAGCCGCGACGTCCGGCCCTCCTCATCTGGAACCGCTTCGTACTCCATCAGACCTTCCCCGAAGAGCATGGCGCCAACATGTGAGCTTCCCGCTTCGGTGAACGAACGCGTGGGCCCATAGCTCACTGGAACCTCGCACGGATTCTCCGCTGGGACCTTTCGCCGGGCAGGTCGGACGGCAACGCCGAACGTCGTTTCCGCCCGCACTTCAGACACCGTCTCCGCGCCGACCGGAAATGACATCCGAAGCCGATGATCCTTGGAGCGGTTGTCGATCGATACGTCCCAGGAAACGCGAGCGGAGCCGGCATCGATCCCGACCAGCATGCTGACGGGTGATTCCACGGTCGTGCCGGACCGCGAACTCCGATCAGCGGAGGCCGACACGGCCAAGGGCAACCCGTAATCGATGCGAAACGCCGCGCGGAGCGGGCCAGTCGAGACACGCGTCACGCTAACGGTCTGCACACCATCCGAACCGAATCGGGGATTGAGCGTTGGGGGTGAATAGGTGTATTCGTCACCGACGTCTCCGTCATCGTGGAGCTCGCCGCACTGGGCATACTGCGTGCCCGTCCGTCGATCCAGCACGTCCACGGTCCCATCGTCATTGACCGCGATGCGCACGAGCGCGTTCTGAGCCCATCGATCGCCGGTTGTGATCTCGCTATCTGGCACCCCCTGGTCGGCAGCGACTTCGTCGTCGGGTGCATCGGAGACCGTCGCCGCCTCCTCGATCACGAGATCGAAGGTCGCGTAGCCGCAGGCCGGCACGTCGCCTTGCCAGGCAACCCTGATGCGTCGGGCCCGCAGAATCCAGGGGGTCTCCAGGCGGCTCATCACGAGCGTGCGGACCAGGCTCTCGTCACTCAGGATCTGAATGGGACGCCGATCGCCGTTTTCGGACGTCACGGCAACCGCGCGCACGTCGTTGGACCAGAACCTCACGGGGGCATCCAGGGCCTCGACATCGATGACGCGGTTGGGTTCGTCGCTTTCGTATGGCAGATCGACTGTCGCTTCGATCGTACCCCTGTAGGGTTCGTGGGTCGTGTTGAGCGCAACGAGACGGATGGCGCCTTCAGGTCCACCGGGAACGGCGCGAGCGATCACGTCTACGGCCTGCTCCACGATCGCGCACGCCAGTTGTTCGGCCTTTTCGAACCGGCTGACGTTCTCTTCGTGAACCGGATCGATGCTGCAGCCGCAGATGCTGTCGTGTGGGTGATTCTGCAGAAGCATCTTCCACGCATGACGGAGCTCCCCCGATGGATAGGGCGCTCCGAGCAGCCAGGCCCAGGTTGCCAACGGCTCCGCGCGCTTTTCGAGCAGCGTCTGGACCCTCGCGTTCGCCTGCTTGAGGTAGACGCGCGTGGACAGGACACCCGGCAGCAGGTTGGCGTACTCCTCGCCACTGCGGAGCTCGCCGTAGACCGTGTCCAGGGGTCGAATCGCTTCGTGGCGTTGCACACCGGCGCGGACCGCGTCCACGTACGCCGGCAACGTCGACTGACTTACGGGTGCGCCGAGACGTTCGGTCAACTGGCGGGCGAGCTCGGGAATCACCGCATGGGGTTCCACGTGATCGACACCATTCATCAGCAATGTCTCGCCAGCCGACGACCGCAGCTCCTCGGTCTTGATCGCCCGGGTTGCACGTTCCAGCATGAGCTCCGGGTTGAGATGCACGCGAGTTGCATTGCAGTAGCCTTCCGGCGGCAGGTGCATCATGAGCACGCGCGACCCATCGGGCGATTGCCACCAGTACTCGGCGCGGTGGCCTCCAAAGCCACGCCAGAGAATGGCGTTGTCGAGGCCGAAATTTCGCAAAATCTGTGGCATCTGTCCGACATGCCCAAACAGATCGGGCAGATAGCCAACCGGCATCGGCGAGCCGAACTGCGACGCGATTCGATGCCCGCGCTCGAGGTTCCTCACCAGCGACTCGCCGCTGACGAGAAACTCGTCCGGCATGTCGTACCAAGGGCCAATCAGTATCCGGCCCTCGGCGATGAGTCGTCGCAATCGCGGCTCGTTCTCGGGTCGCAGCTCGAGGTAGTCCTCGAGCACGATGGTTTGGCCGTCAAGGTGAAAGTATCGATAGTCGGGCTGCGACTCCATCAAGTCGAGCAACCGATCGATGAGACCTACGAGGCGGACACGAAACTGCTCAAAGGTGAGATACCACTCACGGTCCCAGTGGGTGTGCGAGATGATGTGCGTGGGCATTTCTGTAAACTTCGAGGGGTTCTGGATCGTACATCGGACCATTCAAGAAACAAAGCTACCAGGCCTCAGGACTCACTCAGAGACACGAAACGCTAGCCACGAAGGCACGAAGAACACGAAGAACTTTTTGGATCTGTGCTTCGTGACTTCGTGCCCTTCGTGGCTATCGTCTCTCACCCCTTCACAGCACCGGCCGTGAGGCCCGCAATGAAGTATCGCTGCAGAACGACGAACGCGGCCATCATGGGCACGAGGCCAATGAAGCTTGCGGCTGCGACAAGTTGCCATTCGGTCTCGTACGCGCTCTGGAGGCTGAAGACACCCAGGGGGATGGTGAAGCGAGCCTGTGAATCGAGCAGCACGAGGGCGAGAGCGAACTCCGACCAGTAGGCCGCCAGATTGAAGATGGTCGTCGCGGCCAGGCCGGGCGCGATGACCGGCAGTGCGATTGACCAGAGTGTCCGCATTCGCGAGGCACCGTCGAGACGCGCGGCCTCGAACAACGCGGGCGGTACCGCATCGAGGAAATTCTTGAGAACCCACGCGGTAAAGGGGACTTGAATCGCCACATACGTGAGGATGAGGCCGGCGTGGGTGTCCGCGAGCCCAAGACGTTCGACCAACGAGTACAGCGGTAACAACAACACCACGGGCGAGAGCATCTGAACCGCCAGTAGTATCGCCAGCAGCGGACCACGGCCGGCAAACCGCTCGCGCGACAGAACGAAAGCCGCAGGAATCCCGACCACCAGCGTCAAGGCCGTCGCCAGCGCCGCAACCTTGACGCTGTTCCAGAGATACCAAGGCACCTGTGTCGCAGTGAGTGCGAAGACGTAATTGACGAGCGATGGGCTGTCGGGAATCCATTGCGGCGGGTACGCGAATACATCGCCGCGATCCTTGAGCGACAGCGAGACGAGCCAGAGCTGCGGAACCAGGAAAGCGAGGGCAACCGCTGCAAGCGCGGCGGCAATTAGCCAGCGCCGCCTTAGCGCTGGCGTGAGGACGCGCGCGAATCGAGCTGGCGTTGTCACATCGACCTCGCGAGTGGGTCACGCGAGGCGCGACGCATGATCAGCTGAACCGCTCCCCACGCAAGACCCACGTTGATCGTCAGCATGACAACCGCAATAGCCGCGGCCTTGCCGGCATTGAGGTCGTAGAACGCCGACCGATACATGTAAAGCGACACGACCTCGGTCGCACGCGCCGGTCCGCCACCGGTCAGCGGCAGAATCATGTCGAACGTGTTGAGCGTGTAAATCGTGATCAGCAACAGGTTCAGCACCAACACCGGCGCCAGCGCCGGCATGATGACCCAACGAAGGCGCTGCCAACCGCTCAAGCCCTCCAAATCGGCCGCTTCGTGCAGCTCGCGCGGAATACTTCGGAGTCCCGCATACTGCATCAGCATGCTGAAGGCGGTGCCGCGCCAGGTGTTGGCGACAATGACGGACGCCAGTGCGAGCGTTGACGATGACAGGAGAGGGGCGGGTCCGATGCCGAATTGCGACAACCAGTAATTGACGATCCCCGATCGATTCTCGACCAGCAGGATCTTCCAAATCACACCAATCAGGACACCCGGGATCACCCAGGCACTCACGACGGCGATACGCGCCGCAATCGACCCCATCACGCGACGCCGTTCCGCAGCATCGAAAAGCCAGGCGAGCAGCAGACCCAGGCCAAGCTGCAGTGTCACGCATGCGCCGACGAAGATCAGCGTGACGCCGATCATCGCGTAGAAAGCCGGATCTCGAATCAGATCGCGAAAGCCGCCAAGGGTGTACTGATAGGGACTGCCCGGCGCGGCCAGATCGGTGAAAGCGATTCTGATCAGCTCGAGAATTGGGTACAGGAGAAACAGCGCAACCAGTGCAATTGTGGGCGCCAGCCAGTAGCGGAGGCTACGGCCGCCGGCTCGCGTCAGCGCGACGCCAGCTAGAACCACCGTCAGCAGCACCGGGATCCACGCCAGCGGATCGAACGTGTTCGCCCGCGACGAGTTCGTACGTCGCTCAGTACCCTCCGCGACGACGACGCGCCAGGCGGCATCAACCGCCTCGGCAGGTGTTCGAGTGCCTTCGATGGCGTAGCCGATTGCCAATTGCAGCTCTCGCGAAATCGTGTTGTAAATCGGCACGGCTGGCCGCGCCCGGGCCGCGCTGAGCATCTGACCAAAGAACGCGAACGGCTCCTCCTGGAAGGCTGGGTAGTCGCGGTAAACGCTCTGTCGCACGGGCAGCCGGCCTGTGCCCTGGCTGATCCGCGCAGCGTTCCGCGGCGCCTCGATATCGAGCACGAACTGCGCGGCAGCACGACGCTTCGCGGGATCCTTAGAGAAGACCACCCAGATCCAGCCGCCAGTACCAGTGGGCGCCGGTCCAGCGCGGTACTGCGGTATGGGCGCTATCGCCCATTTCGCAAACTCCTCGGGCGGCAGCGCATCCTTGAGCTCACGAATTTGCCAATTCCCCCCGAGGAACATGGCCACGTCTCCGGCTATCGCGGCGGCCGATAACTGCTTGTAGTCGTTGTTGGCGAGCACGGCGCGTGGCGACGCCCCTCGCTGAACGGCATCCTGCAGGAACGTCAACACGCGGATCAGGTGATCGCGATGTGGCGGAAGGCCAAACACCGGACGTCCTTCCGCGTCGACGAGCTCGCCACCCTGCGCCCAGAACATCGGCAAGTGATCAAAGACCGTGGCTTCCCATCGACCGGCGTTGAACAGGTAGCCTGCGATGCCGCGCTCGCGCGCGATGCGGCTGCCGACGTCGACGAGCTCGGTCCAGGTCGCCGGCGGATTCGGCACCAGGTCCTTGCGATAGAACAGCGCGCGGCAGTCCGTCTCGTGCCAGAGGCCGTAGATGTTGCCCGAGCGATCCGAGAGCGTGTCGATCGTGAACGGTAAAAAGTCGGCGCGGTCGGCCTCCGGCCAGTACGGATTGAGCGGCTGCAGATGGCCGCCCTCGAGAAACAGTGGCAGCCAGAAACTGTCGATGGACGCGACGTCGGGGAGACGGCCGGCAGCGGCCGCGAGCAGCAGTTTGGCCTTGTGCTGTTCCAGCGCCGGCATCACGGAGACTTCGAGCTGAACGCTCGGATTGGCGGCGGCCCATTCCGTGAACACGACCCGAAACGTGTCGGAGATAGAGCGAAGCGCGGCGAGATGAGAATAGTCTTGCTGCGCCCAGACCGACAGTTGAAGCGGCGCATCAGGATGGCCGACACGGACCGGCGTGACCAGTTCCTGGGCGTGAGCCGACGCTGCCGTCAAAAGGGCGAGGACGAGGAGGCCGAACGAACCGCGCTTCATGGCCGAACGAGATAAACCGGGTTCGCAATTGCTAGCGGCATGCCGTCGGTTCCGTGCAGCTCGACTCGTAGGTAACCGGATCCGGATGCCGGGCCGAACCGCTTCTCGATGCGGGCTTCCCCTCTCGGATCGAGCCTCGTCGTCGCGACACGCTCCCCGTTCGCGACGACAACCATCTCGGCGCCAGCCATTCCGGGCGCGATCACCTTGACGGTCTCCGTCGATCCAGGTGTGAGCGTAAGCGATTCACCCACCCTGGCCACGTTCGACCCGCTGGTCACGCTAATGTCGGGCGTCGCGTCGCGTACGTTGCGCATCACGATCACACGGCCCCGTCGGATCGCATCGAGAATGGCACTTTCGGTAAGCGAAGGCGCCAGCACGCGGACGTGAGCGTTCTCGATTGGATTGGGACCCCGATGCCAGTCGCTGGATCCCACGGCCGTAATTCGACGACCGGCGCGCAGCAGGCCATCCCAAATGGTCAACGCACGCGCTACTTCTCCATGCTGACCGTTCGAAACCTCAACGGCATCGATCCCTTCCACCCAATCGTGCGTCCACCCACAAGCAATGCATTCGGACGCCGGATGATTCACCGAGAACAGCGCCCCGAAACGATGCGCCGCGGACACCAGCTCCTTGATGCGGCCGTCCTTGGGGCCGACGCGAAAGTCGACCCATTCCCGCGGTCCAAGGCCCCAGACGCTCGCGTGGCCGCCTGGGGTCGTGACTTCTTCGCCGACGATGAGGAGCGGTGAAGACGGCATCGAGGTCTGAGAGGCGAGCTCGTCCTGATGTGTGACGGTGTTGTGGTCCGTGATGGCCACGAAGTCGAGTCGGGCCTTTCGTCCCAGCTCGAGCAGCGCCGAAGGACTGAGCGCACCGTCACTGTGAACGGTGTGCGTGTGAAGTGCCCCGGCGAACCATCGCGATGCGGGAGGAATGGACTCGGAAGCCGTGCGTCGCACGAGATTCGGTGATTCACGCGCCGTAGGTCCGTCCTGCATCTCGACATCCACTCGGACGTCGACTCCCGCTTCGCGCACTTTGTAGAGTCCAAGCAGGACATGCCACCGTCCTGCCGGGAGCGGGCCCGCTCGATACCCGGGCGTCGCCTCGGTCGGGCTGAGGAGAATGCCAATCTTTGCACCGCCGCTGTAGCCCCGGAACGCTCGCGTTCCGAGATCCAGCGGCCCCGGCTCGAATAGTCCGAGATCGATCACGTTCTCGCCATCGGCGCGATCGTACTGATACGTGATGCGCAGACTGCCCGTCCCAACAGGCATGTCAAAAGGCAGGTACTGGTAGCGTCCCGCAATCTGATCCGAAGTGGTGAAGTACCGGACCAGTGTGGTGCGACCCGGTCCGCCCTCTGATTGCTCACCCATCACGAGCGGGCCAACCAGCAGAGCCATGGCTGCAACCAACGCGGCCCGCGCGATGCGCATCGGCGGCATTATAACGACCGCGCCTGAAGGCAATCGTCGCTGTGTGCCATACGATTGAAAGCCGACCGTCCGATGCCCAAAGTCACGGTTTTCGGTACGCACGAGCCCAAGACGCTCGATCAGCTGCACGATGTCGCCAGTCGCGCCGAGCGCGCGGCGCTGATGGCCGATGGCCATCTCGGGTACGTGATGCCAATCGGCGGCGTCGCTGCCTATCGCGAGCAAGTGTCCGTGGTGGGCGTCGGCTTCGACATCGCATGCGGCAATGCCGCGATTCGAACCGACCTCACCCTGCACGGGCCATCAGCACTCAGCGATCGACTCGACAAGTTGGCCGACGAGATTCAGGACGTGATTTCGTTCGGCATCGGCCGCAAGAACAGGTCAGACGATGCCCCCGTCGACCATCCGCTCTTCGAATCCTCGTCCTGGGACGCGTTGCCGCGACATGCCAGAGAGAGCCTTCGTCAGAAGGCACGAGCACAGTTGGGGACCGTTGGCAGCGGCAACCACTATGTCGATGTGTTCGCAGACGAAGCAGACACGATCTGGGTTGGTGTTCACTTCGGAAGCCGCGGGCTGGGGCACACCATCGCATCGGGCTATCTCGCGCTCTCACAGGGCGCTCAGTGGGGGGCTCGCGTGCCCGAGCGGGAAACACTCCTGAATCTCGACCAGCCCATGGGACAGGACTACTGGGCGTTGATGGCGCTCGCGGGCGAGTATGCGTACGCTGGCCGCGAGTGGGTCGCGCGAAAGGTCGTGGCGCTTCTTGGTGGACGTGAGTTGGAGCTCGTTCACAATCATCACAACTTCGCCTGGCGAGAGGAGCACGACGGTCGGCGGCTGATCGTGGTTCGAAAAGGTGCGACTCCGGCCTTCCCCGGCCAGAAGGGGTTCGTCGGCGGTTCGATGGGTGACGATGCCGTCATCGTCCAGGGCGCGGTTGACGCGAGCGGCCAGGACGCGTCGCTTCAGCGCGCCGCCCTCTACTCAACCGTGCACGGTGCCGGACGCGTCATGTCTCGAAGCGCCGCGGCTGGCAAGGTCAATCGCCGCACCGGCGCAGTGATTCGACCAGGCGTCGTTTCGCCGCGAATGATGGAGAAATGGGTCCGCGAGAAGGGAGTGGTTCTCCGCGGTGGCGGACTGGACGAGAGCCCGCACGTCTATCGGCGGCTACCGGACGTCCTGGCGGCACAGCGCGGAACGGTGGAGATACTGCACACGCTGCGTCCGTTGATCGTCGTGATGGCCGGAGCCGATCTGTTCGATCCCTACAAGGACTGAGGCCGCGCCTTGCGGCGCGAAAGGCGGCTCGCTTCGCTGCGGAGGGGCCGCTCACGTCGTTCAGCGGAAGGGGCTAGCGCTCGCCGGCGGGGCGACAGGACTCCGCGATCATCTCCACCAGCGTGACGTCCATGGGGACGATGCGGCGTTGTGGATTGCGCGCCGGGTCCTTGGTGGGATCGGTGCTCATTGGGGTGCCACCAATCACGACGCGGCTGCCCCCAAGCTTGAAGCCGGGCTCGGCGAGAGCCGTTTTCTTGACGAGACCGGTTGCTTCCACGCGGTGACCGTTCTGTCGCTTGAGCTCGTCGTTCACCTGACCCTTCGCAGAGAGCCGAAAGAGCATACCGACTTCGCTTGCGAGCGCGTCGCTGCCCGAAATCTCATCGGCAGTGAGCTCTCGTCCCTTCAGACATCCGCGAACGACGAGTTCGATCGAGTTCTTGTCGGGCGGATTCTGTGGGGCGGCAGCGGGCCAGGCCGGCATCATCGCCATGGCTACCAGCGGCACCACAACCACTCGCAAGAAGCCGTGCCTCGAAGGACGGCATGACATGCCTGGACAGTATCACCCCGGGGGCGTGCTGAGAACCTCGATTGCTCCGCTGGTTCAGGCAGCGGCCTAAGGTGCGAAGGGGTTTTGGGTCAAGATGAAGAGGCGTGCCACGGTCGAGCCTTCTTTGCTTCGCCGCAATTCCTGGACTCACGCTGATGACTGCGGCCTGTGCAACTGGTCATGCCGCGGCGGGCCTGGTGCTGCGCGTCGACCCGACCTCCTCGATCCTGACGGTTTCTCATGACGAAGTGCCCGGTGTAATGGAGGCGATGGTCATGCCCTTCGACGTCCGCGGTCGAAGCCTGACCGACATTCGACCAGGCGATCGCGTCTCTTTCCGCCTGGTCGTCCGGAAAGACGGCAGCCATATCGATCGACTCCGGCTGCTGTCGGCCGCGCCCGCCGACGCCGGCCTCGTCATGACCCCTGCGACCTCGACACTGGTGCCCATCGGCCGCGCCGTGCCGGACTTCTCGTTGATCGATCAGCGGGGAGCACCGTTGACGTTGGCGTCGCTGAAGGGCCGCGTGGTCGTGGTCACGTTCATCTACACGCGATGCCCGCTGCCAGACTACTGTCCGCGGATGATCACGAATCTCGGCGCGGTGCGGGAACGCTTTCACACGCGGCTCGGCAAGGATCTCGCGCTGCTGACCGTCACGTTCGATCCGCAGTACGACACGCCGGATCGCCTCGCGTCGTTCGCCAAGTCTCAGAAGGCTGACGTCGAAGGCTGGTATTTCCTCACGGGCGACGCCGAAGGAATCAAGCGGGTGTGTGACGCATTCGGTGTGGAATACTGGCCGGACTCGGGCTTGATCACCCACACGCTTCAAACCGCGGTCATCGATCGCGAGGGACGACTGGCGGCCGCCGTCGAGGGCAAGGAGTTCACCGGCCGGCAGATCGCCGACCTCGTGGGGGTGGTGCTCGAACGGGAGTAGGCACCGCCGGCTGCCAGTCGCCGGCTACCGGCCACCGGCAACCTTGTCAATTCGTGCCGGCCGTTTGTCCGATGGCGGTCGACAGGTCAGCCAGTGTCGCCAGGCGGGGCCCATGCAGCGCGGCGATCTGCTTGACGTCCAGCTTGAGCCGTCGGATGTTCTCGTGCAGGTTCACCGCGAATGGACTAACGGCCGTAGGCGCCGGGGCGTTCGGGGCCAGCGGCGCCCAGGCGTCCACCTCGATCAATATTTTCTCTGCCGGGAGGTAGACCATGACGAACGCGTCGTTGTGTCCGTTGCCGGCGAGACGGTGGACTTCGATCGAGCGTTTGCCATCGGTCAGCACGTGTTTCTCGGTCAGGGTTTCGAAGTTCGCTGTCTTTTTCGATTGCGCCAATCGATCCGGATTGATCGTCCGCGACGCCGACCACGCCCGCTCGTAGTAGGGGCGATTGAGTTCATGTGTCACGATGGTGGCGCCCTCGTCGACATACGTCCTGAGACCGCCAGAGTGATCGAAGTGATGATGCGAGTTGATCAGATAGCGAATCGGCTTGTTCGGAATGGTCTCTTTGATCTTCGCGATCGCGACGAGTGATCGGGCTTCGTTCAACGGCCCTTCGACCACGACGATGTGGTCTCGTTGATCGATGGCTACGCTGTGATGCGTGCCGCCTTTGATGTAGAAGACGCCCGGTGCGATGGGCTCGGCAGTTGCGGTCACGGCCGGGAGTGTTGCCGTCGACACCTCGGACGGGACGACAATGTTCACTGCGGGATTCGCACGCACCGACGACACCGTGAGGTCGAGCACGGGATGTCCACCTTGCCGTCGCACGATCCGCTCCGGAAACTCGATGCCATCGAAGTCGCGGTAGTCGGAGTAGATGAAGTCGACCTCAGTGTCACCAAGAATCGGATTGTCAATCCACGTTTGAACGCGGGCGACATGATTCTGTGCGTCGATAGTGCCGACGTAGCGATGCCTGCCGCCGATTGTGAACGACACCTCCGAGCCAGCGCCGACCGGCGTGGCGGTCGCGTTGTTCGACGCCGCCGCTCGCAGGAACCCGTGCGGCGTCGTCCAGATCTCCATCGTGCGTTCGTCGACTGCCGCTGGCTGCGGTTGCGGCGTCGGCGTTCCGCCGGGCGGCGTGGCGAGATTCCACGCGGACGTTCCACTGACGTACTGGTCCGGCCGCTGCTCCGTCGGCGCGGGGCGCACCCTGCCGGGCTCGACGGTTTGGATACGCGTCATCTGAATGCGGGCCGCGGGCGTCGCGTAGTTGATGCTCGTGGTGTAGCTGCTGACGTCGAACTGAGGCCAGGGCAACGTCGGACTGGGGGCCTGTCCGAACTGAAACCAGCGCCCGCTGCCGGTGAACTCGATCGCCTGCACCCGATCGGCCCCCATGGCCTCGCGCGCCGCCGCCAACGTGCCTGGCTGCTCCCCGCACGCTGCCGTGGCAACGATCGCGAGGCTTGTCGCAGCAAACTTGGAACTTCGCACCCATGCTCACTCCATTCAATCGCCTGATCCCTGATCCCTGACCACCGACCACTGATCACCGATTCAGCGGCGTGGCGCGTCTGTTCGCAGCAACGGAATCCGCTTGAACAGATCGACGTCCGCCTTGTCCCAGCGCATCCGGCCGCGCTCGTACGCGAGTCGACTCTCGACCACGCGACCCTGCGCTTGAAGCGCCGCCGCGACGCCGAAGAACGCCTGGCCGCTCCCGGGCTCTCGCGACAACGCCTCGCGGAAGCCCTCCTCGGCGACCGTGAAATCACCGAGCGCGAGGGCCGCGTGGGCCATCCCCTCGACGACCGGGCGCGGATACGACGGTGGTTCGGTGTAGAGCAGGACGGCTTCGGTCTCTGCCGCCTTGCGGAACATCGTCCACGCCCTGGCGCGGTCGCCACCATATGCGGTCACGGTGGCGTCGAGCTCCATCTCGGCGATCGCCAGCGGACGTCGGGAGCCTTCGGCTTTCTTCACAGGCTCCGACATCTCGCGTAACGTCGCGCGCGCCTGATCAACCTGTCCGGTGCTGGCTTGTGCGATGCCGATTGCCCACAGCCTCCAGGCGCGTTGTTCCGGCCGATCGTAAACCGGGATGGTCGTGCCGTCGAGAATCACGTCCCACTTCTGAAAACGCACCAACGTCTTGATCAGCGCGTAGTAGCCCTGTCGATACGTCACCCGTTGGTTGCTGCCGGCGCGTTCGCGGGGCGTCTCCTTGAAGTCGCTCATCAGATGGCGGACGGCTTTCATCGAGTCTTCGTAGCGGCCCTCCAGATTGAGCGAATGGATCAGGAAGTGAACGTTGTGTCCGTGATGCCCATTCGGATAGAGCACGTCGGCGTTGAGGTAGCTGCGCTCGTTGTCGGCTGCCGCCGAAAACGCCGCTATCGCGTCGTCGATCCGATCGCTCTGCGCGTAGATGTGGCCGGGCATGTGCAGCGCGTGCGGGATGTTCGGCACCAACTCGGGATAGCGGCGACACGCATGCCACGCTCGCTCGGGCGTCTCGCTGCCCTCGTAGCCGTGAATCAAGTAGTGGTGCGCGCCGAAGTGATTGTCGTTTCTGGCGACGACCTTCTCGAGCAACTCGATGCCTTCGAGCGTGTTGGTTCTTGGCTTCCTGGTCACGGAATCGAATCCGTCGAGCAGCGCAAGGCCCAGAATCGAGGCCGCTTCTTCGTCGTCCGGAAACGCGGTGACGAGTTTGCGCAGAGCGACAATGTGATCCGCGTCTCTGGTCTTGGAAGCAGGATTGCGGCGCGCCCATTCAGCCTCGATGTACATCCGTTCGCGAGGCGAGACCTTGTCGCGCATTGACATCGCCTTTTCGGCAGCTTCGCGAGCCCGCATCCCGGGATTGAGGGCCGCGCCGCTCGTGCTGCGCGGGACGGTGGCGGGCGCCGCGGTCGTGGACTCGGGCGCTGCCATGCGACCGCCTTCGCTCGGATCCCGGATCAGTTGAAAAGCTGGACGATAGTCGCCCGCCGCACTCACCGAAATGCCCCAGTAAGCCATCGCCATGTTGGGGTCGAGCGTCGCCGCTTGCAGAAAGGACCGCTCCGATTCGAGGAACCAGAAGGAGTGGATCTGCGAGACGCCTTGATTGAAAAACTTCCGCGCCTCCTCTGATGAGGTGGTGACCTGCATGTCCGTCGTGCCCATCCCCGTCATCAACTTCGCGGGGAGAAGCGGCTGGGCACCGGGCGGCACCGCACATAGGTCAGCCTCGGGCCGAACCTGCGCGAAGGCGGCTGTGGAAAACAGGCACAGTGTGGCGATGGAAAAACAGATGCGCGTCAGCATAGGGGAAGTATAAGGCCGCGCCTGCGGCCCGGAAGGCCTGGCCGCTTTCGCGGCTCGGTCGGCCCGCTTCGCGGGAAGGCCGGCTTCGCCGGCCGGCCTCGCCGCTACGCGGCTCGGAGGGCCAGCTGCGCTGGACGGCGCCCTGCGAGCGAATGGATCAAGCAATCCACTCCGCGGCAAAGCCGCGGCGCTCCCGCGAAGCGGGCTGTCCGAGCCGCAAAGCGGCGAGGCCCTCCGGCGCGCAAGCGCCGGCCTGCCGCGAGGCGCGCGAGCGGCCTTCCGCCGCGAAGCCGCGGCCTGTAGAATTGGCGTCATGACGAACACGCGTCGAGAACTGTTGAAGGGTGGACTCGCGGTGGCGGGACTCAGCCTGTTTGGCGTCCCTGAGTGGGCGCTGCCCGCGCTCGCCCAAGGCGAGGTCGTGGTGCCTTTCACCGATCTGCCTGAGAACGCCAATTTCACGCCGGCCCCCGATCGCCGGCTCCTCGACGTGCGAACGGTCACGAGCGCCATTACGCCCAAGGACCAGTTCTTCACGACGCAGCATTACGGTCATCCCGTGCTCGATCCCGCGACCTTCAAACTGAAGGTGAGCGGGCTCGTGGATCGTCCGCAGGCGCTCTCGATTGCCGACCTTCAGAAGCTGGGCAAGACAGAGCTCATCGCCGGCTTCGAGTGCTCCGGCAACCGACGTCCCTTGCAAGGCCTGATTGGCAACGGCCGCTGGACCGGTGTGCCGCTCAAGACCGTGCTCGACCGCGCGGGAGTCAAGGCCAGCGCTCGCGAGTTCGTGTTCTTCGGTGCCGACAAGGGAGATGAGGAGGTCGAGTTCCGCGCGCAGAAGTTCAAGGTCGAACAACAGTACGGACGCAGCCTCACACGCGAGAAGGCGCTCTCGCCCGAACCGTTCCTGGCCTACGCCCTCAACGGAGAGCCGTTGACACAGCACCAGGGATCGCCGCTTCGCTTGATCGTGCCCGGTTGGTACGGCGCGCCCAACGTCAAGTGGCTGGCGCAGATTCACGTCCAGGAAGACCAGTATCTCGGCAAGTATCAGGCCCGCTGGTACCGAACGCTCAAAGGCGAAATGATCGACGGCGAGATCAAGTGGGTCGAGACGCCGATCACTCATCTCCAGCTCAAATCGTTCATCGCACGCGTCACCAAGGAAGGCACTGGCCACAAAGCGCTGGCCATCGTGCTGAACGACGGCACGCCGATCAAGTCGGTCGAGGTGAAGGTGGACGAGGGACCGTGGCAGCCGGCGACGCTGAACCCCTCGACGACGAGCCGGTATTCCTGGAAGTTGTTTACCTATGCGTGGGCGGGTGCGACACCCGGGGAACACACCATCGTGTCGCGCGTCACCGATGCGACCGGGCGAGTGCAGCCAACCGCCGAGGAGCTGGAAACAAAGAAGACCTTCCTCGAAGACAACTCGCAGCACCCGCGAAAAGTGATGATTGCGTGATGGCCACTTCAGAGAAGCGGAGACTATCTGGCGTACCGTGCGCGCGACGGCCACCCAGCGTGGGCCACTCGGCTTACACCTCCCACGTCGCGCCGCGGTAAAACGCTCTCTCCGCGACTGTCCTGCCGACGATGGCGGCGGCTTCGTAATCCGCAGGTCACCGACAAATCGTTTGGGCGACCGGCTTGTTTGGACGCTAGTGGCGAATCAGGCCGCCGCCACACGTTCTCGCTCCGAGACCGTTTTTCGGATCTCGGAAACGCGTCGCTCCGAGGTCGGCGCGATCCGAGTGGCCCGCGCCGGGCGGCCGCGCCGAAGCGGGCGGCGCGGCTCGCGGCCGACCTCTGAGCGCCGTGACTGGTGCAGAAAAACAGCCTTGCCGCGGAACGGTGCGGCGGCGCCCTTGATTCGCCACCAGCGCAGAAACCACACCAGCATCCAACCGATTTTTCCCGAGCCTACAGATGATCGAGAAGCGCCGCCGGCGCCGGTAGTCAGGCCGCGGTGAGGCTGTTTTCCACGGCGCGAAGCGGGAGGCCGCGAGACGCGCCGTTCGCTTCGGCGTGCCGTTCGTCGACATCGATCGGGAAGCCCTGAGCTACTCGAAGGGCAACGGCTAGACCTCGTTGAGTATCTAAGGACGCTTCGGCTCCAGCAGCAGCGCGTTGCCCACGTACTCCGTAATCGACAGCCGGCACGCCGGTTCCGGGCCATGGAACCGTGTCGCGTGCCACGTGTTCGCGGGCACATACGCCACATCGCCCTCGCTCGCGACGAAGGGCTCCTGCCCTTCGAAGGCGTAGCGGATCTGACCGGCGAAGACGAGCCAGAACTCCGCGCTCTCGGCGTGAAAATGTCCCTTGTCGGCCGGATCGAGGGGCGGCAGACTGCTTTCGCGACCGTAGATCACCAGCATCTCTGACTTGTCGTCTCGAACAAATCGTCCGCCGGTGTACTTCGCGTTCTTCGCCGCAGCCTCGTGGATATTGAGATGCGGCTGGTTGAACTCGTCATACCTGGCGGGTGTGCGATTGATCGTGATCGGCAGCCATTTCGTGTCCGCGGATGCCGGCGGCGGATCGCCTTCCTGCGGATAGAGCGTCTTGGCGCCCGCCACGTTGACGACGAAACGAAGGCTTGGTTGGGCGCCGAGAGTTTCGAGCGAATAAATGGTTTGTCTCGGGATGTTGACGAGCGATCCGCGAATGGCCGTGAACGGGGCCTGGCCTTCGATCTCGACGCGAATCTCTCCTTCGACGACGGCAAACCACTCGCGCGTGTCGGGATGAAACCGCTTCGACAGCTTCGTTCCCGGCGCTGAAGAAAAATACTCCGCCGTGAGCCGGCCATCGTCGACGAGCAACTCGCGCCAGTTGCTCTGCCCTTTGTGCCGAGCCTTGAGGTCGCTGAGCTTGACCCATGGCTTTTGCGGAGGTGCGTAAGCGGGCGTCTTGATGGGCTTTGGGGCCCAGGCTTGGCGTGGGCACGCGAGTGTCCTGGGCCCCTGACACCGGTGCCAGCGTGCACAGACTCACGACGACCAGCGGTGCCCAAGTGGCCAATCGCATGCGGCTTCGGGCTCAATTTATCCCATCGCGCAACGTGCTGGCACGGTTTCCGCTTACGCCCGCGACGCCGCCATGGCAGGGCTGCCGCGGCGGCTACAGGAGGAATCGCAGTGGTGTTTCCTGTCGGCGATGACAACACCGGCCGCATCCGAACGCCGGTGGTCACCTACGCGTTGATCGCGGCCAACGTCCTGGTCTTCGTTTTTCTTCAGGGATTGGGCAGTAACGAACGCTTTACCTATGCGTTCTCTACCGTCCCGCAGGAGATCCGCACGGGCGAAGACGTGGCCGGGCCTGTACGGGTTGAGGTCGGCACCGAGAGCGCGACCATTCCGTTGCAGCCCACACCGGGCTCTGTCTATCTGACGTTGCTGATCTCCATGTTCATGCACGGCAGCCTGATGCACCTATTCGGCAACATGTTGTTTCTGTGGATCTTCGGCGACAACGTGGAGGACGACCTCGGCCCCGTTCGCTACACGGCGTTTTATTTGACGACAGGCATCGCCGCATCGCTCACGCACGTCGTTTCGACGTTTGTGCTGGGAGACAACCCTTTCATTCCAAGTCTCGGTGCATCGGGCGCCATATCGGGAATCATGGGCGGATATCTCGTCTTGCACCCACACCGTCGCGTGCGAGTCATCATGATGCGTACCCTGACCGAAGTTCCCGCCTACGTCGCCGTCGGCCTCTGGTTCGTGTTTCAGCTAATCAGCGCGTTTGGCGTCATTGGCCAGGGCCCGCAGTCGAGCGGTGGCGTCGCGTTCATGGCACACATCGGCGGGTTCATTGCAGGTTTGGTCCTGGTCAAGGCATTCGCGTCGGGAACCCGAAGCGTATTGGTGCAGGAGCGTTGATGAGGAGCGCGACGAGTTCGTCGCGCTCCCCAGGTCGTTACTTCAAGCTGACCTTTTGCACTCTCCAGTTGGTCAACTCGCCGATCAACAACTCGCTCTCGTTGCGGCAGTCGATGGAATTGGCGAGCCCAAACTCCTTTGGCAGCTTGCCCGCCGCGCCGAACTTGCCCACGATTTTTCCATCGAGCCGGACTTTGTAAATGGTCGCGTCCTCCATGCCATCGTCGTCGCCGGCGTGTGAGATGTAGAGATGCTGCGTCGGCCCACGCGTGATGCACATGGTGAGCGGCGTGCCGACGTTGCCGAACTCTGATTTGAAGGTGCCGGCGGCATCGAAGACCTGAATACGCTTGTTGCCGACATCAGCGACGTACACGTTGTCCTGCGCGTCAATCGCAAGCGCCTTGACGCCGTTGAATTGGCCCGGTCCAGTCCCGGTGGAGCCCCAGTGGGTGAGGAAGTGGCCTTCCTTGTCGAACTTCGCCACGCGATTGTTGTTGCCGATACCGTCGGCGACGTACACGTTGCCAGCGCGATCCCACGCGACGTCGGTGGGACGATTGAAACTCGAGCCTGGAACGCCCGACCCGGGCGGCCGCCCGGCCTGGCCGCCACCGCCACCGACCACCGCCCGGAGGGGGACCACCCGTCGCAGCGCCCGGCGCGCCGGCTCCGCCACCGGGACCCGCTCCAGGTCCGCCGCCGCCGGGTCCGCCACCACCACCTGGCCCACCCGGCGGGTTAGGCCGCACCGAAATGGTCTCGGGTTTTCTGCCCAACACGAGGGCGACGCGACCCTCGGAGTCGAACTTCACGACCTGATTGGCCGCCACGTCGATCGTCCACACGTTGTCTTGCGGATCGACGCGCAGCCCGATCGCCGCGTTGAATCCGTAGACGTCTTGCCCCAGCTCACGCACGAACTTCCCGCTCGGATCGAATTGAAAGAGCCGCGATCCGCCGCGAGAAAACGTCCGATTGTCGCCGAGCGTCGCGTACGGATGGCCCGTCCGCGTGTAGACGAAGATCTGTCCCTTCGAATTGGCGCCGACGCCAGCGACCTCGCCGACGTGGATGTCATTCGGCGTCTTCAGCAGGTCGGCGTTGGTCTCGAACACTATGTCCGGTATCGTTGGTTGCGCGACGAGCGGCGCGCTCAGCACGAGAAGCGTGACGACAGCGAGAGCGTTGAATGGGTGTGTCATTGTCGTCTCCCTAACGCTGGCTCGTCGGCTTCATCGCCTGTGGCTTGAGCAGGATCTTCTGCGACCGCCAGTTGTTGATCTCGGCCGTGTAGATCACATCCGGATCACGGCAGTCCATCTGGTGGATGGTCGCAAACTCGCCGACGGCTTTGCCCGCCTTGCCGAACTTCCCAACGATGGTGCCATTGAGCTCCAGCTTGTAGACCTCGCCGGTGAATTCGGCTGCCGCCGCGGGCGCGCTGTCGGGCCAGGAGTTGGAAACGTAAAGGTATTGCTTGCCGGGGTTCTTCGGGCCTGGGCCACCCGAGACGCACACCGCCCACGGGTTCCCAACGTTGTCGAAGTTTGCTTTCCAATTGAGATCGTTGTCCAGCACCTGGACGCGGGCATTGCCGCGGTCGCCGACGTAGACGTTCCCCTGAAAATCGGTCGCGATGGAGTGAGGCGTACTGAACTGCAGGTTACCGTTGCCCCGCGTGCCCACGGCCTTGATGAACCTGCCGTTCTTGTCGTATTTCACGACGCGGCCATCAAAGTAGCCGTCGGACACGAAGATGTTGCCCTGCTGATCGAAGCCGACGTCGGTCTGGCGGCCAAAGCGGTACTTCGCGTTGCGCCCATGAAAGCGGCCCCCGCCGGGCATGTTCGACAGCATGGCGACCGGATCCTCCCGCCGCCCGATCGTCATCAGAACTCTACCTTCGGGGCTGAACTTGATGAGCATGTCGGTGCCTTCGTCGACGGCCCAGATGTTGTCCTGCGCGTCGACGCGCACCGAGTGGGCAAAGGCAAAGCCGTAGTTGTTCCTCCCGATTTCGCGCACGAACTGGCCCTGCGGCGAATACTCGAACAGGCGCGTTTCATACGCCCGGTGATACATGTAGATCGTGCCCTTCGAGTTCGTGGCGATGCCCATGTTCTCGCCGGTGTAAATGCCGGGGGGGTGCTTAAAAAAATTCGCAACTGCCTCGTGAGGAATGACCGCGACGTTTTCTGCCTTCGCCTTGCTTTGAGCGAAGGGTGACGACGAACTGAGGCTCAGGCCGCACATCGTCAAAACCAGCAGTCGAACGACTGACGAACGCTTCATGGATCGCCTCCGGGCGTCAATCTACACGATCAGGCCGCCGGCCAGCGTATTCGTTTCGCAGCGTGGCCGCGAACGTCACGGAATGATCGGCGGCGCAGCCGGTCCAAGACCTTTGTAAACAAACTTCTGGACCCGCTTTCCTTCGTAGGTCTCGGTGATGTACAGGCTGCCCTTCGAGTCCACCGCGATATTGTGTGCGCCGTAAAACTGGCCGGCCCAATGCCCGGCGCGGCCGAAGGCGCTGACCACTTGCAGCGTGTCGCGTCGCAGCACCCAAATCTGTTGATTGGTCCCATCGGGCACGATGAGATACGTCTGCGCCGGATCCGTCGAAAAACCGATGTCCCACACCGAGCCGCTGCCCAAGGTGGTTTTCGCCACGAAGGCTTCCTGGACGAAGCTGCCGTCCTTTCTGAAGACCTGGATACGATCGTTCGTTCGATCGCAGACATAGAGCAGCCCATCGTTCGACAGCCGCACGGCATGAACGATGCGAAACTGCGCGGGCGGCGGCCCCTTGGGATCGTAGTTGCTCGGTTTGTTTTCGTTCTGGACCACTCCGCTGAACGGACCGGGCAGCTTCTCCCCCGCTCGCGTGAAATACCCGTCGTCTGGTGGCTTGCCGTAGGCGCCCCAGTGACGCTTGTACGCGCCCGAGGTCGCGTCGAAGACGATGACCCGATGGTTCACATAGCCGTCCGCAACGAACAGCTCGTTCGTCGCCTGATCGACGATCATGTGCGCCGCGGCGCCGAGATTCCGCGTGTCGTTGCTTCCCTGTCCCTGTCCCTTCCGACCGATCTGCAGAACGAATTTGCCGTCCCGGGCGAATTTCAGCAGATGTGAATCCTTTTCACCGCCACCGGAGATCCACACGAAGCCTGCGTGATCGACATGGATGCCGTGCTCGAGATCGGGCCATTCGTATCCAGCGCCGGGTCCTCCCCAGGCCGTAACCAGCGTGCCAGCGGGATCGAACTCGAGCACTGGCGGCGCCGCCCGCCAGATTGATCGAGTCTCGTTGGGCTGCAAGCGTCGAGGGCCGATGGACGATCCAGACATGATCGCGAGCGTCGACTGCCACACCCACGACGGCGCCAAGAATCCACTGGTTGGGCAGCGGCTTGGGCCACATGGGATCGACTTCGTAAATCGGCGCTTGCACCGGTGATTGCCCGATGGTCGCAGCTCGTCCGACGCTGCTCGAGAGAGCAGCCGCAACGAGCATCGACAGGGTACGAAGACGGTCTCTCACCGCTCGCGTACTGTAGCCCCATTTCGGGCTGACGTCGCACTCAGAGTTCCAGCGTTCCAACTTCTCAAGGTTCCAAGGTCCGGCTGGTCGTGCTTCGGACCTGAGGCTGAACCTTCGAACTTTGGAACTTTGGTACCTTGGATTCGCAAGCGTTCCAAGCCGTTCCAAGTCGTCTTCCAAGGTTCGACCTTCGAAGCCTTGGTTCCAAGGAACTCTGGAACTCTAGGAACCCTGGAACCCTGGAACCTTGGAGATCGGAAGGAGACCACGATGCGCCCACCAAGATTTTTGCTGATGGTGCTTATGGGTGTCGTACTGCCCGCTGCAGTGGCAACTTCGATGCAGGAAAAAGGAGGCCAAGAAGAGTTTGGGCCCTACGAGCTGGTTGAGAACTGGCCGCTACCGTTGCCCGATGAGGCTGACGGCGTCAAGCACGAGGGTTGGACCTGGGGATCCGTCGGCGCCGTGTACGCCGAGACCCCAGACCGAATCTGGATTGCACAACGGGGCGAGCTCCCGTTGCCCGCCGGCGCCAAGCCGTGGACGCCGTACGCGCTGCTCAATCCCTCACGGGGCAGTGCCACCGGAAACGACGATGGGTTCGGCGCGACGTGCGAACCGACAAAGGAGAAGCGTGGGTGGGAGCGGCGATACCACCATGTGATCTTCGTGGTCGATCGCAACGGCAAAATGGTGCAGTCGTGGCCCCAGCACGACAAGTTGTTCGAGATGAAGTGCGGGCGCGGGCCGCACAAAATCAAAATGAACCCGTACGACCCCCAGAAACACGTCTGGGTGTTCGACGATCAGCTGCACGTGATCCACAAATTCAGCTCCGACGGCAAACTGGTGATGACGCTGGGCACGAAAGGGCAACGGGGACGCGACGGCGGCAAGCTGTTCGATCGTCCCACCGACATCGACTGGCTGCCGGACGGCACGTTCTTCATCAGCGACGGCTATGGCGGAACGCGCGTGGCGAAGTTCGACAAGGACGGCAAGTTCCTGACGGACTGGGGATCAGCGCCGAAGGATCCGAAGAACCCTGGTCCGAGCGAGTTCAACACCGTCCACAGCATTCAAATCAGCAAGGACGGCCGACTCTTCGTGGTCGATCGAGGGCATCGCCGCTTCCAGGTCTTCGACCAGAACGGCAAGTTCCTCGACATGTGGACGACGGGCGTACGTTCATCGCCATACGCTCATCTCATCACCACCGACCAGTCTCTCTGGGTGTCGGACGGTGGCACGCATCGCATCCTCAAGTACGACCTGAACGGAAAATTCCTCTACGGTTGGGGCGGACCGGGCGGACAGCCCGGGCAATTCAACGGGCCTCATTCCCTCAGCGTCGATCAGGATGGCAATCTCTACCTGGCCGAGGTCTTCGGTGGCCGCGTGCAGAAGTTCCGGCCGAAGAAGGGCGCCGATCCGGCGAAGCTCGTCGGGCAGGAGAAGCGCTTTCAGGGAGGAAAGACCAATTAGGGCATGGGGCGTAGGGCATGGGGCGTAGTTGGGCATAGGGCTCGAAGTCCCTATCCCCAACCCTATGCCCCACGCCCTACGCCCTTGGCCCTTGACTAGACATTTCGAAGACAATCCTAAGACATCCTTTCACAACGCCAACCCAGCATCGGCGTTACTCTCCAGTCACTTGAAATTGGCGCAGACGCTGCTCGTGGGTACACGAGGAGTGCGCGTTGCGTCCCCGAATGATTCTCAGGGAGGCGTCCCATGGTCGCATTTTCACGCGGACTCGTCGCCTGGCGTAGGCGCGTGCCGTCTCCACGCTTTAGGGGCTTTCGAATACTCTCCCTCGTCGCACTGATTGGATTTGGCGCCGCGGCGACCGCGCTTGCACAAGGTGGTCGGACCGAGATCACCGGCACGGTCGTCGATCAAGGAAAGGCGGTGTTGCCCGGCGTTACGATCACGGTCACCAACGAGGCGACCGGGCTGGAACGGACGGCCGTCTCGAGCGGCGATGGGAGGTTCGTGATCCCGACGCTCGTGCCGGGCACGTACACCATCAAGGCCGAGCTGCAGGGGTTCCAGACCATGACCCAGACCGGCCTCGTCCTGGCCGTCGGCCAGGAGGTGGCGGTCAACCTCACGCTCAACGTCGCCGGCCTGGCGGAAACCGTCACCGTCACCGGCGAATCTCCGCTGGTCGAAGTGACGTCGAGCAAGATCGGCTCGAACATCACGAACGAGGAGATTGACGGCCTGCCGAGTCAGGGGCGAAATCAGCTGAGCCTCATGCAACTCGTGCCTGGACTCACGCCCAGCCTCAATCCTGGATCGTTCGAAGGCGGTCAGTTCAACGCCAATGGCCAGGCGACGACAGCCAATCTGTTTCTCGTCGACGGCGCCTACGACAACGACGATCGGCGTGGCGGGTCGCAGGGCACGCAGGCGCGCGTCTCGCTCGACACGATGGCCGAGTATCAGGTGCTGACCCACCACTATTCGGCGGAATACGGCGGATCGTCGGGCGTGGTCGTCAACGCCGTGACGCGGAGTGGCGCCAATCGTCTCCAGGGTCGTGCCTTCTACTACTACCAGGACTCGCGACCTCAACGCGACGAACTACTTCTTGAAGCAGGCCGGTAACGAAAACCCAGCGGCCAGCAACAACGTGTTCGGCGGAAGCATTGGCGGGCCAATCGTCAAGAACAAAGCCTTCTGGTTTGCCAATGCAGAACGCACACTGATTCAGGAAGCCGCCAATCTCAACTTTCCTGCCGACGCGGCCCCCCTGGCCGTGTCGTACTCGGACACGACCGATTTCACCGGCTGGAACACGTTCGTTCGCGGCGACTACCAGATGACCACGAACAACCATTTGAGCTTCCGGTGGCTGCGTGAATCGGTCTTGACCGAGAACGACGAGCTGGAAGGAAACGAGAGTACGCCCGAAAACGCAACGTTCGAAAACGACAGCGGCGATCAGGTCTTCAGCTTTGCTGCGACATCGGTGCTGCGGAACACGATGACCAACGAGTTCAGGGTCGGCCATGTCCGCGAGAATCTCTTGCAGGGACCGCGGATCTTTTTCGACGACAGCTGGAAATTCATTGGACTCGACGGCCGTGAGCAGTTCGACCTGGGATCCATGAATACGCATCCCGATTACAACGCCGGGAATCGCAACAACTATCAGGAAGACCTCATCCGCTCGATCGCCGTGGACGACTCCTTCACGTGGTTCAAACCAGGATGGGGCGGCGATCACACGTTCAAAGCCGGAATCGGTTGGAGCCGCAACGCCGCGCTGCCGCAGGGAACCGCCGGCGATCTGGTCGGCCGGTTCGATTTCACCACCTCCAACGCCGCATTCGATCCTGCCAACGCGCGGACCTATCCGAACCGCTTTCGCATCCGGCTGGGACAGATCGAGTTCACCCAGAAGGACTGGCGGACCAACTTCTACCTGCAGGACAAGTGGCAAGTGAGCAGCCAGATGACGCTGAATCTTGGCTTCCGGTACGACTACCAGCACCTGACGCCGGAAACCAAGAATGCCTTCTCGCCGCGGCTTGGCCTCGCGTACGACCTGGGGGCAAACGGGAGGACACTGTTGCGGGGCGGTTTTGGCAAGTATTACCAGCTCCATCAGCTCAACGTTATCCAGGCGTTGCTGACCGGGGCGGTGATCGGACCCTCGTTCGTCTTCGACACGGGGGAGCTCGCGACGTCGGACGTGCCCCCCGTGCACACATACACGGGCTTCGGTTTCAACGGCGTGCAAACGGGCTGCCTGCAACCCACGGGCAGCAGCGGACTCGCGCTGATCGGTCCGCAATGCCGGGCGTTTCTGACCCAGCTGCGCCAACGGGTTCTGGATGGCGGTTACGTGAACAACCAGCCGACGCTCGACGGCGATCGACGGATGCCCTATCTGTGGGCGTTCAGCGTCGGGATGAAGCAGCAAATCGGATCGTATCTCGCCGTTTCCGCTGATTACGTCGGCAATCGCGGACGCGATCAAGTCGCGCAGATCGACATCAACGAGGGTCCCCCCGGGGCGAACGGCCGAATCACACGGGTTGGTGTCGACGCGTTCGATCCGAATGGTGAGCTGATCCCACCAGAGGCACGGAGCACCAACTTCATTCGTGTGCTCCAGTATCAATCGCGTGAGGAACTCAATACCGACTACAACGCGTTGGAACTCGCGCTGGAGAAGCGAATGGCCCAGCGTTGGTCGGGACGCGTCAGCTACACATTGGCGCGCGCGCGTGACGTCGGCGCGATTACCTACGACACCAACCTGCGTGCGGACTATGGCAGGACGAGCTTTGACAACCGTCATGCGTTTGCCGCCAGCGCGAACGCCAACGTATGGCGTGGGCTCGGCGCCGGGTTCGTGTTCCGCTATTACTCCGGGTATCCCATCAACGAGACGATCGGATCCGACGCGGCCTCCGCCCCGGGGGCCAACGGCGATGGCGACACGAACGATCGCCCCGTGAAGGGTGTCAGCGACGCCACCAGACCGATCTTGTCGCCCGTTGACGGCAATGGCCGCGCGATCCGCAACGGGATTGACGGTGAGAAGCAGATCCTGCTCGACGGCCGGTTCCACTACATCTGGCGCATTCAGGGGCGCTACGAAGCAGGCGCCTTCTTGGAGATTTACAACCTGACCGATCAAGTGAACTACGGCAACCCAAGCGGGGCCCGGAACAACACCAATTTCATGACTCGGACTGTCGCCGGCGATCCCCGGACGGTGCAGCTTGGTCTGCGATTCACGTTCTAAGAGAGTTCCAAGGTTCCAAAAGGTTCCAGGGTTCCAGGGTTCCAGAGTTCGGACAAACGGCACATGGAACCGTGGAACTTTGGAACCTTGGAACCTCGAATACACGGGTAGCAGGAATCGTCCGACGACGAACTAACGAAGGGGGCTTTGTGATGAGAACATTCAGCGCCGCCGCGGCGGCACTCGCAGTTCTACTAACGGTTGGCGGCTTCGCGCAGGCGCCGTTCAGAAAAGGGCGGCGGCGACGAGACCGGCCCGTACGATCTGGTGGCAGGCTGGCCGCAGAACTACTGCGGGGAGGGCTTCCAGATTGGTTCGACCGCGGGGATCTGGGCGGAGAGCCCGGACCGCGTGCTCATCTTTGCCCGAGGCTGTCTGCCGGTCCTGAAACGGGAGGGCGGCGGCGGGCGGCGGCGGCGGCGAGCTCGTCCCGCAGCGCAATGCCTCCGGGTTCGACCTCTCGCAGAAAGATCCTACCCGCCATCCTCGTTGGGATCACGTCGTCACCTTTGTCGACCGCAACGGCAAGATGATCGAGTCGTGGGAGCAGCACAACAAGTTGTTCGTGCGACCGCACCGCGCTCTGGTCAGCCCCTACGATCCCGAGCGTCACATCTGGCTGGTGGACGACGGCGCGCATGCGATCTACAAGTTCACTCGCGATGGCAAGAAGCTGGTGCAGACCATCGGTACGCCCATGCAGTCGGGCAATGACGAGACCCATTTCGCGCGACCGACCGACATCGCCTGGCTGCCCGATGGCACGTTCTTCGTCAGCGATGGCTACGTCAACACTCGTGTCGTCAAGTTCAACAAGGATGGAAAGTTCCTGCTCACGTGGGGAGAAGCGGGAAAGGCAGCCGAACGAGACGAGACCCAGCTACATGAACACGGTCCACGCCATCGTGATCGACAAGAACAAACGCATCTACATCAGCGATCGCGCGAACTCGCGGATCCAGGTGTTCGACGAGAATGGGAAGTTCCTGGATGCCTGGCCGAAGGTCAGGCGCCCCTATTCCCTCATGCTGACCGAAGATCAGCATCTCTGGGTGGCTGACGGCATCACGCAGAAGTTCACGAAATTCGATTTGACCGGGAAACTCCTCTACTCATGGGGCACGTTCGGCGCCTTCCCCGGGGGCTTCTGGGGCGTCCACCAGTTCCATACCGACAGCGACGGCAACCTTTACACGGCCGACGTGCACGTGGGGCGGCCGCAGAAATTCAGTCCGAAAAAAGGAGCGAACCCGCAACATCTGGTCGGTCGCTACTTCCCTCGCGCCCAGACGAACTGACCGCGAACCACTCTGGCCGGAGGGCATTACGACATGCGTCGCCTTGTCCTCCCGGCTCTCCTGTTGACTCTGCTTCGGGTGGACGCTGGGGCGTCCACCCGGCAGGATCTCGACAAGATCCGCTCCGCCAAGCGTGTCGAGGCCGTCCGCGTCGATCAGCCGATCCGTCTCGATGGCATCCTCGACGAGCCCGAGTGGGAGCGGGCGACACCCGCCATCGACTTCTACCAGCAGCAGCCCGCCGAGTTCGAGTTCGCCACCCGCAAAACCGAGGTGCGGTTTCTCTATGACGAGGACACGCTGTACGTTGGCGCGGTGTTGTACGACCCCGAGCCGCACCGACTGATCATCAATGAGCTGAAACGCGACTTCGGCGGGAGCAGCGGAGACGGCTTCGGCCTCATCCTCGACCCGTTTCAGGATCGACGCAACTCCGTTGGATTTCTCACCAATCCGGGCGGGGCGCAGCGCGAATCGCTGGGGTACGAGAACGGCCGCCGCAACGACGCCAACTGGCACGGTGTCTGGTCGGTCAAAACGTCGATCCGCGCTGACGGTTGGAGTCTCGAGTACGCCATCCCGTTCAAGACGCTGCGCTTTCCGGAGGCGGGTGCGCAGGAGTGGGGCTTGAACATGGTGCGCTGGGCGCGCCGCGCCAACGAGACCTCCACATGGGCGCCGGTGCCGCGCCAGTTCTCACATTACAACGTGGCGTACGCGGGCACACTCACCGGTATCGCGGATGCCCAGCCCGGCCGCAACCTCCAGGTGAAGCCGTTTGCGACGGCGGAGATCGCGCGCGGAAACCTGGGACGACAGAACTGGGATGGAGAAGCTGATGGCGGACTCGATCTGAAATTGGGCATCGGGTCGTCGTTCGTGCTGGATGGCTCCTGGCGCACCGACTTTTCGCAGGTGGAGGCCGACGAGCAGCAGATCAACCTCACCCGCTTCAGCCAGTTTTTCCCGGAGAAGCGCGAGTTCTTCCTCGAAAGCCCGTCCGCGTTTCAGATCGGGCTGGTCGAAAACGACGATGAGAACCCTCGCCGGGATCTCGTGCCGTTCTTCAGCCGGCGCATCGGTCTGTCGTCGGATGGGCGGCCCATTCCGGTCATCGGCGGCGTCCGTCTGACGGGGCGGTCCGGCGGAGAGGGCGTCGGGCTGCTGAACATGCAGACCGAAGACTTCGAGGGACGTCCGGGAGACAACTTTACGGCCGCCCGCGTATCTCACGATCTGTCGAGGACCGCCGCAGTCGCTGGTTTCTATTTCGGACGCGAAGCGTCGGGCTCGTCAGACTTCAACCGCGTCGGCGGTTTCGACGTCCGACTCCGACCGCACCCAACACTGGAGCTCGAAGGCTTTGCGATGCGCAGCGCGACGGCTTCAGTCGACAGCGACTGGGCGGGACGAACGGGTCTGCGACTGGACTCACGCCGCCACCGGGCCCGTGTGGGATTTCTCCACATCGGCGATGACTTCCAGCACGACCTGGGGTTCGTTCGGCGGCGCGGTGTGGGTACGGTCTTCGGCAAGTATGCTCGTGTCTTCAGACCCCGAGACGCTGCAGGTCGACTGCTCGAGCACAGCGTCGGTGCCGAAGTCGAATCGACGACCAACGATACGTACACCACGCTTCTCACCCGCGTCGGCGTGGTCAATTACGAGATGCTCTTCGCCGATGGTGCCGAGCTGCGGACGTGGGGCCGCAGCACCTTCGAGCGCCTGGACACGCCATTCCGGATCGGACCGCTGCCGGTACGACCCGGTGAATATTCGTTTGAGGACGTCGGCGCGGAGTTTCGCTCGAATCGAAGCGCGGCCCTGTCGGGCAGCCTCGAGGTCGGTGCGGGCGAATTCTGGTCTGGTCATCAGCGGCTGGCCGGTGGTGGACTGCGCTGGCGGCTCAACGCGCACGTCGCCCTCAGTACCGACACTATCGCGCAACGTCGTCACCCTGCCCGAGGGGTCCTTCACCGGAGACCTCGTGGGGCTGCGGGTCGACTGGTCGTTCACGCCCCGGATGTTTCTCAACACGTTTGTCCAGTACAACGGGGAATCCGACACGTGGCTGTCCAACGTCCGCTACAACCTGATCCACCGCCCCCTCAGCGACATCTACGTGGTGTGGAACGAAACACACGCGCCCGGCATCGCCCGACGAGCGTTGCTGCTCAAGTACACGCACCTGATTGCGTTCTAAGACAGGTGCGACAGGTGCGACAGGTGCGACGGGTGCGTTGTGTGCGTTGGGTGCGGTGCGTGCGCTGGGTGCGGTGCAGAGGGCACCTGTGCACCGCACCGCACCTGGCTCACCTGTGCACCGCACCGCACCTAGCGCACCAGTCGCACCTGTCGCACCTGTCGCACCCGTTATCCAATCAACTGATAGCCACTGCCGTGCACGGTAACGATGTAGCGTGGATCGTGCGGGCGCGGCTCGAGTCGGGTCCGCAGCTTGGCAATGTAGTTGTCGACGGTTCGGGTGACCGACAGCTGGTTGTAGCCCCAGACATCGCGTAACAGCTGCTCTCGACCCACGACCTCGTTCCGGTGTACGAGGAGGTAGCGAAGCAGCTCGAACTCTCGGGCCGACAGCGGCACCCGTCGGCCCTTGCGCAGCACGAGGCGCTGCCGAACATTGACTTTCACATCACCAAACGTAAACTCCGCGTCGCTGGTCGACCGCCAATCATCGCGCCGGACCTGAGCGCGCACGCGAGCCAGGAGCTCGCGCACACTGAATGGCTTGCTGACGTAGTCGTCGGCCCCGAGATCGAGGCCTCTGATTCGATCCTGTTCGTGCGCCCGCGCGGTGAGGATGATGATGGGAACCCGCGTGCCGCGGTCGCGGAGCTGTTCGCATAAGTTGAACCCGCTCATCCCGGGCAGCATGACGTCAACCAGCACGAGCGACACGGCGCGCCGACCCAACTCCTCGAGCGCCTGCTCTCCCGACTCCACGGCGGTGACGTGATAGCCCTCGAACTCCAGGTTGTCGGTCAGCAGCGCGCGCATCTGCGGCTCGTCTTCGACGACCAACACTTCGCGTGGCGCGCTACTGACCTCGTGAGGGGCGTGTTTCATGTGACGGCCCTCCGGGTGGTCGCTTTGCCGACCGGGTCCTTGGCTTCGGTGCCCGCGGTCGCGACTGTCGGCAGCGTGATGCGAAACGTGCTGCCCTGCCCCGGCAGACTTTCCACCTCGACCCGTCCGCGGTGGGCGTGAACCAGCTCCTGAACGATCGGAAGGCCGAGGCCGAATCCCTCGCGCTGAATCGAGGCCCCGCGCCCGCGATAGAATTTCTCGAAGATGCGGTCCTGATCGGCATCGTCAATGCCAATGCCGTGGTCGACGACCTCGATCACCGCTGAACCCGGCAGGGAGCGGAGCCGGACGATCACCTGCCGGCTCGTGCCCGAGTACTTGACCGCGTTGTCCAGCAGGTTCACCAGCGCCTGTTCAATCGCTGCCGGGTCGGCCGAAACCACGAGCGCCGGGCCAATCTCGACCACAAACGAGAAGTCCCGGCTCGAGAGGCTGCTCTCGAAAGCTGAGACTGTTTCGCGAACCAGAGCGGCGAGATCAACGGGCTCGAACTCGTAGCCACGCTGCTGTTGCAACCGCGAGTACTCCAGGATTCGCTGAACGAGCGCCGAGAGCCGCGCGACTTCGGCTCGAATGATGCCGAGATACTGCGCCAGCTTCTCCGGTGATCTGGCCCGATCCATTGACACCGTCTCGGTAGCGGCGCTCAGCAGCGACAGCGGCGTCTTGAGCTGGTGCGAGACGTGTGAAATGAAATCGGCCTGCATTCGTGTCAGATCGGCGGCTCGCCGGTTGGCCACGACCGTCAACCCGAGGGCCACCAACATCAAGACCACGGACAGCACGGTCGGCCAATATCCCCGTGTGACCGCGGCAATGCTGCTGCTGCGCTCGGCGCTGACCTCGATCTGCCACCGACGCGCAGGAACGGTGCTCGCCAACCGGGAGTCGATGCGCGCGACGGGATAAAACCCCATGGCGAGTGGCACGGTCGCCGCTTCGGTGAGCGGCGTTGATTGACCAAATACCAAGGCGCCGCTCTCGTCGATGACGCGAAGGCGCAGCGGCACCTCGCCGCCCCTGCGCCGAAGCACCTCGCCGACCGTGCGCTGGTGCAGGGCTTCGAACAGTCGCTGGCCTCCCGACGCGGGCTCGACGACAAAACCAAGAATGGCGAAGAACTCGACCCTTCGCGCGTCGGTCCAGAACAGCCGGAGGAGCGCATGTCGTCGCTCTTCACCGACGCTGTCCGAAGCCGCATAGATGTGCTGCTCGGGCGCGTAGCGTCGTGCAATCTGCAAGATTTCACGGCCAAGGACGGCATCGCGTCCGAATTGTACGGACTCGCCGCCGTGGTTCAGTGTGACGCGTTCGCGCAGATCGCGGCCAATGAACAGCGCTTCGCCCGGTGCGGTCGCTTCCGTTTCCGACGTCCAGACGAAAAAGCGACTCACATGCGGATATGCCTGCAGTCCCTCGTCGAACTTGCGCGCCACGAGGTCGAGCCGCCCGGCGCGGAGTTCCGGGTGATTCACGGCCGTCAGCGTGTCGAAGACCGGACCATCGATGGCGCGCTGCACCTCGAGCACGACGTCGGTCGCCGTCTGCTCGCTCAGCTGTCTCAGGACGACTCGTGTTTGGGCGTCGAGTGCGGAGAGCGTCTGATGCTGGAAGTAAAGGATGAGGCCCGCTGCGCAGAGCGTCGCCACGATCGCAAGTACCATAGGTCGCAACCCACGGCCGCCGGAAAGTAGCGAGAGCATGTCGAGGCTTCCGAGCGCACCTTACGCGCCGGGCGCCCAACTGTCAAGCTGGCGTCGCTCACCTGGCGTCGCTCACCTTGACAGATCGGCACGGTGGGTCTCGTCGGCGAGGTAGGTTGCGGCCAGCGTAATCGCGGCCAGCCCCATCATGTAGCCTGCCACGGCGTCACGGCCGGCCGACGCGAGGAGTGCCGTCGCAATGAATGGGGCGAGCCCGCCCGCGACAACCGACGCCAGTTGGTAGCTCATCGAAGCACCCGTGTAGCGGACGCTCGACCCGAAGAGCTCTGAGAAATAGGCCGCCTGCGGGCCATACATGGCGTTGTGACCCAACGCGACGCCCAGCACGATCGCCAGCCAGATGATCGGCTCGGATCGACTCTCGATCAGCCAGAAGAACGGAAACGCATAGGCCAACGAAAACGCGGCGCCAAACAGGTACACCGGACGTCGGCCGACGCGGTCCGATAGGTCGCCGAAGAACGGAATGGCGATGAGGCCGACCAGGGCCGCGGCCGTCACTCCCCACAGCATCGTCTCGCGCGCGAGGCCCAGGACGGTTGGCCCGTAACTGAGGACGAACACCGTGTAGATGTAGAACAAACCGTTTTCGGCGACGCGCATGCCCATCGCCAGGAGCATGTTGCGGCGATACTGGCGAACCGCGACCACGATCGGCCGCGCCTCCTGACGCGCCGCCTGCTGCACCTCGAGGAACGCTGGCGTTTCGGCAATCTTCAGTCGGATGAAGAGCCCGACGGCAACCATCGCAATGCTGAGAAGAAACGGCACGCGCCAACCCCAGGCAAGAAACTGGCTGTCCGTCAGTCGCGTGCTGAACAGACCGAACACAACCGTCGACAGGAACAGGCCTGCGGGCACACCCATTTGCGGCCACGCCCCGGCGAGTCCCCGTCGTCCACGCGGTGCATGTTCAACGGCCATCAACACCGCACCCCCCCATTCGCCGCCTACGCCAATGCCTTGCGCGAAGCGCAAAATCACCAACAGAATGGGCGCCCAGACGCCAATCGCGTCGTAGGTCGGGAGCAGGCCGATCAAAAAGGTCGCAACGCCCATGATGCCCAGCGAATACACGAGCATCGCTTTGCGTCCGATTCGGTCGCCGTAGTGCCCGAACACGATGCCGCCGATGGGACGGGCGACGAAGCCCACGGCAAACGTGCCGAAGGCGGACAGCGTTCCGACCATCGGGTCGAAGGTCGGAAAGAACAGTCGGTTGAACACCAGCGCGGCGGCGGTGCCGTAGAGAAAGAAGTCGTACCACTCGATGGCGGTACCGATGAAGCTGGCGAGGATGACCGGGCGGATCGAGCGAAGATCGCTCACGCGGGTTCGAGTTCTCACAGGTTCGCGCCAAACCGCTGCGAGTCGTCAAACACCACTGAGACCTTCACACCGGCTGCAGGGGTCACAGCAATCGGCTTTCCGCCTTTACCGTACGTGGCCCACGGTGTTCCCGTCGGAGGTGGCCCGGCGTTACCATCGTAGATTGCCTTTTCGTCGTACACGGTTACCACGTACACCGGTGTCGCACCCAGGCCCTTGAATGTCGTAGCGGCACCGTTCTTGGTGATCACTTGCATCATCATCGGGCGACTCTCCTCGGTGGGGTTCGGATGATCGAAGAGGAACACCGAGATCTCGTGCGTTTCGTCGACGACGCCCTTGCCTTTGTAGGTGGCGCTCACTGTCAGTTCGCCCGCCTGTTCGCCAATCAGAATGACAACGGGTACCAGCAGCATCGTGGCAGCCAGCAACCAGGCCGTCGAGACTCTCGCACGCATAGGGCCTCCAGTTTCCCGCGTGATGCGGGCGGTCTACTTAGACGACGATTGAGTCGACGAAGTTGCTGAAGCGTCTGACGGAATTAGGTCAGCCAAAAAATCTGCGGTCCCTGCCGGGCCTTGGACGTCGAGCACCATCGGCCCGAGACCCGGCTCGATGGTCAGTTGAAACCGGAAAAACTGGCAGCACTGGCGCTCGGTATCGAGCACACGCGTGATTGCTTGTAACGTTTCGCTCGACGCCGCGAATCGGAGCCGGAGCCCCTCGTCCAGTCGCTCGTACGACTCAGCGCGGGTAACCAGCGCCGGCAATAGTTCGCTCGCGCGACGTCGCAGATCACCCGGCGTCAGCGTACAGGCAATAGGCAGGTTGCTCATCCTTCTAGCGTCCCTGAGTCTTCGCCAAGGTGGCAAGCTCCGCGGTTGCCGGAGCACGACGCGCGGGTCCATACAGGACGCGTCCAGGGCGGGCCGCGGTCATCGCGCCGTTCTCGAAAACAACTTCGCCGTTGACGATCACCACCGACACACCCTCAGCGTACGAGTGTGGTTTCTCGAACGTCGCGGTGTCGCGTACCCGGGTCGGATCGAAGACGGCGAGGTCTGCCTTCAGCCCTTGGCGAATCACTCCGCGATCGCTCAGCCCCAGGCGTTGCGCCGGCAACGCGCTCATCTTCTGCACGGCGGTCTCGAGCGACAGGAGCTTCTTGTCGCGCACATAGACGCCGAGCACCCGGGAAAACGTCCCGTAGCTTCGGGGATGCGGATGGTTCTGGTTGAAGATGGGTATCTCGCCATCCGAGGCAACCATCGTGGTCGGATGCACCAGGATGCGCTGCAGGTCGTCCTCGCTGATGGCATGGAAGATCCCTTGCGCGCCGCCTTGCTCCACGATCCACAAGGCTGTCTCGGCAGCATTGTCGAGCGTGACCGGCAAGCCGCGGCCCTGCGTTATCTGGGCCAGGTTCTTGCCGGCGAGCGACGGGTCGAATTGACAGCTCGACACGACGACGTTCTTCGGGTCACCGCCGCCGCGCTCGTCACGGATGATGGCAACGGTTTCGAACTTGATCTTCGCGCGCAGAGTCCGAATTCTTCAGGCGCTTGAGAAGCGCCTCACGACCGCCCTCCTGCGCCCATGCGGGCAGCAGCGCCGACCCGATGCTGGTCGCCGATGCCGTGTAGGGGTACTGGTCGATCGTCGCGTCCACGCCACGCGCGCGTGCGTCGTCGATCATTTTCAACGTGTCGACCGATCGACCCCAATACTTTTTGCCAACAATCTTGTGGTGCGTGACCTGCGTTGGCAGTCCGCCTTGCTCACCAATGGTGATCGTCTCTCGAACGCTGTCGAGCACCTTGGACGCTTCGTCGCGCATGTGGGAGGTATAGATGCCGCCCATGCGGCCGGCGACCTTTGCGAGCTCCACGACCTCCGCCGTGGGCGTGAAGGTGCCGGGAACGTAAAACAGTCCGGAGCTCAGCCCGAACGCTCCGTCTTCCATACCTTGACGCACCAGACCACGCATCTTCTCGATCTCGTCAGGTGTCGCTGCCCGATCGACTTCTCCGATCACACTGGATCGAATCGAGCCCTGGCCGATGAAGCTCGCAAAGTTCGGCGTGATGCGGGTGGCCGCCACTTTGGCGAGGAACGGACCGAGCGGAACTGCCGAGCCACCATCGGGTCCCTCGATCAGCGTCGTGACCCCCTGCCGTACGTAGTTGTCGGCGGTTGGTACCTCGAAGATCCCGCGGCGCGCATGCGTGTGAACGTCGATGAACCCGGGCGACACCACCAGCCCTTGAAGATTGATGACGCGCCCGGCTTCGTCGGTAATCGAGGGCGCAATCCGCGCGATGGCGTCGCCCCGGACGCCGATATCCGCTCGATACCATGGGCTGCCGGTGCCGTCGACGATTCGTCCGCCGCGAAGGATCAGGTCGTAGGGCGTTGACTGAGCGGCGACGTGCCAGGTGAAGGCCGTTGTTACGACAGCCAGTGTTCCGAGAGCCAGGAGTGCTTTGCGCATGGCGGAATATAGATCGGGTTCCAAGGTTCCAAGGTTCCAAGGTTCCAGGTTCCAGGGTTCAAGCGCCCTTATAATGCGCGGGTTTCTTGCCTGGAACAGCGGTTGAGGTGCCACCATGACGATCATCGAACGCTTTCTTTCCGAGCTGGATCGCGAGGCAGACCGCTCGCGCCGCACGCTCGAAAACATGCCCGAGTCGAAGAAGGACTGGAAACCGCACGAGCGGTCGATGCCGTTTGGCTATCTGGCAGAACTGGTCGCGACGATGCCGAACTGGCTGGCCATGACGATCGATCGTGATGAGCTCGACCTCAAGCCCCCGGCCGGCCAGGGTATTCCACGGGAACCCCTCAACAGTCGCGACGACTACCTGCGCGCGCACGACAAGGCCGTTTCAGCCGCTCGCGCCGCGCTCCAAAAGACGAATGTCGACTTCCTCGAGACCCACTGGAAGCTGCTCGTCGGCGGCCAGGTGGTCCTCGACACGCCCCGGCACGAAATGCTGCGCGACACGCTCAACCACCTGGCCCACCATCGCGGGCAGATGACGGTCTACCTCAGGCTCCTGGGCGCGAAGGTGCCGGCGCTCTATGGACCGTCGGCGGACGACCAGCGATTCTGAGATCTAGGGCTGCGTGAAGTTGATCACAACCGTCACGACGACCGGCACGGGCACCCCGTTCAGAAGCGTCGGTCGGTACTCCCACTGGCGCACCGCGTCGAGGGCCGCCTGATCGAGCAATGGAACCGATTTCACCACCCGGACGTCAGCGACTTTTCCGTCCTCGCCGATCGTCGCCTCGACCGTCACAGCGCCGGTGACACGTGCCGAGCGCGCAATCGCTGGGTAGACCGGGGCGACGTCTTTGATTTTGATGGGGGGTCGGATGTTGCCCCCGACGCGAACCGCGCGCTTCGCGGCCACGGCCGCTTTGGTCCGCGCGGCGGCGTCGGCCTTCGCCTTGGCCGCCATAGTCTCGGCCTTTTCCCTCGCCGCGACCGCATCGGATGCGGCTTTGTCGCCTGCTTCTTTGGCCGTGCGTGCCAACGCTGCGGTTCGTTCGTACGACTTGAGCCACTGGTCCGCTTGCGCTTTCAGTTCGGCATCGAGCGCGGCCTGAGCGTCCTGCGCCGCCTTCATCGACTCCCCGGCATATTGTCCGGCGCGTTCGGCCGTCGCCTTCTGGAGCGCCGCCCGGGCGGCCGCGATGTCGTCGTTGGGCGGCGCCCCGCAGCCGGCTGCCATCATCACCACGCCGACCGCAACCGCCCAGCCCTTCGCAGTCACACGCATGATGCTCCCTCCATGTACCATCCCCACCGCGCCCGGCCGCCAAGTGGTCGGATATTACACCTGCCGCCCCCCAAGTGACCGCCACGCGGCGCTGGCACCTGATGGATCACGACTGGGTGATTGAACGCGGCCACCTGCGCCTGCCATGATCGCCCCGATGACGCACCGCGCAAACGAACCGGCGAGCGACCGAGGACTGCTGCGCGCCAGGCACGGCCGCGGCCATCACCGCGTGACGTTCGTCGAACTGTTCTTCGACCTGGTCTTCGTATTCGCTGTCACTCAACTCTCGCACTCGCTCATCGAGCACTTCTCCGCCCTCGGTGCACTACAGACCACTTTGCTCACGCTCGCGGTCTGGTGGACGTGGATGTACACCACGTGGGTCACGAACTGGCTCGATCCCGATCGGTTGCCCGTTCGCGTGGCGCTCCTGACGCTGATGTTGCCAGGGCTGATTCTGTCCGCGTCCATTCCTCACGCCTTCGATACGCGCGGGCTCGCGTTTGCCGGGGCGTACGTCGTGATCCAGTGCGGCCGCACGATCTTCTTCTTGTGGGCAGTGCGCAGTCATCAGATCATGACCCGCAACGTCCAACACATACTGGTCTGGCTGAGTGTTGCCGGCCTCGTCTGGCTGGCGGGCGCGTTCGTGCAGGACGCGCAACGGCTCGTGTTGTGGAGCATTGCCCTCGCGATCGACCTCGCAGCCCCTTGGGCCGGCTACTGGATTCCGGGGTTCGGTCGATCGATGACGACCGATTGGGACGTCGAGGGCGGGCACATGGCCGAGCGCTGTGCGCTCTTCATCATCATCGCGCTGGGTGAGTCGCTGCTGGTCACCGGCGCCACGTTCGCGGGACTGCCGTGGACCACGGAGGTTGTGCTGGCCCTGGTCGTGTCGTTCGTCGGCAGCGTCGCCATGTGGTGGCTGTACTTCGACACGAGCGCGGACGTCGGCACCCGCACCATCTCGGCGTCTCGTGATCCCGGACGCGTCGCGCGACTGGTCTACACCTACATTCACCTGCTGCCGGTCGCCGGCATCATCCTCGCAGCCGTCGGCGACGAGTTGGTCCTGGCACACCCGCTGGGCCACTCCGAGTGGCCGACCGCCATCGCCGTCGTCGGGGGACCGCTCCTTTTCATATCAGGTGCGTGGCTGTTCAAGTGGGCGATCGTCGGCCGTCCGCCGGTTTCGCCGCTCGTCGCCATCGCCTCGCTCGGCGGGCTGCTCGCTTCCGCTCCGCTCATGCCGCCGCTCGTGCTGATGGCGCTCGCGACGGTGGTGCTGGTCGGCAGCGCGATGTGGGAAGCCCGCACGGCCGCTGCGTGTCCGGTGCCTACGACGTCGGTGGCGGCACATCCGCCGGCGCCATAGAGTCTTGAATGGCCTGAATCCTTGCGAATGAGTCAAGTTTTTCGGCGGGCCATTCAAGACTCTCGCCCCGCGGAGCGGGGCAAAACGATATAGATGGCTAACGAGGCCCGCGGCCACATGCTCGACGGTCTCAGACGGGGCCTCGTTAGACATCTCCGAAGGCCAAGTCGCTCTTCTATCCGGTTTGAGGAGGAGCTTCGCTGGCGTCGCGTCGAGCGACAATCCGCAAGTTGGCCTTGCGCCGACGGGTGGGCGTTGGAGGGACGCTCTCCTGTGTGGGGGCAAGCGCCGCACTGAGTGCGGTCGCGAGGTGCGGCGCGATCATTTCGAGCATCCGACTCTGGTCGAGGGTGAACGGTTCCGATCGGTACAACGTCATGACGCCAACGTTCGAACCGTCGTGGATGAGAGGAATGGACATGGCGACGATGGCGGCCGCATTGTGACCGGACAAGTCGATGCGCGCGTCTGAATTGACGACACTCCGCGCATTCGCCGCCACCCAGCCCGTCAATCGCTGACCCATTGTGATTAGGAGTCCCGCCAGTTGGCGGGCAGCGGGGCCGGCCGTGAACTCCGCCACGAGCCAATTCTGCTTCGGGTCATGAACGAAGATCGCAAGGCTCGAACCGGGCGCGATATGCCGGATGTGACCCCAAGCCAGCGCCCCGATGTCGCCCACGGTCGGCGTTTGCGATGAGATGCGCGCCAGGCTGACGAACGCGAGCAGTTCCTCGGCTTGCTGGGGGGATGGGTCAAACCGCGTGGCCATTGCGCGCTCGGGCGACGTCGATCGGGTCGCTCCGCGAAGCCGTTGCAGGGCGTGCTGCAGGGGCGCCGCCGGCGCCGCTGGCGGTGCGATGTCTCGATGCACCTGCACGAACATATCCACCACGGCAGGATCGTACTTCGTGCCCCGCTCCTTCGCGATAATCCCGAGCGCTTCTGCGTCGCTCAACGCAGCCCGGTACGGTCGATCCGAGGTCAATGCGTCGAAGCAATCCACTACCGACAGAATCCGCGCGCCCAGCGGAATGTCTTCGCCGCGGAGGCCGTTCGGGTAGCCGCTTCCATCCCAGTTTTCGTGGTGCGCGCGGACGATCGGCACCACCGGGTACGGGAAGTCGATTGACGACAGAATGTCGGCGCCAACGTCGACGTGCGACTTCATCGTCTCGAACTCGTGAGCGTTGAGCTTCCCCGGCTTGTTGAGAATGTGCTCCGGGATTGCGAGCTTGCCCGTGTCGTGCAGCAGCGCGGCGGCCTCGATCGCCTCCAACGTGGGCTGGTCGGTGACGTTCAACGCTCGTGCCAGCCCCATCGCGTAGCCCTGCACCCGATGGACATGATCGCTCGTGAGTCCATCCTTGGCTTCGATCGCGGTCGACAACGCTCCGATCGTCGACAGGTATAGCTGGTTGACTTTCGCCACATGGCGATGGGCATCGTCTACCCGACCAAGCCAGGACCTCATCGCCAGGTAGCAGACGAGGATCAGCGGCATCACGGCGACAATGCCAAATAGCCCGACGCCGCGGACCAGCACAATCAAGAAGAACGATGCGGAGGCGGCGGCGAGGTAATTGAGCGAGATGATCGCAAAGTGCTCTCGCCAGACCTGAATCGGATTGCCGCCCTTCGATAGTCCGACGACGAGTGCCAGGAACCCCGAGTTCAGGCCGAAGTACACCACCGCCAGGCACGCCAGGGGAAGCATCGTCGTGGCATCGGGAGTCCACGATGTTCCGCTCAAAGGACCGACACCCGACAACGCATAGTAGGTTTGGGCCGCGCTCCACAACGCAAAGGCATTGCTGGTCACGTTGAACAGCACTTGTCGGGCGCTGTTGCGCCGGCGGCACGACATGACGAGGCTGTCAGCGGCAATCGTGATGGTGGCCGGAGCCGGACCGAAGACCAACACCGAGGTGATGAAGAAGGTATCGGAGATCGAGAGGTAGACTGGCACGCCGGGGATCTTCAGGGCGAAGGACGCTGCCACGATGGCGAGCACGCCCAGCGCGATCCAGCCGGCAGGGTTCGGCGCGTCCCAGAGCCCTCTGATCGAGTGGCCGAGCACGAGTAACCCGAGGGCCACGACGACAGCGATGAAAGCAGTCGCCCCACGCGGATGAACTCGTAGCGCCGCCGGTGAAAAAGCCTGTGCCACGGTTCGAGTACTCAGCGCGGCTGATCGCCGCCAGCCAACGAGTCTCCCCAGATGGGAGCGACGTTCACGTCGCCCGCAATGGATTTGATCGCGGGAATGCTCAACAGCGCAGCGATCTGAGCCGCACTGGCCGAGACCACGACGTAGTTGTCGAGGGTCCGGTGGATGGTCAGCCCTTGCTGGCGCGCAACTTCTAGGACCGAGGTAACTTCTCCCCCGAGAATCAGTCGGACCGGTTCGCGCGGGGCGAAGAGCAGTCGCGAAACGACCTCGAGGCCCAGAACGACCGGAGACGGCTGGGCTGCGGAGACAGAAATGTTCGTGAAGGCAACGAGCGCGGCGAGGACCGCGCAGGCCACGAAGGGCAGACGACGGTTACTGTCGCCTTTCGTCCGACAGACGTGCCGTTTGGGGGACTTCATGAGACAGATGTCCCGCAAACCTCAGCAATTACAATGCCTGCGGATTGGATTCCTTAGACTGCTGTTAACTTATTGATCGCAAACAAGTTCATCGCCGGGTGTGCAACCGACAATTTTCGCGGCGCTGATACGTGTTGGAACAGCCAGGCCCAAAATCCGACCCCTCGGACCTACGGAAGTTCTTTTATTGCAATAGTTTGCGAAGGCGTGGTCTATGTCGGTACGCGGGTGGGCACTTAGTGAACAGTCGGGCCACCGATGACGGTGAAGCGCGTGCCCTTCCGCACCCTCGAGCCGACAGTCACTGGCTGATCGTGAACTGATAGCACTCGCTCGACAGCACGACGTTCGAGGTCACTTCATGAATGACTCGGAAGTGAATGTCGAACTCCGAGCCGACTGGAAACGCCGCGACACTGCGAAAGAGCTCTTCGCGTCCAGTGCCACGCGCATCGGTCGTGATGGACTGCGGCTCAAGCCCCTTGCCCAGCGTCAGCCAGGCCGTACTTGTGCAGTCGTCGTCAACGGTAACGTCCACCGCCCGCTGCAGCAGGTAACTGGTCCTGGGAGTGAGGTCGCGCACCCATGTGTCGAGGTGGATGATTAGAGCGTCGTCATTTGGTTGCCGGAACTTGACGTGGCCGAAGCCTTCGCCGCGCAGGATGACCTGAAGGTTGAAGTTGGGCACCTCGGGCCCCCACGATGCCGAGCTTTGGGCCGGTATGTTCACGGGTACTAGGCAGCGTCGGGCTGCCTGCCATTTTTTCGCACCCCGCGAGGCTGACAACGACAAGAGCGATTCCAAGAGCTTTGAACGACTCCATGGTGACCTCCATTCGCAATCCGGGCCACATACATTCATCGCGCCGGTGCACGCGGACGATCTTCGTCGGCGGAGGGCCCGCGCGCCATCGACTCTTTCTGAAGTTCGCATGAAGGTTTGATCGAGAACCGGGCGCTATAATTCGCGCCGATCCATGTCCAGCTGCGTGCGATTCGCCGAATTCGAGCTGGATCTCGCCGCTTATGCACTCCGCCGCGGCGGCAATCGCGTGCGGCTCGAAAAGATGCCGATGGAGGTGCTGATCCTGCTGGTGCGCGCCTCCGGCGCCCTCGTGGAACGTGGTGAGATTCAGGCCGCCCTTTGGGGCTCCGAGATCTTCGTCGAACACGATGCTGCTATCAACACGGCGGTTCGCAAGATTCGACGGGCTCTGGGCGACGATGCGGAGGAGCCTCGGTTCATCGAAACGGTTGTCGGTAAGGGCTACAGGTTCGTGGCGTCTGTCGAGAGCCTCGGAGCCCAGGCGCACCAAAACGCGACCGCTTCGGTCCGCCCCACGGAGCGCCGGACCTTTCCCAGTTACTTGGTGACCCGCGGCTTAGACGAGTTCGTCCTGAAAACGGGCGTAACCGTACTCGGGCGTGATCCGTCAGCCGGCGTCTACGTCGAGCATCCATCGGTATCACGGCATCATGCCCGCATCTCGATCGCTGCGGGCGAAGCGATTCTCGAGGACCTGAAGAGCCGGAACGGTACGTTTCTCGACGGCCGGCGACTTGACGCACCGACGAAAATCCGTCACGGCGCCGTCATCGGGCTGGGCCCAATCACGTTAACCTTTCATGTGCTCTCCGCACCGCCATCCACACGACCGATCACCCCTGATTGACTTGCGTGTTCCCGACGCTCGTGGCAAGCTCAGGCGCAGTTAGCTGATGCCGCTCGCAGCAGGAACACGGCTCGGCGCCTACGAAGTTGTGGCGCCTCTCGGCGCCGGCGGGATGGGCGAAGTCTATCGCGCGCGCGACACGCGACTCGGCCGCGACGTTGCCGTCAAGGTCGTCTCCGAGCGGCTCGCCGACGACCCAGGTGTGCTGGCGCGATTCGAGCGCGAGGCGCGCACCGTGGCGGGCCTCTCACATCCCAACATCGTTGCGCTCCACGATTTTGGGCGGGAGCGGGGGGTCGCCTTTGCCGTCACGGAGCTCCTCGAGGGTGAGTCGTTGGACTGCCGTATTGGTATGCCCGATCTCACCCGCCAGAAAGCGCTCGAGATCGCGGCGGCTATTGCCGACGGTCTGGCGTTCGCGCATGCCAAGGGCGTCGTCCATCGCGATCTGAAGCCGGCCAACGTGTTCATCACAACCGATGGGCAGGTCAAGATTCTGGACTTCGGGCTTGCGCGGCCGGATCCCTTCCGCACGAACCCTCACCAAGCCGGCACCACGCGGCCGGCCGAAACCGACCCGGGTGTCGTCCTGGGAACTCTGGGCTACATGTCTCCTGAACAGGTGAAGGGCGAGCCCACTGACGAGACGTCGGACATCTTTTCGCTGGGTTGCATCATCTACGAGATGCTGACCGGCCGGACACCATTCCAAGGGGAGAAGCCGGCCGAAACGGTTGCCGCGATTCTGCGCGACCAACCGGCAAACCTGAACGATGTTCGCCGCGACATCCCACCTCGGGTTGCCGCGCTCGTTGGTCGCTGCATGGAAAAGAGTCCTCAGCAGCGATTTCAGTCGGCGCGCGATCTCGCGTTCTCGCTACGTGAGACGCTGACTATCCCCGAAACCCGGTCTGCACGGGCGATTGGATCGATTGGCCGGCGAGGCTGGGTGGTGGCAGCGGCTCTCTTCGCCGCGCTCGCAGGCATCCTCTGGAACGGTCGGTCGAGCGCCCCTGCGCTGCCCGACACGGCACGTATCCACTCGCTCGCCGTGCTTCCGCTGGTGAATCTCTCGGGCGATCCGCGACAGGAATACTTCGCGGATGCGATGACCGAGGAGCTCACGACCCGGCTCGCCAAGATGGGCACGTGGCGGGTCACCTCGCGCTCATCCGTGATGGGTTATCGAGGAACGCCGAAGAAGATCCCGGCGATCGCTCGAGAGCTCGGCGTTGACGCGGTGATCGACGGTTCAGTGATTCGGGATGGATCGCGCGTGAAAGTGACCGCGCAGCTCATTGACGCCGCGACCGATCGCCACATCTGGGCCGAGACGTATGAGCGCGACCTGGAGAGCGTGCTCACGATACAAAGCGATGTCGCCCGCGCAATCGCTCGTGCGGTTGGTTGGACCCAGACGCCTGAAGGGAGCGCCGGCCTCCTCGCGGCCACGCGCCCGGTGCTGCCCGCCGCTTACGACGCTTACCTTCGGGGGCGCCACGCCTTGGACAAGCGCAGCGAAGCCGACTTGCAACACGCGCTCCAATTGTTCCAGCAATCCATCGACGCCGACCCAACGTATGCGCCCGCGTACGCGGGTTTGGCGGACAGTTACGGACAGCTCGGATACGGTTCATATATCTCGCCGGAGGACTCGTTTCCGCGCGCGCGGGCAGCGGCGACGAAGGCCCTCGAGCTCGATCCCACGCTTGGCGAGGCTCACGCGTCGCTTGGGTTCGTCCTCATGTACTTCGATTGGAACTTCGCGGGAGCAGAGACAGAGTTCAAGCAGGCGATCGCTCTGAACCGGAATTTGGCCATCGCTCATCAGTGGTACGCATACCTGTTGACGGCCATGGAAAAACCAGTGAACGAAGCGGAGCGAGAAATTGCGATCGCACGAAGTCTCGACCCGCTTTCGGTGCCGATCCATGTCGATCGCGCATACATCCTGCACTACTACGGGAAAAACGACGAGGCCTTGCGTTCCGTGAAACTAGCCCTCGAAATGAATCCCAAGGTTGCGATGGGGTATTTCTGGCTTGGTCGCATCTACACAGCCCAAGGCCGTTACCAAGACGCCCATGCTGCGCTTCAGAGCATCGGGCCTCTGCGGACGTGGACTCCTGGAATGGCGGCGATCGGATACCTATACGGCAAGTCGGGTCGCACTCGAGAGGCGAGGTCGGTGCTCTCGGAATTCGACAATCTCGTTCGGCAGGATCGCTACGCGTCCGCCTATGCGATTGCCGCCATTCACGCCGGGTTAGGTGACCGTGAGCGTGTGTTCGCGTCGCTGGAAGCCGCATTGCGTGAACGCTCGCACTGGCTGGTCTGGCTCAAGCGCGATCCACGCTGGAACGACGTCCGCAACGATCCCAGGTTCGAAGCTCTGGTTCGAAGAATCGGCCTTCCATCATGAACTGCAGAGCTCACCGACTAGTCGAGCGCTGTTGATCACGAGCGGCGGGCCTTGCGGTAGGCCCGGGGGCTCACCCCGAACTCGGCACGAAATGCCCGATTGAAGTTCGACACGTCGCCAAACCCGGAGTCGAGCGCGATGTCGAGCACGCGTTCGTCGTCGCAATCGAGGCGCATCGCAGCCTGACGCAATCGAGCCCGCAAGATATAGCGATGCGGCGTGAGGCCGGTGATTCGCTCGAAGGTCCGCAGGAAGTGAAACGGGCTCAGGCGTGACTCGTGGGCGAGGCGGTCCAGCGTCAGCATCCCATCCAAATCGCGTTCGATGACGCGAACCGCCCTTGTCACTCGTTCGCCGGCGCTCGCTGAAAGACCATCTTCCATCGACAGTCCCGCGGCGACACGCAACGCATGTCCCGCCAGCGACAGCCCAATCTCGTGCCAGTCGACGTGCGATGACCCAAGCAAGCCGGCGCACGCCCGCGAGACGAGCGGCGACAGGTCTCGAAGCGACGGGACACTGCCGGCGCGAAATTCGAGGCTCCGACCGCTGACGCCGACGTCGGAGGCAATGCGTTCGAAACATTCCGGCGTGTACCAGAAAGCCAGACACCGATCACCAACCGCATGCTCGTGGCCGCATTCGAAGGATTGACCGGCATTGCCGAGCATCAGAGAGCCAGGCGTCAGCAGCACCTCAGAGTCTTTCGCTCGGTATTGGAACGTGCCGGAGGCGACGAGGGCAATCGAGTAATAGTCGTGACACTCCTCGAACCGGCGATCCTGCGGACCGGATGTGCAGACGACATCTGCGACGCTCCAGCCGTCGCCGGTCGCGAGGATGCGGGCGGTCGTGGAGCCGAGGCTCCCATTTCGCTCCCGCTCAGCGACCGCATTTTCAACCTCGGCTGCAATCCTCAACCGTTCGGCTCCCTCTCACAGCAATTTTAGCCAAGAACTCATAGGGGCCTCGCTCATATACCTAGGTTGTAAGAGATGTTTACGAACGCCTACGGAGGTCATCGTGAATCTCACCCGCATCGTGGACGAAGGATATGGAGAAAACGCCTGGCATGGAGCCAACCTGAAGATGGCGCTCGCAGACGTCACGCCCGAGCTCGCGTTCTGGCGGCCTGCGCCGGACCGTCACAACATCGCTGAGATCGCATTCCATCATGCGTGGTGCACGCGATCGGTCCGTGGACAGTTGTCGTCACCGCCATCCGAGCCGTTCCTGCTCGACGGCGAAGATTGGTTCCCCGTTTCGAACGGCGGCCGCCTCACATGGCCTCAAATTCAAGCGGCGGTCAACGCTGAGCAAGACAAGCTCTCGTCAGCCGTTGCATCCTTGAAGAACGATGCCCAGCTCGATCTCGTGCTCGGCATCACCTGCCACGCTATTTATCACGCCGGACAAGTGCAGCTCATCAAGCGTCTTCGCCAGGAGTAACGACATGGCTTCGATCCGAAAAGAATTCACCGTCAACGCTCGCCCAGCAGACGTCTGGAACGCGATTCGTGATCTGGAGGCAATCCACACGCGGCTGGCGCAAGGATTCGTGACCGACACGCGGCTCGAAGGCGATTCACGGGTCGTGACGTTTGCCAACGGCGCGGTCGTGCGCGAGCTCATCGTGGACGTTGACGACCACGCACGTCGGTTGGCCTACGCCGTCGTCGAGTGGCAGACGACGCATCACAACGCGTCGTTTCAGGTGTTTGACCACGGCGACGGCAGTCGGGTTGTGTGGATTGCTGACCTGTTGCCGAACAAGCTCGCCGACATGGTGAGTGGCTTCATGGAACAGGGTGTGGCTGCGATGAAGCGGACCTTGGACGCCGTGGCTACGGTATGATCCAGGCTTCTCCTCGAGGAACACGACATGACCAGCTCGGATCGCGCTCGACCAATGTCGAGACGAGCGCTGTTGCGCGAAGGCGTCGCCTTCACGGGGGCGGCGTTCTTCGCGCCCCACATCCCATCATTGCTCGGGCCGTCCTCAGCAGCGATGAGGCAACAAGCGGCACCAGCGGGCGACGCGCTGGCCCAGAGTCGAGCCGCGATGGCGAAGGTGCCAATCGAGGTGCTCAAGCTCACCGATCGCCTGACGATGCTGTCGGGACCGGGCGGCAACGTGGTCGTTCTCCCGGGCAGCGACGGAAAAGTCGTCGTCGATACGTTCGTGCAGTCGGTGTGGCCGATGCTGAGCGAGGCACTGGCCAGTCTCAGCAAGGACGCGGTCAAGCTCGTCATCGATACCCATTGGCACTTCGATCACTCGGACAACAACGGCGCGTTTCAGAAGATCGGTGCCGCGATTCTGGCGCACGAGAACACGAAGACGCGCATGGCGCAAAGTCATAGCCTGTTGGGGATGAATATCCCGGCCTCACCGCCCGAGGCCTTGCCAACGCAGACCTTCAAGACCACGCATGCGTTGACGCTGAACGGCGAACAGATCGCGCTCGGCTACGTACCGCCGGCTCACACCGACACCGATATCTATATTCACTTCACCAAGGGCAACGTGCTCCACCTTGGCGATCTGTACTTCAACGGCAGCTACCCGTTTATCGACGCGTCGACAGGCGGCCGGATGAACGGCATGATTGCCGCCGCCGAAACTGGCATAAAACTCGCCAACGCTACGACGAAGATCGTTCCCGGCCACGGCCCGCTGGGCGATCGCGCGTCGCTGACAACCTATCGCGACATGCTGTCGACGGTCCGGGATCGCGTGCAGAAGCTGAAGTCGAGCGGCCAGACGCGCGATCAAGTCATCGCGGCCAACCCCACCGCCGAGTTCGATGCGGCCTGGGGCAAGGGCTTCATGGATCCCAAGCGGTTCGTGGGCTTCGTGTACGACACGCTTTAGATAAGGTGGTCGCGCCCGGTCGTCGGGTGCCGCTCCAACAGGCGACCGTCAAGCGGCTTAACTCTTTCGTCGGTCTTGCTGCGACCATGCGACGCCTGTTCATCTGCACGATGCTTTGTCTTCTGCCGATACCAGTGCTCGCGCAAACCACGCGTTCAGTCCCTCAGCCGGACCAAGCCAAGGGTTCGGATCGTTCCAACAACTCCGCCCTGGTGCTTGACTGGGAAAACCGCCTGATGGCCAACGACCCGAAGGTCCGGGCAATCGCCGAAGCCGCCTTGGTCGAAGGGGCGGGGCGTTCACTTCCTTTGCTGAAACGATTCCTCAACCGTGGCAATGAAGACCTGCATCTGGTTACCTTTGAAATCATCCGCCGGATCGGTCCGCCGGCCATTCCGCTGCTGGTGGACCTGCTTCGTGATGAACGGGTCTCCATTCGGCGCAGCGCCATTGATCCCTTTATTGACCTGGCGCCCTATACGGAAGGGATTCAACCGGCGTTGAGACGGGCACTGAGAGACGAGGATGCGGTGGTCGCGGGCGATGCCGCACGTGCCTTGGGCGCTTTGGGCCAGAGGGCCAGTCCGTCGGTACGCGCTCTAGTCACGGCTCTCTCGCACGAGGAACCACACGTCCGCATCTACGCGGCGGAAGCCTTGGCATCCATCGGTCCGAAGGCGGTCCTGGCCACCAAGGACCTCGCCAGAGCAGTGAGCGATCCAGTTCCCGGCGTTCGATGGGCGGCGTGTGAAGCCCTCGCAAGCATCGGCCCAGCCGCGCACTCCGCTGTGCCGCAGTTGATCGAAGCCCTGACGGATGAATTCCTCTATGTGCGCATCTTCGCGGCCGGGGCGCTGGGAAGCATCGGGCCGAAGGCACAGACGGCCCGGGAGGCGCTGCGAGCGGCAGCAAACGATCCCACACTGCGTGACGAAGCTGAGTGGGCGTTGAATCGAATCGCTGGCGTCGAGTCTGGAGAGCCTGCCGTCTCACCCCTTGCGCCCGCGCCTTACGTGGCGCCCCAACCCGAGGCGACGGTGGCTCACACGGGCAATCCTTCGGTTGACTGGGATACGACCACCGGGCGGAACATCGTCTGGAGCGTCGAGTTGGGAAACGAGACGTTTGGCCGTCCCGTGGTTGCCGGCGATGCGGTCTATGTGGGTACCGACAACGAAAGGCAAATGAACCCCGCCTTTCAGGAAGAGTCCGGCGTGCTCATGGCCTTTCGGGCGACGGATGGCGCGTTCCTTTGGCAGGACGTGGCCCCGAGAGTGGAGCGCGGCCTGCGGGAGTTCCTGCTGCCTTCGACGACAAGTGCGCCGTATGTGGAAGGGAACCGGTTGTACTACGTCACTGCCGAGTGCCAACTCCGTTGCCTCGACACGCAGGGTTTCCGCGATGGCGCGAACAGTGGTCCATATCAGGAAGAGGACTTCCAAGACGACGCTGCGGCCGACATCGTCTGGGAGCTGGACATGTGCGCCCGCCTGGGTGTCTTTCCGCATGAAGCCTCCAACAGCGAAGTGTTGCCCGTGGGTGATCTGCTGATGGTCAGTACCTCCAACGGCCAGAATGAAGGCCATACGCGCGTCCCAACGCCGCGCGCCCCAAGTCTGATCGCCGTGGACAAGCACTCGGGCCAAGTGGTCTGGCGCGCCATCGGGCCGGGTGGGCAGGTGCTGCATGGCCAGTGGTCCAGCCCTGTGGCGGCCAACGTCAACGGGCGCATGCAGGTGCTCTTCGGCGGAGGAGATGGCTGGCTGCGCGCCTACGACGCGGCGTCGGGTCACGAGGTCTGGCGATTTGACGGCAACCCGAAGGACGCCCGATGGCTTCCGCGCCCCGGCGTCCTTTCGCGCAGCTCTATCATTGCTTCACCGGTCTTCGCCGACGGCCGCGTCTTCGTTGCGATGGGGCAGGATCCTCTGCACGGCAACGGACCTTCGTTGATTCATGCGATCAGTCCCAACGGCCAGGGAGACGTCACCGAGAGCAGGCTCCTCTGGACTTCTCGCGCGGTCGGCCGCGTGGTGGGAACGCCCATCGCGAAGGACGGTCTGCTGTACGTTGGGGACCTGGGCGGAACGGTGCATTGTCTGGACGCGGCAACCGGCGCCCACGTCTGGAAGCACGAGACGAACGAGGCCATCTGGGGAAGCCTCCTGCTGGCCGGCGACCGGCTTTACGTTGGGAACGTTGAAGGCAGCATGACCGTTCTTCGTGCCGGACGGCGAAAGGAATTGCTGGCGCAGATCGAGATGGATGCGCCGCTCTATTCGCGTCCGGCGCTGATCGGCGATGCGCTTTATCTGGCCACCGCGCAGCGGTTGTACCTCATTGCGGCAAAGCCTTGATCCGAAAACACGGCAGTTCACACAGCGCGGCCAAGCCGCAGCCAGCTGCTACATTCTCCTTCCAAGCCTTCGGACAAACAGAGGCGCTCACGGGACCGCGTTGTCGCTGACAGGGATGCCACCGAGCGCTTTGTAGAGCGCGATAACGCTCGTGAAAACGTTTGCTTCGGCCTGCGCGACTGCATCTTCCGCCTGCAACTGCGTGCGCTCGGCATCCAGGAGGTCCAGGAAATCGACGACGCCTTCACGGTAACGAACCCTCGCGATCGACGCCGCACGGCCGCTCTCGCGCGCCTGTTCGGCGAGTCTGACGAGTCGTTGCTGCTCCTCGCGGTACGAGACCAGCGCGTTCTCGGTCTCTTCCAATGCGCGAAGCACTATGACCTCGAACGTGGCCGCCGCTTCCTGCGTCGCGGCTTCCACGCCGCGCAGACGCGCGCGCACGCTGCCGATGTCGAAGGCGGCCCAGCTCATCGCCGGCGTCACCGCCCAGGCGCGTGACTCGCCCACATCGAACAGGTTCCCGCGTCCGGCGAGCAAGCCGAGGAACCCGGTGATCGTGATCCGCGGGTAGAGATCAGCCGCCGCCACGCCCTCATTAGCCGTGGCCGCAGCCAGTTGGCGTTCGGCCGCGCGCACATCCGGCCGGCGTCGCAGCAAAGTGTTTGGCTCCCCCACCGCCAACGCCTTGCTCAGCGGAGGATACGCCCTCGGCGACAAGTCAGCGCCAAGCTCGCCAGGACGCGTGGCAGTCAGCACCGCGAGACGATGTTCTCGCTGCGCGGTAGCCGATCGAATCGGCGGGATGCTCGCCTCGATGGCGGCCACCCGCGCGGCGGCGCTGGCGACATCCTGCTCTTCGCCAAAACCGGCGTCGCGCCGCACTTGAGCGAGTCGCAAGGTTTCCTGCTGATTCGCAAGGCTGCGTTCGGCGACGGCCAACTGTTGCTGAAGGCCTCGAATCTCGAAATAGTTCCTCGCGATCTCGGCCACGATGCTCACGCGCACATCGTCTGCGGTTGCCTCGAAGCTTTGCGCCGTGGCCACTGCGGACCGGATTTGCGAGCGCACCCGGCCAAACAGGTCCAGCTCCCAGAATGCGTCGAAGCCCGCCTGATAGATCGTCAGGCCCTGCGGCTCCGTGGTGAAGCCGGGCACGACCTGATCCCGACGCTCGACGCTGGCCCCGACGCCCACGGTTGGAAACCTATCGCGTGAGACCTCATCGAACACCGCACGCGCCTGTTGCACCCGCGCCACGGCGATACGGACATCGTGATTGGTCGAGAGTCCCTGCGTCACGAGCTGGTCCAGTACCGGATCGTCGAACTGCATCCACCAGCGCATGTCAAACGCCTGCTCGACGACCAAACTCGAGGCGGCGTTGCGCATCACCGTAGGCGCGACGGCCGGTTCGACGTACGGCCCGCGAGCGGCACAGCCAGCCGCGCCGATCAACACGACCAGAAAGAAAGCCCGACGAGCCATTCAATGCCCCTCCACGGGCGCAACCGCCGGCACCACGGAGCGACGCTCACGCGAGAGCGCACGCCTCGACCGCGTCAGACGGCTGATCACGATGTAAAACACTGGTGTCAGGAACAAACCGAACAAGGTCACACCCAACATGCCGGCAAAGACCGCAACCCCCATCGCTTGCCGGATCTCGAAACCGGGTCCGGACGAGAACACGAGCGGCACGACGCCCATGATGAAGGCGAGCGACGTCATCAACACGGGCCGAAGCCGGACACGGCACGCATCGAGAATCGCGGCGAGTGGTTCCACGCCATCCGCTTCTCGCTGGCGCGCGAACTCCACAATCAGAATCGCGTTCTTGCACGCCAGTCCGGCCAGGACGAGGAAGCTGATCTGCGTGAAGACGTTGTTATCGCCTTCCGTGAGCCATACGCCGGCGATCGCCGAAAACAGCGTGACGGGCACGATCAGAATCACGCTGAGCGGCAGCGTCCAGCTTTCGTACTGCGCGGCCAGAACGATGTAGACGAGCAGGACACACAGTGGAAACACGAAGATCATCGTGTTGCCGGACAGCAGTTCCTGATACGCCAGCTCGGTCCACTCGAAGGTCATCCCCGGTGGCAAGCGATCGCGCAACACGTGTGCGATGGCGTCCTGCGCCTGACCCGAGCTGAAGCCAGGCGCTGGTCCGCCGTTGATCTCGGCCGCGGGATGTCCGTTGTAGTGCATCACCTGGTCCGGTCCGTAGCCGCGCTCGACAGTGACGAGAGAGCCCAGCGGCACCATCACACCCTGAGCGTTGCGCGTCTCGAGGCGTCGAATTTGCTCAGGCTGCATGCGGAACGACGACTCCGCTTGCACGTTGACCTGATAGGTGCGGCCGAATCGATTGAAGTCGTTGACGTACAGCGAGCCCAAGTACACCTGGAGCGTGTCAAAGACCGACGTCAACGGCACGCCATAGGTCTTGACGCGTTCGCGATCGACGTCGGTATTGATCTGCGGGACGTTGACCTGGAAGCTGGAAAACAGTCCCATGAGGGACGGTGCCTGGCGAGCCGCCTGCATCGACCCTTGCACCTCTGAGTACAACTCCTCGAAGCCGGCACTGGCGCGGTCCTCGACGAACAGCTTGAAGCCGCCGACTTGACCCAGCCCTTGAACCGCGGGCGGCGGGAAGATCACCACGAAGGCCTCCTGCATGCTCGCGAAGCGGGCATTCAGCGCACCAACGATGCCGCCAGCCGACAGCTCCGGCGAGTGTCGCTCGTGCGAGGGCTTGAGCGTCACGAACACGATGCCGGCGTTCGGCGCGTTGACGAACCCGTTGATTGAAAGGCCTGGGAACGCCACGGCATTGGCGACGCCAGGATGCTCGAGCGCCAGCGCCGACATCCTGCGGATGACGGCCTCGGTTCGATCGAGAGCTGCTGCATCCGGCAGTTGCGCAAAGGCAACGAGATACTCCTTGTCCTGAGTCGGCACAAAGCCGGCCGGAACGCGCGAGAAGCCCACGAAGGTGAGCCCGATCAATCCGAGATAGATCACGATGGCGACTGCGCTCACCCGCAGCACGCGCGACACGCCGCCGGCGTAGGCGGCCGACGCGCGTCCGAACACGCGATTGAACCCGCGGAAGAACCAGCCGAACAGCAGGTTGGCAACGCGCTGGACACGATCCGGCGGAACCTCGTGCGACTTGAGCAGCCGAGACGCGAGCGCCGGGCTCAGTGTCAGCGAGTTGAACGCGGAAATGACCGTGGAGATCGCGATCGTCAAAGCAAATTGACGATAGAACTGGCCGGTCAACCCGCTGATGAACGCGGTCGGGATGAACACGGCGCACAGCACCAGCGCGATCGCGATGATCGGCCCCGACACTTCCTCCATCGCCTTCCGCGTGGCCTCCATCGGTTCCTCTCCGAGCGCAATGTGCCTCTCCACGTTCTCGACCACGACAATCGCATCGTCTACGACGATGCCTATCGCCAGAACCAGGCCGAAGAGCGAGAGCGTGTTGAGTGAGAAGCCCATCGCGAGCATCACCGCGAAGGTTCCGATCAGCGACACCGGCACCGCGACGAGCGGGATGATCGACGCGCGCCACGTCTGCAGGAACACCAAAACGACAATCGCGACGAACAGGATGGCTTCGAAGAGCGTCTCGACCACGGCCCTGATCGACTCGCGCACGAAGACCGTCGGGTCGTACACGATGCGGTAGTCCACGCCTTCGGGGAACGTCGCCTTCAGCGTGGCCATGATCTCGCGGACTTGATTCGACGCTTCGATGGCGTTCGTACCCGGACGCTGGAAGATCCCGATGCCGACCGCGTTCTGGTTGTCGAGGAGACTGCGCAAGGCGTAGGCGTCGGCGCCCAGCTCCACCCGGCCGACGTCACGCACGCGCGTGATCTGCCCTTCGGGTGTCGCGCGGACGATGATGTCCGCGAATTCCTCTTCCGTGGTCAGTCGACCGCGCGCGTTGATCGACAGCTGAAAGGTCGTGTCCGACGGCGCCGGCGGCGCACCGAGCACACCCGCGGCCACCTGGACGTTCTGCTCACGAATCGCCCCGACGACGTCGCTGGCGGTGAGGCTGCGTGAGGCTAGGCGATCCGGGTCGAGCCAGACTCGCATGCTGTACTCGCCGCCGCCGAACACCTGCGCGCTGCCCACGCCGGCAATTCGCGCCAGCTCGTCGCGCACGTACAGATGCGCGAAATTCGAGAGATAAAGGATGTCGTAGCGCTCGTCGGGCGAGACCAGGTGTACGACCATCATCAAGTCGGGCGACGACTTCTCGGTCGTGATGCCGATGCGCTGAACCTCGACGGGCAGACGCGGTAGCGCCTGCGAGACGCGGTTCTGGACCTGGACCTGCGCGTTGTCCAGGTCGGCGCCGACGGCAAACGTGACGGTCAGTGTCATCACCCCGTCAGCGGTGGCTTGCGAAAACATGTAGAGCATGTCCTCTACGCCGGTGAGCTGCTGCTCGAGCGGTGACGCGACGGTTTCCGCAATGACCCGCGGGTTGGCGCCCGGAAAGATCGCCCGCACGACAACCGTCGGCGGAACGACCTGCGGGTACTCGCTGATCGGAAGCCGCAGCAATGCCAGAGCGCCGGCAATGACGATCACCAACGACAGCACGGCCGCAAAGATCGGCCGATCGATGAAAAAGCGCGAGAATCTCATGATCGCGACCTACTTGTGACCTGCCGCGGCCCCGTTGGTCGCTGCTGTCGCTGGGTCGTCCATCGCCACGATCGTGGGATTGACCGTGACGCCCGGCCGCACCCGCTGAAGGCCGTTGACCACGACGAGATCGCCCGCCTGCAGGCCGTTGCGCACGATTCGCAGACCATCGACCACGGGCCCCAATTGCACCGGCCGGTACTGAACGGATTTGTCCGCACCAACGACGAACACGAACTTCTTGTCGAGATCGGTGCCCACCGCGCGGTCTTGAATCAGCAGGGCTTTCGACGACCCGCTGCCGGCGACTCGCAGTCGGACGAAGAGGCCAGGCGTCAAGACGCCGTCAGGGTTGCGAAAGACCGCCCGGCCTCGGATGGTGCCGCTCACTGGATTCAGCCGGTTGTCGAGAAAATTCATCTGGCCGCTCCGAGGGAATCCCTCTTCGTTGGCGAGCGCCATTTGAATCGGCAGGTTGACGTTGCGACCGTTCGAACGATTCGCCGCCTGCGCGGCGTACTTCAAGAAGATGCGCTCGTCGGCGTCAAAGTGCGCGTGAATGGGATCGAGCGACACCACCGTGGTGAGAAGCGTCGCTTCGCCCTGTCCACTGGACACGAGGTTCCCTTCGGTCACGAGCGCACGGCTCACGCGCCCGCTGATGGGCGAGGTCACGCGCGTGAACTCGAGATTCAGCTCAACCGACCGCAGCGCGGCTTCAACGGATGCGACCTGCGCGGTCGATTCCTGTTCGAAAGCGGACCGCCGATCGTGTTCCTCTTGCGAAATCGCGTTCTCGGCCCGAAGCCGTTCCGCACGCTGCAGCTCGGACGCTGCGCGCTGCACGGTCGCACGTGCGCGCGTCAGGTCGGCGCGCAGGCGATCGACTTCGGCCTGGAAGGGTCGCGCATCGATCTGGAACAACAAATCGCCCTTCCTGACGATTGCGCCCTCGTGAAACGTGACCGCCGACACGTAGCCGGAGACTCGAGGTCTCACCTCGACGGAATCAACCGCTTCGAGCCGTCCCGTAAACTCATCCCATTCCGTAATTTCGCGATCCAGGGCGGCCGCGACCGTGACCTGCGGGGGAGCTGGAGGAGCGGGCTGCGCCGAAGTATCGGCGCAAGCGACGCTGAGTGAGAGGACTGCAATGGGCGCGAACAAGCGCCATCGGCGTGAGCGCGCAGCCAATGATTCAGCGACTGCGCGCATCTGATGGGTGTGCATGTCACCATCCTCGCGCGTCCTTCAACGGTGAACAATCGGGCAGGCGCAGCAGACGAAGATCGGGCTTGTGTGAGAGAGACAGGCGCGACGTTCAGCCGACGCTGATCTACGACTTTTGGCCGATGGGAGGGTCGCTAGAATTGCCTAATAATGGAGCTATGACAGCCACTGCGCCGACCGGCGAATGTGTTGAGCCGGCCGTGTCCACCTCGACTGATGTGGCGGCGCTCCACCAGGAGCTCGCGCGCGAGACAAGCGCTCGGCGGCGAGCCGAGTGTTTGGCGCAAATCCAGACGGATGCGGTTCAGCTGGCCCTCGACCTGCTCGTCCGCGAGCCCGATATCGAGGGATTTTTTGGGGCGTTCACGAAATCTCTCGTGGAAGGATGCGACGCTCATTCGTGCGGCGTGTGGCTGATCGACGAAGGTCAGCCGCGTTGCGACTTCTGGATGGCCTACCTGGTCGATCGCCTGTACACCCGTGACAGCGCTGACTGGGACACGCTCAAGCTCCCGCGCGAAACCATGTCAGCCCACTTGTTCGACTACAAGCCGGGGTGGACGACGACCGTCACTTACGCGGGCGACGACCCCCGGCTCCCCGAGCCGGTTCGCGCCTATAACGCGCAGGCAGGCGTCCAGTCGCTCGCCGTCAGCCCACTCGTGCTGGGCGATCGAAATCTCGGCTGGATCGGCATGTCGATCAGCCCGCCGTCGGACTGCGAGCTTCAGTGGGCGGTCGCGGTACTCGAGGCCATCGCCCGCCAGGCCACCCTGGCGCTGCATCAGAGCCGGCTCGCTGATCAGCGACACACCGTGGAACGGCGCAAGGCGATTCTGGAAGAACGCAATCGGCTGGCGCGCGATATCCACGACAACCTCGCACAAGGATTCGCGGCCATCCTGATGCAGTTGCAAGCCGCGCAACGCGACGCCGGACCGCTCTCACCGACTGTCGCATCCACCCTCGAGGCCACTATCGACGTCGCGCGCAGCCACATGATCGAAGCGCGTCGGTCGGTGTCCGCACTTCGGCCGACCGTGGGCAGTGGAGAGAGCGTGGCATCTGCACTCAAGCGGATTGCCGACCTCGGGCGCCGGACGACGACCGTGCCGATCGATGTCACCGTCGACGAGCTCCCGCGATTCGGCGGCGCGGTCGAACAGGAAGTGATTGGCATCGCACAGGAAGCGGTCACCAACGCCGTCCGCCATTCGCGTGCGGGGCGCATCAAGATCGTGGCGTCCACCGTCCGCTCGATCGGGTTGCGGCTGTCAGTGGCCGATGATGGCCGTGGCATCGCCGGGGATCGGCAGGCCGCAGGCTTCGGCATGACGAGCATGCGCGAGCGCGCCGAACGCATCGGCGCATCGCTCACGATCGTCACGGCGCCGCGCAAGGGCACCGAAGTCGTCCTAGCCTGGGAGCCGGCGTCGCTGCCGACACAGGTGCACGTTGCCAGCTGACCTTTCCGCGCACGCGAGCGGCAAGGCTCGCGTCTTGCTGGTCGACGATCACGCCCTGCTCAGGACGGGCGTTGCCAACATCATCAATCAAGAAGCCGATCTGCGGGTGGTCGCCGAAGCCGGCACCGGAGTGGAGGCCGTCGCAGCGTACGAGCGCTACCAGCCGGACGTCACGTTGCTCGACCTTCGCATGCCCGAAATGGAGGGCGTCGAGGCCGTTCGGCGCATTCGCGAGCGCGATCCGCGCGCGCGAGTCATCGTTCTCACCACCTACGACACAGACGACGAAATCGCCCGCGCGCTCAAAGCGGGCGCCAAGGCTTATGTGCTGAAAGACATCTCAGCCGACGATCTCATCGCCTGTATTCGCGACGTCCTGGCGGGCAAAACCTATCTGGCGCCGGCGGCCGCCGCGAAGCTGGCCGAGGGCGTGACGCACGTCCAACTCACGCCTCGTGAGCTGGCGACGCTGCGACTGATGGCCGATGGCAAGGCCAACAAGGAGATTGCGAGCGAGCTAGGCATCAGCGATCGCACGGTCAAGACGCACCTGGGCCACTTGTTCGACAAGCTCGGGGTCGCGAGTCGCACGGAAGCGATCAAGGTCGCGACGCGACGTGGGCTTGTGAGGTTGGAGTAAACGATCCTCTTGGTGCTCCGACCTTGTACGGCGACTTTAGCCCGAGCCACTCGAGGCACATCGGTGCGATATCGACGGAGCGGAACGCGAGTGGCAATCGGCGCGTGCCCGATCCACCAGCCACGATGACCGGACAGAGCGAGTCGAGCGCGTGAAGCGCACCGTGCGAGGCCCCTCCCACGTGCGCCCGTCCGCCGGTGGCTTCGAACTCACACCCCGGCGCGGCAGTGACCCAGATGGCGGCGCCGTGCTCGCGATCCAGCGCGCCGGCAATTCGCTCGAACGCATTGGGATAGTCGAACCACATGAGTTGCCCATCATGCCGCTCGGCGTCGAGGGTCGCCAGATCACCGCGCCAGGCCCACTTCGCACCGAAGGCATCAACGCTCGTCTCGGCGCCACCAGACGCGTCTTGATGGCGCCAGAACTCCAGCCGTTCGCCGCGAGAGCGCACGATGTACCGCCTGTTGTCGTCAGGGGCGTTCTGAGCCTGCCAAATCAGCTGATCGATCCGCGACTCTCTTGCGAGCGCGGCCACCACACGTTCGAAGAGCACGGGCGTCGCATCGCGCAGGTAAATCTCCGCCGCGCGCATGTTAGGACAGATTAGAAGCTCGTCCCCAAGCTTCCAGCGCCCACCAAGCTGCGCGCGCTGGAACTCGTCGAGCGTCTGGTCAAGGCGGATCACCGCTTGATCACCATCGGCAAGCAACTCGGTATGACCGTGATCGGACGTAACCACGATCATTGTCTTTGCTAGCACCCTTTCGATCCCGCCGCCGGCCTCGAACATTCGGCCCAGCGCAGCATCGACGCGTTCGACCACCGGAAGCGCCCGGTGTGGCCCCACTTCATGACTGCGGTAGTCGTTGTCAGCGAAATACGCGACGGTCAGGGCGGGCCACGCATCGGGGCCGTCGCCCGCGATCGCTTCCAGTAACTCTCCGGTTGACGCATCGTCCATACCAAAGCGATGGAGCAGGCCGCCCTTGTCGCGGAGCTTACGGTTTCGGAGAGTACGAGTCGCGACGAAATCACCAAGGCACAACACGGAGGGACCGCAGACGGTTTCGGTGAGCGAAACGCCCGGCAGCAACGCCAGTAACCGGGGAATTTTTACTGTGTGAGCGTGGGGGCCTCGGAAGACCAGGTAGTTGATGCATCCGGCCGGCTGTCCCGCTGCCTCGACTCGTTCGAAGAGCGTCGGTACGCGCAGTCGATCGCCGTTGAGACGGAGCAGGAAGTCCTCGAGAAACGCGCGAAAACCTTCCCGAACGATCACCCAGAAATCATCTCCATAGTAGGCGACTTCCTGGGTGGCCTCGTCGAACCAGGACGCGCCGGTAATACCGTTCTCCGCGGGGTACGCACCCGTCACAATGGCCGTGGTCGCAGCCGGCGTAATCGAGGGGAAGATCGTGCACGATGCTTGATGCATCGTGCCGAGCTCCACGAGCTGGTGCATCGTCGGCAACCGTCCGATCTGGATGGCGGGACAGACCACCCGCGGAGTCGCCGCGTCGATTACAACGAGCAGCACCTTCATATCCGCAGAATACGACAGCATCGCGAACGCGTTCGAAGTTGCAGCTCGTCCGGAGCCGGCGGCCGGCCTACTTTTTCTCGACGATGTCCGGGGCCGTCGACGCGGCAATCTTCATGATCTCGTTGACTTCGGCGCTGGGCACCTTGTTGGCCTCGAGCACCGCTTTGAGATCCGCCGCCAACGCGTCGAACTCGGCTTGCGTAATCGCCATGCCCTTGTGCGCTTCCTTCATCGAGCGTCCGGTGTACTTCTGCGGGCCGCCGAATGCGCCACCGAGAAAATTGACGAGGTGCAGCTTGAGGGTCTTGACGGCGGCATCGCTGGCGTTCCAGGTCCCGTTTCGCGTGAAATTCACTTTCGGATTCGCCGCCGCCCTCGCGACAAAGTCGTCAACCACTTTCGTCAGGGCGGCCTGGCCCCCGATTCGGTCGTACAGCGACTTCTTCGTCGTCGCCTGTTCGGCAAATGCCGTCGCGGTCGCAAGAAGCGCAATCGTCACACCCAGCAGATAGCGTTTCATCACCCTGCCTCCTCTCAATCCAGCCATAGCCGTCCGGCATCGTTCCCGTAAACGATAGACGCGCGGGCGGGGCACGAAGATCCGCCGGCCGCCGAAAAATCGAACAGGCGCGTGTAGTTTACGCCACGGTGGCATCGTGGCAGAGCTGTTCGAGTGAGACTCACGTTCCGACTTCAGCGACCAGCCAGTCGGTCACGCTCTGCACCATCCACGAGCGGCACGTGCTGAATGCGTGATCGCCGTCCTCCGCGCGCGACCATCGAACGTGAGGCAGCGTCGCAGTGAAGGCGGCGTAATGAGAGGGCGGGAACAGATCGTCGCGGTCCCCGGTCACGAGCAGTAGCGGTCGCGATGTCAGCTGCGGCAAGACGTCTGATAGGGGGGCCATCGCCTCCCACTGGCGCTGCAATTCACGTGGGCTAATCGCATTCAGCATCGCGGCGAACTCTCGCGCCATGTCGTCGCGAAACACAAAGTCGCGGGGCTCGATCAGAGGGCTGATCCCGACGATTGCGCGAACGCGCGCATCGGCGGCGCCACAACGAAGCGCCACGTACCCCCCGGTGCTCCCGCCGATGAGAACGACACGGTTCGCGTCCGTTGACGGCTGCTGCCGAGCCCACTCCACGGCCGCTTGAGTGTCTTCGACCAGACCAGCCAGGGAATACTCGCCTTCCGAGCCCCAGCTGCCGCGGAAATGAAAGTAGAGGCAGTTCCAGCCAAGGTCGCGTAGTCGGTAGGCGATGTCCAGGTTCTTTTCGATGCCGGGCAAGCCATGCACCAGAACAGCGGTTGGTCGTCGACCCTGTCCGGCGCCTTTGTAGAAGCCGCCGAGCAGCCGAGAGTCCTTGACACTGAAGGTCACCCCGTCGAGCCCAGCCTCGAATCGGCTCATCGGCTGTTCCCCCTGCACGGTGGCATTCAACAGGCTCAGACCTCTGGAGAGAGGAACCACTTGCCGTCGATCTCGGGAAGAGTAGTCTGTTGTAGCACATGCTGAAGAACACGATAGCGCTGAGCGAGGCCCAACGACTCAAGCGTAGGGCGCGTCTCATTGCGCTCGTCGAGTCGTTGCCTGAAGCACGTGCCGTCGGCGAACGACATCTGAGCTTGGAAGTGCGAGGCCGACGATTTGGCTGGCTGCTCGATGACCATCATGGTGACGGCCGTTTGGCCCTCAACCTCAAAGCGGAGTTGGGTCTCAGCGATCGATTGGTGGTCAGCAACCCGCAGCGATTCCATATTCCGGCGTACCTCGGGCATCGAGGCTGGGTGGGCGTTTGGTTGGACGTGCCTTCCGTTGATTGGGCCGGAATGCATCGCTTGCTGGCCGACGCTTACGTCCTCACAGCACCGCGTCGGTTACTCGCCACCTTTGATGCAACGACCGGCCCCAGCCGCCGCAGACCTATTGGAGGTATGTGATGCCCTTTGTCGATACCAACACGCTGAAGGTTGTCGAGCGAAAGCCGGGATGGTACGGGCGCTACTTCGACTCCCCCAGCATGACGTTCGCTCATTACGAGTTCACGAAAGGCTCGTCGGTCCATCAGCACTTTCACCCGCAAGAGGAAGTGTGGGACGTCATTGAAGGCGAGCTGGAAATCACGGTCGAGGGCGTGGCGCGGATCGCCGGACCAGGGGTGGCCGCCATCGTTCCGCCGAACGTCCCGCACGCCGTGAGGGCCATGACGGATGGCAAGGCCATCGTCATCGATTACCCGCGGCGGCAGCGGGACTAGGACGTGCTCGTTTGGCTGAAGTAAGCGCTCAGACTACCGCCTCACGGGTGCAAGCTCGATGCAGCTCATTTGCGGAGAGAACCGTGTGGAGCATGCCGCCACGATCACGAAAAACGTCGCGCAGGCGAGTGACAGCGCGTGGGGTTGGGGTCCCCACGCGGCGTTCGCGGACGTTACGCCGGAGCGGCGTTTTTCCGGCATGCGGAACCCGGTTCGCGGAGCAGATGGGCTGCGTCGAGAGCACCCTGGCGATGGCCAATCGCGTGCCGCACTAGACTCGGCCGTGCGGCAACCACCGCGAACAATTCACGCCGCCAGACGACTTCGGAAGAAAAGCCGGCATCGGTCAGCATCTCGAGCTCGTGCGGTAGCGAGAAGTACACATCCTCTATCGCCCACGCAGCCAGATAGCCATCGGCCTCATCATCCGCATAGCTTTGTTTCAGGTGGTCCCGCCAGGCCGTGTGGCCCTTGGCGGCGAGCTGTGGATCCGCGGGCGGACAGCAGTCGACGGTGATGAACACGCCGTGCTGGTCGAGCGCCTCGCGAAGTCGTCGATAGACCTGGCGCTTGAGATCGGCATCGTGCACGTGGTGAAACGCGAACGACCCGACGATCGCATCGCAGCGTGGCAGGGGGACGTCTACGAAGTTGCCGACAACCGCGGTGATCCGTTCGGTAGCTGTTGACAGTCTGCCGCGAGCGACGTCGAGAATGCCGGGGTCCTCGTCCACCAACGTAAGGCGTGCCGCGGGCATCATCTGCAGACATGCACTCGCCAACGCACCAGTTCCCGTGCCCAGGTCAACGATGTGCGGGGTGCCGCGAATGAGAGTCGCAAGCGCCTGTGCGGCCGTGCTGATCATCACCTCGTAGTCGGGAATGAAGGTCCGGATGCGGGCATCGTACTCGTCCAACCGGATGCCCAAGTGACTGGCTACAGATGTCACCGATAACCCCCTTTTCAGCACGTCGATGCGGCTCGACAATGAGCTGCGGCATTCAATGGCTGTTGGTACATAGAATGCCTGTGACAAACAGCCACCGTCACCTTCAACCACACTAGGGACCGCTATGGAGATGGCATTCACCGCACACAATGATTCGCCTGGACAACGGGCACTATACGTGCCCGGAAATCGGGTTCACGATTGAAGAACATCCATGGTTCCGATCCGCGGCGGGTCTGTTGAGCGTGGTCTTTCCTGGTGACAAGACCAAAATACGCGTTGCCGACCTCGGCTGTCTCGAAGGTGGTTACACGGTCGAGTTCGCTCGTCTGGGCTTCCAGGCGACCGGTATCGAAGTTCGTCACAACAACTTCCAGGCTTGTCAGTACGTCAAGGCGAACACCAATCTGATCAACCTCGAATACATCCGTGATGACGCCTGGAACGTGGCGAGATATGGCCCGTTTGATGCCGTATTTTGCTGCGGGCTTTCTCTATCATCTCGATCGCCCGAAGGACTTTCTTCAGCTCCTCTCGAGCATCACGCGGCGCCTGTTGATTGTCCAGACGCACTTTGCGACTGAGCGGCCGAATGAGAAGTTTCAACTCTCCGAATTGACCGAAAACGAATCAATCATGGGTCGCTGGTATACAGAATACGAAAACGATGACTCATATGCAGGCCGTGAGGCTGCAAAGTGGGCAGCTTGGGGCAACCGCCGATCGTTCTGGCCGAGACGGGAATACCTGCTTCAAGCCGATTCACGATGCCGGTTTCGACTTGATCTTCGAACAGTTCGATGGCCTTGGCGGGAACATCGTAGAGTCAATGTCGACCGGCCACTACCATAGCGACGACCGCGGGACGTTCGTCGGGATCAAGGTCAATCAGCCGCGGTCGTACCGTGCGGGTCGCCCAGAGTCAGGGGTAGTGCTACGATGAATTCGCGAGTCCTTCCTCACTCGCATCGGGCCAGGTGCGCCAGCGCCTGCTGAGCCCATCTGAGGAGTGGTATTCATGCGCATCCAAAGAGCGTGGTCGGTGCTCGTCCTGGTCGCGGGTGTTCTGTGCCTGCCGTCGGCTGCTGGGGCTGACACGTACTTCACTCCCTACCTGGGTTCGACGTTCGCGGCGAAGTTCGGCCCCGCTGAGCCGAACAGCAAGCTTGTCTACGGCGGCGATGTCATGTGGCTGGGAACCTCGGGCGTCGGGTTCGAACTGGACTTCGCCTACCATCCCAACTTCTTCGAGCCCGGAGACGAGGAGGAGTTGTTCGATTTCGAGAGTGACGGCAATGTGCTCACGTTCATGAGCAATCTCGTCTTTGGATACCGCGGAGGTGGGATTCAACCGTACGTCACGGGCGGCTTTGGTCTCATGCGGACCAACATTACGGACGTCGGTGGCCTCTTCGCCGACATCAGCGACACGGCGTGGGGCGTGAATGCGGGAGGCGGCCTTCGGGTGGGCGGGCAGGCCTTTGGCGTGCGCGGCGACCTCCGCTATTTCCGACAGCTTTCCGACGTCGAGTTTGGTGACGTGGACGTCGACTTCGGCGACTTCTGGTACTGGCGCGGGACCGTGGGGGTGTCGTTCGGGTTCTAACTTGTTACTGGGGACTGTCCCCTTTTTATTGTTAACCTGTTCGTCCCACGTCGCGCAACGGCTTCCATCGGTCGGCAACAACTGCGATGTGAGGAGTCGGCCGCGTCGCAAAATCTGCCAACGGGTGGCGCCGTTTAAGCGCGTTGGTTAACAATAAAAAGGGGACAGTCCCCTTCACTATTTCGAGCGCTGGAACGTCAACGGACCCGTCACGGGACCTTGCGTCCATTGTCCAGTGAGCTCCGTGCCCTCCGGGTTCAGCGTGCCCACGAATGACGCACCGATCGATGGCACACCTATCGTCACACTCGAACCCTTCTGTGTCATCGCGATTGGAATCTCGATCCCGCTGCCGTCGGGACTCATGATCGTCCCGGTCGCAGTCCCGTTTGGGTGATTGGTCATCGTCAGCACCACGCGCATCGAGCGCCCATTGCCTTCGAGCGCGCCGTTCCAGGAGCCTTCCAACTCTTTGCCGATCGGGCCGTTGACGGGCGGCGGTGCGATCCTGGCGTCGCCGTTGCGAGTCAGCGTGAAAGGGATCGTGTGACCACCTTGTTCGACCGTCCCCGTGATCGACGTGCCGTCGTCTGAAAGAACTCCCTCGAACGTCGCGGGTGCCTCGCCCGCACGGACGACGAAGCGCACTCGCTTGTCTTCCGCAGTGACGGTCGAGAGGGGCAGACCTTTGATGCCCTGTAGCGGCTGACCGAACGTGCCTTCAAACGCCCCGGTGCCGTTTTTCCGAAGGTCCACTTCCACTTTCATTTCGGTTCCCGGCACCTGAAGCGTTCCTTCCCAATGCCCCGACGGATCCGGCAGACCCTGGGTGATTCCACTTCCCGCGAGGACCAGACACAGCGAGCCAACCAGAATGGATTGAGTGAGCGCACGCATGTTGATCTCCTTTGTTTTGCCTTCAAAAGTCCTGACGCGCGATGTTGGCGACCGCCGCGCTCATCGCGGCGGCTGTCACGATCGCGCTCGCAACCAGCCCGAGCCACGGCAGGACCCCGTCACGAAAGTAGGTCTCGCCGCTCATCAACCCGTACACTCCGTATCGCGAAAGCCCGCTGATCTGCTCGCCCAGCGCTACGAGGACCGCCAGGCAAAGGACGATGAGGGCCGGTCGCCAGACGTCGCTGAACACCGTTGACAAGAAAAACGAAAAGGCGAACAACATGCTGCTCGCGATGAAGAGGCAGAGGGCGTGCACCAGTGCATCGCCAATGGCGTAGTTTTCGCCGACGAGGGGCGACAGAATCGGCAGCAGGAGCATAGGCACGAGGGCAAGCAAGGACAGCTCAGCGAGCCCGGTCGCGGCTCGCACCCCGAGCAAGCGTCGTCTCGACACCGGAAGGGACAGGGTGAAGATCGCGCCGCCGCGCTGAGCTTGCGCCATCAAACCACCACTCCCCAGCATCACAGCAAAAAGCGTAAGCACCTCAGGAATCCTGCCCATGAGCCACTCCGACCAGACATAGCCGCGATACTCCCGGGACAGCGCGATCGCTTCAGCAATCTGACGGCCGATGATGCCGTCGCCCGTACGTGGAGGGGTCGATTGCAGAATCGCTTGGACTTCGGGGTACGCGAACACGACGCTGCAGACCGAGCCGATGACGAGCACGAGACCAATCAAGAAGCGCCAGCGGGTTTCGAGCCACGATTTGTACCAGAGCATTTCAGTCCTCCACGGCGACGGTTTCGAGAAACAGGTCCTTGAGGGGAATCGGCATCACGTCAACGGACAGGGGATTCAGTTGCCTGGCCTCTTGGATCAACGGTTCAACACCTCGACTCGACAGCACGGTGAGCACGCGGCCATTCCGACGGACGCGAACAACCCCAGGCGCGCGAAAACTCGCGATCGGCGCCTCGCCCTCGAAGACCAGTTGGATGCGGCGATACTGCTCGCGCAGGTCGTCGAGCGCACCGGCAACGACCGTGCGGCCGCGATCGATGATCGCGACGTGGTCGGAGATCTGCTCCACATCGGCGATCTGGTGGGAGGAGAAGAACACGGTCGCCTCCTCGCCCGACACGTGGGCGACCAGAGCCTGCAGTACCTCGTCCGTCATCGCCGGATCGAGCGCAGAGGTCGGTTCATCCAGGATGAGCAGATCGGCGCCACGACACAGCGCCAGAAGAAGCGCGAGCTTGGTCCGCATTCCACTCGAGAGGGCCTTGACCCTTCGCTCGCGTGGAAGCTCGAACCGATGGAGGTAGCGCTGCTCGAGGTCGCGGCGCCAGCGCGGAAAGAACGATGCTGTGAAACGGATCATCTCGTCCACGGTCATGTAGTCGAAGAGATCCTTCTCGTCGCTGACGAATCCCGTTCGCGCCCGGATGGCAACGCTCGACTCCGCCACATCAGCGGGCATCCCAAGAACCCGGGCCTGTCCGCTCGTGGGCCGAGCCATGCCGAGGAGGATCTTCGCCGTCGTGGTCTTACCGGCGCCGTTGCGTCCGAGATAGCCAAAGATCGACCCGGATGGAACCCTGAGATTGACGCCGCAGAGCGCCTCCACGCGGTCAAATGTCTTTCGCAGCTCGACGGTCTCAATTGCCAGCACGTCAGTCATTGACTCCTGCCTTCCCCAGCCCGATCAGTTCCGCCTCGAACAACCGCCGGATCTCCTCGTCGGTCACACCGCTCTTTCGCAGCCGATCCACGGCCGCGGCCACCACCGCCTGGCCGGCCCGGAGCTTCTCGGTCACTTTCTTCGTGCGCGCCTGCCCGGAAACGAAGGCCCCCGCGCCGTGGCGCAACTCGATCGCGCCCTCGTGTTCGAGCTCGCGGTATGCCTTGGCGACCGTGTTCGGGTTGATCACGAGCTGCTCGGCCAAGGGCCGAATGCCCGGCAATTGGTCGCCCGGCCGTAGCGCGCCGGTCTCGATGCTGTGCTTCACCTGCTCCATCAACTGCAGGTAAATGGGAACGCCCGACGAGGGGTTGGGCCGGAAGAGCATGGGTTACTGTACTACTGAACTAGTACAGTATTACTGTGCGCCGGCGGCGTGTCAAGCGGCAGGTTTGGAAGCGGTACAGGCCAACTACTGCCGCTGTGCGTCTGTGTGGTGGTGATGACGTTGACGCCCAGCCGAAAAGTGATGAACCGGAACCGCCGTGCCACGCTACGTGTCTTGATCCTCGGAGGGCTGGCTGCTGGAGTCGGGTTAGGTCCCGAGACGCAGGCCCGCACCCAAACTGCGGGCGTCTACGTGGTTGGCGCTCTCCACGCCCTTCATCAAACTGAGGAGTCGTTCGACTTCGACACACTGCAGCGAGTGGTCACCGCGATCAAGCCCGAGGTGATGGTCCTCGAGGTGCGGCCGGACGAGCTGGCAGAACGCAAGGACACGCCTGGGCGGCCCGAATATCCGAAAGTCATCTGGCCGCTGCTGTCGGGCTCGCCCGCCAAGGCGGTCGCCATGGAGCCCGGCGGTCAGCTCTTCGCGCAGATGACGGGCGATGCCTCGAGCGCGATGAAGGCCTTCACCGCGCGCGATCCGGAAGGCTCGAAGCAATGGTCTGGCTATCAGCGCGCGCTCGAGACCGCATTGCGGGCCCATTGGCAGCATCCGGCAGACGCTCACGACGCAACGACCGGGAGTCTCTCGCGCGCGTACTACGTCACCCAGTACGCCACGGTTGGCGATGCAATGAGAACCGTTCAGGAGCAGTGGGACCGATTCATGGTGGATCGAGCCCTTGAAGCAGTCCGTGCTGCTCCGGATCAACGAGTGCTCATCCTCTGCAGTTACCGCAACCGACATCGTTTCACGGATGCACTCGGTGCCGAGGCTGCATCTCGACTCGTGGAAATGGAGTCGTGGCTCAAAGCGAACATCAACTCCACAGGGGTTCTTCACGACGGTTCTTGACGACGGTTCTTCACGATCGTTCCCAGAACTCCGTCATGAACTATCGTCGAACGTCCGTCGAGAACCTTCGTCAAGAACCCCCTTTGAGAACCTTCGTCGAGAACCTCCGCTATCACAATCCTTCGATCGTAAAAATCGGACCTCGAGAACTAGTCGGCAACGTTCGGCGTCTACAATTGAGGAGCGCCTGACCGGAGCAACGTTGTGAGCCACCCGATCGAGATCCCAACGCGACCTGCCGAAGCCAATCCGTCTTCATCGCTGTTTCGCGTGCCGTGCGAACTGGGGCGCACACATCGAACGCGCCTGTGGGAGTCATCCATTGGACTGGTCGAAGACCTGCGAAGTTCGGGCACGCTTCGCAATGGCAGTCCCGAGGCTTACTCGCCGTTCTTTCAGATCTGCCTTCCCTACCGCGGGCTGTTCGTGTGGCACGTCGGGCACGATGACGTCGTTGCCGACCCCAACCAAGTGCTGTTCGTTGCCGGCGGCGAGAGCTTCCACCTCAGCCAGCCGATCGCGGGCCGGTATGCGGAGTTGATCATCACGCCCGACCGTGATCTGCTGGCCGAGCTCACGCAGTCCTCGCCGCTGCAGCTCTCGGGTCATCCGATGTTTCGCCGGCGAAGTCGCCGAGCCGATTTGAAGCTGCAGGGGTTGCGGGCCCGGTTTCTACACCAGGCACTCGCTGGTCAGTGGGACGGCATCGCCGCCGAGGAACTGCTCATCGACCTTCTCCGCGAGGCCCTGCAACACGAGCCCGCCCGTGCGATCCCCAGCCCTCGAACGCAGCGGCTGGTTCGATCGACCAAAGAGTTCCTGCACGCACGACTGTCGACTCCGCTCCGCCTGCGCGATGTCGCCCGTGCGGTCGGTGCGTCGCCAACTTACCTGACGGACCTATTCCGGCGGGTGGAAGGCGTTCCGCTCCACCGATACGTCATGCAGTTACGGCTGGCACGCGCGCTGGTCGAATTGCCTCATTCGTCAGACCTCACGACCCTGGCTTTCAACCTTGGGTTTTCGAGTCACAGTCACTTCACGGCGGCATTCAGACGCGCGTTCGACTGCACGCCATCTCAGTTCCGTGAGTCGACTCAGTCCAGTGGCACGCGGCAACACTCACGAACAAGCGACAGCGCCTCCGAGCCACAAAGAATCACTTCGCAGGCTTGAGTGCAGTAATGAAGAGACTGCCGACCTCACGATGTGGCGCATCCAAAGATGGCTCAAAGGTTCGCTGCGACACTCCGACAAATCCTGCGCGCTGCAGCAACTTTTCAGCGGTCTCGAAATCGTAGGCAAACTTGTGCTGCCCATCCTGGCGAAAGTGGTAATTGATGTGCTCGAGCCGTGTTTGACAGCTCGGAGGGTGCCAGCCGTGTACAAGACAAGCCGCGAAGTAAGGCGCCCCGTTACCAGCGGCATAGTCGACCAACGGCCACGCCGTATCGGGTACGCTGAATCGCAGTTCGCCGCCTGGCCGTAACACGCGTAGGCACTCGATCAGGAGTTGTGTGATGGGTTCCGGATAATCAACATGCTCAAAGAAATGCTCTGAAAAAATCAGGTCGCAGCAGTCCGACTCGAAGGGCAAGCCCAGTCGCAAATCGAGAGTGACGTCACCGCCGGGGTAGAGGTCCACGTTGAGAAATCCTGGCTTTTTGACCTCCCCCGATCCCAAGTTCAGTTTCTGCGGGCGCAAAAGCGCATGCTTCCTGAGAAGTCGACGTCCAGCGCGATGCCGCATGGCGATTACGCATTCGTCCGCAACGCCTCGCACCGCGAGGTGCTGTGACGGCGAGAGTATGCGGCGTGCCAGCCGTCCCATCGGACGCGCAATCACGTTAATGAGATCGCTTTTCACAGTATCCCCACGAGGTGCCTCGGTTGGGGACCGATGATAAGTCGGTTTACTCCATTCACTTGAGTAGGCACAAATCCAGCACGAATCACGACCAGCCGTAGCCCTGGCAAGGCTGGTCGTGTTGCAGTCGTTTCACAACAGCCTGGCGGCGAATTGCTGGTTTAGGTCGTGATCGCCGGACCCGTCGTGCCGAGCGCACTCGCCAATTGCTTGAGCGCCTCCTGCTCCTCCGCGCTCACCTCCGTGCCCCCGATGCCCAGGAAGCCACCTTCCTTGGACGCGTGCGCTACCTTCGTGGCAACAGAGACCAGCCAGGCCTTGTAGGCCTCCGCTTCGGCCGGCGACTTCGCCGCGACCGTGCTGATGGCGTTCTGAAGTGTACCGATCAGTGCCATCTGCATTTGGGCGCGGTCGGTCTTTGGCACATCCGGCAATTCGGGGCGTCCACCTGCATTCCTGACGCTCTCAGCGAGCGCCTTCACGATCTCCGGCGCGTCAGCGGAGGCTGATTCGGTTATGGCCTTTCCGACGGCCATCGCCTCCTTGGCAATCCCGACCGGACCACTGGCGTCGGCCAATGTGATGTAAAGTCCCGCGGCCACCGGAGCTCCGGTGATCGCCTTCCATTCCTCGGCACCGTAATCATTCTTTGTGGACATAAGGTCTCCGTTCTCGCTACTTCAGCGTTGGTGGCACCTGCATGTTGAGTGCGGTCATCACCTCGGCCGCACGAGCCTTCACCGTCGTGGCCTTGGCTATCGCATCGGCAAGATTGCCGGCCCTGAATGCGTCTGTGGCCTCCGTCCACGTGCGATTGATCACCTCGAGCCCGGCCTTCGCTTCGTCCAGCGCAACTCGGGTCAGGCCCTCGGGGAGTCTGCGCGATTTCGACAGCACATCCACCCCGCTCTGGATCGTCTGGATCATCTGTGGCACCTCGTCGCTCATCGCTTGCCAGCTCGTGGTCGACTCAGTCTTCTTCGCCGCTGCGGCTGCGGCCAGCGCCGAGATCTTGGACAGCAGCGCTGGAGTATCCGTCAGCACTTGCGTGTAGCTGCCCTTCGAGAACGCATCTCTGACGGCTGCCATCGACCCGTCGACTGCCTTGACCTGATCGGGCACATAGCGCACGGCTTCTGTCCGGACCGTCGCCAGTGTCCCTTCGGCAGCTCTGACGGCAGCTTCGGCGTGGGCTCGACCACCATCACCGCACGCGCCGGCCATGAGGCTCAATCCGAGGGACACTACGACTGCACAGGCTTGGGTCATCACTCTCCTCGCATTCGACGTGGGGCTGGGGTGAGCGGCGCTTCTAGGGAATGCGCAGCTTCTGACCGACTTCGATGCGATTGGGATCATTCAGCACGTCACGGTTCGCTTCGAAGATGCGCGGATACAGCGCGGCGTCTCCGTACACGAGCTTGGCGATCTTCGACAACCTGTCGCCTTCTTGCACTTCGTACCAGTGAGTTGCGTTCCAGCCGTCGCGGTCGGCTTTGGGAGCCTCGGCCATCGCGTCCTCCGATTCGCAGGTACCTTGCAGCGAACTCGAGCCGTCAAGCTCGCGGTAAGGCGGCTATTCTGTATCAGGAGCAGACGTCGAGGGCGCCAAAATCTGCAACGGCCCAGCTAGCGTTCTCAGGCGTGGCTAGCGACCTGTCGACAGCACGCCGACGATGAGTCGTGCCCCGTCCTGTCGGTACGTGAGACCGCAGGTCGGTAGCACGGCAGCCAGGGCCTCCTCGGGCGTCAACCCGTCGATCGTGCCGTGCAGCACGATTTGCTCGACGCGGTCTCGCATCGCGGGTTGCTCGAACTGCCACCGCCAGCCTTGTTCGCGGCTGACCCAATCCAGGAAGGCGATCACGCTTGCGCCCTCGAGCTGAAACGGCCGCGCGAGATCGCTGATCCAGCGCCATTCCGGGCCGGAGGTCGCGATCGACGAACGCTCGGGCGCCCGACCGGGTACCAGCAGCAGCGCTTCGCCCGCTTGTGACGTCCACCGTGCGCTCGCAGCGTCGAGCGCGATCGAGCCCTCGCGAACCCTGACTCGAAGGACGGCGTCAAGCAGGTGCACCTCGAACTGTGTGCCGACGTGCCGGACCGTGCCCAGCGGCGTGTCGATCTGAAAGCCTGACGGGTGACGAACCAGGCCGGCATCGACATAGACCGTTCCGCGAGTTAGCGTCATGCGGTTGGCCGTGTCGAGAACCGCCACCGATCGTTCATGCAGCCTGACATCGATGCCACCCGCCACGGACAGGCCGACCCGGCTGCCTGGAGGCGTTTCGATACCGTCCCCCGCACGAAGGGTTGTGCCGCGCTGACTCACCGCCTGTCGTTCATCACCAACTCCGTCGATGAGCAACAACCCGGTCAGCGTCTGGATCGTTGCCAGCTCGACGCGCGGCGGTGGTGATGGCAAGGGTGGGCGAAGCCAAGACCATGCGGCCACCAGCAAAGTGCTGGCAACGAGGGCCATGCCAGTCAGCGCCCACCATGAGCGAACAGGACTGCGGCGCGCGAGGACACGCGACCATTCGGCGCGCGCGGCCATCCGCGCCTGCGCCATGAGCACGGGATCGGGCATCGGACGCGGGCCGGCAAGCTTCAGCAACTGGCCGATCTGCTCATCGCTGGTCACGGTCGTCGCTCCATGCACGTTGTCTCCACTGCGCTAGCCTTCACTCACATCCAGGCCTTGACGAGACGGAACCAAGGTGAGAAACGCTTCGCGAAAGGCTCGTCGTGCTCTCGTCAGAAGCGATTCGGCCGCCTTGGTTCCTACGCCGAGCCGAATGCCGATCTCTTGAACCGAAACTTCATCGATGTACTTCCACTCGAGCGCGTCGGCGTAACGAGGCGGCAAGTGTTCCAGCGTCCGCTGCACGAGCGACGCAGCCCGGCTGCGATCGAGCGATGCGGCGAGGTCGTCGGCGGCCGAGGCGCGCAACGACTCGAGCGCCGCGCGAATCTCGGGATCGTCCTCGAGCAACTCGACCCGAAGGTGCCGCTGATGCCGCTTGCCATAGGCGTAGAGCTCGTGCCGGCAGAACGTACACAGCCACGTCAAGAGTGCAGCCTCACCGCGATAGGTGTGGAGCTTGCCGATGGCCTTGCAGATCGCGGCCTGGGCCACCTCGCCTGCCGCATCCTGGTCATGGTCGAGACGCGGCAGCGCGAAACGATAGAGGGCGGGGTACGCCGCCTCAAAAAACTGCGTGAACGCCACTTCGTCGCCCTCGAGCATCTGGCTCACGAGCGTGCGATCCGACGAGGCCAGCGGGCTCTTCATGACCTGCAAACCTGTTTCTCAGAACTTGAAGCGAATCCCGCCCGTCGGTATTCGCTCGAGCTCGGTGTACACGTTGTTATGGGCCGTGTGAGCAGGCAGCCCACTCGACGTGGCAGGGATGTCGATCCTCAACAGGTAGTTGCGCTGGTTGAACAGGTTGATGACTTCGCCGTAGAACTCCCAGTGGCGGCGAGTAGCGTAGGTCACACGAACGTCGGTGCGTGAATAGCCGTTGAGGCGCCCGTCATTGCGCAACGCCAGCTGGCGCATCGCGGGAGTGAAGAATGTAGTCAGCGTGCCATCGCGCTGACGCGACGGTCGTGCGATTGGGTCGATCGTGCCGTCGAGGTGGACCGTCCGAGAGAAGATCACCTCGTCGTGCAACGGTGTCACCGGATAGCCTGAGGCGCCGCGCCACGTGGTGGCAAATCGCACGCGATCCGTGATCTCCCAGGCACCGGTCGCGCTCAAGGCATGGCGCCGGTCGAAGTCGAACGGCACGCTGTAACCGTGCAACTCGCGGGTCGACTTGCTGAGGGTGTATCCGAGCGAGGCGCTGATACGGCGCCCGCTGCGGTGCACGAGGATTTCAAGGCCGGACGCCTCCCCGCGTCCAGTGCTCTCTGGATGAATCGTGGGTCGATATTCGAGAATCACACTGTCGTGCGGCAGATCCGGTGGGATTTGATAGGTCGCCAGCCGTGCAGTGCGCTCGGCGCCAGACTCGAGCCGCTGGACCAGCAGCCGGTCGAACCAGCGGTGGTACGCTTCGAGACGCACACCAAACCCCGCGGTCAGCGATCGCTCGAAGCCGACCACGACTTGTCGCGATCGCTCGTTTCGAAGCTCGTTGGCGATCGCATCGTCCAGGTGAAAGTAGTCGAATCCTTGCAAGCTCTCGTGTGAGGGTGTTTGCGTCTGGACGGCCGCCCCCGCCCATACCACCATGTTGCCCAACTGGCCGGAAACCCGCACGCGTGGTTGCCACGATGCTTCCCCGGTGAAGGAGTTCCAGTCGAGGCGCACGCCGGGCTCGGCGACCCACTGGGAGCCGAGGGGAAATCGATCCTGCAGCCAGGTCCCGACCACGGTTCGACGCAGTCGCGCGTCCACGGGCCCGAGGCTTACGTCGATGCCTTCACCCCATGTGCTCGGTCCCAGGCCACGGGGAAACTCGGGCGGTTTGAGGCCCGACATTCGCCACGAGCTTCGGATGCGATGCGCGTCGATGCCGACGTCCAGGACATGCCGTGCAGACAGTGCAAACACGGCCCGCTGCCGGGCCGCGAAATCGTCGACGGAGAGCTCACGTTCCCACGGCGGATCCCCGAAAGTGGTGGAGGTCATGGTCCCGGGCGTCATGCGCATACGCCGAGAGCGTGGTGGTCGTGATCAACCGCGCGGTGGGTGTCCACGACAGGTTCATCACGCCCAATCGACTGATGCCGATAAGCTGCGCCATCACCTGCTCCTGGCCGTCCGGTACCGAAGTCGGTACTGAGTCATCGATTCCCGGCCGGCCAGGCCGAACACGCTCAGGCGCGTCTTCGCGCTCGGTTGCGCGCTGACCTTGAACTGGACGTCGCCAAAGCCGGGCATGGTGCCGTTGTTAAAGCTTTTGAGCAACGTTCGGTAGTAGGTGCCCCGCGCGGTCGCCCACCATGATCCGCTTTGCGTTCCGGGCAGCCGTCCTTCGAGTAGGACATCGCCGCTGACGAGTCCCAGCGATCCTGAAACGCCCAACTTGCGATCGCGACTACCATCGCGGGTCTCGATCGAGGTCACCGACGACAGGCGTCCCCCGTGGCGCGCTGAGAGACCGGATGGGTCGAGCGTCACGCTCGCCGCCGTTGCCGGATTCAGAAAGCTGGACGTGAAGTCTCCAAACCGTTGCGGGCTATGAATGGCAATGCCATCCACTACGAGGAGGTTGTGCTCGGGTCCAGCACCCCGGACTGCAAGCTTGCCATCTTCATCGTTGGTGGCCGCGACGCCCGGCAGCAGCTGCAGCACGTGCAGCACGTTTTCGAAAGCACCCGCGGTCTCGCGAATGTCAGGCGCGCTGAGCGTGTACACGGTGGCGCGGTCAGCGGGCTCTCGCAGGCGATCGACCACATCGACACGCTCTTCAATGCGCAGGGGGTCCACTGCAATTGGCGTTTTGACTTGGACTTCATCGCCGGAATCTGTCGCCGGCGCCTGCTGGGTACGCGGGGGTGACGCAGTGGTCCGCGGCAGCTTTACCACAAGCCATGTGTTGCGCGGCCCTTGCTGCAGCGTCAGGCCCAGTGGCTCGAGAATCTGATGCGCGATCTGACGAGCGTCACGACTCCTCGGCTCGGTCTTGACGCGCAGTGTCGGCGGCACGAGATCACTGCTGAAGATGATCCGGAGTTCGGTCGTTTGCAGTTGCTGCAAAACCTCCGCGACTGGTCGCCCCACATACGAACCTTGTTGACCCGAGGCGTCTGCGACGGTACCCAACGCGAGCACCGTGCTGGTCACGGCGAGAGGGACGAACATCGGTGAGCTTGTGTGCGGCATTCAACAGCTCGTCAGCGAATTCCAGGATCAGGCGCTTGACGGTTAGAGTGCGCAACCCGATGAGATCCTTCGCCAGCCCCACGTCACGTTTCTTCACTTCCCCATCAGCCAAACTTCGTGACAGCGAGATGCCATTCCGTGATGACACGCTGGCGGTACAGGACTGTGCCATCAATGAAGGTAATCATCGTCGGAGCTGGAATCGGCGGGCTGACCGCGGCTTTGGCCCTGCATCGGGCCGGAATCGAGGTCGAGGTGTTCGAACAGGCGCGGGAACTCGCCGAGCTGGGCGTCGGCATCAACCTGTTGCCGCACGCCACGAGGGAACTGGCCGCACTGGGGCTCCTGCCTGCCCTCGACTGCGTCGGGACTCGGACCAGTGAGCTGATCTACATGAATCGCCTGGGCCAGATCATCTGGCGGGAACCCCGAGGTCTGAGCGCAGGTCACGAGACACCGCAGTTCAGCATCCATCGCGGAAAGCTGCACGGCGTCCTGGTGCGAGCCGCTACCGAGCGTCTCGGTCGAAACCGCATCAACACGGGTTGCCGGTTGAAGGGGTTCGACGAACGCCGTGGCCGGGTTGTCGCGCACTTTCACCACCAGATCGCACGCGACACGATTTCTGTCGCCGGCGATGCGCTGGTCGGCTGCGACGGCATCCACTCGGCTGTGCGATCGATTTTGTATCCCGACGAGGGCCCGCCAATCTGGAGCGGCATCATGCTTTGGCGCGGGACGGCCGACTGGCCCGTCTACGCCGACGGCAAGACGATGGTGATTGCTGGCGGTAATGCGGCGAAGTTTGTCTTCTACCCAATCGATGTCAGCGACACACCGGCACGGCGTCTGACCAACTGGGCAGTGATGGCACGCATCGCGACCGGAAGCGGAGCGCCGCCCGCTCGCCAGGACTGGTGCCGCTCCGGCCATCTCGGTGAGCCACTGCACTTCGTTCGGAGGTTTCGGCTCGACTTCATTGATCCGATGGCGATCATCGAGGAGTCCACCGACGTTTTTCGAGTTTCCCAACTGCGATCGCGACCCCCTTCCCCACTGGTCGTTCGGCCGAACGACACTGCTGGGCGATGCCGCACATCCGATGTATCCCGTCGGCAGCAACGGAGCCAGTCAGGCGATCCTCGACGCGCGCTCGCTGACACGCCATCTGTCCTCCTCCGACTCGGTCGTCGACGCCCTGGCTGCGTACGACGCCGAGCGGCGACCACTGACCAGCCAGATTGTGTTGAGCAATCGCAAAGGCGGCCCCGAGGGCATCATCGACATCGTCGAGAGTCGTGCCCCTGAAGGATTTGACGATATCGAAGCTGTCGCGAGCTATGCCGAACGTCAGGCGATCGTCCAAGGGTATGCGCGGATGGCCGGATATGCCCCGGGCCGTTCCGAAGTAAACGCCTGATTGAAATCCAACTTTCGCTCCAGAACGTTAGCCTGAAGAGGAATCTTGCACCGCCCGGTGTGATTTGAGCGTCATATCGTCGCTGGAGCCCTGTTACCTCGACGATGGTTTCAATATTCGTAGCTCTGCTGACCTGCCTGACGATGTTCACGGGCACCGCGTTGGCCCAAACGTCCGAGGTCGTGGGTACCGTCCGCGACGAAACTGGTGGAGCGTTGCCGGGCGTGATCGTCGAGCTCAGGGCCGCCGGAGGTACCGCCTCCCACACCGAGACCGACACGCGCGGCGCTTACCGATTCGATCGACTGGCTGCCGGTCCAGCGCAACTGTCCTTTGCCCTGATCAACTTCGCCAGTGCCAGACGCGAGGTCAGTGTTCCGGCAGCCGGTCGCGTGCGCTCGGACGTGGTCCTTTATCTCGCTCTCAGCGCCGATGTCACCGTCACGGCCAAATCGACCTTTACCAACCTCGCGGACGCCGAGGACCCGGCACTGAACCTCGTTGGCATCGCACAGTCGGCAAGCCAGGGCGCGATCACAGCCCGACAGCTGGATACACGGCCGGTGATGCGAGCGGGAGAAGTCCTCGAAACGGTGCCGGGCGTCGTGATCAGCCAGCATAGTGGCGAAGGAAAAGCCAATCAGTACTATCTGCGTGGCTTCAACCTCGATCATGGAACCGACTTCTCGACCACGGTCGCAGGCATGCCGGCCAACATGCCGTCGCACGGCCATGGTCACGGCTACTCCGACCTCAACTTTCTGATCCCCGAACTCGTCAGCGGGGTTCAGTACTCGAAGGGCCCATACTTCGCGGACCAGGGCGACTTTGCCACCGCCGGTGCGGCCAACCTCAACTACACCAACTCCCTGGCGCGCCCCATCATCCGCATCGGCGGCGGCGGGCAGGGCTATGGGCGCGCGCTGGTGGCGGCGTCGCCGTCGGCCGGCGCCGGCCACCTCCTGGCGGCACTCGAGGTCCAGCGCAACGACGGCCCATGGGAGCAACCCGACAGCTTTCGCAAAGTCAACGCGCTCGTACGGTTCAGCCGCGGCGACGCGTTGAACGGCTTCGCTGTCACGGGTATGGGATATCGCGGAACCTGGAATTCGACGGATCAGATCCCGGTGCGAGCCGTCAACGGCGGGTCACTTGATCGCTTCGGCACGATCGATACGACTGATGGCGGCGATTCGCATCGCTATAGCGGCTCGTTCGAATGGCAGCGAACCCGCCGCAATGCCAGCACGAAGGTGATGGCGTTTGGCATCGGGTACGACCTCAACCTGTTTTCGAACTTCACGTACTTCCTGGACGACCCCGTGAACGGCGACCAGTTCCGTCAGTCAGACCAGCGCTTCGTCACTGGCGCCAAGCTCAGTCATCGACGTCTGGGGCGCTGGGCGGATCGCCCGGTGCAGAACACGATGGGCATTCAATTGCGGAACGACAACATCAGCAGCGTGGGGCTGTATCACACGGTCGCGCGCCGAGCGCTCGAAACCGTTCGTGAAGACTCAGTGCTCCAATCGAGCGTCGCCGGGTATGTGCAGAACGAAACCGAATGGACGCCGTGGCTCCGGACGCTCGCCGGCGTACGGGTCGATGGCTATCGGTTCAACGTCACGGCGGGTGAGCCGGCCAACTCGGGCACCGAATACGCCGGGCTGGTCAGCCCCAAGGGCGGCGCGGTGCTCGGACCCTGGCAAGGAACCGAGCTCTATCTCAACGCCGGCCTGGGGTTTCATAGCAATGACGCGCGCGGCGCGACCATTACCGTCGATCCTCAGACCGGCGACGTTGCCCAGCGAGTGACGCCGCTCGCGCGCGCGAAAGGCGCAGAAGTCGGGATCCGAACCGTCCGTATTCCTCGCCTGCAGACGAGCCTGTCGCTCTGGACCCTGAGCCTCGATTCGGAACTGATCTTCATCGGCGACGCTGGTACGACAGAAGCCGGCCGTCCCAGCCACCGGTTCGGGGTCGAATGGGCCAGCTACTACTCACCGCAGCGATGGCTGACGCTTGACGCCGACGTCTCCGTGTCGCGATCACATTTCACAGATGATGATCCTGCCGGGGACTACCTGCCCGGGGCAGTGGCCACCGTCGTGTCAGGCGGCGCCACCATCGATAGCGTGCGAAACATGTTTGGCAGCGTGCGCTGGCGATACTTCGGGCCGCGGCCGCTACGCGAGGACAACTCGATTCGCTCACGCGCAACGAGTCTAGTGAATCTCGAGGTGGGCTACCGCTTCAGCAACTCCCTCCGCCTGGCCCTCGACGTGTTCAATCTCTTCGATGCCGACCACAGCGACATCGACTATTTCTACACGTCGCGGCTGGCCGGAGAGCCGAGCGAAGGGATCGAGGACTTTCACTTTCACCCGACGCTGCCGCGCACGGCGCGGATCAGTCTGATTGTGGGATTCTGAAAGTTACAAGTTACAAGTTACAAGTTCAAAGTTGCGTGCGAAGTTCTCGGTGCCGCAGCGCGTGCAGGCGCTCGAAACGGCGACCGCAGTTTGTAACTGGTAACTTGTAACTTGTAACTTTCCTGTCAGGTCTTCCGCAGCGCCGTTGCCAGGTTGTTGAGAGCCAGCTCCAGCAGTTTCCGCGACGTCGCGATATTCATCCGCATGCGGCCGTGGCCGCCCAGCCCGTAGGCCGAACCCGGGTTCATGTGCACCTTCGCGTGCGAGACGAAATGCCGCTCGACCATGTTCTCCGGTGTCAAGGCGGCGGTCGACGCGTTCCGGGTTTTGTTCGCCGCCTCGGCCAGTCCCGCAGCGCCGATGCGATCACCGACCGCACTCACATCCAACCATGCCAGGTAGGTCCCCTCCGCCTTCCTGTACTTCACCAGCGGCATGTTGTCGCGGACGTATTGCTGCACGAAGTCGTGATTCGCATCGATATAAGCGACCAGCTGATTCAGCCACTCCTCCCCGCCTTCGTAGGCCGCGCGGTTGGCGACGACCCCCAGCGTGCTGAGATCCGCGCGATGGTTCGCGCGTACCCTGGCCAGCAGGTCCGGGTTGGTTGAATAGAACCAGCCGATCTTGTGGGCGGCTAATCCGAACGACTTGCTGGCCGCTTTGAACGTGATGCTGTTATCCACAATCGCCTTGTTGGGCAGGCTGGCAAACGGCGTGTACTTGTGCCCCTTGCTGACGAAATCGCAATGAATCTCATCCGCCAGCACGACGACGCGACGACGGAGGCAAATCTCGCCGAGGCGGGTGAGATCCTCGGCGCTCCAACAGTTGCCGGTCGGGTTGTGCGGATTGCAAAGAATCATCGTGTTGGTGTCATGGCTGATTCGCCGCTCGAGATCGTCGAAGTCCATCGAGTAGCGCCCATCAACGAGCCGCAACGGGCTCTCTTCCGCCTTGACGCGAGCGAAGCGAAGGTCCGAGTAGAACCCGTCGTAGGCCGGCGTCTGCATCAGAACTTTGCTGCCAGGCGGCGAGAACGTCTGAATCGCGGCAATCAGCGCGGGATGCACGCCCGCCGCAATCACCAACGTGTTGGGATCGATCTCGACACCATAGCGGCGCTTGTTCCACGACACGATGCTGGCGATAAAGGACTGCGGCATGTCCAGGTAGCCCCAATTCTCGTGCGCGAGGCGATCCTGCAGGGCCTTGGTAATCGCAGGCGCGGCGCGGAAATCCATATCCGCGATCCCCATGCCGACGGCGATGCTGCCCGCGCCGTACAGGCGGATCTGCCGGTCCCACTTCGTGCAGTCCGTGCCGATTCGGTTGTAGACGGTGTCGAAGTCGTACTTTCCATCCGGTGGCTCGTAGGCAAGGACGCCACCAGAATGCGCCGTGGCGGTGCGAACGCCGGCGGATCCGACGAATGCCGTGATCCCCGCGCTCTTGAGAAAATCCCTGCGATCGAGCGATGCACGCGGCGCCATGCGGAAGCCCCTTTCCGTCCGCCTCGCGGACGTCAGTCTGACCGGCGACTTACGACGTTTCGGGCATACTACACCCGTTGGCAACAGGCTGTGACCCGACGCCCAGGAACCTGGATCGATTGACATTCGCCATGGCAGACAACGCCCGGAGAGCACAGTGGTTTCGGTGCAGCGGACCAATTCTCGCGGTCATCCTGTCGTGTTCCGTCCTCCATGGCCAGACACCCGGAGCACCAAGCGCGACGCAACCCACCGCCGAGGCTGACGCACGCACCACGGCGGCGCTGAAAGAGGCGGTCAGCACGGCCACGACCGATGCCCCCGCCGCAACGTTGATGGTGAGCAATCGCGAAATCGTAGTCCTTCGCGCGACCATCCTCCTGAGAACCCCAGCCACCCGCACCGCGTCGGCGAGCCAGTTGATCTCGTCAATCATCGGACAGGGGATGCCGAGGATCGTGGCGGCGAGACCTTTGGCGGGAGGTCAGGTCATCATGATCGGCCAGCAAGACGTGTTCGCGCTCGTCCCTGCGGACCTCGATCCGTTCGGTACCGAAACGCTGGAAGAGGTCGCGCGGGCAACGGTCGCCCGTCTGCAGTTGGCATACGACGAGGGGATCGAGCTTCGAACACCGCGACGCCTGTTCCGGGCCGGTGTCCTATCGCTTCTCGCAACCCTGGTGTTGATTGTTCTCCTCCGACTAGTGATTCGTTTTCATTTTGCGCTCGGAGGAGCCGCGAAGCGGGCGGCCGACCGTCAACTGCAACGATTGCCGGTTGGCTTCTTGGTCCGCGAGTCGCGGCTCCAGGAGTACTTCCCCTACCTGGTGAGCCTGGTGTCCATCAGTGCCGGGCTCGCGCTGCTCTACTTCTGGTTGACCTTCGTTCTTCGTCAGTTTCCGTACACTCGACCTTGGGGCGAAACGCTTCGGAGCTTCCTATTGCAACGGCTGGCCGTCATGGGGAGCAACTTTCTCGGCGCCATGCCCAATTTGTTTTCGGTCCTGGTGATCGTCGCGTTCACTTGGATGGCCGTCAAGTTATTGAGGGTAATTTTCCGGGGCGTCGAAGAGGGGCGCGCCACGCTCCCCGGGATCTATCCCGAGACGGCGCAACCAACCCGACGTCTCGCCACCGCACTTCTGTGGCTCTTTGCTCTGGCGATGGCCTATCCCTATCTGCCAGGTAGCAATTCGGACGCATTCAGAGGCGTCAGCGTGTTCGTGGGGCTCGTGATCTCGCTGGGCTCGAGCGGCATTGTCAACCAACTGATGAGTGGCCTCACCATCACCTTCTCCCGAGCGCTGCGTGTTGGGGATTACGTTCGCATCGGCAACGTCGATGGAACCGTCACGCATGTGGGACCCCTGTCGACCAAGCTGAAGACTCCGCGGCGCGAGGAGGTCACGATTCCCAACGCCGTCGTCGTCTCGACGCAGACCACCAACTATTCCCGCCATGCGGGCGCTGAAGGCGTCTATGCAGCGACATCGGTGACGATCGGCTACGACGCGCCATGGCGCCAGGTGAAGGCGCTCTTGCTGCTGGCCACCGAGCGCACGCCGGGTATTCGCTCGGACCCGCAGCCTGTCGTTCGACAGACGGCACTGCAAGATTTCTACGTCGAATACACACTGCTCGTGTCGCTCGAGGATCAAGCGTCGCGGGTGCCGACACTCGACGCTCTCCACGGAAACATCCAGGACGCGTTCAACGAGCACGGCGTCCAGATCATGTCGCCGAACTACGAGGCCGATCCGGCAGGCCCAAAGATCGTCCCACGGGAGCACTGGTTCGCCAAGCCCGCGCTGCCGTCGGACGATCGATAGAGCGTCAATGGGGGTGGCTTCCGTCAATGGGTGTGGCTTCCGCCTTCAGGCGGAAGAGCTACGGGAATGCAGCGGTGTGGCTATGCAGCGTTGTTCCGTCGTTGCTTGAGGATGGACTCCCAGTGCTCGTCGCACACCATGGAGACGGACCTGAGTTCGCGAACAACCCCCACGACGTGCTTCGCCGGATTGGGGCAATCGGACCAATCGCACAGATACTCGGACAGCGATTCTTCTTCGCCGGCAATCGTCGTCTTGATGGTCACGAGCGGCATACAGCTGACTTAGGCAAAAGGCTCGCCAACCAATGGGCATGAAAATACGGCCTGAAAATGGCTGCTAATGAGGCGTTGCGACGGCTTTGCAATGCCGCGAGGACGGTTCAGCTGCGGAATGGCGCCCCGGGTTGCCAAATCGCATCAGCTGGTAACTGCAGCGGGGTCTACGCGGTTACTCCGGTTCGTGCCCGCGCCAGGGCCAGTGGCCCTCCATTTCGACGACCAACGACCAGCTCAGAAACGTGCGGATGATCACGAGCAGCCCGAGAATCTGGACGTTGGCCAAGGTCGGTTCCAAGGCAACGGTCCGAACGATGTCGGCGGCCACAAGAAACTCGAGTGCGAGGAGTAGCGACTTCCCGAGGTACCTCTTGTAACCTTCGTAAGCGTCCTTCTGCTCTCGCTGCAGTTGGAGCAGGAACCTGGTCGTCGCATGCACGATCGCCAAGACGATGACCGCCACGGCAAACAGCTCGATCGCCTGAGCCGCCAGCTCAATCGGGTAGCGCAGCGCTTCCATGCCCGCGGCGCATCGCAAGAGTCAGGCCAGCCGTACACCGATGAAGCTGAACTCGCTGGTGCCAAGAACGCGGCCCGGCGCCGCGTCTGATCGCGATTGTGGCGCGACTCTTGCCAAGCCCGTCGAGACCTTATGCCAACCCCTGCTATCGACCTCGACACCGGTACCAAGCTTGCCGTGGAACGCACGTGGCTCGCGCACGAGCGAACGATCCTGGCGTGGGTGCGGACCGCCGCATCACTGATCTCGTTCGGCTTCACCATCTACAAGTTCTTTGAGCTCGAGCTCCGCGGCCGCGCCGAGCAACGCTTTGGCTTGATCGGCCCACGCGAGTTCGCAATGATTCTGATTGCGATCGGAATCGGGTCGCTCGTCATCTCGTATATCGAGCATCGCCAAAGCACCCACTTGTTTCGAGACAGGTACGGCGACATCATGCCGAAGTCGATCGCTGGCCTCGTCGCTGGTATCGTCGCGGGACTCGGTGTGTTGGCGATGGTTTTGGTCGTCCTTCGGCAGTGATCGCCTGAAATCTTGAACCTCGTACCCCCCAGTTTTCTTACAATGAGTCATGAAGATCTCGTGGCTCCCGCCTTCAGGCGGAAGTTGGGCGCGGGCATTGAGTTTCCGGCTGACCAGCCTCCGCCAAGGCTACGGCGGTCCGCCGAAGCGCTTCGCGCGAAGGCGGAAGCCGGAAGCCACGCGATCGATTTATTCACGAGCTCTAAAACCGGAAGCCACGAGTGCCGCACAACAGGAGACAGGATGACTCACTTCGCAACGTTCATCAGCGCCGCCGTCGTCACCGTTTTGGCGAGCACTGCGAGTGCTCAGCAAGTGGACCCATGGACTGCCCTTCAACAGGCGCAGGCTGACCTCAAAGCCGATCGACAGGCAGTGGTCGCCGCGAATCTCCCCTTGTCTGAAGGCGAAGCCAAAGCGTTCTGGCCTGCCTACAAGGAATACCGCGGCGAGATCGAGCAGCTTGGCGACCGTATGGCAAAGCTCATCGCCGCCTACGCCGCGAACTACCAGACGATGGACGATACCAAGGCTGATGCCTTCTTCAAGGAGTGGATGTCTCTTGAGCGCGACCGGGTCACCGTTCGTGAAAAGTACGTGCCCAAGATCCGGGGAGTCCTGCCGGCGCAAAAAGCTGCTCGATTCTTCCAGATCGAGAACAAGCTCGACGCCATCGTCAATGTCGCCCTGGCCTCGGAGATTCCGCTGGTGCCATTGAAGAAGTAGATCGACAATGACATTGAGGACGACGCGTGAGCGTCATCGTGAAGGGCTGGCCATGAGAGTCAAGAGATCGATTGTTGCGTTAACCGCTTTGCTCGGCATCCTGCTTGGGCTGGAGACGGTCGTCGCTCGAGTTGACGTCAGCGTCGACTTCGACAAGAAGTTCGACTTCAAGGGCGTCAAGACATGGGGCTGGACCCCGGAAAAGCCCGGCGAGGTCAAAATGGCTCGCACGAAAGACGACAATCCAGAGGCGGCGCGTCAACGCGCCGAGCCCATCATCCTCGACGCCGTCAACGGCGAGATGGGCCGCCGTGGTCTCCAGGCGTCGCCGTCGGCTCCCGATCTGACGATTACTTATTACCTCCTGTTGTCCACGAATATGTCGACCCAGACGATCGGGCAATTCCTGCCGGGCACGGTCGCGTGGGGACTGCCGCCCATGACGGGGGCCACACAGTCGATCAAGATGATGAACCGCGGATCGCTCGTGCTCGATCTCAGCGCCGCGAACAACGTCGTCTGGCGAGGTGTTGCGCACGCTGACATCAAGTTCGACGCGGACGACAAGCGGCGCGAGGCGTTGCTCCGCGAGGCCGTGCGCGATCTCTTGCGAAAGTACCCGCCGGGGTCATAGCATGTCCCCGGTCCACGGCCCACGGTCTTCGGTCCCCTGAGGGGGGACCTTGCGTTCCTCGAACATCAGCCCTCAATCGCCACCGTGCTGCGTTGCCCACGCCGGGATGCGATGCCGAGCTTCTTCATCCGGAAACGCAGCGTGTTGGGGTGCAGCCCCAGTCGCTCAGCGGCATTGCTTTATCCTCTCGTGGCTTCCGCCTTCAGGCGGAAGTTGGGCGCGGGCATTAATCTTCCGGCTGAAGCCGGAAGCCACGCGATCGATTTATTCATAAGTGCCGAGCAATATCCGTAGCTTCCGCCTTCAGGCGGAAGTCCCTAGCGCACCCACGCGTAGTTGTAGCCGACGCCGAGTGAAATGAAATCAGCGCCGATCGTCGTGTAGGCCCCTCGGCTCACCGACATCCGAATTGCCTGGCCGCGACCGATCACGGACGAGAACGTGGCGCCGATTCGTGAGTTGCGCTGGAAGTCGATGCTCTGCTTCCCGCCGATCGTCGTCCGCCCTCCGGTGAAGTAATTGGCATCCGCCGCCAGCCACATGCCGCGCGTGAACTTGTAGGTGAGGTGGACTTGCATGGCGACGACCGGATCCTGCTCGCGCGTGCGTCCTCCAACGAACTCGGTGTTGTCCGTGAAGAGCCAGATTCCCGCCATCGCCTCAACGACCCACTGGCCAGAAGTGCGTGAGATGCCAACCTCCGGCTTGAACGACCAGCGATTGTTACCGAGATTGATCAGCCTCGTCGAATCGTACTGTCCGAGCGGCGGTGCCGTCGTGACGCTGACGCCCACGATGGTCCTTTGGAGATACGAGGCGAACGCCTTTGGCGTCATCGCGGGTGCCCCATAGAGGTTCATCGCCAGACGCAATCTCGGATCGCCCAGTCCCAACCGGTCGACCTCCGCGGGTTCACCGAGATACAGGCCTTCCACGTGCCCCGCTATCACGGGAACCACGACGCCCGCGTTGGCCGATCGTCCGGCCAGGCTGAACGCGCGCGTGAACGCAAACGCCGTCGTGTTGATCGCGGCGCTCGCTTCGTCGATCGGTGACGAGGGATCGAACGCGACATCGCCAAAATTGAAACTGTTGACGACGGTGACGATGTTCAACCCCGTGGGGATGGGCCAGTACGCACCGGGCTCGAGCTCCTGCGCGGATGCGGATGCCGGCATCAGGAACAGCGACAGCGTGGCAGCCAGGTAGAAGGACGATGCGACAACGGGTCGCATCACTTGGAATCGACCGAAAGTCGGGTTGGTCCCGTCTGTGCTGGAGTCGCCCACCGCTGAACCTTGTCGTGAGAGCTCATCCACTGCTCCTTCAAATAGTGGTCGGAGTCAGCTCCGGTCCTTCGTCACCAACTCCGGTCTCGGATGCAGTAAGGTACGCGAAGATACCTGCGCGCGCGCGATTCCTTGAGTCTCAGGCGCTGCGGGGGTTGGCCCGCCTCTTGCCACGCCAACGGTATCCGCGTGTCAGCACGCATCAGGAACAGGTAGGAAACCATCGAGTCGGAGCCGATCATGAAATTACTACAACGGAAGGCGATGCTTTCCTCTTTGGCCCTCGTGGGGCTGGCCACCATCAGCCTCGTCGCCTGCGCGCCGCGCGAGCCGGCCACCGATGCCGAACGTCTGGCGCGTGGCCGGGAACTGGTGCAGCAGATGAGCGAACGGCTGGCGTCGGCGTCCATGGTGAGCGTGACGACGAACGAAGTGCGCGAGAGAGTGCGTGGCTCCGGTAAGAAAGAGCCGGTCTCGCAGACGGGTGTCTACACCATGCGACGTCCTGATCGGTTCCATACCAAAGTGACGGGCGGCCTGAGCCTCGAGTCCTGGTACAACGGCAAGACGCTGACAATCGCCTCTCACCCGGAAAAGGTCTTTGCGCAAGCGCCGATGCCCGACACCATCGACCGTACGCTGGACGCGCTTGCCGAGCGGTACGACATACCGCTCCCGTTGGGCGACCTGTTGCACAGCTCCGCGGAAAAGGCGCTGCTTTCCGACACCACAACCGGCGGGTACGTCGGCACCGAGAACGTGGGCGACACGCCCTGCGTCCACCTGGCCTTCAAGGACGTCGGCGTCGATTGGGAACTGTGGCTCCCGGTACAAGGCGAGCCGCTACCGAAGCGGCTGAAGGCGGTGCTGAAGCGGCGCACCGGTCAGCCGGTGGTCGACCTCACGTTCACCGCGTGGGATCTCGCGCCGCAGGTGACCGATGCGACGTTCGTCCCGAAGCTGCCGGCGGAGTACGAAGGCATTGCCATCCTGCAGCGGGCCGCGGCCGTCAAGAACTCGGCGTCCGGTGCGCCGGCGGCGGAGCCGGCGGCACCCGCAACCAAGAAATAGTCGCGCCGTTTGACGCGAAGTGCAGTTGAAAGGGGTCATCGAACCATGAGCGTACAGCGCAACACACAACAACTGATCGGCCTCTTCGTGGCGGCGGCATTCGTCTCGGCGATCGGCTTCGCGCCGACATGGGCGCAAGTCCGCTCGGAACGGCGTGGCGCGGCGGCCAAGGGAGAGCACGGAGCAGCGGCCGCTGGACCGCGAGGCGCGGCCGTCAAAGGCGAAGAGAACTACGCCGCAGCGGGCCGACGTGGCGCGGTCGTCAGCGGCGAGGAAGGCTATGCGGCGGTTGGCCGGAATGGCAACGTCGTCACTGGCGAAGATGTCGACGTCGACGCGGCCGTGGGCCGTCGTGGCGCTGTCGTCGTTGGCGAAGAGGGTGCCGCAGCCGTGGGCCGCTATGGCGGCGTGGTGGTCGGTGAGCGCTACGAGAGCTACGACGCCTGGAAAGCCGTGGCGGCAGTCGGCACCGGCATCGCCATCGGCACGATGCTCGCAAAGCCGCCGGCCGCGGCAACGACCGTCGTGGTGAGCGGATCGAGCTACTACTATCACGACAACGTGTACTACACGAGGGTGATGACCAGCGGGGAGGTGACCTACCAGGTCGTCGCTCCGCCCGCGGGGGCGATCATCACGACACTCCCTGCCGGCTGCAAGAACGTGCAGGTCGGGAATGCCACCTACTCGCAGTGTGGTCCGACCTATTACTCGCGCGTCTCGAACGGATATCAGGTGGTCGTGCTGCAGTGACCACCTAGTCCCGCTTTCGAATCTCGTTGAATCGAATCGGCTGCTGTCCATAGTTCTCGAGGACGAGTGCGCCCTTTTCGATCAGCAGCCGCGTACCCGCGAGGATCTTCCCACTCCCCTTGTCATTCTTGTCGAGACGGATCTCGACGATGGTAAACGGGTAGTCCATCGTGCGCGCCTGGTTGGCCGCTTCCCGGAAGCCGATCGGCCGATCGGTGGCGACGACAATGCGGCGGCCACCTTCCTCGAGCGTGTTCTGATGCGCGTAGCGCAGATCCCAGGCAAGCGTCTTGGTGGTCCGAATATAACCAGCCTTGGGCATCCGCTGGAGCGCTGTCAGCAGCTGGGCGTTCGCTTTGTAAGGGTCCTTCACCTCGGTCAGGATCGACAGGAGCGCGTTGCGTTCCTCATCAGTTGACCATCGCTCGATCGTGAAGTCCACGGTCGCTGTGCTCGGCCCGCTGTTCATGTTGATGGCGAAACCAGTGAACTCTTCTTTCTGACCCTGCCCCGACAAAGCTGGAGGCATCAACAGCGCGGCCGAGGCCGCAGCGGCAACAAGTATGAGTTTGGGAAGGCGCCGTGTTCGGATGCTCATCGTGAGATCTCCTGGTTTCTGGCTCTGCATCAACGCATGGTAGCAATCGTGGCGTCGCCCCGACCCGGAATTCTTGCCGAGCCTCGTGGCACGCCTTCGGCTGAGCTGGCCAAAATGACCGGCCAGGCTTCGAGGTGCGACCAACGCGCTTGAGAGCGCCCGATCGCGGTGTCTTGCGCGATCGGGCGATGCAACGTTGAGAGAGGCGCCTTACTGCCGCGCCATCGCGACGCGGATGGCAGTTTCCGGGTCAACCAGGTGATCTGCTTCCACCGCGGCCTCGGCGATCGCGAGCTGCACGCCCTTGACTTGGCCGTTGAAGGCGTTGCCCTGCGGGCCGTAATCCGGGGAGACCGGAGCGCCGGTGTCCTCGCCGACATCGCAACCGTCGTCGGCCGAGAAGACGTTCGCCAGGGTCGCTTCGATATTTCCCTCGCCGACCTGCTTGCCGTCGGTGTAGAGCGTGACCTTGCCGCCCTTGCCGAAGCCGCCGCCGGCGTAAGCGAACTCCATCCGCACCTGGTGCTCGCCGGCAGGAATCGGGGTGGTCGCTTCGACCATGAAGTGTTTGAAGCCGCCCCAGTTGTAGCAGTACTTGAGCTTGCCGCCTTTGGCGTAGAGGCTCCAGCCGCCGATGTTCGCGCCCTGGGCAATGATGACGCCCTCGGCTCCCTTCTCCGGCACCACGATCTCGGCGGTGATGGAGTGCGACTTGTTCTTGATGCTCAGGACGCAGTTCTCCGACAGGTGTCCCATGCCGCCGAAGAGGACCTGGGTCTTCCCTTCGACCAGCATCGGGCGGCCGGCGAGGTCCGGGTTGACTCTCTCGAGCAACCAATCGTCGATGGGCAACACGTTGTAGCGCGTCGCTTCGATGAGCCAGAGGCGCTGCAGCTCGCGGAGCTTCTCCGGCATCTCCTTGGCGAGATTCTTCGACTGGCTCCAATCCTTGTTGGTGTCGTAGAGCTCCCAGACGTCGTCGTCAAGGGCTGGGGCCTTTTCCTTGGACCAGGGGTACGTGTGCCGCGTCACGGCGGTCCAGCCCTGGTGGTAGATGCCGCGGTTGCCGAACATCTCGAAGTACTGCGTCTCGTGCCGCTCCGCCGCCTTGGCGTCTTTGAACGCATAGAGCAAGCTGACGCCTTCGATCGGGGACTGCGTGATGCCGTTGACCGAGAGCGGCTCGGGAATTCCTGCGGCTTCGAGGATCGTTGGCGCGACGTCGATGACGTGGGTGAATTGCGAGCGGATCTCGCCCTTCGCCTTGATGCCCTTCGGCCAGTGGACGATGGTGCCGTTGCGCGTCCCGCCCCAGTGCGACGCGACCTGCTTGGTCCACTGATAGGGCGTGTTCATCGCATGCGCCCAGCCGACCGCGTAGTGGTTGTACGACTCGGGCCCACCGAGTTTGTCGATGCGCGCGGTAAGGTACTCGGGCGTCTCCAGCGCCTGAAGACCGTTGAAATAGCTCATCTCGTTGTAGCAACCGTTGAGCGATCCCTCGGCGGAGGCGCCGTTGTCGCCGGCGATGTAGTAAATGAGGGTGTTGTCGGCGATTCCCAGCTTGGTCAATCCGTCGAACAGTCGGCCCACATGGTGATCGGTGTATTCCATGAAGCCGGCGTAAACCTCCATCTCTCGCCGCAGCACGGGCTTGAACCCGTCCGGCATGTCGTCCCACGCTGGGATCTCCTTATGGCGCGCGGTGAGCTGGCAGTCGGGCGGGATGACGCCCAACTTCTTCTGCCGGGCATATGTCTCTTCACGCAGCTTGTCCCAGCCCTGATCGAACTTGCCCTTGTATTTGTCGGCCCATTCCTTGGGCACGTGGTGCGGCGCGTGCGTCGCGCCGGGCGCGAAGTAGATGAAAAACGGTTTATCTGGAGCGAGACTCTTCTGCTGACCAATCCAGGCAATCGCCTTGTCGGTCATGTCCTCCATCAAGTGATAGCCTTCCTCAGGCGTCTTCTCTGGTTCGACCGGCGTGGTCCCCTCGTAGAGCGTCGGATACCACTGGTTGGCCTCGCCGCCGATGAATCCGTAGAAGTACTCGAAGCCGCCGCCGCCGGTTGGCCAAGCGTCGAACGGCCCTGCCGGGCTCGTCTCCCAGACCGGCACTTCGTGGCACTTGCCGAATTGCGCTGTGGAGTAGCCATTGAGTTTCAGCGTCCTCGCCAGCGGCGACATGGAGTTGGGGAGCACCGAGCAGTAGCCCGGCGCGCCGGTCGCAATCTCGGTGATGCCGCCCATGCCAACGGAATGATGGTTGCGGCCCGTCAGCAACGCCTGCCGCGTGGGTGAGCAGAGGGCGGTGGTGTGGAAGCGGGTCAGCTTCAGCCCACCCGCTGCCAGTTTTTCCGCCGTGGGTGTCTGGCAGGGTCCGCCAAAGGCGCTGGTCGCGCCGAAGCCGACGTCGTCGATCAGGACAATCAGGACGTTGGGGGCACCCTTGGGTGGGCGCAATCGCTCGATCGGAGGGAACTTCGAGGCCGGATCTTTCGCGTCGAAGGTAATCAGGCCTTTTCTTCCGGTGTTCGGCATCGGGAGATGAGAACGATGCATCTGGTCTTGTGAACTCATTAGCGTTTCTCCTTGTCGATCTGCCTGTCGATGGTATTCGCGAACGCCAGGACCGCGCCTTTCACTCATTTCAGCCTTACGCTGGGGACGGGGAAGGTGGCGGTGACGACCAGCGTCTGCTCCTTCTGTTTTTAGCTGTGCGCCTGATTCCCACAGATATCGGATATTGACCAAGGCGAAGAGCTTCGACTTGCTTGCGACCGGCAGCGTCACGTCCGGCCCAAAAGCGAACACCCTGTGCTTACCGGGGAAGTTCACGCCGATCGGGGGTTGACCCGGCAGTGCGAACTCGACCAACTGATCCTCGGTGAGTTTCCACTGGGCGTAGTACGCCGCGCCGGTGATCAGCCCGCCTCCGAGGAACGACTTGCCGAGCCCGCCTTGAAGCGTGAGGATCTGGCCGACCTTGACGTCGGTATCCTCTTTCTTGCCATGGAGCTCCCAGTAGGCCGTGGCGGCGAGACTGACGGTCCGCTTCTCGTCGAAGTAGACCGTCGTCCCCACGAACGGCTCGTACGTCCACATGCCTTTTCCGATGTTGTCGCTGCCGCCGCGCTCGTACCGGCCGGTCGGCACGTACAGCTGAAATCCGGCGGTGACGTCCGCCCCGCGCGGTGTGCCAGCCCAAGTCGAGTGGCCGCAGCAGCAGGTCTGAGACACTCGTGTCGATGGTTTCGCCGATCGCGAAGGCCGGCGCTTCGATCGACGCGTTCGCGAAGGGAAGCACCATCATCGCGCCGTAGTTGGCCCCCAGAATCTTGGCCTTGCTCACATACCACGCCAGCGGAGCAACGGCGGCGACCGCGATGCTGCCTGGAGCACTCGGAGAGAGGCGGACGACGTTCCCGTCAGCATCCTTGATGGTGTCGGCGTCGTAGCGCAAATAGAAGAGGGCGGCATAAAACCCGGGCTGCGGCTGCGATCCGGACTGCACGCCGAAATCACCGGGGGTGTGGCTTCCGTTCAATTGCGCCTGCGCAGGCACGGCGAGGAGCAACGTCAGCCCGCCTGCAATGGCGGGCACCATCAGTCGTCTCACAGCAAGACTCCTCTGTCTTAACGGTCGTCGACCGCGAACATCACCGTGATGAGCGGAAACCGTACGTCTTCTCTTCGCACCAAGCCCGAGCGCACCGCCGCTTCCGACTGACTCACGAGGAAAAACAGTCGGTCGTATCGGTCCGTAATGAATCGCTGCGTCTCCGTCCGCTGCCGCCGCGTTGCCTGTATGGCTGCTTCGAGCGCAGGCGCAACATCAGTAGGGCGGATGTGCACCTTTGTGTCTGGCCCGATCTCATATGTACGACCTTCCACAAAGTCGAGCATCGTCACGGCCTCCCAACCTTCATCATTCAACATGGCGTTCGTCAACGTTCGCGCCATCTCGGCCTGTCTCCACTCGAGTTCCCGTTCGCTTTGCGCAACGCCGCGCCGAAATTGGGCGATGCCGATCGACGCGGCGACCAGCGCGCTGAAGATCGCCGCGTACTTTCCAATCGATTCGAGCCTGGTGGCGTTAGGCATGGCGCTGAACTATGGAATCGCGAGCCGCGTGGTGGTGGCTCAGCCTCTTGCTCGCGCATCATCATAGGACGTCGACCCAGCTTACTTGACCAGTGCGATCTCGCTCGGGCGCCAGCTCTTGTCGAAGAACGGTCGCAGCGGGCTGTAAAGGCGAATGATCGTCCACCAGCCTCGATCGGGCATCGTCTGGATCGAGTTCCCACGTGTGACGCCCTCCGGCTGCGTGGGTCCGAAGTACACCGTCGTCGACCCATCGGCGTTGGGTTCGGCGGCGGGTGAGGGATAGCTCTGGCTGCCCGCTCGCGGATAACGCTGCGGTGTATCGAGCATGGAGCGGGTCTGGTTGTCGTAGACCGTGAGTGACCAGAACCGCGCGGCAGGAACATTGGGCGGAAGGGTGACCTTGTAGGTCTTGCTGCCATCGAAGGCCTTGCCTCGGGTGTCGCGGAAGCACTCCAGATACTGAGAGCCGACGTTCTCCAGACGCATGCACATGGCCGGCGTGATCCCGGTGATCGAATAGAAGAACCAGATCCGGGCATTCAGTTTTCGCGCGCCGTCGTTTTCATAGGGCTTGAGTCCTTCCTTCGTCACCTCCGGCGGAGGGGTCATCCAGTCATAGCCGCCAACGAACAACCCGTTCACCCATTTTGAGTCGGCACCGTAGTAGCCAAACCCGTCCGACGGACGCGGAGCGATGGACACGGCTCGACTCGCGGCGTTGGCCACGGCGAGCGCTTCGGTCAGAATCTTTTTCATCCGGGCATCCGGACTGAAAGGCTTGCCTTTCACGATGCCGATGGCGGCGATCTGACCCGCAATCTCCGGATCCATCGCCTCGGCCGGCTGCGCTTGCACGGCCTCGTGCAACATCTCCCAGAAGCTGAAGTCCGACGGCGGAATCGTGTTGATGGATCGCCCGGTGCCTTCGACGAACTTCGGGCTGACCGGTGTGCTCAAAGCACCGAGCGGCCCCTGTCCCTTCAGATAGCTGGCGATGCTCGAACCCTCGCCGCCCGGCTGGTATGGATAGACCTTGAGCGTCTTCTTGACGATCTCGTCCACCGGCTTGGGATCGTTGTTCTGGAGGAACGCTCGGCCGAGGAACGACACGTGAGTCGTTCTCGACTTGCGCACGTAGAACCCGCCCTCGGGCACGGCCCCCGTGTACCCGGGTGGCAGCAGGAGGTACTTTCCGCCGAGTCCACGGTCGGCCCCGGGGAACCCGAAATCCGATACCCAGTTCCACCACATGTCGTCGATGATGCCCAGCGTGTCGGGCGGGGTCTCGACGACGAGCGGGCCTTTGCTCAGGTCCAGATAGGCCCACATGTAATAGGTGTCGGCATTGGCCGTCAGGAACAAGCACTTGGCATCCATCAGCCCAGAGGTCACGAGGATGTCGTTGTCGTTGATGCCGGAGGCCCTGAATGCCTTGAGCAGCGCGAGTTGGTTCACAGCGGCATAACCATTGATGAATGCCGTTACCGCGTGGACGTAGTCCAGTTCATCGAACAGCTTCTGCGCGGTGGCGTCATCCGGCACCCCGTCAGTGAAGTTGAGCGTACCGAGTCGCGTCTCCACACGCTCGGGAGTGGCGATGCCGGGCGGGACATTGGCGATGTTGGTGTGCGTCGTAGCCATGTTCTCTGTCTCCAGTAAGCGCTATTTCGTCAACTCAACATCACTTGGTGAATGACCAGAACTGACCCGGGAACTGGCGCCCTATAGCGCGAATTTAGGTCTGACCGCCGTCGAACAGGAGCAATCTGGAATCCAGCGGAACGAACACAGGCGACAATCCAACTCGGCCGATTTGCACCGAAAGTCGTGATTCCAAAAATCTGGAGCGCGGCTACTCGGCTTCGGGTCACGGAATACCGTGACCTGCGCCACGGTTTTTGGTTACTGCCTGCCGCGATCTCGCTTGGCCCCCGCCGTAACCCCGGGTGTCAGAACTTGAGCGTCCAGCCACTCTGAATCTGACTCGACGAGGCGCGCTGGCCATTCTTGTTGACGCGCGTGCCGGCCAGGTACTCGACGACGATATCCACAAACGGAACGGGATTCCACATCAGATTGATCGATGTCCGCTGGGTCCGGTGGAACGCATCCTCTAGTTGAATATCGAGGTTGCTGACGTTCACTACACCATATGTCACTGCCGTCGTGAAGACTCGGCGACCAGGCGTGCTCATACCCGAAGTACCCGCTCGAGACGGGAAGCGCACGAAGGCTGACCTGCACGGGGTCGTACACCGCATCCTGTCCGCCGAGTGAGCTCAAGTCAGCGATATAACGTCCGATCCCGGATCCGGCGTTGACGGCAAACTTGATGCGGTCGTCCGCATCCCAGCGCGGCACGAGGACGCCGCTGATGTTCCCGCCGATGCCACCCGTGACGAGCGACGCCTCGGACTGGCCGGGCACCTCGCCGCGCAACTGCCTGACCAGCAGCGACGCCTGCACGTGACCGGTGTAGAGGAGCAGCCCTCGTTTCGGTTAGGTTCCCATCTCAGTCGCGCGACGAAGTCGGGCGTGTAGTTGACGCCCTGAGCACCGGTGAGATCGGGCGCGGGATTTTCGAGGGCCAATGCCCACTGGTAGCGTGAATCACTGCTGCTCGGCGTCCAGCGAAACAGGGGCTGCCGGAACAGGGAGATGGCATTCAGGCCTTCGAAGTCGATCTCGATGGGGTCGGCCTCCGGATCCGAAAACGTAGACCAGGTCTGCCCGACGACGAAGCGATTCGTTTGGAGGAACGCGTGCCGCAGCCTCATCGTCCGGCCGGCCCCGGCGAAGTCGCTTTCGATGAACATGCGCATCGGCCCTCTCGGACTCGGCATGCGCAGCTCTGTGCTCAGGCGACTCGCAGTGGGCGAGTAGACCGTGCGCGCCTCCTCTGCCGCTTGTGGAACCCCTACAGGAATCGAGGAGGTGACGAACCGATCGTCCGTCCCGAGGGCATCCAGCGTGTGAACGGCGACCATTCGCGCCTGGCCGCCGAGTTTGAAGGCCGACTCGGTACCAGGAATGCGGATCGAACCCGGGAACTCTCCTGCTGAAACGACCATCGCCGGCAGATCCGGCGTGGGCTGGGCAGCCGTACGACTCGCCGGCTGCTGTGATACGGGAGCCAGAGCCCCGACGGCGGCTGCCGCTGTCGTAGTCGCCGGTCTTCAAGCGCCGGTCGTTCCTGCGTATTCCGCGTCGTGCCGTCGACCAGCTGTTGCAACGCCGCCAGTGTTCGCCCCTGCTCCTCGATGATTCGAGCCTGGCTATCGAGCGCCGCGCGCTGGTCGGCCAGAAGCTGCCGCAGCTCCGCAATCGCAGCGTCAGTCCTCGTCGTCGTTTGCGCGAACGTGGAACAAGGAAGAGAAGAACAGGATAACGACAGCTAGGACACCGAGCCGAACATGATCAGACCGCATCGCGGAGTTCTCCTACGCCGGCTCCAAATACGCGGACAGTTCGAGCAACCGCGCCGGCGGTGCGATGCTCCACATGGCGGAATCGGCTGTGTACGGCAGCTACATCACGCTAGCTCGCGCATTTGAGCTCCGGTATTCGGCTCTGGATGTACTTCACGAAGGAGGGTGAGTAATCACCACAGGCGAAGGCACCCTGGACCAGATAGCTTCGATGTTCGCGCAAGATGGAGTCGATAGCTCGTTCCCATCGCGGATCCTCCCCAAACAGACCCGACAGAGTCTCGGCAGTGAACAACGCATGCGTGGCAAACCACTCATATCTGGCATCCGCGGGCTGGTCGGGGCGACGGCTGGCCAGGTCCGGGTGCTCCACTGCCAACTTGAGGTACTCCTGGAGCATGCCGAGGGAGGCCGCTTGTCGGTGTTCGGCTGCGCTACGCTGGTACGTCAATACTCCGAACACCATGGATCCGGCGGTGACGAGTGCCCCAAGAATCGTCGCAAAGTGCGCCTGCCGCTGACGCCTAGTTTCAGAAAGTACGAACTTTTCCACCGGCGCCTCTCTCGGTACTAGCGGACGCTACTACCCGCATAACGCATATCGACAACGAGCGCGCGATAGGTGTTTACGCGCGGCGAGCGATCGATAGAAGGTGTTCTGGACGACGATCTTGATGTTCTTCGCGGTTGTGGGAGCCGTCTGTCAACGTCTCGTTGGGGAGTAGATGCGGTTCATGGCTCTTGGGCATGCTACTCATTCGAAGTTGAAGATACGCCTCCAATCGTCCTTCGTGCTGACGACCGTCCAACCGCGCTTTTGGGCTTCGGTGAGTGCGACCTCGAGCCGGCTCATCGGCGAGACGCGATAGTCAAACTCGCGCTCGGCGTCGGTGTGGTCGACGAGCACCATCAGGCGGCGGCACGGACCGGCTGCTGTACATTGCAGCATTTGCAGGTCGCCGTCGGAGTTTCCGAAGGCGGCGATCGGCCGACGGCCGATGAACTTCTGAATGGCGGCCGGCTTGCCTTCTTTGTCGTCGAAGAAGTCGAGCTCCGGCAGGCGAACGATGACGGGTACTCCGTTCCGCAGTTCGTACTTCACACTTCCCGCTACTGCCGATCACCTGCTCCGGCGGGATCCCGTACAGCTGCTCTGCAACCAGCGCGCATGAACTCGATGCCGCCGCCCGAGACGATGTAGGTCTTGAAGCTGTTGGCGCGCAGATGCCCAAGTAACTCCACCATCGGACTGGTAGGCCAGGTCGGTGTAGGGCCGTTTGAACCGCGGATGCTTCGCGCCGGCGAACCATGCTTTGACGATGTGCTCGAACTCGTCGGTGTCATCCCGGCGTGCGTTGCCACGACCAGCTAGAAGCAAGCCTTTTACGCCAGCTGCCGTCAGCGCCTTCTGGTCATGTTCGAGCACGGCCTGAAACGGCTGGGTGGTGTGCCACTCCGGATGCTCCGGAGCGAGCGCCTTGACACGGTCCAGGGCGAACGCGAGCTGGATGTAGAGTGGCTGTTCATTCCAGAGCGTCCCATCGTTGTCGAAGACGGCGATCCGCGCCGCCGGTGGCACGTAGCCGGGACCCCTCTGATCGGTCACCGATTGGACGAACGCGACGATGTTCCGCTTCGCTTCACGATCGTTCCACGACGGGAGCGAATCGGGCTGCCCCGCGTTGTCAGCGACCATCTGGCCTCCCTTCGGTTGATTCCCGACGCCATGGATATGGCGGTGCTGATGACAACGGTCGACACCGTCAGCCACGACCGCATCGTTGTCGTCTGATCGTTCTTCGCACCAGCGTTGTCACCGCGCGGGCACCGCCGCGCGGTGACAACCATCACTACTGTCGCGCCATCGCGACGCGGAGGCGTTCTTCGGGCGAGATGTAGTGGTCGGCGTCCTCGGCGTCCTTGCCGAGGTCGATCTGCACCCAGTTGATCTTCCCGTTGAACCGGCTGGTGTGGGCGGTGTAGTCGGGGCTCACGGTAGTGCCGGACTCGTAGCCGATGTCGGTCGTCTCATCCGCGGAGAAGATGATCCCCTGCGTCTGTTCGACGCGGCCCTTGCCGACTTCCTTGCCGTCACTATAGAGCGTGACCGTGCCGCCCTTGCCCATGCCGCCGCCGTCATAGGCGAACTCCATGCGCACCTGCGTCTTGCCGGCCGGAATGGGCTTGGTGGCCTCGATGCTGAAGTGCTTGATGCCCAGCGTGTTGTAGTGGAACTTGGCCTTGCCGCCCTTCGCGTAGAGGCTCCACCCGCCGAACCGGCCGCCCTGGGCGATGATCACGCCCTCGGCGCCCTTCGCTGGCACTTCCAGATCCGACTGTGACCGCGAACGACTTGTTCTTGATGGTGATCACGCTGTTCTCGGACAGGCGTCCCATGCCTCGCGTACAGCGTTTGCGTGTTGCCCTTGATCAGCGTCGGCCGTCCGGCCAACTCGGGAACGAACCGCTCAATCTGCCGGTCATCGAGCGGCAGCACGTTGAACTTGACCGCTTCGATCAGCCACAGCCGCTGCAACTCGTGCAGCTTCTCCGGCATCTGCTTCGACAGGTTCGTTAGCCTGCGTCCAGTCCTTGCTGCCGTCGTAGAGCTCCCACACGTCGTCGTCGAACGCTGGCAGCTTACCGCCCTTCATCTCCCACGGCGTGCGGTGCTTGGTCACGGCGCTCCAGCCGTTGTGATAGATGCCGCGGTTGCAGAACATCTCGAAGTATTGCGTCTCGTGCCGCTCTGCCGCCTTCGCGTCGTTGAAGAGTGTAAAGCATGCTCGGGCCTTCATACGGGCTCTGCATGACGCCGTTGACCATCGTCGGTTCAGGGAGACCGGCCGCCTCGAGCACCGTTGCCGCCACGTCGATGACATGGCAGAACTGATTGCGGATGCCGCCTTTCTCCTTAATCCCCTTAGGCCAATGCACGATGGTGCCGTTGCGCGTGCCGCCCCAGTGCGAGGCGACCTGCTTGGTCCATTGGTACGGTGAGTTCATCGCCCATGCCCAACAGACCGCGTAGTGACCGTACGATCCCTCGCCGCCAAACTCATCGAGCTTGGACATCATGAACTCCGGCGTTTCGATCTCGGGCACGCTGTTGAAGTTGGCCATCTCGTTGAACGCGCCCTGGAGGGTGCCTTCAGCGGACGCGCCGTTGTCGCCGATGATCAAATAGATCAGCGTGTTGTCGAGCTCGCCCATGTCCTTCTAGCGCGTCGATCATCCGGCCCTACGTGATGGTCGGTGTGCTCCATGAACGCCGCATACACCTCCATCTCGCGCTCGAGCACCGGCTTCAGCTTGGGATCCATGTCGTCCCATGCAGGAATCTCCTTGTGCCGCGCCGTGAGTTCCGCGTTAGCAGCGATCAGGCCGAGCTCTTTCTGCTTCTTGAAGGTGATCTCGCGCTGCTTGTCCCAGCCGTGGGCGAACTTGCCCTTGTACTTGTAGATCCACTCCTTGGGGACGTGATGCGGCGCGTGCGTAGCGCCGGGCGCGAAGTACACGAAGAACGGCTTGTCGGGCAGCAGCGCCTTTTGCTGACGCGTCCAGGCGATGAACTTGTCGGTCAGGTCTTCGGTGAGGTGGTAGCCCTCGGCCGGCGTCTTGGGCGGCTCGATCGCCGTCGTGCCCTCATAGAGCGCGGATCCCACTGGTTGTTCTCGCCGCCGATGAACCCGTAGAAATAATCGAAGCTGCCGCCGCCGGTCGGCCACGCGTTGAACGGCCCCGCCGGGCTCGTCTGCCAGACTGGAACCTCATGGCACTTGCCGAACTGCGCGGTCGAGTAGCCATTGAGCTTGAGCGTCAGCGCGAGCGGTGCCTTGGTGTTGGGCAGCACCGAGCATTGGCCGGGAGCCGCGGTGGCGATCTCGGTGATGCCGCCCATGCCGACCGAATGATGGTTGCGGCCGGTGAGCAGCGCCTGTCGGGTCGGCGAGCACAGCGCCGTGGTGTGGAAGCGCGTGTACCTGCAGCCCGCCCTTCGCCAGTTTCGCGATGTTCGGCGTCTGGCACGGGCCGCCGAAGGCGCTGGTGGCGCCATAGCCGACGTCGTCGATGAGGATCACGAGAGCGTGAATTTCAGGTCTGACCGCCTCGAACAGGAGCAATCTGGAATCCAGCGGAACAAACACAGGCGACAAACCAACTCGGCCGATTTGCACCGAAAAGTCGTGATTCCAAAAATCTGGAGCGCGGCTACTCGGCTTCGGGTCACGAAATACCGTGACCTGCCACGGTCTTTGGTTACCGCAATGCCGCGATCTCGCTTGGCCCCGGCGTAGCCCCGCGTGTCAGAACTTGAGCGTCCAGCCACTCTGAATCTGACTCGACGAGGCGCGCTGGCCATTCTTGTTGACGCGCGTCCTGAGCACGGTTGCCGCCACGTCGATGGCATGGCAGAACTGGTTGCGGATGCCCCCCTTCTCCTTAGTCCCCATTGGCCAATGCACGATGGTGCCGTTGCGCGTGCCGCCCCAGTGCGAGGCGACCTGCTTGGTCCACTGCTACGGTGTGAGTTCATCGCCCACGCCCAACCTTGTCGTCTGGCATCGTCATCATCTCCGCATTGAACGTGTTCGTCGCTTAGGTCGCGGACCAGAGAACGCCTGATGGAGACTCCCGGCCGCATTCATCTCTTTCATCACCGTGGAAACAGGAACGTCACGCCCAAACGGAACCGCCAATCGGCGCCGGCGGCCGGGCTCGCGATGTGCGGTCCTGCGGCAAGGACGAAGCTGACAGGCCGCTTGCCGAGCAACGCCACCTTGCTAACGTTGAACAGGAGCGGCGCGGTCCATTCCTCGTCCGCCTCCCAGTTGGCGGTGGCTTCGATGGAGGCTCCGACGGAGAGACCGCCTCCGAGGTTGTAATTGAGAAACGGCTGCAGAAACAGCGAGTTGACGTCGTCGCGGTCATTGACGCCGCTCACCGACCAGATCTGGTTGTAGAGCGCGCCGACAGTCCAGTTGCCTGGCTGTGCGAGCGCCACCACCGACGGACCCAGGCCGAACTGCTCGGAGCCGAGGTCGTTGTTCGTTGCGGCGGGCAGCAGGAAGACCGGACCAACGCCCCAGATGATCCTGCCGGATTTCGCGGGCGAGAAGAACACGGTCGCGACGATGTCGCCAAGGCCGTTGATCCGCGCGTCACCGAAGCCGGGTTGCGAGGTGAGCGGCATGATGACGCGCAGGATGACATTCGTCCTCTCGTTGATCCCGAACGGCATGACCGGCTGAATGTTGAGCAGCGTGCCGATCGCGTCGCGGTCGCCGAGGCCGAAGTCCCAGTTGCCCTGAAGGGGCACGCTGATCAGACTCGCGACTGGGTTCTGCGTCTGCTTCGCCAGTTCGTCGGCGCTCTGTGCCGCGGCGAGAGACGGTAGCACCAGCAGGATTGCCACAGCTCCCAGTGAAATCCTCTCCGTCCAATGCATGGTGTTCGCGGAACCTGACACCGGGCATTCTTGTCGCGTCGCCCTCCTGAAGGGCAGAGAAAAACTACAGGAGGTATGACCCGAAAACCCGCAGCTGCAGGGAGTAAAACTACTGGGACGAAGCCCGGCATCTTCTAAGGCCTGAGTGATTGCAGTTGAAATAAGCCTTCGGAGGCCCTTAGAAGATGTCCCGCCCCGCGGAGCGGGGCAAGACAATACTGCCCTAGCGAAGCGGAGCCGGGCCGACAGGTCTTCTGGGCGGTTGCGGCGGAGCTTCGCTAGTGCCGCACGCCGCAATGGTCCATCCACATTGAGCCGTCGATACGAACGGCTCCACCTGCAATCCTGGCCCGCTCGGTGATCCTGACTAGTCCAGGCCTTTGCCCCTACGCGGGACTGGGCATCAAGACAGCCTTCCGGCGGTGCATCTCAGAACGCTCTTGAATATAACTTCAAGAACCTTCCGCGCCCTGCTGTTCCGGTGTCAGGATCGTTACAAGCCGGTGATGCCGCGACGCTACACTGACCACCATGCGCCTTTCGTCCCGACGTGATTTTCTAACGTCCACGGCCGTCGCGCTCGGGGCCGTTCCGCTCAGCGGGCTCTCGCGCACGACCTGGCAGCCCCGCGATGGTGGGGTGTTTCGACATGGCGTCGCCAGCGGCGATCCGCTCGCGGATCGGGTCGTGTTGTGGACCCGCGTGACCACCGGTCGCGCCGTCGCCGACGTGCGCTGGAGTCTCGCGACCGATCCCGCCATGGCCCGTGTGATTGCCCGCGGCGAAGGGCCGACGGCTGAAGCACGCGACTTCACCGTCAAGGTGGATGTGACCAGCCTCTCGCCGGCGACGACCTACTACTATCGATTCGAGGCCGAGGGGGCGCGCTCACCGGTGGGCCGCACCCGAACACTGCCCCGCGGAAACGCGTCGCGGTTGCGGCTGGGGGTCGCGTCGTGCTCGAACTACCCGTTCGGGTACTTCAACGCCTACGCGGCCCTGGCGCGGCGTGCCGACCTCGATGCGGTCGTGCACCTGGGCGACTACATTTACGAGTACGCCAATCGATCGTTCGGCGACGGGACGAGCCTCGGACGAATCCCTGAGCCCGACAAGGAGATGGTGGCCCTGGCCGATTATCGGCAGCGGCATGCGCAGTACAAGGCCGATCCCGATTCGCAGGAGGTCCACCGCCAACACCCGTTCATCGTGGTCTGGGACGACCACGAGTTGACCAACAACGCATGGTTCGGCGGCGCTGAAAACCACGATCCCGATCAGGGTGAAGGCGACTGGTTCGTGAGGCGCAACGCGGCGGTGCAAGCGTTCTTCGAGTGGATGCCGATTCGCGAGGATGCGCGAGCGCTCAGCCCGCGCATCTACCGCACGCTGAAGTTTGGGGATCTCGCCGACCTCATCTTGCTGGATACCAGGCTTGTGGGCCGCGATGAGCAGGCGGCCACACGCGAGGACATTGTCGCAATCGAATCGCCGACCCGGTCGCTGCTGGGTCGGGCGCAGGAAGGCTGGCTGCACGGCGAGCTGATGGAGTCGAAACGCGGCGGGACGAGGTGGCAGATCCTTGGGCAGCAGGTGATGTTCGCCCCGCAGTCAGAGCCTGGCAAGCCCACGAACAATCCCGACTCGTGGGACGGGTATCGCACCAGCCGGGACCGTGTGTTCAGTATGGTCGAGGATCTAAAGATCGATAGCTTTGTCGTCCTGACCGGCGACGTCCACAGTAACTGGGCGTACCATTTGCCTCGGCGTCCGTTCGACGGATTCGATGCGACGACTGGGCGCGGCTCCATGGGAATCGAGTTCGCCGGAACCTCGGTGACATCGCGCAGCAACCTTGGCGTCGGCCCCGACGGCGAAAAACAGCTCGCGTCGGTCCGTTCGGCTCGTCCGCATCTCCACTATGTCGACGGGAGGTACCGCGGCTACTACCTCGTCGATGTCACACGCGAGCGGCTGCAAGCCGACTTCTACGCGATGAGCACGATCGAGAAGCGGACGCCCGACGAGCGGTTCCTCAAGGGCTATGCGGCGCCCGCGGGACAGATGCACTTGTCGGAGCAGTCCACGCCCGCGCCCACACCAACCAGCGCGCCGGACCCGGCCCCTGACTAGCGAGGCTCCGATCTTCCGGCTAAAGCCGGAAGCCACGAGTGCTGAACAATATTCCGTGGTGCCGAACAAATCTCCGTGGCTTCCGCCTTCAGGCGGAAGTGCGAACAAATATCCGAGGGGTTCGTCGAGTGATTCTACCTTCGTAAAACGACTTAAATCGACTCGCCAATTTGAGTTAGATTGACTCATTTTATTGAAGTGAGTTACAACGCTCGAGTGGCAAACCGTCCATGAGACGCTGCATCGCTCAGGTGATCGTGTCCCTGTTCGCGCTCGGGCTGGTACCAAGCGCACCAGGGGAACTGGCGGTTCAGCGCTCTCCAACCATTGCCGCGGCCGCCAATCTCAATTTCGCCCTCACTGAGATTGCCGATCGATTCGCCCGCGATCACGGTATGCGTGTCGAGTTGGTGTTTGGAGCATCGGGCACCTTGGCAAGGCAAATCCAGGAAGGTGCGCCTTTTGAAGTGTTCCTCGCGGCCGATGAAGAGTTTCCGACACACCTCAGTCACGCCGGATTGGCTCGGGACGCGGGCACCGTCTACGCCGTTGGCCGTTTGGCGATCTTCGCGCCTCGTGGCTCGCCGCTCAATGTCGATGAAACGCTGGACGGCCTCGCCCAGCTCGTGAAAAGCGGTGGCGTGAGCCGGTTTGCAATCGCCAACCCCGATGTCGCTCCGTACGGCAAGGCAGCCGAGGCCGTGCTACGAAAGCGAGGTTTGTGGGACATGATTCGGCCGCACCTGGTGCTGGGGGACACAATTGCCCAAGCCGCTCAGTTCGCCACGACCGGCAACGCCGTCGGCGGGCTCATTGCCTATTCCCTGGTGCTCGGTCCGGGATTCAGCGATCGCGGCACGCACGCAGTAATTCCGGAGGCTGATCATCCGCCGCTGCGGCAGCGGATGGTGCTGCTCAAACGCGCGAGCGCCACAGCGGCGCAGTTCTACGGCTACGTGCAGGGCGACGCCGCGCGCGCCATTCTTCGGAAGCATGGATACGGAGTGCCACACTAGACGTCTTGAAGGCCGGAATTCCTTGCATATCAGTCAAGTTTCTCGTCCGGCCTTCAGGACCGAGCCGCCGCCCGCGCATGCTCGGTCCGAGGCGGAGCCTCGTTAGCCATGGATTGGACGGCTCTCCGTGTCTCGCTGTGGCTCGGTGCGGGCACCATTGCGATCCTGCTGCCGTTCGGCGTGTGGCTTGGTCGCCTGCTGGCGGTCCATCACTTCCGAGGGAAGTTGCTCGTCGAGTCGCTCGTCACCGTGCCGCTGGTACTGCCGCCAACGGTCCTGGGCTTCTATCTGCTGGTGACGTTCGGTGCACGGTCTCCACTCGGCCAGGCGTTCCAGACCATCGCGGGCCAGGCGCTGCCATTCTCTTTCGAGGGACTGCTGCTCGCCTCGGCCATCGCCAACATCCCATTCGTCGTCCAGCCGATCCAGCGTGGCTTCGAAGCCATCCCCTCGGACGTTCGGGACGCTGCTGCCTGCTGTGGCCTGACCCCGTGGCAACGATTCGCGCGCATCGAGCTTCCGCTCGCCTGGCCGAGCATCCTGACGGCTGCGATCCTCACGTTCGCGCACACGCTCGGAGAGTTCGGCGTGGTCTTGATGGTGGGCGGCAACCTGCCGGGCGAGACTCGTACGCTGAGCGTGGCCATCTATGACCGTATGCAAGCGTTCGACGATCGAAGCGCAGGCGTCATGGCGGCCACGCTGCTCGTCATCGCGGTGATGACGTTGATGACGACGACGGCGCTTTCGCGCCGCGTGGGCCGCCGCCGTGGGTGACCGATGTTTGTCCGTCAGCCTGCGGCAGTCGGGTCCAATTGCCCTCGACGTCGAATTTACGTGCGACGCCGGGGATGTCCTGGCCATCTTCGGGCCGTCCGGCAGCGGCAAGACGACCATTCTCCGCAGCATTGCAGGACTCCAGCAACCGGCTCAGATGAGGGTCCAGGCGGGCGACGAGGTGTGGAGCGACACCGCGACCGGAATGTTTACTCCACCCCATCGCCGGGCTGTCGGATTGGTGTTTCAAGAGTACGCGCTCTTCCCGCACCTGACGGCAACCGGAAACGTGGTCGCGGCGCTCGGCCATCGGCCTCGGGGTGAGCGGCGTGCAAGAGCGCAGGCCTTGCTGGCCTTGGTCCATCTGTCCGAGCATCAGAATCGCCGGCCGCAGGAGCTTTCCGGCGGTGAGCGTCAACGCGTGGCAGTGGCACGAGCGCTCGCTCGTGAGCCGGCGGTATTGCTTCTCGATGAACCATTCGCCGCTGTCGATCGCGCGGTCCGCCGACGATTGCAAGAGGAGATCGATCAGCTGCGACGAACGCTCGACATTCCGCTGATTCTCGTGACCCATGATTTCGAGGATGTCATTCGTTTGGCCACGCACCTGCTGATTCTCGACCAGGGTCATGCGATCGCGTACGGCCCGTTGTCGGATCTGATGAGTCGTGCCGACCTGCCATGGCTTCGAGAAGCGGTTGGACTGGGGAGCGTGTTCGACGCGCGGGTCGTGCGACGAGATCCCGACCGGGGACTCGTGGAGCTGACTTTTGACGGAGGGTCGTTGCTCGCCCCCAATCGCGCGGTCACGACCGGCACGACGGTCCGAGTCCGAATTCCCGCTCGTGAAGTGATTCTCGCGACCAGCCGCCCCGACGGGCTCAGTCTTCACAACGTGATCGCGGGAACGGTGGCATCGATTCATCCCGATCCGTCGGCCGACCAGGTCATCGTGCGCATCGACGTGGGACAGGTTCTGCTGCTCGCCGAGGTCACGCGAGACGCGATTGAGCGGTTGGGCATCGACGTGGGGGCGCACGTGTATGCCCTGGTCAAGTCGGTCTCCGTCAGTGTAGTCGGCTCAGTTGAGCCTAATTTGAACGCACGATGATACGATTCAGGTTGGTTTGGCCTGCATGAGGACATGAGATGAGGCTACTCACGGTCAGAGTCGCCGCCGAGCGTCTCGGAGTGGCTTATTCGACGCTCAAACGCTGGGTCCACACCGGCCACGTGCGAACGACGAAGACCGAAGGGGGCCACCATCGCGTGTCCGAGGCCGAGGTCGAGCGCCTGATCGCGCGACAACAGCCGGAATCGCGTCGCCGCGAATCGTCGACCAATGACGAGGCCCTCGGCGGTCTCAGCGCGCGCAACCGCCTTCACGGCTTCGTCGACGAAGTCCGGGTCGACGGCCTCCTGGCCCAGGTCCGATTGCGTGTCGGCGATCAATCCCTGACGGCGGTCATCACCGCGGATGCCGTGCGCGCGCTGAAGCTGCGGCGGGGCGACGACGCCATCGCCATCATCAAGTCGACGGAAGTCATGGTCGCCAAGTCGCCGCGCCCCGTCGCCTGCCAAATCGCGCAATCGCTAACCGCTACTCGCCCGACTACGTGCCGTTCGTCTTGATCACGAACGTTCGCAGCTGATCAATCTGCTGGCCGTGGAAGTGGTAGATGTCGCAGTAGGAATACGGTACGGCCTTCTGGCCGTTTTCATCCATCTTCATGTTGCCGTGAGCCATCACGACGTCGCCCTCGGCGATCACATCGTTGACCGTGAACGTCGGTGGCTGCGTGGGCATCGACGACATGAACTCGCGAATCGCATCCTTCCCCTTCACGGTTCGGTCTCCGACCATCGTCCACTCGACGTCGTTGGCACACAGGGCCAGAAAGCCCTCGACGTTGTTGTCGGCGAAGGCGGCGTTCGCCTGGTTGACGATTTCCTTGTTCTTCGCTGCCATGCGATTTCTCTCCTCTTGTTGACTAAGACGTTGCGCGTCGACGCGCGTTCGGCCAGACCGCCAGTATTTTTTTCCTCACTCGTCGAGTCAAGCTCGTCAGACTCGCTCGAACATCGTCTGGGTCAGCCGATTCTCCATGTCAACGTCAACCGTGAGCGCGTGCTCGGCCTCAGGGAGACGCCCCTCCCTTGCCTTTTCCTTCGCTCGGAATTGACGCCACCAGGTGCTGGCGTCGTCGTCGGTCCACGGCTGCACGACACAGTGTCGCAACGCGTCGCGCAGGGAACGGGCACTCTGCGGGCGCTGCTGCGGTGTCTTGCGCAGGCACTGTAGAACTACGGCCTCGAGATCGGCAGGAATGCGGTGGCTCGTGCGTAGTGACGGCGCAACCGGCTCAGTGTGGAGATGATGCCCAACAATTTCGGCCACCGATTCCGCTTCGAAGACCGGGTGAGCCGTCAGCAGGTAGTAGGCGACGGCACCGAGCGCATAGAGATCGCTGCGCGGGTCGCCGGTGTCGGGCGCCATCATCGCCTCGGGCGACATGTAGAGCGGCGTGCCGGCCAGCACGGCCGACCCCGACAGGGTCACACCGGCAGCGTCGGACGCTACGGGTTTGACGAGGCCGAAGTCCAGAATCTTGGCCACGTCGAGCTCGCCGCCACGTTCGGTGAGGATGATGTTTGCCGGCTTGATGTCACGATGCACGAGCCCAAGCTCATGTGCCTCGGCCAGCGCACCGCAGACCTGATCGAGGATGGCGATGACACGACCCGCCGGCTGCGGCCCATACTCGCGGACCAGTTCTTCCAGGTTGATTCCGTCGAGGTATTCCATCGCGTAGTAGAAGACGCCGTCAGGCGTCCGGCCGTAGTCGTACACGGCCACCGTATTCGGGTGACTCAGCTGCGCGGTCATCTGCACTTCGCGCTCGAACCGCACGAGACTCGCTTGGCCCGCACGGTCGGGAGGTAACAGCTTGATGGCCGTCGGGCGGCGCAGCATCGCATGGCTGGCGCGATAGACCACGCCCATCCCACCGGCGCCGATCTTGTGTTCGAGCGTGTACTGCCCGAGCCGTCGTACGCGCGCCGCTTCGGTCCGCAGGCCGAAGATGATGCGAGAACCAACGGTCGCAATGGCAACCGAGACCGCGGCCCACGTCACCACGTTCACCATGCGGACGACCGATCCGGGACTGCCCGCGAGAATCGCCGGCACCAGCGGCGCCATCGCCACCAGGCTGGCCACGAGGGTCCGCCGGGGCGTGCTCGGCACGATGATGGCGCGCACCATCACGGTGTTGGCACAGGCCAGCAGTCCCGCATACGCCCCAATCGACGCCTCGAGCCCCTCAGCCAGCAGAGGCCGCATCAGCGACCCGCCCATCAGGGCAAACAGCGTGCACCCGACGAGCAACGCGGTCACGTCAAGGATCCGCAGAGCTTCCAGCGACAGCCGCACGCGTCGCGTCAGCACCCACACGCTCCCAAACACGAGCGATGCGGCCAGGTGATCGATGTTCCCCATCTGGAGCAACGTGTCCGCCAAAGGGATCGACGTTCGGCGGATCAGCGGATTCGTCACCAGGTTGGTGACATAGAAGCCGAACGAGAGCACGAATACCCAGAACGCCCACAGGCCAATGCGATCCTGAAGGAAGCCCCGCGCCGGCTCCACATCAGTCGAACCGCTCGAGACAACACGTGCGACATCAATCTTCATTGCTCTCCTTCAATCTCTCGATCGTATCTGACCTTCCAGCTCCGACGTCGCTCCTTCATGTTCGAGTGCATCGACTAGGCTGCGCTATCAACCAGTATTTGGTGCTCTTGCCATGACATCGGACAACTGGTGACGTGGTCATCAAGCTCAGGCGTGCAAATGTGCAGGACTCTCTTATAAGAGACGTCGAATCCTCGCCCGATGGATCGACATCGAAAAGGTCGAAATTTTCTGACAGCCGAAGGCCCATCCGCTGGGTTAGGCTTCGTGGATGAGCGGTGTACGGCTCTTCGCGGTCAGCCTGTGCGTGGGACTTGCGGGAGTCTTGCTGGTGTTTGCCGGCTCGCTGAGTGTGTCGACGCAATCCGCCAACCCCGCCGTGCCCTATCCCGAGGGCTACCGTACCTGGGTGCACGTCAAGAGCGCGCTTGTCAGCGCGCGCCATCCTGACTTCGCTCGATCGGGCGGGTTTCGTCACATCTACGCCAACCCGGCGGCCATCACGGGATATCGTACCGGTACGTTTCCCGACGGATCGATCATCGTCGTCGACTGGCTTGAAGGTCAGGACGCCGATGGCAGCTTCACCGAAGCCGCGCGATTGAGGGTCGATGTGATGGCCAAGGATACGAATCGCTACGCGGCCACGAAGGGCTGGGGGTTCGAGCGATTCAACGGAAACAGTCAGAGCGAGCGAATGGTCACTGCCGCGGATTCACAATGCGTAACCTGCCACGCCGGGCCCAACGCGAAGGACCTGGTGTTCAGTAAGTTCCGCGAGTAGGCGCGCTCTCAGAACCAGAACTTCGCCGCGAGTTGCACAACACGTGGATCGAGTGCCGTCGTGATCGTCCCGAAGCTGGCCGGTCCGAGCTGCGCCGCCGGTGCGCCGAAATTCGCGGTGTTCAGCAGGTTGAACACCTCCAAACGAAGCTCGATCGCGCGCTCACCTCCGAAGCCCACGCGACGCATCACCGCGAGATCGACATCGCGGTACGACGGCCCTCGCACCGGATTGCGAGAGGCGGATCCGATCGTGAACTGATTGGCTGTTGCGAACGCGGCCGTGTTGAACCAGCGAGCAGGTGTCCGCTCGTCAGCGGGCAGTGACGGATCGCCGACGAGATTCGGCCGCTGGCTCGTGAAGCCGGCGTACCCGAGCGAGTTCGCCTGCGTCACCGCGACCGGCACCCCGGACTGCATGGTCATGAAGCTCGCTACGCTCCAATCGTTCACGAGTGCGCCGACCACGCCAGTGGGGTGCTTGGCACGGCCCTCGCCCGCCGGAAGATCCCACACGACCGAGGCAGCGAAATAGTGCGGAATGTCTCCGGTCGAGTAGTCGCGGTCGCGCTCCAGATTGTGACTGTCGGCGACGGCGGCGTTCGTCAGCGGTCCAGTCAGAATGGACGCGTCGAACACCGACGAGGCGATGTCGGTCAGCTTCGAGCGAGTGTAAGCGGCGGAGTAGCTCAGCCCGCGTGACCACCGCTGACGAATACTGAACGCCACGCCCTGGTAGTTGGTGGTGCCGACATTGTTCCGATAGAAGCTCACCGCAGTGTATTCCGGGTAGGGCTTCATCAGCTGCGCGGGGGTCACCGTCGGGTCGCCGATCGTGGACGAGCCCGGAATAATCCCGAAATACGGGTTCTGCACACGCGGCGTGAGCAGCGCTTGCCCGAGTCTCAATTGCTCCTCGGTCAACTGATTGATGTTGCTGTCCGGGATCCCGATATTCGTGATCTTCGAGCCGAGGTACGAGACCTCGACGACGGTGTTCGACGTCAACTCGCGCTGCACCGACACGTTCCACTGCTGCGCATAGCCCGACCCGAGCTCGGCATTCACCGTGAACACGCCTTGTCCGAGGCCGGCGGTTGGCGTCAAGGCAATGGGTGTGACGGTCGGCCCGTTCGCCAGCACGAACGCCGGCGCGATGTTGTCGAGCGTGCGCAGCGACACGGTCTGCAGGAACGGAAAGTTCGGCGTCGTGAAAGGCGTCGTGATCCCCGCCATCTCGATCCAGACCTTCCCGTACCCCGAGCTGACGATGGTCTTGTCCGTCAGGCGGTAGACGGCGCCAATGCGCGGGCCAAAGTTGTCCTTCTTGAGCGGCCGTACCGGCTCCGTACCTGGATAGTCGAGCTGCCGTGTCTGCAGATTGAACACGGCAGTCTGGCCGTTGATCTCCGTTGATGGGAAATTCAGCGTGTATCGAAGCCCTAGATTGAGCGTCAAACGCTCGGATACCTTCCAGTCGTCCTGGATGAAGTACTCCTGAAAGTGTGCGCGCTCCTGAATCTCCGTCTGTTGGAGGTCAATGGCGAAGCTCTGCACCTGTCCGAGCAGGAGGCTCGCAAACGCGTTGCCGGTGTTCGCGACCCCGGGTAGATCGCTGCCGACGGTGCTGAAGACAAACGATCCCGTCGGCCATGGGGGTTGGATCACGTCGAGCCGCTCCCATCGCCAGTCGAGTCCCATCTTCATGGTGTGGCGGCCTTTCAGCCATGTGAGCGAATCGGCGATCTGTGTGACGCTGGTGCTGAAGTCCGAAGCCGTGTTATTCGGGGATCCGAGCTGCTGGTAGCCGTTCGGGGCGAAGGTCGGCATCGTGTTGGGAAATTGCGCATTCGACGGGATGCCGGGAATGTTGAGCGCGGCTCCCGCATGCGACGACAACGACACCGCGCTCCGCTGGACGGATCGCCGTGTATCTCCTATGCGCACTTCGTTCAGCACGTTGGTCGAGAAGGTGTGTTGATAGTTCGAAGCAAACGACCACGCCGTCGTATCCTGCGGACCGACGGCCACGCTACCGGCCAGGATGGTCCCGCTCCCGTCCGGGAAGGCGGTCACCGGGACGGCGTGACCGCGGAAATACGTCAACCGTCCGAACGCCTGATCCCGGCCGGTCGCGAATTTATGATCGATCCGCCCATCGCCCTGATCCTGATCGTCGATTTCGTTGGCCGTCCGGCTGTAGTTGTTCGCAGTACCGGTGGTTGTTGGCAGCGGGTAGCGGTCGAGCAGCGACAGCGCGACCGGATCCATGGCGCTTCTCGGAATCGTATTGTTCGGAAACTGCTGACGCGTATCCCCCACCGTCGTTGCCGGATCGTAGATGTTCTGGCGGAATACGCCTGAACGCTCGGCCAGCGTCGGCACGTTCGAGGTCACCGTGCGGCCGATGCTCTGTCGCTGACCCTGATAATCGACAAAGAAGAACGTCCGGTCCTTGACAAGCGGGCCGCCGACCATGCCGCCATACTGATTCCGGCGGTAGTCCGGTTTCACGGGATTGCTGACCTGGAAGTAGTTCCTGGCATTCAGGTTTTCGTTGCGAAAAAATTCGAACACGTTGCCGTGAAAGACATTGCCGCCCGACTTGGTCGTGAGATTGACCACGCCGCCATTGAACCGCCCGAATTCGGCCGGTGGGCTATTGCTCTCGATCTTGAACTCCTGGATGGCGTCGATGATCGGATAGTACGCGAGCTGCCCCGGCTCGGGCTGCAGCACGGAGATGCCGTCGAAGAGATACTCGTTCGTTCGCGGTCTCCCACCGTTGATGCGAGGCAGGACGGAGTTCGGCGGAAGGGCGACGCCAGGCGCGATGGCAGCAAGCACGATGAACAGGCGGCCGTTCAGCGGCAGCTGCACGACCTGCTCGTTTTCGACGACCGTCCCGAGGCTCGCGGTCTCCTCTCGCACAATCGGCGCGTCTGCGACGACCCTCACCTGTTCTCGAATGTCTCCGACGCTGAGATCGAAATCGATCCGCGCTTTTTCACCGGTCGCGAGGCGAATGCCCTCGCGGCGCATGGCTTTGAAACCTGCGAGCTCGACATCGAGCCGGTACTCGCCGGGCGCCAGGCTCGCGGCGGTGTAGACACCGTCGCGCGTGGAAACCACCACTCGCTGCAGATTCGTCCGTGTCTCCGTGACCGTGATGGTCGCGCCGGGAACGGCAGCCCCGACCTGATCGTGCACCACGCCGGTGATCTCGCCGGCACCCGTCTGAGCAAATGCGGGCGACGCGCCGACGCAGCAGGCGGTCACGACGACAAGGCAGATTGAAAGTGATCCCCTTCGAGCCATACGCGTCGTTCCCGCCACTCGGTTCCCCCTAATTGAATCGTGGATGTCACGCGCGCCCAGATGGGCGCTCGGCGCCAAGCCGGCCAACGGTGCGCACCCTGCCCAGCCACCGAAAACTCTAGATCGGACTGAGATGGTACTCAAATCGGCTTGATCCAACTCAAATTGGGCTCTCCAGCAGGCCAGCGTCGCCGAGCCGAATTCGAAGCCGCAAGGGGATGCCGCGGCCACGAAGGGCTGGGGGTTCGAGCGATTCAACGGAAACAGTCAGAGCGAGCGATGGTCACTGCCGCAGATTCACAATGTAACCTGCCATACCGGGCCCAACGCGAGGGACCTGGTGTTCAGCAAGTTTCGCGATAAGCGCGTGGCTTCCGCCTTTAGGCGGAAGCGCGATCACACCCAACTGTTGCTGTACTCACAGATCTTCAAGAGCTCGTGGACTGTGTAACGCTGCGACCCAAGATGCGCGTACTTGGTAGGATGGTCCACCAGACCCGCGCGCACGGGATTTGCGACGACATAGCCAATGGTGAACGCCAACTCCTTCTCGTCCCTCATCACCCGTTCGAAGCCGTACCTCTGCCAGAGCTGGTGACCATGGCTCTTCTTGAAGTAAAAGCCCGAATACTGTTTCGCCAACTTGATAAACGCCTTGCAATCGGAGTTGTCAGCCTGACCATGGATCATGAGGTGCACGTGGTCGGGCATGAAGCAGTACGCAGTTAGCTCAAAGCGGCGTTCGCCTGCAGCGCGCAGAAACTGCGTCAGGACAAGCTCGACCACTTCCGCGTTGGTGAACGGTGTTCTCCTCTGCTCCGAGCAGAAGGTCAAGAAATAGTGTTGTTTGCCGGTGTACGGAAGTTCGGGATGGTGCGGAGGGTAGGGATATCCCATCCAGAACATCGAGCAGAGCGAGTGCCATCGTTCTGGAGTCCTTCCGCCTAAAGGCGGAAGCCACGATTGCTACACGGGATTCTTCCGCCTAAAGGCGGAAGCCACAGGCGGAAGCCACAGGCGGAAGCCGCGGTTGCAGTCGCTAGTTGCGAGCGCCGGCCAGCTTGGCGATCCAACGCCCGGTCGCCGACTTCTTGGCCGGCGAGCGATCGTCCAGCACCCGGCGCGGCAGGTGGATGCGAAGCTCCATGTTGCCGCTCGGCTCCGCCATGATCCAGAGGTGCCCCCCACACTCGCTGACGAGCGCTTGCATCGCACCGAGGTCGACACCGAGTTTCTGCGCGGGCTGCGCGCTGCCAGGAGCACCAGCCGCTTGATCGCGGACTGTCGTCGACCAGTCCGGAGCGGTCGCCCCCTTGACTTCGCGCACCGTGAGCAGAACATGGGCGCCGGGGCGAACGTTCGGATACTTCTCGACAAACGTGCGATCGACGACGACCGTGCTGGCGTCGATCATCAGACGGCCGCCAAACGGCATTCGTTCACGTCCGTACGCCGCGATGTTCACGAGGATGCGCTCGAAGCGTTCCATCTCGACGTCGAGGTTGTACGACGTTGACATCTTCGGCATCACGAGCTCGACCTGGCTGCCGGCGACTCGCTTCAGGACCGGTTCCAGATCACGCAACACCGATTTGACGTCCACGAGCTCGGGTGCATTCTTCTGTTCCTTGCCGTAGACGGTCAGTTGGCGCAGGAAGCCCGCGGCGCGGGTCACATCGTCGAGCAGCAACGCACCTTGCTGACGAGCGGCGTCGCTTTCGATTCGCGTGAGCCACTGCTGGCCTTGTTGATTGACCTGTGCGAGGAGCTTGTCGCAAGTGACGGCGACTTCCGAGGCGTAGCGTGCAACGGCCTCCATCCGCTGCGAGTTGCGGAGCTTCTCTTCGAGCGACCGAAGCGAGGTGATGTCAATCGCGACGAAATCGACTTCGTCGGCCGACGCGGCCATCGCCATCAGACGCACGACGATCCCGACGTTGTCCTTTCTTCTCCAGGTGGTTTCAACGCTTTCGGTGGCGCGTGATGCAATGCATCGGTCCACAAGCCATTGCAGCTCGTCGGGCGACTCGAACACGGTCGTCGAGAAGTCCGCGTCCATTAGCTCGTCGGTAGTTTTGTAGCGTAGCAGGCCGACCAACGCCTGATTCACCTGGAGCACGACACCGTCCCGCTTGCATCGCCACATCCCGATGGGCGTCTGGTCGAACCGGAGGCGGTGCTCGACCTGCGTTTCTTCGATCAGCTTGCGGAGCACCGGGACCCGATCGGCTTCGGCCTTGATCTCCTCTCGCTGACGGTTGATTGCTTCGATCTCCTTGCCGAGCGAAGCGACCTGCTGTTCGAACTGTTTCATTGTCCCAGCGTCGCGCTGACTCGCCTCGTGCGCCAGGCGGAGTCGATTCTCGATTTCGGCGATCGCCTTTTCGGCGCCCTCGTGCGCAACCTTGTAGCGGACCGCTTGCTCGTGCAGCTGGCCCTCTCGCTCGGTCACAGTCGCCTGCAGCCGCGTACGCTCGGCCATATGGTCTCGCGTGAGCTCCTCGAGTGACCGCTGCGCTGAGGTTTTGGCCTGCTCCACCGTCTGCTGCAGCCGCGTACGCTCGGCCATATGGTCTCGCGTGAGCTCTTCGAGTGACCGTTGCGCTGTGGCCTTGGCCTGCTCGAACGTCTGCTGAAGTTCCGCGAGCTTGGTACGGAAATCCGTGTTCGCCGCCTCGAGTTGCTGGACCTGCGCCTGGCTTGCCGTGATTGTCTGCCGGGCGCGCTCGGAGTCCATTTCGAGCTGGCCAATCCGCTGATGCCGGTCCGCGAGCGTCGCTTCCCACTCCGAACGTTCTTTGGCTGCCCGTTCCTGGAGGCGCGCGTCGTGCTCCGCAGCCTGCTGTCGCATCGCTGCGATACCGTCCACGAAGCGACGCTCGGCCTCCGCAGACGAGGTCTGCAAGTCCGCCAGGGCCACTTCGACGGCTTCGCGACGTGCGACTTCCTGCGCGAGTGAGGCTTCGAGTGCCGCCTGCTGCTTGGCAAAACGATCGGCGGCCGCCTGACGCTCGGTGGCCGCTCGCTGGAGCGAGGCTTCGAGCGTCGCCGCCGCGTTTGCGGTCGCCTCCGCGAGACGCGCCTCGGCTTGCTCTTTGTGCTCCACCAAACGCGCGTCGGCGCGTTTCGTCTGCTCTGCCAGGCGCGCTTCGGCTTGTTGCTGGTGCTCCTCCAACTGGCGCGCAGCGCGCTGTCGCTCGTCGGCCAACTGCGTTTCCGCGTTCCGACGCAGCTCGGTCGTTTGTGTTTCGGCCTGGCGCTGCAGTTCGGTTACTTGCGCTTCGGCCTTTCGCTGTAGTTCGGCTACTTGCGTTTCGGCCTTCTGGCGCTGCTCGGCTATGCGTGCTTCGGCCCTCTGGCGCTCGTCGGTCAGCTGCGCCTCTGCATTTCGTCGATGCTCGACCAGTTGCGCCTCGACCGTGGCCATCGCCGACGCATGTTGCTTTTGGGTCTCTACGAATCTCGTCTCGGACTTCTGTTGATACGCGGCAAACTGATCCCGAGCCGCCGCCATCTCCGTGGTGTATTGCACCTCGGTCCGCTGGCGCACGTCTCGTTCATCGACCAGCTGCGTTTCGAGCGCCTGTCGGCGGCTCACTTCCTCTGCCAGTGCCGCCTCGAATTCGGCTCGACGTTCGGCAGCCTGCTGGTCCGCAAGCTGCCGATCTCGCGTAGCCTGCTCGTGCGCGCGTTTCAATGCGGCGGTGGAGTCGGCCAATTGAGCTTCGAGCTGGGCGGCCGCCGCGGCCGCATCCGCCAATCGCTCGTCAGCCTGCTGCTGCGCGACTTCGAGTTGCTTGCGCGTCGCTTCTCGCTCGGCAACGTGCTGCGCCTCGATGCGCTGACGTTCGGCTTCTTGTTCGGCGAGCTGCGCCAGAGCGCTCTGGGTCTTCGCCATCTCCTCGGCGAGTGAGGCCTCCGATGCCTTCTGTTGTTTGTCGATCTGCTCGGCGGCTGCTTTCTGATCCCGGGCACCTTGCTGCTGGCTGCGTTCCAGCGCACCCCTGACTTCTGCGAGCTCGACTTCCAACTGCTTGACTGCAGCGGCCGATTCGGTCTGACGGCGCTCTGACTCCTGTTGCAGTTTGGAGAATCGGTCGCGGGCGGCGTTCATCTCCGCCGCGTAATCTGACGCGGCTCGCTGGTGTGCCGTCTCCGCTTCCGTGAGCTTGGCAACAATGGTCTGCCGCCGCGCGACTTCCTGCGCGAAGTCTGTGTCGAACTTTGCCTGACGTTGGGCCGCCTGTTCGGCCGCGGCGTGTCGATCCGAAGTGGCCTGTCGCTCGGTTTCAAGGAGCGCGGCCGCCTGATCGACTAGCTTCGCCTGGAGCGCGCTCAGCGCACTGGCCGCCTGAGTGGCGCGCAGATCGGCTTGCTGCTGATGCTCCGCGAGGCGCGCTGCCGCCTGACTGATCGCCGAGTCGTGCTGCTGTTCGTCGCGCTGGCGTGCCGCGGTCTCGTCAGCCAGGCGCTCTTCGAGCGCTTTCCGGTCAGCGTTCACCCGTGCCAAGGTGGCGTCGAATTCTTCCTGGCGACGCTGTGCCTCGTCCGCCGCCGATTGTCGATCAGTCGCACTCTGCTGCTCGATGCGCGCGAGTGCTGCGACTTTTTCAGACAGTTCCGTGCGCAACGCCTCCGAGTTGGCCACGGCGGCCGCCAGCCGCGACTCCGCGTCGGCCTGAGAGGCTGCGAGACGAGCTTCAGCAGCGGCCAACCGAGACTCCGCATGGCTCTGAGACGCTGCGAGGCGAGCATCAGCGGTGGCCAACTCCGCGGCCTGCCGCTGCTCTGCATGCTGACGGGCCGCTTCGCTGTCCTTCAGTTGTGCCGCGACTGCTTGACGTTCGGCCGTCTCACGTGCGAGCGCCGCCTCGAACTCCGCCTGAAGCTGCCGCGTTTGCTCGGCCCCTGCCTTTCGGTCGGCCGCCGTCTGCTGCTCGGCGCGCGAGAGTGCTGCCGTTGCTTCCGAGAGTCGCGCGCGCAGCGTGTCTTCGCTGGCTGCCGACTCGGCCAATCTAGCCTCGAGTGCACGAGTCGCGGATGTCGCGTCGGTTCGCTGCCGTTCGGCCTGTTGTTCGGCGATCGTCAGCGCCTGGCGAGCGTCAGTCAGGGCTGACGTGTGCTCGTCTTCGAGGCGCTGCTGCGCCTCGTGAGCCGATCGCAACTCCGCCTCGAGCGCTTGCCGACGACCAGACTCGCGTGCGAGTTCTCCCTCGTAGCGCGACTGCTTCTCTGCACTGAGATCGGCGGCTGCTTGTCTCTCCGCAGCAGACTGTTGCTCGAGTCGATCGAGCGCCGCCGCAGCGGTGGACAACCTCGCCTCGAACGCCTGGACGGCGCTCTGGTGAGCGACCTCGGCGTCAGCGAGCTTCGCGCTCAGCGCCTGGCGGCGATTGACTTCTTGCGCAAGTGCCGAGTCGAATGACGTCTGCTGCTCCGCGACCTTGTCTGCGGCGGCTCTACGTTCCGCAACGGCCTGCTGCTCGGCGAGTCGTCGTGCAGCCTCCTCGTCGGCCAGCCGCCTTTCCAGCGTCTGGTACTCGGCGCGTTGGCGCGCCAGCGTAGTATCGAGCTCTTTCTCGCGCATTACCGCCTGCGTCGCCTGCGCTTGCTGCGAGCTCGACGTCCGCTCCAGGCTTCGCAACGCAACGACGGCATCGGCCAGCTCGCGCTGAAGTGCGCTTGTCACGGCGGCGGCTTCCGCTGCCCGCGCCTCACTCTGATCCTGGATACTCTTGATTCGCGCCTCGGCATCCGTCTTGGTCGCGGCCTGCAGGTGGTCGGCGAGCTGCAGAATGCGCCTGGCCTCGGCAAGCTCTTGTTCAAGACGCTGCTGCTGACCGGCCGCGTGCGCCAGTTTTTCTGCGAGGTCCAATTCGCGGCGGCCTTGATCCTCGAAGACCTTGATCGCATCGGCCGAGCGATCGTGGCGCACTCGTTCGAGCGCAGCGACGGCATCGTGGCACCGTTCTTCGAGCGCTTGTCGCAGCGTCGCCGCCTCCGCCAACTGCATGTCGCGGCGACTGATGTCCTCAGCGAATTTGGACGCATCCCGAACACGACGACGGTCGGCGTCGCGGTGCGCCGCCTCGGCTTCCTGCCTCGCGTGCTCGACCTCCGAGAGGCGTCGCTCCAACTCGACGCGAGCCGTGCGCTCCTGCTCGACGGCGGATTGCAGTGACTTCTCGCGGCCACGTAGCTGGTTGAGCGCCTCCTCTGCGCGCTGCTCCGCGTGGGCGACGGCGGCTTCAGTGTCGCGGGACTGCCGAGAGAGTGGTTCGTCGCGTGGCGGCAGCGTGATCTGCTGAACCTGCGGCTTGGTGAGATACAGGACACGACCGACGGCCTTCGGCAGCTCGTCGAGGAAGGTCGCATTTCGCGGAACCACCTCGTCGGCAACCGCGCCCACCGACATCATCACGTCGCTCGTGCCGATCAGTGGGATCCCGATCACCGGCACTTTGACGCCAACGCTGCGCGCGTGGCCGACGAGCGCTTCGAAGCTCCGGGTGTCGGATTCGACCTCGATAATCAGAGCGGAAACGTTGCGATTCTCATCGACCCAGCGCTTCGCCTGACCCAGGCCAGCGGCCCACGAGACAGCCGCGTCCGGAGCGAGGGAACGAAGGGCGAAGCCAGCAAGCTCCGCCGCCTGTCGTTCGTTGGCGACGTAGAGAAACTTCATGCGGAGCGGCCCCAGTAGGACACGCGTGTGCTTGAGTGTTTATCGGTTTGACTCACAACTGACTGCAGGTGCTCGGCGAGCCGACAGTTGCGCATGATTGTTTCCCCCAGCGACGTAGCAGATGGTGACCGTCGCACGCACATCACCCTGATGGATGACGCGTGCGAGCGATCGCTGGAGGGAGGCCAACGCGATCGGTAGCAACGTTACGTCCGACCCAAACGTGGAGCTCTCATAAAACACCATTGCCGAAACGATGGCAATCGAATTCTGGTGAGCCGATCAGGTCACGTTAGGAACTTTTGAGAAGGACTGGTCAGACACCGCGTCCGCGCGTCACCAGTTCGAGATATTTGTCGCGCGGCTCGCCGGTCCACCCATTGATTCCGTGCGCCGGCAGCCACCACAAATGCACATAGGCGGCTCCGATCAACGGCATCGCCAGCACGCCATAGGCCCACCAACGACCGGCCCACTCCGCAAGCGCGACAAACACCCCCAAGACGATGACCACTTTGAGCAGACGCCTCGCTCGGGGTTTGTGCTGCTCGAAATGTCCGAACAGGATGTTGCCGATGGCGAAGATGCTCATGACGATGGCGACGTCAAACCATCGCGACTCGATAGCTCCACATCTCTTCACTCCTCTCGGCGAAAAGCGGAAGCCACGGCAGCTAGCGCGAGCCGCTCAACCCAGCGTCCAGAGCGTCAGGTTCGAGACATCCTTCACATACACGCGACCGCCGGAGATGGCTGGCTGTGCCCACGTCGCGCTCTCTGCAACCTGATACCGTTGCACCACGTTCATCGCTGTCCGGCTCGCCTTCATGACGACCATCTCGCCATCGTCCTCGAGTGAGAAGATGGTGTCACCGGCCCGCACCATGGCGGCGTTCTCGGCCTGACGCGGCTCGCTCTTCCACAGCACCTTCCCCGTCGAGAGATCCAGGCCGAAGTATTGGCCGCCGTTCAAGTGCGACAACCCATAGAGCACATCGTCAATCACCACGCCGTTCGTCATGTATAGCGAGACTTCCTGCGTTTGCCAGATGTCCTCGGTCGTCCAGGCGTCATCGCGACGGACGACACGAAATGCCGTGACGCCGTTGCTGCGCCCGTTCTGGATGATCGTGTCGCGGTAGAGGATCGGCGTCTGCGACGTCGTATCGGACGGTGTTTTGAATGGCCGGCGCCACAGCAGCTCGCCACGGGCAACGGAAAGACCAACGAGATACTGGTGCGTGAACGTGACAAGCTGACGCGTGCCACCCAATTCGACGACGATGGGCGATCCGTAGGCTGGGCTGTCCTCGGTCCAACTCCAGCGAACGTCGCCGGTGTTGACATCGAATGCGGTGAGCGCCGCATCACCAGGTCCGCCGACGTGAACGATCACGGTGTCCCCGTCGACGAGCGGCGACATGGCCGTGTGATAGATCGGCTGTGCCTTGGTTGCGGGCTTCTGCCAAAGCTGCTTGCCGGTGGTGGCGTCGAAGGCGGTGACGATATTCGTCATGCCGAGCGTGAAGAGCCGGCCGCTGGCAAACGTCGGAGTGGACTTTGGTCCGGCGCCGTGCCGGGCCGTTGCTTTCACCATCGTGAACGGCGCGGCGTAGGCGGTTCGCCACACGACCTTCCCCGACGTCGCATCGAGCGCCGACATGACCTCCTCTTCACCCTGACGGGTGAACATGAAGAGTCGCTGGCCAACCACCAGCGGTGTGGCATAGCCAAGGCCGACGTCGATCCTCCATTGCTGCTTGAGGGCCTCGGGCCAGGGCGATGGCTCGCGAAACGACGCTAGCGCCCCATCCCGGTTTGGTCCGCGCCACTGCGGCCAATCCTGAGCGGAAAGGGACATCGTTAGAAGCGAAAGAACGATCGCGGGGGTAATGGCAGGCGGTAGGAGTCGACGATTCACGGCACCCTCGAAGTCATGACGTTCTTGGGCCGCCATGGTGCCATGAAATGCTCAGGGTTCCACGAGGGAACCCTGAGCCGAATGTGTTACCAGCGTGGTTCGGTCCGGCGTCCCGAGCGAGGCCCGTCGAAGCCACCGTTGCGGGGCACCTGTGGCCGGGCTTCGTTGACCGAGAGGTTGCGGCCTCCGTAGGACGAGTTGTTGAGCGTATCGATCGCGTGGCTGGCCGCCTCGTCTGTGGCCATTTCGACGAAGGCGAACCCGCGGGCGCGACCCGTCTCGCGATCGCGCATCACGGTCACCGTCGATACGCCACCGCTGGCGCTGAAGAGGGATTCAAGGTCGGCTTCCGTGGTCTGAAAGGGAAGATTGCCGACAAACAGTTTTCGATTCATTTTCTAACTCCGGCATCGAAGACGATGCGCACTTGGGGAAACTTTACCTGAGCAGGATGCTCGAGCTTGCGGACGCGGATGCGAGTCAGGAATGAATCGAATCTGGGCGACTAACAGGCGGGCTTAGCTTCCGAACCGATTTAGTGTAGCACAGGCCCGCCTGGGCCTTACGCCGCTTCGAACGCCTGCTTCAGCTTGGCGATTTCCAGTTTTTTCATCTTGAGCAGCGCCTGCATCACGCGTTGAGCTTTCGCAGGCCCGCCGCTCATCCACTCGCCGAGTGCCCGAGGGATGATCTGCCAGGACACGCCGAACCTGTCGGTCACCCAGCCGCATTGGACCTCCTGGCCGCCGCCGTCCGACAGCTTCTCCCACAGGTGGTCGATCTCCGCCTGATCGTCACACCTGACCACAATCGACATACCAGGCGAGAACGTGAACGACGGTCCACCGTTGAGCGCCATGAACTCCTGGCCATCGAGCGTAAACGTCGCCGCCAGCAGGCTGCCTTTGGGACCGGGTCCGGCGTCGCCGTTGCGGCTGACCGTCAAGATCTTCGAGTTCTTGACGATCGACGTGTAGAAGTTGATTGCTTCTTCCGCGTTGTTGTTGAATCCCAGACACGTAACGACTTTCTGCATGACGAGACCTCTCTTCTTAGAGTGCGCCGGACGGCCGGTTGCCGGTTAGCGGGTTGCCGGTTTGCCGGCTGCCGCGGCCGGTTGCCGGTTAGCCGGTTCCGGTGGCCGGCTGCTTTCGCCGTTCACCAGGAGGTCGGAGCCACTGGCTGCAATTCGACATCCGGAATGAAGCGCTGCGAAGAAAATGAGTCGGAGGTGAACCTCGATGAGCAAGACCGCGCTGATTGATGCCCTGAAGAGCTTCGACGTTGAGCGCGTTCGGACCATCCTCGAGGCGGCCCCTTCACTCAAGCAGCTTCAGCTCGACAAGGGCTACAACCTGTTGCAAGTCTGTTGCAAACGATCGACCGTCGGCAATCCGGACGCGGCCAGCCGGCAATTGCGGCTGGCGAAATGGCTTGTGAGCCAGGGATTCGATCCGCGAGTAATGCACATGACCGCCCCAGGTGAAGACGGCGAGGAGGATCCGGCCAACCTCTCGCTCGTGTGGTTTGCGGTCGCGAGGGCACAGAACAATCGGCTCGCGCGATATTTCATGGATCAGGGTGCATCGGCCTCAGCCATGTTTGCCGCCGCCTGGTGGGGCAACGCGGACATCATCGCGGACCTCGTCAGGCACGGCGACGATGTGAACAACTTCGTCGGCGCGACACCGTTTCAGATGGCGGTGGATGTGCTCAATCGGGGCGTCGAGGGCAAGCCGGCGCTGGCCAAGCAAAGGTTGAAGACCTTGAAAGAGATGCTCCGACTCGGGGCGAATCCAAACATCGCCGCGAGCGATGGGACAACACCGCTGCACACCGTCATCCAAAAGGAGTACGACGTCGACGTTTTCAAGCTTTTGCTGAAATACGGCGCCAATCCTGATGTTCCGGGCAAGGACGGCCGCACCGTTCGCGAAATCGCGGCACGCAAGAGAGACAAGAGATATTTCAGGGCACTTGGGTGAACCACTAGCTCCTGTGGATTCCGCCTACACACACTTGCTGTGGCTTCCGCCTTCAGGCGGAAGATTCCAGTGTTCCAACCCGAACTTTCATTGAACGACGGCGTCTAATCCCCTGTGCTGACGCAGGACCTCCGATACGCGGCCCGGATGCTTCGCCTCAATCCGGGTTTCACCCTCGTCGCCACGATCTGCCTGGCCCTCGCGATCGGCGTCAACACCATGATCTTCAGCGTGGTGGACGGCGTGCTCGTGCAGCCGCTGCCCTTTCTTGATCCCGACCGGCTCGTGGAGCTCAACGAGTCGCACCCGCCCAGTGGCATTCGGCGGGCTGGTTTGTCGTACGCCAACTTGCGCGATTGGCGCGAGCGAAGCCGCTCGTTCACCACCATCGCGGGAGTGCAGCTGCGGAGCCTGGCCATCGCGGACCGCGGTGACCCTGAGCGCTACGACGGGGCCGCCATCTCATGGGACTTGTTTTCGACGCTTGGTGTGGCGCCCGCCCTTGGACGCGACTTCGTGGCCACGGACGACCGTCCGGGCGCAGAGCCGGTCGCCCTTCTCAGCGACGAGATCTGGCGCGTCCGCTACGCCGCCGATCGAAGCATCATCGGGCGCTCGCTGCTCGTGAACGGCAAGCCGCACACCATCGTCGGCGTCATGCCTTCGGACTTCGAATTTCCTCTCTATCAAAAGGTCTGGATACCGCTGGCGCCGCTGTTGTACGAGGAGCCACGCGATCGACGCGGGCTGATGGCGTTCGGCCGGCTCGCACCCGGCCTCTCGATGGAGGCGGCTCAGGAAGAGATGAAGGCCGTGACGGCTGGCCTCTCTCGGGAGTTTCCCGCCAGCAACGACCGGTGGACGTCGCTCGTCAGCTCCATCAGGGACGATTTCGTGCCGGAGGAGGTGCGGCTGATCATTCTCACGATGATGGGAGCGGTCACGCTCGTGCTCATCATCGCGTGTGCGAACGTGGCCAACTTGATGCTGGCGCGCGCCGCGGCGCGACGTCGAGAGATTTCGATCCGCGCGGCCATCGGGGCGGGCCGTGGACGCATCGCGCGGCAGCTGATGACCGAGGCAATCATGTTGTCGCTGCTCGCGGTACCGCCAGGGGTCGCGATCGCCTATGTCGGTAACGAGCTGATGCGGCGCGCCATACCACCCAATGACATCCCGTATCTGATTCATTGGGAGATCAACACGGCGGTTCTGATCTACACCATCGGTATCGCGGTCGCCACCGGAGTGCTGTTTGGCCTGGCACCGGCCCTGCAAACGGCGACGCTGAATCTTCAGACGGCGCTCAAAGAGGGTGGACGTGGGACCGGGGGCGTGGGGTCGCGCTCCTGGCTTCGCAGCGGACTCGTCATATGCGAGGTGGCGCTCTCACTGGTGCTGCTCGTCGGCGCATCGCTTTTCGTCCGCAGCTTCCTCAATCTTCGCAATGCCGATGTCGGTTTCGAGATCGCGCCGCTGATGACGCTGCGGCTTTACATGACCGGCGAGACGTACGCCGCTGAGGATGTACGAGCGCGGCGCACCGACGAAATCGTGCGCGCGATCGAAGCGCTGCCAGGCGTCACGGCGGCGTTTGCATCCAACTGGGTCCCACTCAGTGGCGGCGGAGGCGGTGGACGCATTCGAATCGAGGGCCGGACATGGCCGGCGGGCGAAGAGCCCTCCATCGGATTCACAGCCGTGACGCCGCACCTGATGAAGACGCTGAACGTCGCGCTCACGCGCGGCCGCGACTTCACCGAGGCCGAGGGCCAGTCGCGGCAGCCGGTCGCGATCATCAGCGAAACGCTGGCCGCTCGCTTCTGGCCGAACGAGGATCCGGTTGGACGTCAGTTCGGCCTCAACGATCCAGCCATCACTGACTCGTTCACGATCATCGGGGTGGTGCGAGACCTTCAGCACTTCGAGGTCGAGCCCCAGGACGAAGAACCGCTCCACGCATATGCGCCGCTCCCGTACGGCGCGACGCCAAACACGGGCGTGACGATTCGCGTCGCTGCCGGCGATCCGGCGGCCATCACGGCGTCGGTCCGCGAAGAAATCCGCCGACTCGACTCCGGGATTCCCCTCTTCAACATCCGATCGATGACCGAAGTCAAACGACTGGGCTCGTGGCAGTATGGTCTCTTTGGGTGGCTGTTCTCGACCTTCGGTGCGGTGGCGCTGCTGCTGGCGGCGACCGGCGTCTACGGACTCCTGGCGTACGCCGTATCGCAGCGCACGCAAGAGATTGGTGTTCGCGTCGCCCTCGGTGCGGGGCGCCGTGATGTCATCCGTCTCGTCGTGGGTCAGGGCCTGCGACTCGCGGCCGTCGGTATCGTGATTGGCGTCGTCGCATCATTCGGCGTGACCCGCGTGGTGGCCTCGCTCCTGTACAACGTCACGCCGACCGACCCGGCGACCTTTATCGGCGCGTCCCTGTTCCTCGTCGCCATTGCTGCACTGGCCAGCTACATCCCGACGCGACGCGCAACGGCCGTCGATCCGCTGATCGCCCTCAGGTCGGAGTAGCCGACCCGCTGGACGTCCGTCACCGGTCCTTGCAGAAGCTGTTGTTAGGTGTCGCGCGATCCCACACGCGGCCGCTTGCGGACGCGTTGGAAACAGTCGTGGCGTAACATCCTGCGGGCGCGTTCTTCAACTCGAACACAACGTTGCCCGCGCTGTTGCTCGATCCCGTCTTCAAATACACTGTGCCGTTCGTCGCGATGCTGAGTGACACGCTCGCACCGGCGACGGGCGCGTCGTTCTCGTCGCGAATCGCAGCGGTTATCGACAGATGCTTGCCGTTGGGGCCGCCGGATTTTTGATAGCTGATTGACTTCACGCGCAGGACGCCATTTAGAAAAAACGACGTCGAGTCTGTCCCCGTCACGCCGTCCCCGTTCGTCACGACAAGAGCCACCGTGTGCGAACCCATCGGTACCTGAACCGACCCCGAGGGACCACATGTATCGGCCCACGTTTTCGGTTTCACTGAACTCCATGGGTTGGACATTGTTGCCGTCGAGCATCGTGGCAAACGCTGATTCGGCCAGGCCGGAAATGGGAATGCCGCTTTCATTCGTGACCTCAGCCGTCAGCTTCACCACGGAGTCCGTGCCTTTGGTGTAGCTGGTCTTGTCAGTGGACAGCGAGACCGAGACCTCCGGATCTCTTTCGCCGGGAGCGCCCGTAGCCGCGAGAGCATCGACGAGCCCGATATCCAAACCATGTGTCGCGACCAGGAGTGCCAAGATCCTGGGCGGTACTGTTGAGAATCTCACGGACATCGTCGGCGTTTACGCGGCCGTCGCCGTTCGCATCAGTCACACCGTTGTCGATGATCAGGGCGGCTGTGCCGGCAACATGCGGAGCGGCCATCGATGTGCCGCTCAGCAATTGATATCCCCCACCGGGAACCGTGGAGTTAATCGACACCCCGGGTGCCGAGATCTCGACGTCGGGACCCGTACTCGAAAAGCACGGGCTCTCATCATCAGGTCCGGTTGCCGCCACCGCCATCACCGACGCGTACTGAGCCGGGTAACCGACGTTGTCACCTGTGCCTTCGCACGTGCCGGTGTTGCCGGCTGCGGCGATATGCAGAATCCCCGCCGCAGCAGAGTTGTCGAACGCTTCTCGCAGGGTCCAACCCGGATCCTGACTGCTGCCATAACTGTTGTTCGTAATCTGAATGCCGTGTAGCACGGCCCACTCCAGTGCCGCGATTACTCCGCTGAACGATCCGCTGCCATCGGCACCGAGGACTTTCAACGCGTAAATGGTGGCATCAGGGGCGACACCCACGACGCCCGAACCGTTGTCTTGCGCGGCGATGGTGCCGGCCACGTGCGTCCCATGCTGGTGGTCGTCGAACGGATCGTCGTCGTCGTTCACGAAGTCGAACCCACCGCCATAGTTCGCCGCGCGGTCTGGATGGTCGTAATCGATTCCCGTGTCGAGGACTGCCACCCTGACGCCGGTGCCCCGAAGGCTCGGATGCACCACGCCCGCCCCGATTCGTTTGACGCCCCATGAGTTGTCGAGCTCGGCGTCGATCGCAAAGACCCGACCATCGGGCTCGATGGCTCTCACTCGAGGATTCCCGCGAAGTGCGTTCACCGCTTGCACGGGCAGCCGCGCAGCGATCGCGTGGACCAGATGGTAACGATGTTTGATCTCGCCGCCTCCCGCTCGAACCAGTGCCTCTTCAGCGGACCCTGGCTGAGCGTGAAAGGCGATCAGTACGTCCACACGGCCGTCACCTTGAGGTTCCTGCGACGACGCGGCAGCAGTGAGTATTCCGTCCGAAGCTGTCAGCGCCAGCACAGTGGCCGAGAGCACCAACGAGACGAACGTTCGACGATGCCTGTGATGCGGCATGGGGGTCTCCTGCGCGGCGAAGTGTGAAGACGAGAGCGCTTCACGCTGAGCGATCGCGAGAGGGCGAGTATCGAATGGAGACGCAGAGCCGTCAAGGCTGAGATAGCCTTGACCAGCGGTTCGCGTGAATTACCGTGCAAACGCGCCAACGATCGACCGGCGGGCGTGCCGTTTCGTGAAGCAAAGGCTGGTGAAGAAGCACTCGATTGTCTCGTGGCGCGCAGGTCACAATGGCGCTCAACGAGAGCGGCGTTGGACTTCCAGATTTCAACCGAGAAGATTCCCCTCCACGCCCGCCTTACACCGACGGTTTGGAGCCGGGCGCGCAGGTCTTGAGCTTCGACGTCAACGGCCGCAGGCCCTTGCTGCCGATGAACCAGGTGTCAGACTCGTACGGCAGTGCCGCGAGATTGGCACAAAACACCGTCATCTGCTGGTTCGTGAGGTAGACCTCGACGTTCGAGCTGTAGAACGCTGAAACGACACTGTCTCTCTGCCGGGCGTAATCGCCGACGCTTTTCATGGCACTGGGTCCACTGAAGTCACCGACGATCGGCACGATCAGATTCCTCGTGTGCAGATTCTTGACGAAGGCAAACGCGTCCTCGGTCGCGAGGTAGCTGCGCGCGACGCCCCTGGCATCGCTGGCGGTCATCAGCGCGCGGTAGGAGGGTCCGGGCGCGTCCTTTGGGAGCAAGCGTGCGTAGTGGATGCCCGGACCGTCCAGGTAGAACGCCTTGAGCGCGTACTCGATCGAACGCAGATCCTCGGCTGGCAACGGCAGGCCATGGGTGTTGAGCAGTCGATGGCGAACCATGTCAGCCGTCGCGTCATACGTTGAAGACGATGCCGCAGCGGCGTCGATTGCTGCAAACAGGTCTTGGGCAGAGGCGCCGGCATCGAATGCGGCGGCGACCTCGCGGGAAAACAGGCGGGACACGAACTCGAGCCGATTGGCAGACGCCTCGAACAGCGCCTTGTACAAGAGGTGCAAATTCCGATTCTCTTGCCGGATGTCGATGATGAACGCCATCGCCGGCCGGATTCGCGCGATGTAGCTGAAGTTCTGCTCGGGACCCACGCCGATGTAGACGCCGCCTCGTGCACGCAACAGGCGAATCGTGTGCGGAAAGAGCTCCTCGTTCGACACGAGATTCTCGGAATGCCGGAAGACGCCGGGAGGCTCGGACAGACGGGTGCTGAGGTTCCAGAACTCCTCGTCGCTCAGTTGGGCGGAATCGTCGCGCGCCCGGCATCAGGGCCACATGCGGTGACGGCGCCGCTCCAGAGCGCCATGGCGAGCACAGCGATTCGAGAGCGCGTACCTCTCGGATGAAGCCCTCGACGACGGCCCTGCATGAGGCATCAGCGTACTGGAAGCTGAGGCGGAACCTCCACCTTCCGCCTGAAGGCGGAAGCGCGCGAGGTGGAAGCGCCGCCGCGCCGCGCGGATGGGTGTATGCTCCACCCTCAAATGTGCGGAGGGGTCCATGAAGAACGATTGCCGTGCGCTCTCGTGCGTGATCGTCGTGGTCCTGGCCACCGCCGCGCTCTCAGCGCAGACGCGTGCCACCAGCGCGGACTTGAGCGGTGTCGTGAACGATAAGGCCAAGGCAGCATGATTGGAGGCTCGGCACCGGTACCAATGAAGAGACCGGGCTGACGCGTACCACCGCACAGAGGGCGATGGCCGCTATTCGATTCTGCGCTGCGCCGGCAACTATCGCGTGAACGTCGAACTGCAGGGGTTCGCGCCTCAGGTCCGCGAGGGCGTCGTGCTGGCGCTCGGCTCCGCGGTGGATCTCCCGTTCACGCTCGCGGTCGCCGGGCACAGGAGCAACTGACGGTGACGGCACAGACACCAGTCATCGAAACACAGCGAACGGCGGTGCGAGCGTCGTGTCGCAGCAACAGATCGACAGTCTGCCGATCAACGGACGCAACTTCATCTCGTTCTCCATGATCACGCCGGCCGTGACGACGGACCGAACGCCGCAACAAGGGGCCTCGGCGACCTCGGGGTTGAGCTTTGCAGGGCAGCGAGCGCGATCCAACAACATCACGGTCGACGGCGTGGACAACAACGACGCCGCCGTGGGCGCTGTGCGTGCGACGTTCAGTCAAGAGGCCGTGCGCGAGTTCCAGGTGCTCACGAACTGGTACTCCGCCGAATTCGGCAAGGCGTCTGGCGGCGTGGTCAACATCGTCACCAGGAGCGGCACGAACACGGCTCGCGGGAAACCTGTTCGGGTACTTCAGAGACGAGACGCTCAACCGGAAGGAGCATTTCGAGAAGTTCGATCCCTCGGGCTGCCGCAATCGATCGCGAAAAGGCGCTCTTACGGTCAGAAACAGTATTGGCGTTCACGATGGGCGGTCCCATCAGGCGGGACCGGACTTTTTACTTTCGTGTCGTTCGAGCGGCTCGACATCGACACCAACAACTTCGTCAACATCGACGACACGACACCTGGTCACGCTCGGTGCTACGCCGCTCGGAACACCGCAAACAGATCCTGCGAGCGCGCCGGGTTCCCGGACGAGACCGGCAACGTCCCGTACGAAATACGAGGCAACCAGTTCCTCGCTCAAGGGCGATCACCAGCTGACACAGGAACAGAACCTCGTCGCTGCGATTCAACTATGCGGACGCGTTCAACGAGAACATCGAACCCTGGGGTGGTCAAATCGCGCGGAGTCGTGGCGCGTCGCTCGACGGTTGGCGACTACATGCTGGCCGCCTCGAATACCGGCGTGCACGGCACGAGCTTCGTCAACGAACTGCGCTTTCAGTATGCACGTCGCGACCAGGACGTCAACTCGTTGGACCCACGCTGCGGCGGACGTGCACGGAGTTCGACGAAGGCGGACCGACGCTCGAGGTCACCGGCTTTGCGAGCGTCGGCCGGCAGCGCTTCACGCCGCAGCCCCGACACAACCGGCGAATCCAGCTGCTCGACACTGTCAGCTTCTTCGTGGGTGATCACCAGCTCAAGACGGGATTCGACTTCAGCACCATCGACAACAACGACGAGGCGCTGCCGCTTCACTTCGGGGGCCGCTACATCTTTGCTGCCGCGCTCCCGGGCGCGTCGTTCGGACTCCCCTTCGCGACGATCAACGCGATTCAAGCAGTTTCGCTGGGGCTGCCGGCGGCCTACGTGCAGGGATACGGCAACCCGGTGAACTGGTATCGCGTCAGCGATCTCTCACTGTTCGTAGAAGGACGAGTGGCGCGTGCGCCGACCTTCACGCGTCAAGCTCGGGCTGCGCTATCAGCGCCAGTTCTGGCCCGACGTCGAGTACACTGTACGCGGCATCGACCCCTACACGTTCCCGGCTGACAGCAACAACGTGGCCCCGCGCCTGTCGTTTGCCTGGGATCCGACTGGCGACAGGAAAACATCGATCCACGCTGCCTACGGGCTCTTCTATGACAACCACATCACGGCGCTGAGCGGCATCACAAATCTGATCAACGGCAGCAATCAGGTGCGCACGTTCGTGGCGCAATTGCCGAATCCGGTTTCGATTGGTGCCTGGAATGCGCCGGGCCGCAATTGCCAGAAACGGCGCTCGGGACGTATCCGAGCCTTGAAATCTCGATCGATCCTGGTCTCAAAACGCTCTTTGCCCATCACGCCGCGGTCGGCATCGACCGCGAACTGCCGGGCGGGTGGGCCTGTCGGCAAGTTACGTCTACGCTCGGGGGCACGAGCAACTCGGTACGATCGACTACAACCCGATCGTGCCCGCGTTGGGCGCCGGGCGCCGGCCCGAGGACGTCGATGGCCGCGCCGGCACCTCGGCATCCATCCTCCAATACACCTCGTTTGGCGAGACCTGGTACCGCGGGTTGACACTCTCGGCGAGCAGGCGCTTCGACAATCGCTACCAGTTCCTGGTGAGCTACACACTCTCGGAGGCGGAAGACAATTCCACCGACTTTCAAAGCGCATTCGTGCCAGAGTGAACGGCGCTGGCCGAAACCGTCAAGACCTGCTGGGGCTACCCGTCGGATTCAATCCAGACGATGAGCGTGGGCCGTCGACGCAGGATCAGCGGCACCGGCTGGTGCTGAGCGGCCTGTATGTCGCACCGGGTGACGTGCATCTCTCGTCGATCATCACGGTCGCCTCAGGCCGGCCTTATAACACTCTCGCCGGCGTGGACCTCAATGGCGACGGTAACGGTGGTGCGTTTCCGCCGGATCGCGCCCGCGTCAACCTCGCCGATCCCTCGTCCAGCGTCGGTCGCAACAGCGGAACGATGCCGCACCAGGCAACGGTCGATCTTCGCATCAGCCGGCGATTTCCGTTGCGCGGCACCGTCTACGTCGAGGGTCTCTTCGAGGTGTTCAACCTGTTCAACCGCACGAACTTCACCGAGATCAACAACATCTTCGGCACCGGCGCCTATCCATCGAGTCCGCTGCCCACGTTTGGACAGTTCACGCAAGCGGCGGCGCCGCTGCAGGTACAGCTGGCGTTCAAGGTCGCCTTCTGATTGATGCGTCACCAGGCGACCTCACCACGCTAAGACTTCAACCTAGGACTTCAGCGTTCCAGCACTCGCGATTCTCTGAAGGGCACCCGTCGCAGACGAACGCCGGTTGCGTCGAACACCGCATTCGCGACCGCCGCGAGCGTCGGCTTGCACACCGTCTCGCCCGCTCCGTAATGCGGCAGGTCGGGGCGGTTTGGATTCGGGTCGCCATTCACGATCACGATGTCAATCGTCTCAGGCGTGTCGGCATGCGTCAGCGTCGGATGCGAGACCCAATCGACACTGGTGATTTTCTCGGCGTCGAACCGGACCTCTTCGTGCAGCGTTCGGCTCAACGAATGCAGCATTCCGCACTCGAGCGTGCGCCGCAGCGCCTCGGGATTGATCACGAGTCCGCAATCATGTGCGCACACGAACCGCTTCACCCAGATTCGGCCCGTCTTGCGGTTCACCTCGACCTCAGCGATCTGGGCCGCCACCGTCTGGCTGCGGTAGGCGTAGGCGATGCCGCGGCCAATGACGATGTCGCCGTTGCCGCGCGGCTTGGGTGATGGACGAGGATCCCAGCCAAATTTTTCGACCGCCGCGTTGATGCAAGCAATCGACCGCGCACGCTTGAACTGTGCATCGTCCGTGCTGCTCGCGGTCAAGAGCTTGAGCCGGAACTCGACGGGATCGGCCTTGGCTGCCGCCGCGAGCTCGTCGATGAAGGATTCGGCCGCGAACGTCACCTGCGGTCCATCAGGATCGCGCAGGTTTCCCGTGCGCAAAGGCGTCTCCCACACCAGCGGCAGCGGAATCACCGCCGTTGTCTGTCGTCGGTTCGGAATCACGTACATTTCCGACGGCAATGACGCGCGTCCTGCCGCAGGCTTGGCACGTCGCACGCCCGTGAGCTGCGCGATGAGCACGGTATCGTGCTCGTTGTAGCCGAGATGATTGTGATCGGCGGCACGGGCGTCGTAGTCGAGCGCAACCAGGTTGCCCTGGGCATCGAGCGCTCCGCGCAGCTTGAACGCGTACGCGGGGCCCTTCGTGTCCCAGGCCGTTTCCTCCTGGCGCATCCACTGGACGCGCACGGGGCGTCCAATCTCCTTGGCGAGAAACGCGGCCTCGAAGCCCGCGTCATCAGCCGCCGTCCGTCCGTACGCCTGCGAGCCCTCCATCCAGACGACTCGCACTCGATCGCGCGGCATCTGAAGAAACTGCGCGACGCCGTTGCGCAGACCGTACGACTTCATGTCGTTGGAATAAATCGTCAACTGGTCATTCGACGGATCCGCCATCGCGTGGGCGGGCCCGAGCGACGTGTGGCCCTGGAACGGCACGTCGTATTCCGCTTCAACCACCCTCGCGGCGTCCGCAAACGCTGCGTCGGGAGTGCCGGTGATGTTGGGCGCACCGCTGGTGGATGGCGTCGTGCTCCTGATGTACTTGAAGAGATCTTCTGAGGTCGGGAATGGCGCAGCGGTCGGCTTCTGCCAGTTGACCTTGAGCTGTCGCGCCGCGCGGACCGCCTGCTCCTCGCGCTCGCACACGACGGCCACGTAGTTTCCCTTGCTCACAACCTTGATAAACCCGGGAATGCTCTTCACAGACGCTTCGTCGACGCTGATGAGCGTCGCGCCCGCGACCGGCGGCCGCACGTTTCGCGCGTGAACCATGCCCGGAACTTTGGCGTCGACCGCCCACTCGAGCGAGCCGTCCACTTTGGGCGGAATGTCGTAACGCTGCGGCGACTTGCCGACGATCTCGAGCTCCTGGATCGTCTTGACCTTCGCGGTGCCGGTCGTCGTGTCCGTGTTCTTGCCGGTCAGCGTCACGTTGAACTTCTTTCCTCCGATCAGTTCGCCATACGTGACCTTCTTCGATGGATCCGAAGAGACCGAAACCACGCCCTCGTTGACGACGAGCGCGGCGACCGGCACGCCGAGGCGCGACGAGGCCATCTCGAGCAGGACGCGGCGAGCCTCGGCCGCGACGCGACGCATGGGCCACCCATCGGTTTGCAACGCATCGGATCCGCCCGAGCCACCCTGGTCGACCGTGACATCGGTGCTGCCCATCACGCAGCTGGTCTTGTCGTAGGCGATGTCGAGCTCGTCGGACATGATCTGGCGAAAGGCCGTGCCGGTTCCCTGACCCAGGTCGGTCTTGCCAACGTAGAAGGTCGCCGTGTTGTTCTCGCGGATGACGATCCACGAGTCGAGCTGCCGGAAATCGGGATCGGGATACGGGCCCGGGCCCTGACTGGTTGCATGCACCATCGCTTCGTCGAACGCGCTCGCCGGCGCGATCGACATCGCGCTGAACCCGACCACGAGCATTCCGGAGCTCTTGAGGAAATCTCTGCGGGTGGTCATACGAGCTCCTGTGCGGCCTGGGTCCTCGTACCTGCTATTGTTCTTGCCGCGAGCTTGATCGCCGCCTGAACGCGGTAATAGGTCATGCAGCGGCACAACGCGCCTTGCATGCCCTGCCGGATTTCGGCGTCGGTGGGATTGGGATTCTTGTCGAGAAGCGCCTTCGCGGTGAGGATCTGCCCATTCTGGCAGAAGCCGCATTGCGGCACCTGCTCGGCGATCCACGCCTGCTGCACCGGATGCAGCACGCCGTCCTTGGCCAGCCCTTCGAGCGTGGTGATCTCGACGCCCTGCACTTGCGAAACGGGCCGGACACAGGAGCGGACGGCCTCGCCTTTGATGAGCACCGTGCACGCGCCACATTGCCCGAGGCCGCAGCCGAAGCGCGGCCCGTGCAGATCGAGGTCGTTGCGAAGCACGTACAGAAGAGGTGTGCTCGGCTCTAAGTCCAGAGTGTGGCTCTTGCCATTCACCCGCAGTGTGATTCTCGCCATGGCGCAGTGTCGCTCTCGATAAGGCTCAGAATCAAGCGACGATTGGAGTTTCGGCACGCTATCCGCTTACAGTTGCAGGATGAGCTACAGACGCGGTCTTGCTTCTGCCTTAGTGGCCGGATTCTTCGCGGCCGTCACGCCTACAACCGCCGTCGCGGATGTGCTGCTGACCCCGTACTACGGGTTCAGTCGCCTTTATGAAGAGAACCGGGGAACGTTTGGCGTCACGTTCGGCTTCGGCGGTGTAATCGGCCTCGAATTCGACGCCGCCCGCATTCAACTCGGCCTTGAAGAGGACCTCTCATTCGTTGGTCTCGAAGCGCACGCGACCACGTGGATGGGGAACATGGTGGTCCGCTTCCCCACCGGCCCGATACAGCCATACGGATCTGCGGGAGTTGGTCTCGTGCGTGTGTCCGGCGAGCTGGATGTGCCGGTCCTCGGCGATCCCATCAGCGTCGACGCTCAGGATCTGGGTTGGAACATCGGAGGTGGCCTTTATGTACTGCCGAGCCCGAACTTTGGCTTTCGGGCCGACTTCCGGCGTTTTCGAACCGGCGACGTCACCTTCGACAACCTTCTCGACATCGCCGGGCTTGACGATTTGCCGCTCCCCGACTTCAACTTCTGGCGGACGACGTTTGGCGTCACCTTGAAGTTCTGAGCCTCGATCGGCCCAAGCCCCTGGGTCGGGGAGAGTTTGTCATCGGGGGACAGACCCGTCACCGGGGGACAGGCCCCGTCATCGGGGGACAGGCCCTGTAACGGCGGACGGGCAGAAAATTGCAGGATCGATCGATTACCGGTCGGCGAGGGTACGCAGAAGAATGTCAAATGGCCGCCACCCCTTTTCCACCGTCCTCCTGGTCACCTGGCTCTGTCTGGCACCGGTGAACGGCGCGCGCGCGGGGCAGATCAGCGACCTCGACCGACAACGCCTGCTCGCGCACCTCGATATGACAGCAGGCTGGCTGCTCGACGAAGTGTCTGGCCTGTCTCGCGCGCAGATCGAATTCCGCCCGGCGCCCGACAGCTGGACCATCCTGCAGGTCGTCGAACACCTCGTGCTCGTCGGACCGATCTACTGGGATGACTTGCAAAAGGCACTGGCGTCGCCTCCCGCTCCAGGCGCCTCGACGAACACCGACGCCGGCCTTCTGTGGTACGGCATCGATCGAACACCAACGGTGCGCGAGCGTGCGATTCCCGCCGAGGTTCCGGCCGGTCGCTTGAAGGACCTCCAATCGGGCCTCGACGACTATCGCAAGAACCACGATCGGCTCGTGCAGTTCGTGAAGACGACCAAGCAGGATCTTCGCAAACACATCGTTGCCAGGCAGGGATCCGACGCGTACCAGTGGGCGTTGTTGATCTCGACTCATGAGCAGCGGCACATTCTGCAGATTCGCGAGATCAAAGCACACCCTCGATTCCCGAAATAGATATATGCCCCTCGCCTCGGCTCGACCGCTATTCCTGCCGTAGCACGATGTTCGGATCCATCCGCGACGCGCGCCACGCCGGCAGCCCACACGCCACGGCCGCGACGAGCGTGATCGTTGCGACGACCGACACCAGTGTGATCGGATCGGTCGGCTTGACGCCGTAGAGGAGCGACGCGATCAACTGGTTCAGCGCAAACGCGCCACCCAATCCAATCACGATCCCCACCGTCGTCAGAACGAGCCCTTGTTTCAGCACGCCGGTGAGCACGCTGCCCTGATCGGCCCCGAGCGCCATCCGGATGCCGATCTCGCGGCGTCGTTCCGCCACCATGTAGGAGAGCACCCCATAGGTGCCGATGGCAGCGAGCAGCAGAGCGAGACCAGCAAAGCCGCCAAGCAGTTGGGCCAATAACCGCGGGCGGCGGATCGATTCTTCGAACACGCCATTCATGTCGCGTAACCGAACAATCGGCACTGACGGATCCGCTTCTCGCACCACGCGATCGAGCGTCTGGCGAAGCGCCCCAGGCTCCACCGTTGTCCGCAGCACGACGTTCATGTTGGCGGGTGCGTTGCTGAACGGCGGCGGCTGCTGCGCCGTCTGGTCGATCAAGAAATAGAACTCGGTCCCGGTGCGCTGATCGACGCCGCCCTGCTTCACGTCCTTGGCCACGCCGACGACCGTGAACCACGGGATCTGATCGCCGCAGCAGGGACGGAGCCGCTGACCAATCGGATTCTGGTCCTTCCAGAACGTGTTCACCAGCGTTTCGTTGACGACGGCGACCATGCCCGTGGCGCCGGCGTCACCCTTGTGGAAGGAACGCCCCTGGACGATGGGGACGCCCATCGTTTCGAAGTAGTCGGTCATGACGTTCTGGTAGTAGTCCACGTTCTCGAACGGTCCCTCGGGCGGCGCCGTGTAGTTGTCGATGTCGGTGTCATTGGCATTCAACGGGCGGTTGGGCGGCAGACCGGACATCGCGGTGGCTGTCTGCACACCGGGCACCGCGCGCAGCTTGTCGAGCACGCGCTCGTACCACTGCGCGCGAGCCAGCGGCTGCGGGTAATCGGCGATCGGGAGGGCCACCGAGAACGTCACCAGTCGCGCGCGGTCGAAGCCGGCATCGACGTTGGTAAGGTTGGCCACGGTGCGCAACAGCAGTCCCGCACCGATCACGAGCATCACCGCAAGCGCGACCTCCGCCATCACCAGTCCGCGTCGGACATGATGACGCGCAGCGCCGGTCGCTCCCTTCGCGCCACCTTCCTTGAGCGCCGTCATCAGCCCAGACATTTTGGTGTGCATCAACGGGGCAAGGCCGAAGACCAGTCCGGTAGCGATCGAAACCGCGAGCGTGAAGATCAGGACCAGTGGATCGACCGTCACTTCGCTGGTCCGCGGCAAACTCGTTGGGTAAATCCGAATGAGCGCTTGCACTCCGGCCCGTGCGAGCAGCAGGCCAAGCACACCGCCGACGATCGAGAGCAACACGCCTTCGGTCATGAACTGCCGCAGCAGCCGTCCGCGACCCGCGCCGAGCGCGGTGCGGACGGCAAATTCGCGATGACGGGTCTCGGCGCGTGCGAGCAGCAGGTTCGCAAGGTTCGCACACGCGATGAGCAGGACGAATCCCACTGCCGCCTGCAGCACCCAGATGGCGCGGCTGGCGCTCCCAACAATTTCTTCCTGCACCGGTTCCATTTGCAGGAGATGACCAGCCCCGGGATTCTTCTTACGCACTTCGTCGCTCGTGGGCAGCGGACTGAAGATGTGCTGCTTGACGCCAACGCGTTCGCCCCAGTTCTGAATCAGCGAGGTAAGTTCGGTCTGCGCCTGCTGCGGTGTGACGCCGTCCTTGAGTCGCCCGATGAGATAGAGGAAGTGGCTGCCCCGGTTCTGGCGAAACCCGGGATTGAGCCCCAAGGGCATCCAGATCTCTGTGCGGTTGTCCATCACGTCGGCGCCGGGCGGCATGATGCCGATCACCTCGCGCGGCAAACCGTTGACTTCGACGGTCTGGCCGAGGATGTTGCTCCGCCCTCCGAACGCGGTCTGCCAGAGCTCATACGACAGGATCGTGAAGGGCGGCAGCGGAATCGGCGGCGAACCGGGCGCCGGCGGTGGGCCCGTCAGGTCGGCTTCGCCCTTGGCGAACAATCGACCCATCACCGGCTGCACGCCGAGCGCGTTGAGCAAATCGTCGTTGACCGATGCGGACCGCACCCTTAGCGGGCGATCGCCGGCAGTGAGATTGACCTCGCCGGTCGTAAACGCCCCGACGGCCGAGAACGACTGGTTGATCTCGCGAAACTCGAGGTATTCGGGCGGCGACACCCAGAACTGGTCGAACCCGAACGCCGGGAATCGGGTGGTCAGATACATCAGCTGCTCAGGCTTGGGATAGCCGAGCGGTCGCAGGATCACGCCGTTCACAATCGAGAAAATCGCCGTGTTTGCCCCGATTCCGAGCGCCAACGTGAGTATCGTCACGATCGCAAAGGCGGGCGCGCGAAGGAGGCTCCGGACGGCGTGGCGAAGGTCCTGGCGAAAGCTATCGAGGTTCATAGGAGCTTTGACGGATCTCGACCGGCCGGGGGTTGAACACGGAAGCACGGAAACGACGCGTTTCCGTGCTTCCGTGCTTCCGTGCTTTCGTGCCTGCTACTGCGCGACCGTCGTCATCCCTCCCAGCAGTGCCCGAGCGGAGTCGGCCACCTTCGACGACTTGCAGATGGACACCGACTCCTCCAGCAACCGCTTGGCGTCACCCGACGCGCCCGCCGCCTGCGCGATGGCGCCGGCGCGATAGAAGCTCACCGGATCCTTGATGCCGACGGCCAGTGCCTTCGCCATCTCCAGGCTTGCCTCGCGAGACTGACCGTTCTTGTGGAGCGCCCAGGCCAAGGCCTCGAGCGTTCGCACGTCAATGCGCCGCGCCGACTCGCTGCGCGCCAGGCTCAGTGCGTCGGCCGGGCGATTGGCGTGGTCGGCATAGTAGTAGATCAACTCGATATTGGCGTTGTCCCAGCCGGCCATTTCGCCCCGGGCCGCGGCTTCGAACTCCTGCCACGCCGCACGCGCATCGGCTGATCGGCCAGCGCGCTCGAGCGCCACGCCAAGCTCGTATTGGTTCTCGGGATGCGGAGCTGCCGCGTATTGACGCTCTCGCATCGCGACCGCATCGCTCGCCCGGCCTTGCTGCAAGCGCACCTCCGCCAACTGTGCCAGCCCGTAGTGATAGTTGGGGAAGAGCGTGAGCGCATTGTCGAGGAGCTGTTCGGCCGCATCGGTCCGGCACGTCAGCAGCGAGAGGTGCGCGATCTGCGTGAGAATCCACGCGCGATCTTCGACCTCGCCGTCGGCGGTCCGTCGGTAGGCGGTGTCCATCAACTCGACGGCACCACCGTGATCCCCGAACAGCTCCCGCAGATGCGCCGCGCGCGTCAGTCCTGGCACGTTGCCTGGTCGCAGGTCGAGCATCCACTGCGCGGCCTTCTCGGCTTCGGCGTACTTTCCTAACTCGACGTAGCCGTCAGCCAGGAATCCATAGACCAGTACGTCGTCCGGGAAGGTGCGGTTGATCTGCTCGGCGGCTGCGACCGCACGGGGGAAGTCGTGCTGACCGAGCAGAATCCACACCTGGAGCTTGCGCGCTTCGAGGTTGCCGGCTTCGATTTGCAGCGATCGTTCAGTTGCGGCCCACGCCTCCTTGTAGAAGGCGGGATCGCCCGTCTCCCGCGCGCGTCGCGACAGTCCGAGCGCCAGATCGTTCAGGGCGTCCACGCGCTTCGGATCAGCGGAGAGCGCCTTTCGTGCGGCGGCAATCCGCTTCTCTGCCGGCGTCCCCGTCGCGGCCGCGCCGGCCGACGCGAGCGCCGAGAGAGGTGAGCTGGTCATCGGCACCGACTGCTGCGCCTGGATCGACGCTCCGGGGAGTCCCACCAGGAGCAACACGATGCCGATCACGAGACTCGCGTTGGCACTCATACCTACTCCTCGGACGGACACGGTGCACCTGCCCCAGCCGTGCAGCCCGGCTCGGTCGGATCGATGTGACGACGGTCGCGGCCGCTCGGGGAGAAGCCGACGTAAGGGAATGTTGCTTGATAGTCGGTGTCGTTGACGTTGACGCCATCGCCCAAGCGGCCATTCACGGCGGCGTTGAAGCCTGGGAACGGCGCGGCCAGGACGCCGCCACCCACGACGCGGAGCGCGATGTCCACTACGTCATCGAACACACGGCGTCCGTTCGGGAAGCCGGCATTGTCGCCGCCTAGCACCCCCAAGCGATTGGCTGAGGCCGCTGGCGTCGGAGCGACGCCCGTGTTCAGCCGCAGCAGGTCGGCGATCGGTCCGGCCGGGGTCCCGGCAGCTGCGATTGGAGGCGCATACTGCACCAGCGGACGCAAATCGAAGCGCGGTGGCGCTGGAATGGCCAGGACGCCGCCCGTGAGTGCGTTGAGCACGCGAGGCAGTTGAGGATCGGCAAAGAAAGAGGCGAATTGAGCGTCGTTGCGCGGTTCGTCCATGCTGAAGCGATCCTTCGAACCGGTGCCAATCAACAACTCGTTGATCAACGGGTTGCCCATGCGCTGCACCTGACGGAAGTTGCCGGAGCGATCGGGCACTCCGTTGTTGTTCTGTCGAACCGACACGCGCGGTCGCGACGTGGTGGCCCAGATGCCGAGCGTTGCCGAAGACGACGTGGCAGGCTCGATTCGGCCCGTGCGAGTCAGCAGCGCGACCGGAACCTCGATCGCGATGGTGTTGACCGCGTATCCCGAGACGGTGTCGGCGGCAAAGTTCTGCAGCGCGGCATCCTGAGCCGGGCTCAACACGCCAGGGGCAACGGAATCGCGAAGGTTGACCGTGTCGAACGTCCCACCGAGATCGATCCAGAACGGATCGTCGGTCGTGCCGGCAAACACTTTGATGCCCGCGGGAAGGTCGTAAACACCCTGTCCGAACAGCGCCGCGTAATCCATCGTCCGCGGACCGACGTTGGTCGGGACGGCATAGAGCCGACGACCGTCGGTGGCGCCCAGCTCGAATCGCTGGCTACCGCGCCCAAGCGCCGTCACCGTGTATCGCTGCCGCTGACCGAGACCTGGTGAATCGAAGCTGGTGATCTGTGGGGGCACGACGAGCGTGCCAGGTGCGACCGGCGGCGGCGAGTTCGCGGGCGCGAGCGCGCCGTTGGCCCCAACGCCAGCATAGACCTGGAACAGATTGGGAAGGCGCTGCTCGGTCTCGAAGCGGAATTGCAGCGTGATGTCTTCGCGCGCATCGTAGTCGTTGTCGATTTTGATCTCGTACAGAATCTCGTCGTCGAATGGGAACCAGTTCGGTCCATTCGCCGGGTCCAACAGCGGGTCCACGCACAGAATGAACGTGACCTTGTTGGAACCTCCTGCGCCATAGCTCATGAACGCAAAGACGTCGGTGATGTCTGCTTTGTGATCGAGTGCCGTGATTGGGGCTTCCCGATGATTCGACGCAGTCGCCTGGAGACCGAGGGCAAAGACTGTCGCCGCAACACCGAGAATCAAGCGCCCGCGTGGCTGATTCATGGATCCTCCTGAGGAAGCATGGGTTGTCGCCTCCGCAACGTAAGACGCGCGTGCAGGGAGGCGGGATCCCGAAAAGAAGGGCACAGGGCCCAGGGCGCAGGGGTGCCCTAGCTTGTCAATTGCGTTTCCTTGTCGCGCCTCAGGGCCAGGGCCACGGTGAACCTATTACAATTTGGAACTTGATGCTGCGGCTATCGGAGTGGTCAACAGTGCAGTCGTGGGCTGTGCCAATACTGGCGGGACTGCTCGGCGCGATAACGTTCACGGTCTGCCTCGGACCTGCGCTCGTCGATCCGACCAACATCGAATGGCTGATGAACGGTGACTACAGTTTGCATTTCCTCGGTTGGCATCTCTATCGTCATGGGCCCTGGACCATGCCCATCGGAGCGACGCCGCACCTGATCTGGCCCATTGGCAGCTCCGTCGGGTTGACCGATTCGATTCCCGTCGCGGCGTTCCTGTTCAAGCTGATCGATCCGGTACTTCCGGAAACGTTTCAGTTCATTGGTCTCTGGCTCGTATTGTCCTTCGCCCTGCAAGGCGTATTCGGCGTGCTGCTGATGCGGCTCGCGACACCGAACCCGCTGCTGCAATTCCTGGGCGCGGTACTTCTCATCCTGAGTCCACCACTGATCTTTCGTATCGGGCACGCGGCGCTCACCGCACATTGGCTGCTGCTGGCATCGCTGTGGCTTTCGTTGAGACACGATGCCGACATTCCCTCATGGCGGCTGGCGGCAGGGTGGGCGGCTGTCGGTGCGCTGGCTGCGGCGATACAGCCGTACCTGCTGATGATGGTCCTGTCCTTGATGGCGGCGGCGCACGTACGACAGTTCATCATGGGGCCAAGGCGCGTCGTGCGGATTGGACTGCACCTCCTCCTCTGCCTTGCGGCAGTCAGCGTAGCGCTCTGGCAGTCGGGCAGCCTCGGGGTGGGCGCCGATAGCGGGCTGAAAGTCGGTGGATTCGGCGCGTGGTCCACCAACCTGCTCTCGCTGATTTCGCCGAGTGAATGGGATACTGCGTTCTTCCCTGGGCCATTCAGTTATGCGTGGCGGCACCAGGTCGAAGGCTACGCGTATCTGGGGGCTGGCACGCTGTGCCTGGCCGCTGTCGCGTTCTTTGGATTCATCTGGCGCCTGACCTCCATCCGCACCCTTACCTGGCCGCGCCACGCGTGGCGACATGTGCCGCTGCTGGTCGCACTGCTTTTCCTCTTCATCATGGCCTTAGGGCCGACAATCACGATGGGATCGCGCAGACTCTACGCCTATGACGTCGCCTGGTGGGGGCCGCTCACGATCTTTCGAACGAACGGCCGAATGGTTTGGCCGGTGTACTACGCGGTTGTGGTCGGTATCCTTTTCGCCATCTGTCGGCTCTCGAATCGTCGCGCGGTGACCCTCTGCCTGCTCGCCGTCGTTGTTCAGACTGTTGATCTCGCCGGAATGACCGAGCGCGTGCGCGACCTCGCCAGGCATGGATTCCGCGATCCCCTGCTGAGCCAATTCTGGACCATCGTGCCGCCGCATTATCAGCGACTGGTGCTCATCCCCTCGAATCTGTGCAACCACGAGGGCTTCGTCGACTTCCTCCCGCTCTCACTGCTTGCTGGCCGGGCGGGCATGGCCATCAACGCGGGAACGACTGCACGGTACGACTGGCAGAAGGCGGTCACCTACTGCCACGACCTCGATCGTGAGATTCAGGATGGCTTGCGCACCAGCGACTCCTTGTACATCGTGCGACGCGATCTGCTGCCGCAGATCGCGTCGCCAACGGCCAGCGCCCCCTCGTGTACCGTCGTCGACAATCATGCCGTCTGTTTCGCGGCCGAAACCTACGCGCGATGGCGGGATGCCTATGATGTCGTTCGATCGAAATTCCCGGCGACGGAGGAGTTCATGCAGTTCTACGGCGAGCTGAACGCGCTCTATCGTGACGCGCTCAACCGGCCGTCGAGAGCGACAGGCATTGAACCCAACCTCCGAGTCGAAGGCCTCGTGCGTTATCTGTCGTTTCGTGTCGAGGGTTGCGGTCATGCCGAGGCCGAGAAGCGGGCGCTGAGTTACGTGGCAGGGATGCGCGAACGCAAACTGTGTGCGGCGGCCTCGCGCGATCGCGACTTTCCGCCTCCGGACCAAACCTACACCTTCAACATGAGGCTCGACCAGGTTTCCCCCGAACGACAGGAATCCGCTCATTCCACCAATGTCGATCTCGAAGGCGAGGCGGTCTGGCTTCAAGCCTATGCGCGTGAGCGCGCCAGAGGCGTAACAGCGCGCGAAGCCCGGGCCTCGGTGCTGGCGCAGGTGCGGGCGGCTGCGGGATTGTGACTGCGATTGGCCGGATCGATCCTCACCGACATCTCACCGGGCGTCGTGAAAGATCACGCCGACGGTGTGGCGGTGGCCCGATCGCAACCGACTGACGCCGTGCCGCATATTGACACGGTAGGTCCCGCGCGTACCCTGAACCGGACGATGGCGAACAGCCCAGACCAGACCATCTCCCTGCCGGACTGGGACGACCTCGGCCCTTGATTGCATGCGAGGGCGTTGCTCCGTCAGCACGAACTCGCCCCCGGTGAAGTCCTTGTCCGGTTCGGACAGCAGCACCATCGCCTGCAGCGGAAAGACGTGTTCGCCGTAAACGTCCTGATGCAGGGCGTTGAAGTCGCCTTCCCCATATTGCAGAAGCAACGGCGTCGGCCGCGTTTGCCCCGCGGCGTGGCATCGTTGGATGAACTCGACGTGCCTCGTGGGATAACGCACGTCAATGCCCATCGACTCGTTCCAGCGATTGGCGATCGGCGCGAGTCGCGGATAGAGTGCCGTTCGGAGATCAGCAATCGTTTCCGGCAGAGGGTACGAGAAATACTTGTACTCTCCACGCCCAAAGCCGTGTTTCGCCATGATGATGTGGCTCCGGAACCGGCCGTCATCATCGAAGAGACCGGCAATCGCTGCCGCTTCGCCCGGCGTCAGGAGCTTTGGAAAGCTTGCCCAGCCGTGCGCGTCGAGATGCTCCGCGATCTTCGTCCAGTCGTAGGCGCCCACGCGAGTCTCGATATCGACGGCGTTGATCTGGGTCGGTTCGCTCGTTACAGCCACGCTTTCTCCTTCCCCACCTGCATAGACTTTGACACCTTCTGGAACTACCTGGCACTCCGGCTCTTGCGGTCGAATCCTGCTCACACGACCTCGGTGATGGCGCGAGGCACGGAGGCGCAAGTTCATCTGTGGACCACCGCTGGCATCGCGGTTGCGTTCCCTCCTGACGATTCACGATGAGCTCATTTCCAGGGAGACGAGAGATGGACCAGCTGGCTCGAGATGTTATGACGGCAAATCCAACGTGCTGCAGCGCCAATACCACCCTCGACGAGGTCGCCAAGCTCATGATGCAAAGCGACTGCGGTGAGATCCCGGTGATCAACAGCGCGGAGCAGCCGATTGGAGTCATCACCGATCGGGACATTGTTTGCCGCGTGGTTGCCGAAGGCATGAACCCGATGGCCCATACGGCCGCGCAGTACATGTCGCAACCGGTCGTGACGGTTCGCACGGATGATCGGCTCGACCACGTGCTTGCGACAATGGAGCGGCATCAGATCAGGCGTGTCCTGGTCGTGGACGATCAGGGATGCTGCGCCGGCATGATCGCGCAGGCCGACGTCGCACGGGTGGGCGTGGAACGCGACGTCGCAGAGCTGGTGCGCGAGGTGTCTCGCGACGCGCGCCGGGCACCCCCTTCCTCGTAGAATCAGCCAGTCAGCCGACGGGACAAGCGTCAAGCGCCCTTCGCCTGACGTCGGATGACCGTCGATGGCGAGTAAACAACCGCGAACTGAGGCTGACTGTGGAACTCCGAATCGCTACCGGGGATGACGCGTGTGGTGTCGCGGAGATTTACGGACCCATTGTGGCTTCGAGCCCGATTTCATTCGAGATTGATCCTCCGGACGAGCAGGAAATGCGTCGGCGCATTCAAGAAACGCTCGCCGGCTACCCGTGGCTGGTATGCGAGCACGATCGCCAGGTGGCGGGGTATGCGTACGCGAGTGGGCACAGGGCGCGCGCCGCGTATCAATGGTCGGTGAACACCTCGGTCTACGTTCACCCCGCGTTCCAGCGGCGAGGAATCGGCCGAGCCCTCTATCAATCCCTCTTCAACGTCCTGGTCGCTCAAGGCTTCGTGAATGCCTACGCTGGCATCACGTTGCCAAATGCCGGCAGCGTCCGCCTTCACGAATCAGCCGGATTTCAGCCGGTTGGCGTGTACCGACAGACCGGTTTCAAAAACGGCCAGTGGTACGACGTCGGCTGGTGGCAACGATCGCTCCAGCCTGTGCCGGCCGTGCCGCGACGCCCGCGGACGCTCGACGAGGTTCTGCGTGATGCGTCCTGGCAGAGGCTGCTCCGCAACGGTCAGTGGCCCGAGGACGACTCGACGAACCGTTTTCTTCTCAGCTGAGCATCAGGTACTCGCCTCTATTTGTCGTGCGGGTTGTTCGCCTTGAACACCATCGCGGCGGCGGCGCCCCCGAGCAGATCGGCCACGATGTGGATCCAAATCGAAGGCGTCGACACGAGACCCATGACGGCCAAGCCAACGGCCACGGCCGGATTGAAGGCCCCGCCCGACACACCCCCAACCGCGAAAGCACCGGTCATCACCGTGAACCCAATCGCCAGGCCGAAGAACGAGTTCCCCGCGGTGCCCTTGGCTGTGGCGCTATTCAACACGACGTAGACGAGCGCAAAGGTGAACAGGAACTCTGCGACAAACGCCGGCGCGACGGCCGGGATCAGCGCGGCGGCCTTCGGCGGGCCCACCAGGAACATGGCCGTGAACGACGCCGCCAGGGCCGCGAATACCTGCGCGGTCCAGTAAGGAAGGACGTCGGCGGCCGTGCATCGCCCGCGCAACCAGACCCCCAGGGTCACCGCAGGGTTGTAGTGACCACCCGATACGTGCCCGCCGGCATAGACCATGACCATCAACGCGGAGCCGATCGCCAGTGGAGGAATCACGCCAGCAGCACCGGGAATGACGGTGCACCCAATCGTCAGCACGAGGAAGAACGTTCCAATGAACTCGGTCAGGTACTTATTCATGGCTTCCCTTTCCTGGTGAAGTCGGGCCCTCGTAGGTCAATGCTGCGACGAGAGTCTACGTCGTCACGCCTCGATCATTCCACCAGATCTGCACAGCGAATATGAGCGCGTCCTCGCGCGACTGCGAGCCGGCGGGAAGGATGAATGAGGGATCGCCGTCGCTATTCCGCGCGTAATACGCTCAACGGATCGAGTCGCAGGGCGCGGACGGCGGCTTCGTGTTCTGATCTCGTAGAGTGCAGATAAGAATCCCGGCTGGTCCGTCCTATTGGTAGGCGGCTCCGGCAACGGAGGCTTGTCCGATGTTCGTTGGTCATTACGCAGTCAGTTTCGCCGCGAAGAAGACGGATCCTACCCTGCCACTGTGGGTGCTCTTCATCGCGGTCCAGCTCCTCGATGTCGCCTGGGCTCCCTTCGTTCTGCTGGGGGTCGAGAAAGTACGCATTGTCCCAGGCATCACGGCCTCGAATCCACTCGATCTCTACTACATGCCGTACACGCACAGCCTGGTCGCCGCGCTGCTGTGGTCTGCGGCTGCGTTCGCGCTCTACCGTCTGGCCAACTCACGAACCGGTGGCGGATCCGCTGCGATCCTCGCGGGATGCGTGTTCTCGCATTGGGTGCTGGATTTTGTCGTCCACCGACCGGATCTTCCGCTCTACGATGACACGGCAAAGGTCGGCCTCGGATTGTGGAACATTCCTGCCGTCGCCTTTGGTCTCGAAGCCGCGTTGCTCTTCGCCGGCATGTGGCTGTACTTCAAGACTGCGCCGCCGCGCCGGGCGGCGACTGTGGTGTTCGGCCTGATCATGCTCGTCATCCAGGGCTTCGTCTTCTTCGGACCGCCGCCGGCCTCCGATCACGCCGCGGCGGTGACAGCGCTTGTTGCCTATGGGGTGTTCGCGGCGGTCATTTGGTTCCTCGAACGCCGGGCTATCCCGCGTACCGCCGGCGCCGCCCGCACTTCCGCCTGAAGGCGGAAGCCACGCGATAGGAAGCACGCACGACGGCCTCGGGTTGGGGTGGCTTCCGCCTTCAGGCGGAAGATCGATCAGCGGAACGTGCGCCCCACACCCAGGTAGGTCCGCCAGCGTCCGTCGAAGCCCCACGAGCCGGCCACCAGGACCGGTCCCAGGAGCGTCTCCATCACGAGACCGACGCCGCCATTGGTCCGCCAGCGCGCGAGCGACCATTCGTCGAAGGCGTCGCCGTTCTCGAGCCAGCCTCCGGCGAAAACCGGTCCGCCCATGAAGTCTGGAAGCCGAGCGATCTGCCGCAGGTAGCCACCCGTGACCACATAGTAGTGGTCCCCCCTCAACTCTCCCGCAGCGTAGGCACCGAGCCTGAACGGTGATCCGAGCGGAAACTGCTCTGTCGGTAGAGGGTCGTCGTCGAACGACGTGCCGATGCCGCCATAGACGAATACGCGACCCTGGCAGACATGCTCCAGAAGCGATTCCCGACCGCCGACAACTGCGTCAGCGACGAATCTGAACTCCACTGTTTCCCCCGCAACCTCGACGTCCGGACCGTTCAAGATCCGCGACAGCCGGACTTCGGACTGCTGACCGCCGGTAGGCACCACAGGGCTGTCTTGCGTGTCCACACGCCACACGATCTCGGCCCCACTGTCCTGGCCGCTCAACTCGGGAAAACCGGGGTCGCCGATCTCGATCGACGCGGTCGAGTGACCGACATAGGCCCCCACACGCAGGTCGCTTTGCGCGCCGAGGTTGACCCCAACGTTCAGCCCAACACGCGACTGCGTCTGACCATAGCGCGCAATCACCGCGTCATCGTCGATCACATTGAACGTCAGGTTGCTCACGCCTGCATACGGCGCCACGAACAACGGGGTCGAGCCGATGGGGCGGTACAGTTCAGCACCGACGCCGGGATCGGAGCCAATCGTTCCGTCGAGCCGCAGCTCGGATCCTGATCCGACGACATCGTAGGCGAGCAGGCGGACGGTCGCCGTGATGCGAAAGTCGCTGGAGGTCGTGTTCTCGAGGTTCAACCCCAGCATCACGAACGGCGGAGCGTAACTCTTGAGACGGCCTTGGACGCGCAAGCCGAATCCGCGGTCGGCGTCGTGCATCAGTCGCCAGGTCACGGTGTCGTAGCGATCCAGGCCGGCCACAATCGCGAGGTCCTGCTCGATCGCGCTGATGTCCATCGGCACCCCCACGTGGCGGGCGAGGAGCGTGTTCAACCGTCGTGTGTCATTCGAGGCGAAGCCCTCGAGTTGCAAAAACGCGGGGGCTGGCAGGTTGGTCCGCCGACGCGACTGGCGGGCGCGACGCCAGGCATCGAACTCCGCTTCGCTCACGGCGAGAGGCAGCAATTGGTCCCGCATCGCTTCGGCGGCCTGGTAGCCTTCATCGATCAACTCGTCGCCGCGCCTCCAGTCGAGCGATCCAAACTCACGCAGCGGAACGTTGATCACGACGTCGGCCGACGCCAGTGCGCGCACGGTCGAGGCGCGCATCATCGCATCGAGCGTGCTTCCCGCAAGGCCGAACAGCGTGTAGGCGACGCCGTCTCGATTGGCCAGGTCGCCCACGTTCACCGCCACGACACGGTCCGCTCCCATCGCCCTCACGACATCCGCCGGCACGTTGTTCATGGTGCCCCCGTCGATCAGGACCTGTCCGTCCACTTCGACGGGCGGAAAGATCAGCGGCAGCGACATCGTGGCCCGCATCGCATCCGCCAGCGATCCCTGACGCATCACGACCGGTTGCGCTGACAAGAGGTCGACGGCGACGGTTCGAAACGGCGTCGGCAGTTGATCGAAGTCCTCGATTTGGAAGTACGGGGCTGCAATGCGGCCGAGGAGCAGCTCGACCTGCTCGCCGCTGTTGAGTGCGGTTGGCGGCACGATGCCACCCTTGAGACCAAATTCCAGGCGCGACGGATACGCGCGAGCGTCGGCCTTCCGCCGGATGTTCTTGTAGGCGAAGGTGGACGAGCCGAACAGCTCATCCCAATTCAGTGAGGTCACGAAGGTTTGCAGCTCACCCGCATCCATGCCGCTGGCGAACGCTCCGCCGACCAGTCCGCCCATGCTGGTGCCGGCCGCCACATCAATCGGGATCCTGTGCTCCTCCATCCAACGGATCACGCCCACGTGCGCGATGCCACGTGCGCTGCCCCCACCGAAGGCAACACCCACGGTTGGCCGCCCGACCGCGAAGACCGGCAGCGCTCGTGGCTCCGGAGCGACGGCTGACGGCGTCGGTTTCGGCGTGCGTCGCAAGGGCGCTGCGCACGCGGTGCAGGCCAGCGCTGCGAGCGCCACCACCAATTTCATCCAGTTGTATCGCTTACGGTCTCGTCGCATCAGGTCGCAGCTCGAATACGCTCACACTGGCTTGAACGCCTAATTTCATCGGGGGTTCTCCTGCCTGTACGGAATCGCCGCCTTGGCCGGTGGGGGCTTGGCGGCTGACTTCGATCGAATCACATCGTCGACCAGAAGCCCTCTATTCTATAGTCGCCAATTGCAACGGAGTGTGCCTAAGTGCCTGACGTGCCGACGGTGCCGAAGGTGCTAGTGCATAGGCTGCATAAGTGTGCCTGGTGTGCTTGGTGTGCTCGAGGTGCCGGTCAGTGACCTTGGCACTCGAGCACATCGCACACATCACGGACTCTACGCACCCGCACCGTAGGTACCCAGGCACGTCACGCACCTTTGCACCCGCACCGTAGGCATGTCAGGCACGATAGGCACCTCAGGCACTTTACTCAACTCGCAGCGCCAGGCTCACGACTATTCCGACAACCACGACGGTGACCGCGCCGATGACGTTGTGCCACAGGAACGCGACATTCGTGTAGGCGGCCGCCCACGCGACTGCCGTCATTCCAGCCGCCAATCCAATGAACGCGCCATGCCCATTGGCCCGAGGGATGCCAATGGCCAGGATGAACACACCGAGGACCGAGCCGTAAAAGAACGAGCCGAAGCGATTCACCACCTCGATCAAGGACCCGAGTTCCGCCGCCCACACCGCGACGACGCACGCGAACAGCCCCCAGAAGCCAGTGACCAACTTTGAGACCGCCAGGTAGTGCGCGTCGGTTGCGACGGGCCGAGCCCAGCGGCGATAGAAGTCGATCACGGTCGCCGTCGACAGCGAGTTGAGTTCCCCCGCGATCGTATCGGTCGCCGCCAACAGGATGGCGACAATCAGGAGGCCGACGAGTCCCACGGGCAGGTGGCGGAGGATGAACGCCGGAATGATGTAGTTCACGTCATCGAACGCTGCGTCGCCGGTCGTCTGCCGAACCAGCTCGCGCGCACGTCGCCGAACGTCCTGCACGGCGGCATCACGCGCGCGAAGCTCCGACTTCGCGGCTTCGAGCGAGGCCGGATCGGATGCGCCGGCGGCCGTCGTGAACGCCGTCGCCGCGTCGCGACGAGCGCTCAACGTTGCTTCGTGCTCCTGCTCGAGCGCGGCATAGCCGGAGGGCGCCGATTCTCTCAGTCGCTGATCTGCGGTGCTGCTGAAAATCAGGGGTGGGGCGTGGAATACGTGAAAGATGAAAACCGCCACGCCAAGGAGGAGCACGAGCAGCTGGAGAGGAATCTTCCAGTAGGCGCTCATCAACAGCGAGTGCCTGGCCTCGTCCACCGACTTGGCGGTGAGGTAGCGCTGCACCTGACTCTGGTCGGTGCCGAAATACGAGCAGAACAGAAACAGCGCCGCAATGGTGCCAGACCAGAAGGTGTACTGGTTGGTGAGGTCGAAGCTGAAGTCGAACGCCCGCAGCCGGCCGGTGGCGCCAGCCAGCGCGAGCCCGTCGCTCACGCTCACGTCGGTGGGATACCCGAGGATGGCGGTGGCAATCACCGCGAACAGCCCGAAGACAATCAGGACCATGATCTTGACGTCGGTCCAAGTCACGGCCTGCACCCCGCCAAACATGGTGTAGGCCACGGCAGGCGCCGTGATGAGCAGAGACGTCGTGGTAACACTGAGATCCAGGATCAGGGACATGACCACGGCAGGCGCCGCGACGACGGCGCCGCACGACATCCCGCGCGAGATGAGAAACAGGAAGCTGGTGAAGCTCCGGGTTTTCGCATCGAACCGTTTCTCCAGGTACTCGTACGCGGTGTAGACGCCGGAGTTGTAGAAGAACGGCACGAGCGTGACGGACAGGAGCACCATGGCGACCGGCAGCGCGAAGTAGAACTGGATGAAGCGCAGGCCGTCCGTGTAGCCTTGACCCGTCGTGCCGATCATCGTGATGGCACTCAACTGCGTCGCCATCACGGAGAGGCCAGCCGCCCACCAGGGAATGCTCCGCTTGGCGAGGAAGTAGCCCTCGAGTTCGTGGCTGTCTTTAGTGCGCCGGAGACCGTCGTAGACGATCCACACCATGAAGGCGATGAGGACCGTCCAGTCCACCCAATGCATCGTCAGTCGGTGCAACCGCTGTTCGTGATTCTACTCGCGCCGGTCTTCGCCTGGTTCTGGATTCGCCGTGACCCTCTGCACATTCGCGTGGCTTCCGCCTTCAGGCGGAAGATCCGTTGACGCCTGTAACAATCATACTATAGTCTGAAACGAACGTTACAACCCGATATGAACACTGACAGGGCTGCGCGGGAGGCCTTGGTCCGCCTCTGTGCCGCGGGATTCGTTGCCTACTGCAGCTACGCGATCTGCCGCACTCCCCTGCTTCCGCTGTTCGCTCGCGACCTGGGGGCCGGTCCCACCCTCGTCGGCTTCGTGATGGGCGCCTCGACGCTGACGGGCATCTTCGTGAAGCTGCCAGCAGGCGCGCTATCCGACCTTCTCGGGCGGCGTCGCCTGCTCCTGGCCGGAGCCCTGGTGTTCGCGAGCATGCCGTTCACGTATCTGGGTGTTACGACGCTCTCGCTGCTCGTGCTCGTGCGGTTCCTCCATGGCAGCGCGACGGCGATCTTTGGCCCGGTCGCCTCGGCGAGCCTGTCCGACGTCGCGCCTCCCGCGAAACGCGGCGCGTGGCTCAGCATCTACTCGACTGCTCAAGGGACCGGCCAGGCGCTGGGACCGGTCCTCGCTGGATCCCTGATTGCCGTGGGCCGCCTCGACCTCGCCTTCGTGATGGCTGGCGTCATCGGTCTCGGCATCCCACTGATCATCGCGAACTGGCATGGCGTTCCGCCGTCAACGGCAACCCGTCTTTCGTGGCACGAATTCACGCGCGGCGTCGTGGAGGTCGGCCGCGATCGCTTGATACTCGTGACGAGCGGAGCGCAGGCCGCACAGTTCATGTTGAACGGCATGCTCAACGCGTTCTTGCCGCTCTACGGACGCGACGTGCTGAACCTGACAGCGCTACAACTCGGGTGGTTGTTCGGCTTCCAAACGCTCGCCACGCTCGCGGTTCGTCCTGGCATCGGCTTTCTCTCGGACCGCGTCGGACGGCGGTGGGTCATCGTGACCGGCTTGACGACCTGCAGTGCGGCGGTCTTCTCGCTGTCTCTTGCGGCCACGGTGTCGGCCGTCGTCTCCGCGGTCATTATCTACGCGGCTGGAGTCGCCATGACTACCGCCGCAACAAGTGCCTACATCACGGACGTCACTCGGCGCGCTCGATACGGCGCCGCGCACGGTGTGTTCGGCACCATCTACGACGTCGGCGATGCCCTGGGTCCGATCAGTGCGGGCTTTCTCGTTGCCGCATTCGGCTATGCACGGATGTTTCAGCTGATGGCCGCCGTGGCGCTGACGATGGCGATGGCATTCGCGGTCACGGCGCGCTCGCGCTCATCGCCCCCGTGAGATGCGACCGTCTCAGTCCTCTCGACGCTCGCCGGATGACAACAAGGTGCGCTCCTGTTCGTCATCCAGCGCATACCAGCTGATCACGCCCTGGTGCAGGCGATACCAAATCGCTCGCCCGTTCGCGGCCTTGACGCTGCGGCGCCCGGTTCCTCGAGGATCGTCGCGCCTGGCGGCGCGCAGCGCGGAGACGTCTCGAGCGCTCGCGCGCTTGACCACTGGCGGCAGATGATGTCGGCTGTCGCTCGCCCAGAAGACGTCCGCGAGCGGGGTGCCGGGAGCTCGCCCGAAGGGCATTTCTCCTATTCTGGCACGGCGGGGGCGCGCGTCACGCGCCCCCGTCTCATCTGGCACACAGAGCCAATCAATTCCCGCGCTCTTTGACGGGGAACTTCTTGAAGGCGCGATCCACCGACTTGGTGATGTGCTTGTCGAGGTTGTTGCCAATCTCGTTGTTGACCTGAGCGCGGTACACCAGACGGCCGGTGTCGCGTTCGGTCACATCGATGGTCAGAGAGCCTTCGAGATATCGGCGGGTCCAGACATCGTCGAAGTACGGACGCCCCCAATAGCCATAGGTGCGAAGGTAGGCTATTCGCCCGCTTCGCAACCTCACGGGCCTGTAGGAGTACACCGGATAGTTGTGGAAGCCCGAGCTGACGATCTCAGCGCGTTCGCTGTCTCGGCCGGAGACGCGAACAATGAGATCAGCGCCGACGTCAGTCGACTCGAGCCCGCGCGCCATCAGCTCGCCCGCGATCGCGCGACGTAGGCGATCCTCGGCCAGCGTGTTCTGCTCGTCGGCAATACCGTCGGCACGCACAAGCGCTCCAATGGCGACGTCAAACGTTCGGTAGTGACTGAAGTCCTGGTGGCGGTCGAAGTCCACACGAACCTGAGCTGCCGCTACTGTCGGCAGCGCGAGAAGGGAAGACAAGACGAGAATCGAACGAAACATGGGAACCGTTCCTCTGGGAGGTCTGATGCAGGCGTCCATCAGACCCCCTATCAGTGGATACGGTGCGCCAGAGGCGCCTGTTCTTGGTCACCACCCGGGGTGGTGAGACAGCCATTGCGGCGTCAAGAATGAGGCCTGGGATTTCTTGAGCGCTGCCACATCAATCCTCTCGAACCGCGGCGCCAGCTCGGGGTCGTTCAGCACCCGCTCGGAATATCGAGCTGTGGTCGAGGAAGGCGAGAATCGCGCGCGACGCGCGTGATGTTGCCGAGCTGTCACAGCCGGCGTTACAGTTTCCGCGAGGAATCTCTTGATGAGCACACACGCGTATCGCGCGGCCGCGACGACGCTGTCCACACTGGTGTTGCTGTCGATCGCCTTATTGGATTCGAGCCAAGCCCAGGCACCAGACGATCGCGTCGTGCTGATCACTCTGGATGGCGCACGAACGGAAGAAATGTTCGGTGGACTCGATCTCGAAATCCTGAAGAGCACGCTCAAAGAGGGATCGAGCCTGGAAAGCGATCCGACGTACAAGCGATTCTGGGCGAGCGACCCGCACGAGCGGCGCCGGAAGCTGATGCCGTTTTTCTGGGACACGCTGATGGCCGATCACGGCTCGATTGCGGGCAACCGCTCGCTCGGCAGCAGCGTGCGCCTGACCAATCGTCATTGGTTCTCGTACCCCGGCTACTCGGAGATCCTGCTCGGCAAAGCGCATGATGAAACGATCAAGAGCAACGATCCCGTGCGAAACCCCTTTCGAACAGTACTCGAGGGCTTGCGTGAAAAGCTGAACCTCCCGCGCGAAGCGTGTCGCAACGTTCGCCTCGTGGGGCGTCTTCAACCAGATCGCCGAGCACACCGAAGGCGCGATCACGGTCAATGCCGGACCGGGCGAAGCTTTACCGTCCGATGCCGCCGGGAAGGAACTGGCGCTACTGGAGCGCGAAACCGTGCCAGCGTGGTCGAACATGCGGTGGGATGTCTTTACCTTCCGATTCGCGATGTCGCACTTCGCAACCGCGCGCCCGCGAGTGGTGTATCTCGCGCTGGGTGAAACCGACGACTGGGCCCACGACGGGCGCTACGATCGCGTGCTCGATGCCTACGCCCGCACGGACCGATACCTGGAGCAGCTCTGGACGTGGCTGCAACAGCAGCCAGACTATCGAGGACGCACCCATCTCATCCTGACCACCGATCACGGTCGTGGGCACACCGCCACCGACTGGCGGGATCACGGCGAGAAGATTTCGGGGGCCGATGCCGTGTGGATCGCCTTCGTGTCACCGCGCCTGGCGGCTCGCGGCGAGTGGCGCGCGCACGCGCCACTGACGACCAGTCAGATTGCGTCGACGATTGCCGCGTGGATGGGCGTCGACTGGCAGGCTCTCAGTCCGGATGCTGCTCCACCACTCCAGCCGCGTCAGTGACGGCCGGTCGTTCTGGCTCCGAACGCCCGCAGCGTCAAACTACGAAACAGGTCGCGCCGCGGACTGGTGACGAACATCCACTGCAGCAATCTGATCGCCGGCGGAAGATTGGGTCGCGAGTCTCGAGTCTGCGCGGGGAACCATTGAGCAAGGACCGCCTCCGGATTCTGCCGCAACTCGTCGACCTGGGCGACCCGATGGACGCAGCCGATCGTGCAATGCGGCGCGCAGGTCTTCACGACGTGGTACTCGCGCCGAAGGTCTTCGGGACCATATTGGTCCAACGGAATCCCGGGATGCCCGCGTTGCTGGGAGCACCAATGAACCAGCCCATCTTCACAGATGTAGAGATAACGAGCACCGGCGGTGCAATGCCAGTCGTTGGGCTGGCCGTTTGCAAGATTCTTCTGAAACCGGTTGTAGTTGGCGAAATCGAACACTGACGTTCCCGCCGCCACGATTTTTTCCAGCATCGCACGCTGGCGATCGCCCAGGGCCAACAACTGGCCGCCGCCATCGTGAATGATCCCGACCGTCGTCGAGAACCCGAGCGCTCGTGCCCGCGCGGTAATCGTCAACGCATCGTCTGGGTTGCGGATGCCGCCGCCGACGACCGAGTTGACGGTGACGTCGAACTCGGCATCCGCCGCAAGCCAGCGCAGTTTCTGATCGAGCACCTTCAAGCTCTTGTTCGAGACCGCATCCGGCACGACGTTGTCGATGCTGATCTGCAGATGATCGAGGCCGGCGCGATTGAGCCGCTTGATCCGGTCGCGCGTCAACAGGTATCCGTTCGTGATCAACGTCGCAATCGCGCCGCCCTCGCGAATGCGGCTGATGATGGCATCGAGATCGGGATGGAGGAGCGGCTCGCCTCCACTGATGGTGATGATCCCCGTGCCCAGCGCCGCGAGCCGATCGATCCGGTGAAGGACATCGCTCGTTGGGACGGGGGCCGAGTGATCGTCGTACTCGTTGCAGTACGAGCACGACAAATTGCAGCGACGCACAGGAATGAGATGGGCGTTCACGGGCTGGTAGGGGTGCCTGAGCGCCGTGATCAGCATTCGAGCTTCGCGGAAACGTTTGTCGATCTTCCTGACGCGCCGTGTCAGTGGAGCCGGATTCATACGCTCTGTCCGTCATTCATCTTGCTCCCATTCCGAAGCGTCGGCACGTTGTTTTTGAATACGTCACCTCAACTAGGCTGACTCTTTACGAGAGCGGTTGGGTTGACGCTGCGACGACGCTGGGGGTTCACTCGCCCGTGTGGCTTCCGGCTTCAGCCGGAAGATCAGCCGTTCGCTGGCAGCTTCCGCCTGAAGGCGGAAGCCACGGGAGTCAGCGTCCTTGCCGTCCGAACGTCACTCCGTTGTACAGTCGCCAGCGCTCGGGGGCCGTCTGCCCGACGCCATTGAACCATCGCGCGTCACTTCGAAGTCCCCAGTTCTCGTCTACCGGCACCCGAAGGCCACCGCCAGCATTTACGGTAAAGGCTGTGCCCGAACGGATGAGGAGACCATACCCAGGGACGTCGGTCGCCCAGCCGTATTGATCGAGTCCGATGCCGCCGGCGAGATACGGCGTGACGACTCCCATCCGTGGCAGGTCATAGAGAAGCCCGACGTTCACGTTCAGGGCATTCATTTCATGTCGACGAAGGCCTGTGTCGACTTCGACGCTGAAGTTTGATGCCACCGGCCAACGCGCCGCTACACCGACCCCGGACGAAGCACCCGACCCAAGCGACACGTAAGGTGTCACGTCGGCGGTGGGCGATTGAGATTCGTGAGTGCTCTGCGCCTGCACGGAATTTGCGAGAGCCAACACGGCACCTGTGAGAACAACGGCAATCTGGATCGTCGTCACTGTGAACTCCTTTGGCGTCACCGTTCTCGAGGCGTGGCAATTGTTTGGTTCGACGCTCGCGAGCGCTGCCCGGTCTGGCGACATTCGAAATGGCTGTGCCGAAGCGCTGCGATACGCTTCGGTGAAAGTTTTCGATAGCGGGAGCCGGCGGGTTGCACCATGGCCAAGCGCCGCCGAAACAGGGTAACCTTCCCCCCACTAGGAGCTCCCTCATGCCCTTGCTTACGCGGTTTACTCGACCGCGTGTCATCGTCAGCACCATTTTTCTCAGCATTCTGGCGATCGACGTCGCAGTAGCGCAAGAGCCCACACTCCAGTTTGGCGGGGCGTACTCGGGACTCGATCAGCGTCGCCAGCAGTTGGTCAACGATTGGGTAGGTCGATTCGTCAAGACGACCGGGCAGGCCCTCGAGCCTGGCCCTTTGTATGACGAGTTCCTGACCCTCTCCACCAAGACGACGTTCGAGGCCGTGACGCATGCGCTCATGACGATGCGATTGACCGACGCGTCTGGCGCGAGTCTTGGCGATGCGCTGGCGCTCGTCGAGCGCATCGAGTCGGTCAGGGGCGATATCCGCGGAGCGCCCGGGGATCGCCAGTTCCGGATGTACGTCCGCCTGACGCCCGAGGCGCTCGGCGTGCTCGCGCGCTCGCAGCAGTTCAAGCGGCGTGCCGACAACTCGGTGTATCACAAGGGATATCCGACTAATTTCCGCGGGCAGGGCGGTGTGCCTTCCGTCCAGATCTCGATAGCGCTCGACGGACGACGAGCCGACATCGATGTCGATTACCGCGCCGCGGCTTTTCCCGTCAGCCTTTTCAACGGGCATCTGAGCGCATCGAATTCGGATGTTCGCGCCGGCAACAACTTCGATCGCCACACCGATCGCTGGACGGGCTTCAACAACTGGTGGAACGGCTTCTTCGGTGGGCGTCAGGAGCGCGTATCGGACGTGCCAGCCTCCGACAATCGGCTGACGCTTCCCAAGACTCCACGCGTGGGCAGGAAGAATATCGACGTCATGGTCAACGACTTCCTGAATGCATGGCTCGTCGAAGGCGACATCATCGCAGCGATGGGTTACGTGTCCGAGCGCTCCTACGCCTGCCTCGCGCAAGACAGTGACAATCCTTGGGACTTCGATCGCGGCACTTGCGCCGTTTCAACTGATGGGCAACCTGAAGTCCGCACGTGACTCTCTCGGGACGCAGAGCTCACTCGATGGATTGATCGTCGGCACCCGCCTCGTGACGCCCGCGTTGCGGCCCGTGCGTCAGCCGCATCACGCGCAGTTCGTCATCTACTCGGTGCCCGACGACGTTGCCGCAGCGTTCGACTGCGAGAGCCGCTTGACACTCGAGGATCCGGCAAAGGTCAGACGCACGTATGGTAACTACTTCGGCGCCACGTTTTACGTCAACGGCCGTCGCAGCTTCCCGCTCGCGTTGCTGTGGGCCCGAGACGGAGGCTATTGGAAGATCGTCTCGTGGAAAGTTGGATCGGACGAAGAGACGACCGCGGCACCCGAAGCCGTGCCCGACCCGAAGGTGGTTCGCATCAACGCGGATTCGACCCTCGTTGAAGCCGCGCGAGGCTTCCTCGAGAGCTGGCTCGTTCGGAAAGATTACGACGCGGCGTTCGGTTACCTGTCGCCAAAGGCCTACGAGTGCTACAACCTCGAGCGAGGGCCGGAACAGCCGGCCGCGACGTCGCCAGAGGATGGCGGCCGCAAGCTTCGCTCAGGTCTCGAGGCCGCGGGGAAGCTGCTGGGCACGCGAACTCTCGAGGCCACCCTTTCGGCTCCCGAACCGTTGCATCCGGCGGTGCGTGTCATGGACCATCGATTCGCGCGAGTGTTCAGCCTCACGAGTCTCCCGAACGCGCTCGCCGATGCGGCGGAGTGTGCCGCTCGCGAGGGTGACATCACGATTCCCGACCCACTGCCGCTCGAATACGGCGACGGGTTCGGGATGACGGTCCGGTTCAAGACACGCGGCGGCGATCCTCCGGTGCTGCGCCTGCTGTGGCGCAAGGAGAATAACGCCTGGCGTGTCACGTCCTACAGCATCGAGATGCCGTAGGCGCCGGCAACGTCATCGCTTCAGCCTGTTTGCCACCATGTCGAGCTCGCCAGCTAAGAGGCGATCGACCAGCAATTCGACGCCTGCGCCGCGCGCCGCCGGCATCACGACGTCGGCGTTGTCCTTGACGACCGGCAACGCGTTGTCAACCGCGACCGCCAGCCCGCAGGCCTGCATGAACGGCAGATCGTTCTCGGCATCACCCACGGCAACCGTCTCGTCGGCTGAAACACCCAACGCCGTAAGAGCCGTCGACAGGCCCGTCGCCTTGGTCACGACTGAGGGCAGCGCCATCACGGCTCTCTTGTTGAGAATCAGATGCCATTCGAGTCCGAGCGAGCGGATGATCTCCAACATGCTCTCGTCGTACGGCAACACCGTCGCGACGATCGAATGCCCAACGGAGAATGGCACACGCGCCCGCTCGAGCGCGCGAAGGAAAGCCGGAGGTGGTGCGCCGGCAAGCAGGTCCACCGCGGATGTGCTCGGGTCGTAGAGAACCGCTCCGTTTTCAGCGACAACGCGGTCGAACAGATCCGTGTGCTCGAAGGTGTTGAACAGACTCGTGAGCTCGCGGCCCGTGACCAGCAGGTTTCGGAGGCCACGCTTCCGCGCACGATCCAGCGCGCCTACCGTAGACTCATCGACCTGCCCGTCGTGCGCCAAGGTGCCGTCATAGTCGACGGCGAGCGCCCTGAATCTTCCGCCTAAAGGGGCCCCGAATCTTCCGCCTACCCAATCTTCCGCCTAAAGGCGGAAGCCACGGGGGTTTGAAGAGCAATCTCATCCGGCACCGTTAGGTCTCGAACGCAAAGTCAGCGCCAAGCCATCGGCCACCAGATCAGGGTTGTTTTGATGGATGTGTTGCGCGAGCCGTCACCGGCTCCAGCCATTCGTCCCGACAACCGGCCGGCGCATTCACCGGGTTGCAGCGCGCGGTCAGTCCCGCGGCACCGGGCAATCGCGCTTGTAACCGGAGCCGAACGGGCTGACGTCAGGATAGTCGGTGCTGACGTACTGGGCCCCGGAACGAAACGCGCTATCACGACGGGTGGTACTCCCCGTTCTCGCTTCCTCGGTCGGAATGTCGGCCCGCGTGCGGATGAGATACCGGCCTTGGACGTGCTGCCGGATACGCTGCTCTTCGTCGCCCAGCGACTCGTTCATCTTGATGAAGGCGGCCGACGGCTCTTCCGGAGTCGAGCTGACAAACAGCATGCGGCCCTCGAGCGAAGGATTGCCGCGCAGATAGTCGGTCCTGTGTTCGTCCGTATTGTCGAGGGCGAAAAGAATCCTGCCACGGACAGCTCGAAGGACAGGCCATCCGTCGGATTGAATAGCCTCGGAGAGCGTCGGATGGTTGCCACGGACACGAATCGGGCGTGACGACATGATCGTCATCGAACACCGCCCTGATCTCGTCGTCGAGGGCACGAAACTCGGCCGCGCCAACCCGAACCGGCTTTGCGAATCCAACGTTGTCGGGCTCGTCGGGCGTCGAATCCTTCACTTCAATCATGACCATGATGGGCACGTGCCACGGGTTCGAACGAGACCAGTCTCGAATCGTGCTCAGGCAGACCTTCAAGGTGCTACACGTGGTGCGGTAGTCGATATCCTGCGTGTGAAGCACCTTGAAGCCGGGCTCTAGAAGACGCGGATCAACGGGGTCGAGGCCTTTGGCCATGCGGAACGCCGCCGGGTGGGCGAATCGGCCGCCCTCGGGGTCGGCAAAGACGTCCAGTTCGAACTTGCGGATGCCAAGCTGCGACAGTTGTTCGGTGAGCGGCCGATGGGTGTACTCGATGTTCCTGGCGCGCGCCCCCAGCGCTGCAAGCATCGCCGGCGCAGGGGCGATGTGATAGCTGTTGTGCGTCCCAAGCACTTGGATCTGGTTGAGGCGTACGCAGTCGTCAGTGTTCTCCGCAGTGATCGTCGAGCAATCGGCGACGGTACGCCCTGTCGTGGCACGGCAGGAAGCGAGGATCGTGCAGGCAATCACGACTGACAGGACGTGTCGAAGCATCATGGTTCCGTATGGTGGACGGTGAGCGCTGGTTGGATGATTACCGTCCGCCATGCTGACTGACGGATATGACCAGACCATCGGGATCCACATACTGGGCGATCCGTGCACCAAACGTTTCGGTGGGCGCCTGAAGGCAGGGCACCCTGTGTTCGACCATCCGCCCGTGGAACTCATCGAGATTTGGAACACTCAGACCGGGACGGCATTGTCCTGCGACCGTGTGCTTGGACGGACTCGGTTCGGAGGTTGCCCCGTCGCTTGCGTGTAGCGCCAGGGTCGCGCCGTCGGTCGCAAACTCGGTCCACTTGGGAGACTCGAATTTCAGTCGCAGGCCCAGCACGTCTCGATAGAACGCAACTGCGCTCGGCATATCGCTCACGAAGACGATGGCATAGTTGACTCGCACAGCACGCCTCCTCTTATGTCCGCGCCCCCAGCACCTTGTCGCCGCCAAGCCGTTCAAAGGCCGCGACCGCCTCTTGATGCTGCGCCTCTGCCCGCCGCAGAAGTTTCGTGAACGCCGGTTTCCTGCGTAGCGAGTCGAGCCATGGATCGCGGGCCATCGCCGGAAAACAGAAAAACCCTCCGGTCACGACACGATCGAGGAGATTGAGCGCCGGACCAACCTCGTCCAAATGGGCCAGGTGCCGCGACAGGTAGAAGAGCCCCTCAGGATCCCGAAAGTCCGATGCCGCGAGTCGCGCGACAGCCGCGGTGCTTTCGGCGGCTTTGCCCTCGATCAGCGTTCGAGCCGCGACGATGAAATCCCGCAGACGGGTTGGAATCCTGTGTTCGAGCTCACGCAGCGCGACCACCACCTCTCGTCCCCGCCCCAGCTCCGCCTGCGAGATCGCGACGATATAGGGGAACGCCGCGAGGTTGCTCGCCGCGACGCGCGCGTGATCTGCCTGCAGGAACCACGTGTGCGGCACGCTCGTCCGAATCTTGGGCTCGAGATCGAGCGCACGCCCGTGCGCGGCGACCGACGCCTCGAGCAGGCCGCAGTAGCGGCAGGCGCTGACGAGCCCGGCCAGCAACTCCGAATCGGCGGTGTGCGCGCGCTCGATGAGCCGCGCCATCGCGTCGTGTCCGCGACCAAGGTCCACCTCGAGCTGCGCGAACAGCTTGTGGGTCATCGTGAGATCCGGATTGAGGTCGAGCGCCCGCCGAAACGCGGCTTCGGCGTGAACCAGGCTTTCCTGTGTGCCGGTCGGCAAGTACTTCCCCATCACGTGATAGATCCGGCCGAGACGTGCCCACGCCGGGGCATACCGAGGATCCTCCTCGACGCATTGCAAGTACAAATCGCGTGCGACGCCCCACTGCTTCGAGTCGTAGCTGAGCTGATTGCCGCGGAGAAAGTATTCGTAGGCTTTAGGGCTCGACGGCACGTCACGCCGCAGCATCTGATGCTCGCGGTTGGTCAACGGCAGCGAGAGTGACGCTACGATGCGACGAGTGAGCTCGTCTTGAAGGCGAAACATGTCGCCGACCGCCGTTTGCGCCGCCTCTGACCACAACAACGTGCCGTTCGATGCATCGGTGAGCTGGGTCGCGACGCGGACCTCACTTCCGGCACGCAGCAGCGTGCCGGTGACAATCACGTCGACGTCCGCCTCGACTCCGATCGTCTTGGGGTCGACCGAATCGCCGGCGAACCGCGCGGCCGCCATGCTGGATCGCACGACCAGCGATTGCAGACTGCCGAGCGAGCTGGCGAGCGCATCGGGCAGGCTGAACGCCAGGAATTCGGTCTCCGAATCGGGCCGCAGCATGCGAAACGGCAGAACGATGAGCCGAGTCAGTCGGGCGAGCTGTGAGGTGTCTGACGCATTCACGGGCATCAAAAACCGATAGCCCCGCCGTGGAAGTGTCTCGATGAACCGAGGGGCGTCGGCAGTGTCGCCCAGCACCTCGCGTATCTGGCGGATGCAGAAGTTCAGCCCCTGCTCGAAGTCGACGAAGGTGTCGCCGTGCCAGACGTGATCGCGTATCTCGACTCGGGTCACGACCTCGCCGCTGCGGCGAGTGAGGAGCTCGAGGACCTTGAACGGCTGCGGTGACAGCTTGACCACGTCGCCGTGCTGGCGCAGCTCGCCGGTTGTGGAATTGAGCTCAAAAGCTGCGAAGCGCAGTACCGCGGGGCCACTCATCGAAAACTCATTCCGAACTCATCCCGCGTCTATGGAAGCACTCCGCGGCGACGAGCACTATAGCGCCCGTATTCGACACCCGGCAAGGTAGCCGCCTTCGCGCCAAAGGCGCTGCGGCGTCCAGGGCTCGGATCCCAAACGAGAAGGAGACTTCCATGGCACTGCAACTTGGCGACATCGCTCCCGACTTCGAGGCAAACACGACCGAAGGCCGCCTCCACTTCCACGACTGGTTGGGTGGGTCGTGGGGCGTGCTGTTCTCCCATCCCAAAGACTTCACGCCGGTGTGCACCACCGAACTGGGCTACATGGCGCGGCTCAAGCCGGAATTCGACAAGCGCAACACCAAGGTCATCGGCCTGAGCGTCGATCCGGTCGAGAGCCACACGCGGTGGGCGAACGACATCAAGGAGACGCAGGGGCACGCGCCAACTATCCAATGATCGGCGACACCGATTTGCAGATCTCCAAGCTGTACGGCATGCTGCCGGCGTCAACCGAGGGTACATCGGAGGGCCGAACCGCGATGAACAACCACACCGTGCGGACGGTCTTCGTCGTCGGCCCGGACAAGAAAATCAAGCTGCTGATCGTCTACCCAATGACTACCGGTCGAAACTTCGACGAAGTGCTGCGAGTGATCGATTCGCTGCAGCTCACCGCCACCCACAAGGTGGCGACGCCGGTGAACTGGGAGCCCGGCGAGGACGTCATCATCGCCGGCTCGGTTTCCGATGAGGACGCGAAGAAAGCCTATCCGCAAGGATGGCGTGTGCCGCGGCCATATCTCCGCTTCGTCCCCAGCCCGGTGAACTGACGTGGATCGGCGCCTCGGTCAAGGACTCATGGCAGCACTCGTGGCGTCGCTGGGCGCCACGGGTGTGCTCGCGCAGCATGGGCACGGCTCCGAAGGCGTCGGGACCGCTCACATGGAGACGTCCTGCGCTCCCGCCGTGCAAGCACAGTTCGACCGTGCTCTGGCGCTGCTCCACAACTTTTGGTACGCGCGCGCCCTCACAGGGTTTCAGGAGATCCAAAAGGCGGATCCCGACTGTGCCATGGCCCACTGGGGCGCAGCCATGACCTACAACCACCCCCTCTGGGATGCGCCGACAGCGTCCGACGCGGCGGCAGCCTGGGCGTACGTGCAGAAGGGCCTCAAAGCCAAGTCGCAGAACGATCGCGAGCGAATGTACCTCCTGGCCGTCGCAGCGCTCTACAAGGATGCTGGTGCCGGACCGAAGCGGTCGCGTGACGAAGCCTATCGCGACCGGATGGCTGCCACGCACGCGCAGTATCCAGACGACGAGACCGCGTTGTTCTACGGCCTGTCGATCATCGGCAGCATCAGCGAAGGCACGAAGGGATTCGAGATGCAGGGCCGAGCGGTCGCACTCTTCGAGTCGGTCTACGCGCGCGACCGGCAGCATCCGGGAGTACTGCACTACCTCATTCACGCTTACGACGACCCCGTTCATGCCGAGCGTGGGTTAGCGGCGGCGCGCGTCTACGCAAGAACGGCCGCGGCGGTGCCGCACGCGTATCACATGCCGTCGCACATCTTCACGCGCTTGGGCTATTGGGAGGAAGCGGCGAAGACCAACGAGAACGCGTGGAAAATCTCGGAGGATGACGTGAAGGCGGCGAGAGAGCCGGGAGAGTTGCGAGACTTCCATTCACTCAACTACCTCTCCTACAACTACCTGCAGCTCGGCCGCTACAAGGATGCGAAGAAGACGGTCGATCGGTTCGCGGCACAGTACGAAGCCATTCCGAACCGCAAGACGGCTCCCGACTCGCAAGACCTTCAGGCGCGCCACGTGCGAGGCCGGACGATCTTCGCGTTGCCCGATCGCGTGCTCTACGGCTACTTCGACACGCTCGCCCGCTACATCGTCGAATCGGAATCGTGGAGCGAGGTGCCGACCTTGCCGCTCGTCGCGCCGTCGAGCGATTTCGTAGTGATGAGGCTGCATCTCGAGGCGATGGCTGCGGTCAAGCGGAAGGACCCCGCCACCGCAAAGGCCAGGGCGGCCGAGATGATGGAGCGAGCACGTGCGCAGGGACAGCATCCCTTCGTCCAGCAGATCCTGACGATGCAAGCGCGAGAAGCGGCGGCAGCGGCCGCACATGCGAGTGGCGATGCGGCGGCGGCGGTGCGCGAGATGGAGGCCGCGGTCGCGATCGAAGACTCGATCGACAGCCTGTCACAGCCGCCGTATCCGATCACTCCCGCTCACGAGCTGTATGGATCGATGCTGATGGAGATGGGCCGCTTCGCCGAGGCGCGCAAGCACTTCGAAGAGGCGCTGCGACGCACGCCTGGCCGGCCCAAGGCGATCGCCGGTATCGCGCGGGCTGCCGAGGCGATGGGAGATGTTGCCACCGCCAAAGCCGCGGCCACGCGACTGCTGGAGATGTGGAAGAACGCCGATCCCAATCGCCCGGAACTACACGTGGCGCGGCTCCGATCTTCCGGCTAACGCCGGAAGCCACCTTCACGTGAAGGACCCCGCCTGAGCGGTTGCCCTTGTGGCTCAGTTCGATTCTTGACGACGGCTCGACCGCGAAGCTCGACCGAATGCCGAGCTCATGAAGTCGTAAAAGAACGAAGTTTTCGCGCAAACAAACGTCGGAACCATGGCATGCCCTGTGCTGCTCTCATTAGCAGGAGGGCAATATGGCTGGCCTTCGTTTACTCATATTTCTCTTCACAGCAATTCCATTACTGACGGTGGAGGCGGCAGCGCAAGACTATCGGTCATGGGATCGCAACCGGGATGGCGTCATCGCACGCAGCGAATGGCGCGGCACATTGCAGGACTTCAGGGTTCGCGATACGAATCGCGACGGCGTGCTATCGGGGAACGAACTGAGGCTGCAGCGGGAGGACGACGATCTCACAGACTTTGATCTGGTCGACGAGGACGGGAGCGGCCGGATCGAGCGCGCTGAGTGGCGGGGCACGCGTCCAGCATTCAATCGTCTGGACCGTAATCGCGACGGTGTGCTGAGCCGCAGAGAGTTCGTGTCCGATGCGGTCGTCGCCAGCGCGGACCCTATCGAGGACACGCTCTTCGTTGATTCGCGTCAGGAGTGGACCGACACCGGCATGTTCGTGAACGCTGGCGATGTCGTGACGTTCCGCGCGCAGGGCACGATCCAGATGACCACCGGCGCTGACGATCGCGCCACCCCTGCGGGCTCAATGACGGGACGTACGGCGAGGAACTCTCCACGACCTGATCAAAGGGCCGGCATGTTGCTGGTCCGAATCGGGAACGCGATTGAAGCCGCCGGACCCAACGGCACGTTCAGGGCGAGAAATAGCGGACCGCTGTATCTGGGCGTAAACGACGACCACTTCGAGGACAACAGCGGCGAATACCGGGTGATGCTATCTATCGGCCCTCGGTAATGTCTGGTGGGCGGCCGGCTTACAATCCGGCCGCCCTGTGCGGTGGTGAGTCAACCGCGACCCCGCAGTTAGCCGGCCGTCGTGACTCCAGTTAAGATTCCGCCGTGGCCACGGGCGCCAACGACCACCTCACACGTGCAGAAGGAATGGCACCCCGCGACGCGACCCCGGGCGTCGATCGCACGCCATCTGGGCGACTCGGTCGGTTTACGCCTGGCGAGATCGTGGCGGGCCGCTATCGGCTGGCACCTGCTCGGGCGCGGAGGTATGGGTGAGGTTACGGTGCCGAGGACCTCACGCTCGATCAGCCGGTGGCGCTGAAGTTTCTACCCGAGCACGTGGCGGCCGACGCCCAGCACCTCGCGCAGTTCCACAACGAGCTTCGGATCGCGCGGCAAGTCTCGCACAAGAATGTCTGCCGGCTGTACGACCTCGGAGAAGCAGACGGACAACGCTTTCTCACGATGGAGTACGTCGACGGCGAAGATCTGGCGACGCTGCTCCGGAGAATCGGACGATTCCCTCAGGATCGCGCGCTGACCATAACGCGGCAGCTTTCAGCGGGCGTTGCGGCCGCGCACGAACGCGGCGTCATCCATCGTGATCTGAAACCTGCCAACGTGATGATCGATCGCGACGGCAACGTCCGTATCACTGACTTTGGCATTGCGACGGTCGGTGGCGACGCCGCTGGGCCGGCCGTCGGCACACCGCAGTACATGGCGCCCGAGCAGCTCAATGGGCGGCCGGCGACGATCAAGAGCGACATTTACGCACTCGGGCTGGTGTTGTTCGAGATTTTCACGGGCAAACGAGCTCACGATGCCAAGACGCTGCAGGAGCTGCGGGAGCGCCACGAGACCGGCACCCTCACAACGCCATCGTCGATCGTGAGCGATCTCGACCCGGCGATTGAGCGGATCATTCTGCGCTGTCTCGATAAAGATGCCGACCGGCGGCCAGCAACCGCGCTGGCGGTGGCCGCTGCGTTGCCAGGAGCCGATCCGCTGGCGGCCGCATTGGCCGCTGGCGAAACGCCGTCGCCGGAACTCCTGGCTGCCGCTGGCGAAGCGGAAGCGCTGCCGGTCGGCCGAGGGGTCGCGGCCGTGTCGTGGATTCTGATCGCGCTGCTCGCGGCTGCCACACTTGCTCCCCGCGCAACTATCGCGCGACTCGTCCCGCTCGACCGGCCGCCGGCGGTGCTTGCCGATCGCGCAGAGCAAATCCTCTCGGCGTTTGGGCACGCCGGCGTGCGAGGCGATTCTGCGCAGGGTTTTGTCACCTACAACGATTACCTCAACTGGTTGGGGTCGACCAATCAGTCGCTTCGCCGATGGGATACGCTCGCCAATGGCAGTCCTCCGGCGTTGATCTACTGGTACCGCACGAGCCCGCGCGACTTGATTACGCGTGCACTCGCGCTTCGTGTCACGCCGAACGATCCACCACCAAACGATACGGGCATGCATACCGTCGTGCTCGACACTCGCGGCCAGCTCGTGCAGTTCAATTCGGTCCCGCCACAGTTCGATGCCACCCCACCCGCAGGAACCGGAACGCCGCCCTGGCCGTCGATGCTGCAGGCAGCGGGCCTCGAAATCGCCAACTTTTCGGCGGCGACTCCGCAATGGAGTCCGCGTGATTTCGCCGACGCGCGCGCGGCGTTCGAGGGACCACTGCCCGCTGAGCCGACAGTGCGGGTACGAGTGGAAGCCGCGTCATATCGTGAGCAGCCGGTGGCATTCGCCCTCGTAGGTCCATGGAGCGTCCGACCCGGATGCAGCCCCTCCAACGATCGACAACCGACCGGGTGGCCCAGACGATCTTCACGTTGCTCGCCCTCGTGCTCGTTGCTGGCGCAGGCGTGCTCGCGCGTCATAATCTGCGCGTCGGACGCGCCGACCGGCGTGGGGCAACGCGAGTCGTATCTTCATCCTCGCCTGCCAATGTGTGGCATGGGTCGTCGCCAATCATCACGTTCCCGATGTTCGCGCCGAGGTGGGCTCGTTCACGGCGATCCTGGGGGATGCGCTATTCGTCAGCACGATTCTCTGGATCATGTACGTCGCACTCGAGCCCTACTGCCGGAGATTCTGGCCTGACATGCTGCTCGGCTGGAGTCGCCTGCTGTCCGGTCGCATCCGCGATCCGCGCGTCGGCCGTGATGTTCTGATCGGCCTTTCGTTCGGCGTGCTGTGGCTCTTGCTCGATTTCAGCCGTCGAATCGCTCCGACCCTCCTCGGCTACGCCTCATTGCCCCGGCTCGGTTACGACGTCAATACGCTGCTCGGTGCGGCCGACACGATCTTCGTGTGGATCCTCATCATGTTGAGGCAGTTGGCCCAGTCGCTTAGCTTCGTCTTGATGTTCGTGGTGCTGCGCCTCATCACTGGCCGCGCCTGGGCCGCCATCCCGATCGGTATGTTCATCCTCCTGATCTGGTGGTCGGACTTTGGTGGGGCGCAGTCGTTCTGGCTCGAACTCGCCTTGGAGATCGCGATGGTGATGGTCTTTACGACGGTGGTCATTCGCTTCGGGCTGCTCCCCGCGGTCATCGCGATGACCGTTGCGAAAGTCGTCCCGGCTATTCCGCTGACCCTTCAGTTCTCGCACTGGTCGGCCACGGCATCGAACATGACGCTTCTCGGGATCCTGATGCTCGCGCTGTTTGGATTCTACGCATCGAGGTCCGGCCGGCCGCTCTTCGGACGCCTCGAACGGTTGGGCTGAGTTCGGTACCGCAGCGGCAATACTCCGTCCGCGGACGAGCGGAAGAAGCTGAGAGCCTCAATCCGCGGAACACACAGAAACGTGGAACGTCTCAATTTTTGATCCGCGGAATACGCGGGAACGTAGATGGGCCATCCGCGGGACAACGGCCTCGATGCCCGCTTGCAAACAGGCGCGTGCGGCGCTAAGGTTCGTCGCCGGGTAATCGCCCGCCTGTCCTCGTCCAACGTTCTGCAAGAGGCGCGAGGGGAACATCATGAAGAGCCAACACGTTACCGGTGGAGGGGGCACACGGGTTCACGTCGTCGAAACGGGAAATCCGGAGGGCCGCCCGATTCTCTTCCTCCACGGCTTTTCACAAAGTTGGCTCGCCTGGAGCCGCCAGATGAACTCGGACCTCGCCGAGGACCACCGACTGGTGGCCATGGATCTGCGGGGGCACGGCCTGTCTGAGAAACCTCGCGATGCTTACTTCGAGTCGAGACTGTGGGCCGATGACGTCCACGCCGTCCTGGAGTCGTTGAAGCTCCAACAGCCGATCCTCTCCGGCTGGTGGTATGGGTCGCTCGTCATCCTCGACTACGTTCGGCACTACGGGGAGGATGCCGTCGGTGGCATCCACATCGTCGGTGGGATCACGAAGCTCGGGAGTGATGCGGCGTTATCGGTTCTGACTCCGGAGTTCCTCAGCCTTGTTCCTGGCCTGTTGTCCACTGACGCAGGAGAGAGCGTGGGCAGTCTCGAAGCATTGCTGCGAATGTGCCTCACCCAGGAACCGTCAGCGACAGATCTGTACCTGATGCTGGGATACAACGTCACCGTCCCGCCGCATGTACGACAGGCGTTGTTCGCACGCTCGTTCGACAACGAGGATCTCTTGCCGAAAATCCGTAAGCCCGTGCTGATCACGCATGGGACCGATGACGCGATTGTCAAGCCTGAGGTGGTCGATCAGCACAAATCAGCGATGCCTCATGCGCAGGTTCACATGATGCCGAACGCAGGACACGCACCGTGCTGGAACGACGCGCCAAGCTTCAATCAGCGCCTGCGGACGTTTGCTGCAAGTGTCAGCGGCGATCCCTCCTCGGTCGCGCAGACGGTCTAGATTTGGTTTTCGCTCGTCGCTTCGAGCAGACACTCGGGCGTTATCGCGCCCTCCACAGACCAAGGATTGCCGTTATGAGAAGTATCTTGACCAGCCCATCGCCGACGTGGATTGCATACAGGCGCCAGGGTGTGCCCTCGTGCACCACCGAACCTGCGAGCGCAGTGTAGATAGCAAGCCACATCCAAAGCCCGAACGTGAGCGCCGCGGAGAGATTCGCGATGCCCAGAAGGGTCATGAACCGGGCAAGAACGAACCCAATCACGAGCCAGCGAGCAAACTCCGCAGCCATTTCGCCAAGCGGCAGCGTCATCGCATTGGCCCCGTTCGGGTCGAGGCCCCGCAAGCTCATATAGGCCTTACCGAAGAGCACGGGGCTGTACCAGAGTCCGCCGACGACGAAGGCCGCCACGGCGGAGGCGAGCACGGCAAGATAGTTGACCTGGACCATCGCTTCGATTCCTCCGAGCGCTCGCCCTGAGCGCTTCCAGGAGGGATGTCGAAACCAACAGCGCGGCCTCGACATAGTCAGTGAACCGCGGACACAATCGACGAGGCGCGAATGAAATACCTGATTCTGATCTACAGCAATCCGATGAGCCGGGAGCTTTGGAAAGGCTTTTCTCAGGCAGAACGGGCCGAAGGTCTGCGCGCATACGAGGCTCTGACCGAGGATCTCGCGGCCTCCGGGGAGCTCATCGTCGGCGAGGCGTTAGCAGACCCCAGCCTGGGCAAACGTGTTGAGGTGCGTGACGGCCAGACAATGACCACCGATGGTCCCTTCGCCGAGGTGAAGGAGCTTCTGGCCGGCTTCTTCTTCATTCAGTGCGAGTCGTTCGAGCGGGCTATCGCGGTAGCCTCGCGCGTGCCCGAGGCGGAGTTCGGTCTGGTGGAGGTCCGCCCGGTGATGGACTTGAGCGGATTCGAGATGTGAACGCCCCGCACGAGTTCGACGATCGGCTGCGCGACCTCGTCCCGAAAGCCCTCGCCCTGCTGGTGCGTCGCTTTGGCGATTTCTCTGCATGCGAGGATGCGGTGCAGGAGGCGTTGCTCGCGGCGGCGACGCAGTGGCGCGTCGAGGGCGTCCCGACGAATCCGCAGGGATGGCTGGTGACGGTCGCGTCTCGCCGGCGTATCGAGCTCTACCGCAACGAAGTTGCGAGGCGGCGTCGGGAAGAGCGGGTCGCGATGCTCGAGGTCAACGACCACGAGCTGACTGCGGAGAAGGACGACGCCCTGACGCTGCTGTTCTTGTGCTGCCACCCATCGCTGACGGTTCCGTCGCAGGTCGCCTTGACGCTGCGGGCGGTTGGGGGCCTCACCAGCGCCGAAATCGCACGGGGGTTCCTCGTCCCCGAAGCAACGATTGCCCAACGCATCAGCCGAGCGAAGCAACGAATCAAGGTGACGGGCGCCCGGTTTGAGTTGCCACCGGCGCCCGAACGATCAGACCGTGTGCGCGCCGTGCTGCGCGTCCTGTACCTCGTCTTTACGGAAGGCCACACGGCAAGCGCTGGACCCAATCTCTATCGGCGAGACCTGACGGCGGAGGCGATTCGACTGACGCGGCAACTCCATGAGCAGTTGCCCAAGGATGGCGAGGTCGCCGGGCTCCTCGCCCTGATGCTGTTGACCGACGCGCGTCGAGCCGCGCGGACGACGACGGACGGCGCACTGGTGCCGCTGGCAGAGCAAGATCGCCGGTTGTGGGATCGCGAGTCCATCACCGAAGGAGTCGCGCTCATCACGCACGCGCTGTCGCGTACGCGGATTGGTCCGTACAGTTGCAGGCCGCGATCGCCGCGGTCATGCTGAGGCGCCACGCGCGGAGGACACTGATTGGCGGCAGATCCACGGGCTCTATGAACTCCTGCACCGGCTGGAGCCCGGGCCGATGGTGGTGCTGAACCGCCTTGTCGCGCTTGCGATGGTGCAAGGCCCGCACGTAGCCCTCGAACAGCTGAAAACCGTGGACACAGACCCTGCGCTCGCAGCGCACCACCGCACCGACGCCGTCCGCGCGCATTTGTTAGAGCTCGCGGGTGAGACCGAAGCCGCACGCGCGTGTTACCTGCGGCGGCGCGCCGGACGCTGAGTGTGCCCGAACAGCGATACCTTGCGTCGCGGGCCGCACGGCTAACTTCAGCGGCATTGATGTTCGAAATCACGTAATCGAAAATCGCCGCCGCACCGCCTTCACGTGACCCTGCTCGTCTTCGACGATCACGTGCGTCGCACCAGCGGGCAGCTTGCCGTCCTTCGTCAGCGGCGCAGCCTCGCCAGTCGCGATCAGCGTCTCGATATACGCTGCCTCGTGCGTTGACGATGACTTCTCGACAGGGGTTGATCGTCGCCGCGCGAGCGCCGTGCTCTTCTTCGAGCGCTTGGTGCTCTTCTTGGCGACGCGGCGTTTTTGGGTGGGCTTGGACACGGTCAACCAACGAGGATTGTACCGTGTCCAGGCGAGCGACGCTACGCCCTAGAACGGGGAGAAGAACCGAGGGTTCGGCTTCGCCTCGCTAGCGGCAGTATTGTGTGGCCCCGCCTCCACACCCCACCACGCACACAGACGCGTGGCGGGGACACCGCCGGCGGGTCGAGCTCACCAGCACTCGAACGCGATGCGCTTCAGCTCGACCGAGTCATCAGGAAGCGGGTCGAGGTAGTGGGTCGCATGCTTGCGCGTTTGGGAAAAGCTGGCGACCAGGCCGCGGCGACGACCGGCCGCCGGCGCCATCGACACGCGACCGCGAACGATCAGCGCCTCGCAAAAGGCTTGAAGATCCGCGGCGCGAGGCGCGACGGTGGTTTCGCGCGCGGCCATGCCGGCCAATGTCGAAGCCGGCGCAGCAGTAGCATCGTCTACCGGCGGCGCGGCCACGTAGAGCGTCTTCGCCGAAAGGCCGAGGGTCGCACCGTCGATGGCAATCCGCACCGATGCGTCAGATGCTGCGGCTCGAGTGGTCCGGCGACCGGCCGTGGCCGCGGCATGCCGCGCAGCCGCTGCCGCAGCGCGAGCAGGCGCCGCACCCACGGCGTCGGGCGCGGCGAGCGATCGCACGGGCATCAGGTTTCGTCTGACAAACGCCGAGGTCAGCGCTTCCGCATACTTGCCGGCGAAGAGATCGCTATCGGCCAGCACGAGCTGCTCGGCGACGGCCTGGAAGAACCTGGTGCTGACGGGCGCGTCAACGATCCCCCTGGCGAGCAGGCGTCCCATGTCGGCGCTCGCTTGTTCGACATCATCGACGCGCGGCCGAGCTGCCTGCTTGAGCACCATCCCACCCAGCGCTTCGAGGAACGCTCCGGTAAACACACGGGAGAAATTGTGTGCCGCCCGCGTCAACTGCGTCGCCGGGCCAGACGAGGGCAGCGTCAGCGGGTCGACATAGAGAAACGAGTTCGCGGCGTTGCGAAGGCTGTCCCGGTCAACCGCCGCCGGGCTCCGTTGCCGAATTGCAAAGCCGAGCTGCTCGGCCACTCGCGACACCGAGGAATTGCGGCGCAGATTGCCGTCGGTTTCCTCGAGGACAGCCTGACGCACGCTGGGCAACTGCAGCGCCGTCAGGATGGCGGTCATGTCGCCGAACGATTCGTGGAACGCCGCCGCTTCAATGGAGGCGATCTCGAACAACACCGGCTTGAGCGTATCGAGCACGGCATGGCCGAGCTCGTGCGCTGCGACGTCGGGACTCTCACCCGAGAACACGGTGACCTGGCGGTTGGTGGTCGCGTCGCGGACCGTATCGTGAAAGAACGACAGCCCTTGCTTGATGTCTTCCGGCGGAAAGTCGTTGCGCGCGTAGTACGCGTTGAGATCGACGCCGTCGTCCAGCCGGACGGGCAACGATTGACCAACCTCGGGGTGCCACGCTCTCGCCCCCGCCGCCGACCAGAACGCCGCCCCCCGGCGCAAGGCTTCGGCAGCCGTCCAGTAACGGAAAGCCTCGGTTCCGACGGCGTGCACCTGGGCGGCAGGCGCTTGCGATGGCGCGATGATACGGGTCGGCAGCGACGAACCGGGCATCGTCGGCGCGGGCATGTGCAGCGGCGGAGAGCCGCCCATCGGATCGGTCGGCCAGCCTTGAATGGTTACGCCGGCCGCAGGCCTTGCGCGCTTTGCAGCTCGCTTCTTCTTTGCCGTCTTGCGCGCCGAGGGCGGGCGAGCGGCTGTACGTCGCTTTGCGGCTTTTCGAGCGGAGGGTTTTCTTGCAGACTTTCGTGCCATCCTTTTCGCCATCGCGCGCTCCTCTCACAGCTGATGCATGACCTTCAAAGGGTTCGAGTCGAAGTCATAGACGGACTGCGCACGCAGAATTATCTTCACGCTCGCGTCGCATATGCCTTCAGGCGGAAGATTGTCGCAAGAACCGTGCAACGCCTTCCCGGGCCACTGAAATCTGCGCCAGCGAGACCGTCTAACTCTAACGAGGCTCCGCCTCGGGCCACCGAGCATGCGCGGGTGGCGGCTCCGCCTCGTTAGAGGCAGTATTGGTCTTGCCCGCCTCCGGCGGGCGGACGTCTTGAAGGCCGGTAGAAAACTCGATGGAGAGGAAAGATTCTTGGCCTTCAAGACGTCTCAAGGCAGGTGAATTGCAATGATCGTCGAGTTGCAAATCAACAACAGTTCAAATCCCAGTTCGCGATACGTTTCGTGGTCGCCATCGCCATGCCGGGTCCGCGTCACCAATCCGGCCGGCGCACCCGGACCCACGGTCAGCATTCGGATGACCAGCACCTCGGCTGCCGGGGGCGGCCGAGTCATGTTTCGCCGAAACCAAACGGGACCGTTCTCGAACACGATCACGCTGCAAGTGCCAACCAACGGGGCGTCCGTGCCGTTTTTCGTTGCGGGGCGCTTCGGCTTTCCCAGTCGCGCCGACCAGGACGTGCGAATCGACGCTCGTCGTGGCAACACAGTTGTGGGCACGGTGCACGTGATGGTGCGGGTCCGGAAAAACGCCAACAACCTGACGCCGGCGGAACGCGACCGCCTGGTCGCGGCCTTCGCGCAGCTCAACAACCAGGGCATGGGGCGGTTCGCAGACTTCCGCGACATGCATACCGCGGTGAGTTCAGCGCAGGCGCATGGCGCCAAAGGATTCCTGCCCTGGCACCGCGCCTACCTGCTCGATCTCGAACGCGAGTTGCAGGAGATCGATCCCAGCGTCTCGCTTCCGTACTGGCGCTTCGATCAGCCGGCGCCCAACCTCTTCACGCCCGAGTTCTTCGGCGTGTCGGATCAGCTTGGCGCCGTCGCAGTTCAGCGCTACCAACCCATTGCAGTTCTGGACCACTGACGGCGTGCAAGGGATCAATCGCCGGCCATTCTTCAACACTGTCGACTGCGCCAGAGGACGTTGCCACCGAGGCGCAGACGTTTGCACTCGGGAAGCGTACGCGGCTTTTCGGACGATGGAAAACAACCCACACGGGTCTGCGCACACTAGCTTTGGCGGATCCATCTCCAGCGTTTCGACGGCCGCCAGAGATCCGCTCTTCTTCCTCCTGCACTGCAACGTCGATCGGCTCTGGGCCAAGTGGCAGCGCTTGAATGGCCGGTTCGACCCGGCAGTGGCGGCTTCCTACGACAACGCGTCGGCGCCGATTGGCCATAACCTGCCCGACACGATGTGGCCCTGGAATGGCATCACCGGAGGCACACGTCCCCCAACGGCTCCCGGTGGCGCGATGTCCGCGTCGCCGTGCGTCAGTGCACCGGGTGCTGAGCCGCAGGTGCAACAGACGCTTGGACTATCAAGGCACCCTCAACGCCGCGTCCCGCCTGGGATTCGACTACGACGATGTGACGTTCGCGTGACGCGATTCCCGAGTTTACGACCATGAGCAAGCGACGCCAATCAGCAAAGACCTCCAAGTCGGCGCGGCAGCGACGGAAGGGCGGCACGGGTGTGACGCAGTCGCCCCGCGCCGCGCTGGCGGCCGCGACCAGCGCTCGAAGACCGTCAGCGAACGCGTCGAAGCCATGGCCAAGGCGACGAGCGTAGTCTGTGATGACATGAGGGGTTCCAGGCGGTCTTGAGTGCTCCGCAACCCCGACGAGCACATCAAAGTCCGACTCGCTGCGCTGGCATCGATCCAGGCCGCCAGCTTCGTGTCGTCGCGTTCGAATCGTGCCGTAGCGATTACATCGCAACGCTGCGAGCGTCGCGTCGGATCCTGATCCCGAGCTTCGCCAGCGCGTGCTCGGAATTCTGGCGCGTGAAAAGGATGGCTACGCACAAAAGAAGCTGCTCGGAGGGACTCGAGGATCCTGCCAAAGCGCTCGTGCCGCCGGAAAAGGCGCTGCAACTCCTTGGTTACGATGTCCACGCCGAAGCCTACAAGATGGCGCGCAAGATCGTGGCAAGCCCGCCAAGCGCGCTGGCGAAACGCGAAGCGCTGCGGCTGCTGGCCGCGGACACAACCGCAAAGCCCGTCTTCGAGAAGATCCTCCGTGACAAAGACGAGCCGCCAGAATATCGCCAGATCTCGGCGTCTGCTCTGCACGCGATGGCACCGGACACGCTGCAGAAACACGCCAGAGCCATCCTTCTGGACTCGTCCGAGTCGGACGAGATACAAGCGACGAGCCTGACCGCAATCGAGCAGTTCGGTAACACCGAGGTCGTCGGCAAGGACGAACAGTTGAAGAAACGCGTCAGCCGACTTCGGACCGCATCGTCGAACAAGGTCAAGCAGGGTGCGAAGCGATTCCTGACGAAGTACGGCCAGTGAGACTCAATGCCAGCGGAGCGAGGCGCTTTCTGAACCGCAATTCGCGGCGATGGTGGACTCGCTCGCAGCGTCCGAGACCGCGCGCGAAGGGCTCGCCGCGCTCCTGCACGAAGACCACGCGATCTACGACCAGCGGGGCACGGCGACAATTGTTCGCATGCGCGGCTGGATTCTGCTTGCGCTCGCCCGCGTGGGCCTATCCGATGACGCTCTCCTCTTCGTGCTCGAAGAGTTGGACACCGGACACAACGGCTACCTCGTCGCCGCTGCCGCGCGCGCACTGCGCTCATATCCCTCGCCTCGCGCAGCATTCGCACCTTTCGTGGTGCGCGCTCTCGGTAACATGCGCTATCAGGACGAGGCGGTGGACCTCGACGAGTATGGCGCGTATGCGACGTCGGTCACGGCGACGACGCCGGTTCGCGAACTGCTCGCGACAATGGTCTGGCTGGGCCCACACGCCCGCGAAGCGCTGCCGCAATTGGAAGCGTTTCGCACGACGGGTCGCGGAGTCTCCAGAACGTTACTCGACGAGCTGGAGCGTGCCGTCGACGCCGTGCAAAGCGGCTCCCGCGCAAGTTGACTCTGCGCCTTTTGAGGTGTTGCACGCTGCGGATCGGCCTCGGCAGCGTCTCGAGTTGGCCGTTTGCACGCGCGGCAAACAGCGACGCCGTGCAATCGATCGTCTTCGAGGACCAGGACGGCTCGAGCGTTACCTACTCTGACTTCTTTTGCGGTCAACCGTCCATCGTCGCCTTCTTCTACACGCGCTGCGACAACCCGCAGAAGTGCTCGCTCACCATCGCAAAGCTGGCGGAGGTTCAACGGCAACTGGCGGAGCGTGGAGTTCGACGAACAAGTCCGAACTGCGGGGATCACATACGACCCAGGGTTCGATCTGCCCGCGCGGCTTCGTGCGTACGGCAAGAGCCGGCGCCTGCAAATGAATGAAGGGCATCGATTGCTCCGCGCGACCGACGGCATCGAGCCGCTCCGCCGCTACTTCACACTGGGCGTGAACTTCGTCGCGTCGCTCGTGAACCGTCATCGCATCGAGGTCTACGTCCTCGATCCTGCCGGTCGCATTGCGGCGTCCTTCGAGCGGATCCACTGGGACGCGCGTCAGGTCGTCGATTGTGCCGTGGAGTTGTTGAATGCGAACGTTCCCTCGCAACCGGCACCAGCTCGCGCCTCATGCCGCGCCGCGTCGCCGATGGTCGCCACGCTGATCGCTGGGGGAGCCGCGCTTTTCCCCAAGTGTCCGGTCTGCTGGGCCAGTTACTTGAGCGTTTTCGGAATCGCGGGCATTGAACAGATTCCGTATGCGTCTGGGATGTACCCCGTGCTCCTCACGATGATGTTGCTCAACCTTGCAGGCCTGTGGTGGCGCAGCCGGTCAACGGAACGCATGTCGGGCTTCTATCTGGCGACCCTTGGCGCGCTGGCCATCGTCGCGACGAAAACAAACCTGGCCCCGGGTCTCTCGCCGATGTGGGGAGTTGGGCTCACGTTGGCAGGATCGGTTGTAAGCGCGCAGCGCCGCGCGGACAACTTCAGACCGCGCTCTCGGGCCGATGCTACCGCCTAGACGCGAGTCCACACTCGGGAGCCGGGCTTCGCAAGTGAAGGAAGACGTCGTCTACTAAGCTGGCCCGCGATTGCCTTCCCCTGGCACTAGGATCGGCCCGGGCACCGCAAGGCACCCTCGTTGCTTCCCCGCGAGCGCCTCGCGAAACCGTCGCCAGCTAGTGCCAGCTGACCGGCACGAGTCCCCAGGTTGAATTTGAATCGCCGTATGATCTGGCGCGCAGATCATGTCACTTCCCAGGGTGTATCGAGCTGGCCAGTCAATCGAGGACTATTGCCGCGCCTGCAAGACCGATCGGATGCACACGGTCATCGCCGTTGACTCGTCTGGACAGCCGATCCGCGTCGCATGCGACTACTGCCGCAGCGAACACAACTATCGTGGCGGGCCTCGAATCGGCTCGGTCGATGAATCGCGGGCGAGCTCGCCCCGCCAGGCCACGACCGGAAGAGGGCCGATTCACACGACCAACACCCCACTACCGCTCGTGACCGACCGCGAAAGGATCGGAGCCCCCATGCCAGCTGACAATTCAAGCGATCTGGAGCTGCTGCTGCGCCGCATCATCCGCGAAGAATCCGGCCTCAGCCCGGTTGCACCCGCGGACAAATGGCGAGACGGCACGATGATTCTGCGTCCGGGCAAGCCGGGACTTCAGGAGAAGAGCTGGCCGATCGAAACCTTCTTTCATAAGGTCGTGATGCTGCGCAACCGTCTGCGGACCCTCGAGCAGCAGGTCAACGCGTCGGAACTGCCGGAGGACACGAAAATCAAGCTGCAGGGATACATCACCGGCTGCTACGGCTCGCTCACCAGCTTCAACGTGCTATTCGCGGACCCCGACGATCAATTCAAGGGAACCGAAAACGACTAGCCTCGTAGCAAGTTTCTGGTCCCGTTTTTCGCTTGTCGATATAAGGGGACCATGACCCACGGAACAAGCGGCAGGCATCAACGGTCGCGGCCGTCGGCGAGATTCGCGTCCCACCGTGCGGTCCGGGCTGGTTCGCGAAGAAACAATAGCGCCCTGTGCCCTGCGCCCTGTGCCCTGCGCCCTGTGCCCTGCTATGCCCTGCGCCCTGCGCCCTGTGCCCTCCGTGCTAGATATAATCCCGGCCCATGGCGATCCCACCGGTGTCCCGTCGCCAATTCATTGCGACTGGCAGCGCCCTGCTCGCGGGCACATGCATTCCCACCTGGGCCGAAACCTTTCAATCCGGACCCGCTGCAGACGCCGCGCGCGCGGAAGCTGTCGAAGCCGCGCTGGCGCAGGCCGCCGCGCTGGGTGCGTCGTACGCCGATATCCGCATCAACCGCTATCGCCGGGAATCGATCGCAACGCGCGAGCGGCAAGTACAAAAACGTCTCGCGATCGACCAGTTACGGCCTCGGGCTGCGCGTCCTGGTGAACGGCGCCTGGGGATTCGCGGCAACCAACCGCGTCGAGCCCGCTGCCGCGCGGGCAGCCGCCGAGCAAGCGGTCGCAATCGCACGCGCCAACGCTGTGCTGGCGACACGAAAAGTCGTGCTGGCGAGTGCCGACAAGGTCGTGACCGCGTGGACGAGCGCCTTCAAACGCGACCCCTTCGAGGTGCCGCTCGACACGAAAGTGGCGTTCTTGATGAAGCTGAACGAAACCGCCCTGGCCGTCTCGGGTGTCAGCTTCGTCAGCTCGCAGGTTCTCTTCGTCGACGAACAGAAGTATTTCGCCTCGAGCGAAGGATCCCGGATCACACAACGGCTGGTGCGAACGTATCCGCAGTTCACGACGACGGCCGCAGACCGCGCGAGCGGAGACTTTCAGACCCGAGTCGTGGTCGATCGCGCGCAACTCGTCGGCTACGAGTATGTCGAGGAGTATCCCTGGCTGCGGGATGCCGAGAAGGCAGGCCACGAGGTGGTCGAGAAGCTGAAGTCCAAGCCGGTCGCCGCCGGCCGGTACGACCTCGTCGTCGATCCGTCGCAGTTGTTCCTCGCCATCCACGAGTCGGTTGGCCACTCGACGGAGCTGGATCGCGCGATGGGCTGGGAAGCGAACATGGCAGGGACCAGCTTCCTCAAGGCCACCGACGCCGGCAAGCTGCGCTTCGGCGCCAAGATCGTCAACCTGGTTGGCGATCGCACGCAGCCGGGCGGCCTTGCCACCACCGGCTTCGATGATGAGGGCGTGAAAGCGGAGCGCTGGCACATCGTGCGCGACGGGATGTTCGTGGACTGGCAGACGACACGCGAGCTGGCGCCGCTCGTCGGGCAGCCGCGATCGCATGGCTGCCTGCATGCGGACCACTGGTCGAGCGTGCCGTTTCCGAGAATGCCAAACGTGTCGCTCGAGCCGGCGTCAACCGAGGTCACGCTCGACGAACTGTTCAGCGATATCAAACGCGGTCTTTTCGTCGAGGGCCGCGGCAGCTCGTCGATCGATCAGCAGCGCTACAACTTTCAGTTCGGCGGCGCGGTGATCCGCGAGATTCGAGATGGCAAGCTCGGCGCGATGGTCAGAGACGCGGCCTACCAGTCTCGGACACCGGACTTCTGGGCGTCGTGTGACGGCCTCGGTGGTCCGGCGACCTATAGGCTCTGGGGTACGTCTTCCGACGGCAAGGGCGAGCCGGGTCAGACCAACGCGGTCAGTCACGGGTGTCCGCCAGCCCGGTTCCGTCAGGTCACGGTTTTGAATACGGCGGCCCTGTGATGCTCACCCGCGACGAAGCCGTGAAGATCTGCGAGACGGTGCTCTCACACGCGAAGACGGCGGGCGCCGAGGACGCCGCGGTCTCTCTGCAGAGCTCAGTGGAATCGCACGCACGCTTCGCAGACAACCGCGTTACGACGAGCGGACGATCCGACGACCTCGACATCACCGCCACGGTGTGGGTCGGACGCCGGCGCGGCTCGGTGACCGGCAACGATTCCAGCGCCACTGCGCTGAAGCGACTCGCCGACGAAGCCGCGGAGATCGCCCGCATCTCGCCGGTGCACCGTGAGTATCTGCCCACGCCCGGCCCGCTCGAGTACGCCGAAGCGCGTGGGTTCGCAAATGCCACCGCTGAAGTGGATGCCGTCGCTCGGGCCAAGACGCTCGAAACGGTGCTCGCCGCCTGTCGCACGGCCAAGGTCATCGGCGCCGGCTTTCACAGCGCGCAAGCGACGGCCACCGCCGCCGCGACGGCAAACGGCAACCGGCGCTACTTCCGATCGAGTGAGGCAGGGCTCAGCGTGACCGCACGCAGTGCCGACGGAACCGGGTCTGGCTATTATTCGGGAGACCACTTCGATCTCGCCCGCCTCGACTCGAAGCGAATCGCCGACGAAGCCGTGCAAAAGGCGGTGCAATCGCGCCAGCCGAAACCCATCGAGCCCGGCACCTACCCTGTCATCCTCGAGCCGCAAGCGGTTGCGGATCTCATCGGATTCCTGACGAGCAGCTTCGATGCTCGCACCGCAGACGAGGGCCGCAGCGCCTTTTCGGCGAAGGACGGCAAGACGCGACTCGGCGAGCAGTTGTTCAACGAGCGCATCAATTTGTACAGCGACCCGATGCATCCCGAGCTTCCGGCGGCGCCGAGCACTGCCGAAGGCATTCCCGCGTCGAGGCTCTGGTTGGTGAAGTCCGGGGTGCTCGAAAATCTCCAGGTACTCGCGGTTCTGGGCGCAGGAGCGCAAGCGAGAGCCCACGGCGGGGCCGGTCAACTACATCATGGAGAGCTCGCAGCCGGCGACCACGATGGACGACATGATCAAAGGCATGGCGCGAGGGCTGGTCATCTCGCGCTTCTGGTACGTGCGGCTCGTGGACCCGCGAACACTCGTGCTGACTGGCCTCACTCGCGACGGGCTGTGGTGGGTCGAACACGGGCAGATCCGCCATCCCGTCCGGAACCTGCGCTTCAATCAGAGCGTGCTGGCGATGCTGGCGCCCTGGAACGTCGAGGCGATTGGCACGCCGCAGCGATTGTCGCCGCTCATGGTGCCCGCGCTCAAGCTGACTGCGTTTACGTTTACTTCGATCTCTGACGCGATCTGACCGGCGCCCCAATCGCCGGCCGATAGTTCAACCGCGCCTGGTCTCGCCCACCAGTGACGCATGCCGAAAGGATAACCAATGGCTAAGACTCGACGAACGACTCTTCGCAGCCGCACCGGCACAAAGCTCTACGCCGTCCGCGACAGCTCGGGAAAGTTCAAGGACATTCAGTCCTACAAACGCGCCCACGCAGCGGACATAAGAAAAACGAGCCAGTCGGAAGCCAAGCGAGCCGCCGCCAAGAAGGCGACCGCCAAGAGGAAAGCTGCCAAGAAGCGCTAGCGGGCCGCGACCCGGATTGCGTCCCCCGGTGACTTGCACTAACCTCCTCTTCGTCAGGAGAGTTGATCGATGGACGCGCCGCAATGGCCACGGGTTTTATACGGAGCTGGCAGGCGATGATGCCGCTCAAGATGGCCGTGTGTCTCCTGATGTTGACGGCGACGAGTGCGTTCGGTCAGGAATACATCCGGGTTCCTGATCGGCAAACCCATACCGACGTAAAAGCGGGGCCTTCCTCGGGGTCAATCGTGTTGGTGCTGATTCCGAGCGGAACCGTGCTCCCGGTGACCAAGCGCGACGGGGAATGGCTCCAGGTGAGACTGTTGCCGGAGCTGCGAACAGTCGGCATTCCGATGCGGTGGTACCGGAACGAGCAGCTGGGCTTCGTGCACGACTCCACCGTCGAGGTGGTCAAGGGGTCGCCACCGGCGAAACCCGCTACCCCACCGTCTCCCCCGAGCACCTCTCAACCGCAGTATGTGCGCGTTCCTTCCCGGCAGACCAACACGGATATCAAGGCCGAAGCGGGCTCTGGCTCCATCGTGCTGCTGCTGGTTCCACAAGGAACGGTCCTGCCCGTGTTAGGTCGTCAGGGAGAGTGGGTTCGTGTGCGTCTCTCGCCGGAGCTTCGCCGCATCGGCACACCGATGCGCTGGTACAAGAACGAAGAAAGCGGGTTCGTGCACGAGTCGACAGTAGAACCGTTCACGAAGTGATACGCAGGGAGCTTGTATGACGCACCCACGGCGATCGATCGCCCTCTCGAGCCTGGTATTCATCGCGTTGGCCGAAGTGCTGACCACGGAGAGCGCTGACGCCCAAAGAGGCCGTGTGGCGACCGGAGCAACGGCTGGGAGGATGGGCGGCTACGAGGTGGTGGAAAACTGGCCCGCGCCGCTGCCCGACACAGATCTCTCGCATACCGGCTGGACCTGGGGATCGGGCTGCGGGGTCTGGGCCGAGACCCCCGACAAAGTGTGGGTATGTCAGCGCGGCGAGATCGAACTTCCGCCGGGCGCCAAGCCATGGACCTTCGTCGGTCTGCTCACGCCGCCGCGGACAAACACCGGCCGCTGGCCATACTCCGGCAAGGATCCCGGTTACAAGATCCGGCGGCATCACATCATCTTCGCCGTCGACCGGCAGGGTAAAACGATCGCTGAGTGGCTCCAGCACGACAAGTACCTTGCGCCCGCGCAGGCGTCGGGCCCCGGATCCGTGTCGCGGGGTCCGCACAAGATCCTGATGAATCCGTACGACCGCGACAAGCACCTCTGGATCGTCGACGATGACATGCACGAAATCAACGTCTTCACCAACAACGGCAAACTGGTCAAGACGATGGGCGTGCGCGGAGTGCCCGGGCGCGGCCCGAACAACTTCAACCGCGTGACCGATATCGCGTGGCTACCCGACGGCACGTTCTTCGTCGCCGACGGGTACGCCGGCGTGCGCGTCGCGAAGTACGACAAGGACGGCAAGTTCCTGTTCGATTGGGGGCAGGTGCCTTACAACCCCGACAACCCGGGGCCCAACGAATTCTTCTCGGTGCACAGTATCGGGATCAGTCGAGACCGTCGGATCTTCGTGGCCGATCGCGAGCATCACCGGATGCAAGTGTTCGACGAGAACGGCAAGTTCCTCGACATGTGGCCGACCGGCCACAACTCAGCCGTGTTGGCGCACATCGTCACCGAGGACGACTTCGTGTGGGTGGCGGATTGGACGACCGATCGGCTCGTCAAGTACGACTTGAACGGCCGCTACATCCTCGACATCGGCGGCCCAGGGGCGCTCCCTGGCCAGTTCGACGGCGTGCATCAGATTCATGTCGATCAGGAAGGCAATCTCTACGTCACTGAAGTCTCCAACGACCGCTCACAGAAGTTCCGCCCGCGGAAAGATGCCGATCCCGCGCAGCTCGTCGCGCCGATGGTGGGCGCCAGAACACACTGGTAGATCGCTGTGCCGTCGTCAACCCTCTAGCCAGACAGGAGTGCGCCATGGGTTTCGCCGCTCACAAGATGTGCGTTTTCGCCGTTCTAGGCATCCTTTTGGTCCTCACCCCGGCCCAAAGCCAAGCCGAGCTGATCCGCGTGGAGATCACAAAGCGAGTCGACGTCTTGAGCGGAAAAGCGTTCGGCGCCGTCGGTCCTTATGAGAAGCTTCACGGGAAGGCGTACTTCGCGGTTGATCCGAAGAATCCGCGTAATCAAGTCATCGCCGATATCGACCTCGCCCCACGAAACCGCGACGGGAAGGTCGAATTCTCGGCAGACCTCTTCATTCTCAAACCCAAGGATCCCTCGCGCGGCAACGGCGTGGTCTTCTTCGACGTCATCAACCGGGGAAGATTCCGTCTGCTCAGTACGTTCAGTGGCGCGGAGGGCGCTGACGACCCGACGACGGAGGCGCATTTTGGCGACGCCTCTCTGCTTGTTCAGGGCTTCACGCTCGTCGCGGTCGGGTGGCAGTTCGATGTCGAAGATGAACTGATCGGGTTTGACGCTCCGATTCCGACCAACAAGGGGGCTCCCATACGAGGGTGGCTGCGAGAGTGGTTCATTCCAAGCAAGCCGAGTGATTCGTATCAGTGGACGAGCGGCAACGCCACACGAGGGTATGTCCCGGTCGATCTCGGCGCACCCGACTACCGATTGACCGCTCGCGAGGGCTTCTTCACGGCGCGCTCCCTCATACCGCGGGAAGACTGGCAATTCGGCCGAGTCGTGAATGGGCGCCATGTGGCCGACCCCGACTACATTACGTTGAAGAGCGGCTTCAAGCCCGGCCTGACGTACGAACTCACCTACGAGTCGCAAAATCCCCCGGTCGCGGGACTCGGCCTCGCGGCGGTGCGAGACATGGCGTCCGCAATGAAGTACGACCCCAGCACTGTCGCGCCCGGCAAGTACACGTACATGTATGGCTCCTCACAGACGGGGCGCACGCTCCGGCTGATCATCCACCAGGGCTTCACCATCGACGAACGCGGCCGCAAGGTCTTCGATGCGGCGTTTGTCAAGACCGGCGGCGGCAGCATCGGTCGGTTCAACGAGCGCTTCGCCCTCGTGAACTCGCTTGGCGTCTTCACCGAAACCGGGTTTCCATTCCAGTATCAGGTGACGACGGATCCGGTGACCGGTAAGCGTGACGGGCTCGGTGCCCGCATTCCCGCCGGCCTCGAGCCGAAGATTTTCATGTTCGATACCGGCTCCGAGTACTGGGACAAGGGTCGTCTGGGCGCCCTGCGGCACGCATCGATCGACGGAACCAAGGATCTTCCCGATGCGCCGAACGTGAGGCTGTATTACATCGCGGGGTCGCGGCATGGCTCAGGCACGGTGCCCGCGACCGATGGCGGTGGACAGTTCAAGAACAACACGCTCGACTACGACTGGGCTCAACGGGGGCTGATGGCAGCGCTCGATGCCTGGGTTCGCGAAGGCACGGAACCGCCGCCCAGCCAGCATCCAAAAATCGCGGACGGCACGATGGTTCCGCACCACAAGCTCAAGTTCCCAGCGGTCCCCGGCGTTCAGTGGCCGACTCACGTGCCCGGCGGTTATCGATTCGACGTGGACACTCCCGTGTCCGCGCTGCCGTTCCTCCTGTCTCAAGTGGACGCCGACGGCAACGAGATCGGCGGCCTTCGTTTGCCGGAGCAGGAGGTGCCGCTGGCGACGATGACCGGTTGGCAATTCCGAAGCGAGCGGATCGGCGCTCCCGACACGCTGATGGTGAACAATGGAGCGTATATCCCGTTCCCGGCGACGCGCGCCGAGCGTGCGAAGACCGGCGATCCGCGGCCTTCGATCGAAGAGCGCTACGCCGACCGCGCCGATTACCTGGCGAAGGTGACGCAAGTCGCTAGTCGCCTCGCGGCTGCGCGTTATGTTCTCCAGCGAGACGTGCCCGCCATTGTCGAGGCCGCGGGCAAGCACTGGGACTGGCGGATGACCGAAGCGCAATCCAGCAAGTGACACGGGTTGAGCCCACATGAAAGTCGCGGGGAGGCAGCCGACGCTGGCACTTCCTCGAACAATACTCACGGCTGATTGCGCGCGTCCGCGGGCGCAAGGACATGCAGTGGGCCGAGCCGCACCAGTTGCGGCCACGTGGCCCTGACGATCGCCACGACGAACAACGTGGCAAGGGCGCCGCCAACCACCGATAGCGTCGGTCCGAAGAGCGCCGCCGTGGCACCGCTCTCGAAGGCGCCAAGCTCGTTCGAGAAGCCGATGAAGACGTAGTTGATCGCCGACACGCGTCCACGCAAGTGATCGGGCGTGATGGTCTGCTCGAGCGTGAGGCGGATCACCACGCTGACGTTGTCGAAAACGCCAGTGAAGAAGAGGCACACGAGCGACAACGCAAACGATCGTGACAGTCCAAAGCCCAGCGTCGCCAGACCGAAGCCAGCCACCACCAGCAAGAGCGTGCGCCCCGGTCGTTGCCACGGCGCCAACCTCGTGGTCAGCAGCGCCATCGTCAACGCACCCACACCGGGAGCGGCGCGGAGCCAGCCCAGCCCTGCCGGCCCAACGTCGAGGATGTCTTTCGCGAAGATCGGTAGCAGCGCGACAGCGCCGCCGAAGAGCACCGCAAAGAGATCGAGCGTGATAGCCGCGAGAAACATCGGGTTGTGGCGGATGAACCGAAAGCCCGCAAACACGTCGTGTGCACTGTGAGCTGTGTCGGTTGGCGTCGGCCGACGAAGTGGGAGCGTCTGCAACAGCACAATAAACACCAGCTGCCCTGCCGCGGCGACGGCAAAGGGTACGGTCGCCGTTCCCGTCTCGGCGATCAGGAGTCCACCCATCGCCAAGCCGCTGATCGCGGCCAGCTGAAAGATCGACGAGAGCCACGCGTTGGCGTTCGTGAACTCAGCGGGTGCAAGGAGCTGCGGCAGAATCGTGCTCACCGACGGCGAGGCGAATGCGCGTCCCGTCCCAATCAGCGCGAGCAATAGATAGATCGCGAGGGTCGGTCCTTGGCGCAGCGACACGAGCGCGAGGCCAACTGCCGCGATTGCCACCAGGCCGTGAGCGAAGACTGCGACATGGCGGCGTGGATAGCGGTCCGCTGCGTTTCCAGCGACCACGATTAGCAGCAGTACCGGCGCCAGCTCCACGACACCGACCAATCCGAGCGACCAGGGATCGCCAGTGCGTTCGTACAGGTGCCAACCGACAGCAACGTTGATCATCTGCCAGCCCGCGGTCGCGGCGAATCGGCCAATGGCGAACCGGCGAACGAATGGGTGGCGGAGAGCGGCGAATGTGTCGATGCTGGGCGGCACGGTGACGGAGACCGCCGGGTTCGCTACAAAGCAACGGTATCGTCAAGGTGCTGAACCTCGGCAGGAAAAGGCTATCATCCCCAACCATGGCTCAACCTGCCGGCAGTCGGAAGAAGTAGAACCTCCCGACCCTACCGATGGTGCTCGCCGTTGGCGACAAACTCGGCCCCTATGAAATCGTCGCGCCGCTTGGCGCGGGCGGCATGGGCGAGGTGTATCGCGCCCGCGATTCCAAGCTCGACCGCGACGTCGCGATCAAGGTTTTGCCGGCGGGGTTTGCGGCCGACCCGGAGCGCCTCGCGCGTTTTGAACGGGAAGCCAAAACGCTCGCATCCCTGAATCATCCCAACATTGCACACGTTCACGGCATCGAGGACGCCCCTTCAACAAGCACTGTGCCGGCATCGACGCGGGCGATCGTCATGGAGCTGGTGGAAGGCGAAGACCTCGCCCAGCGTATTGCACGAGGCCCGGTCGCCGTCGCCGAAGCCCTGGCCATCGCGCGCCAGGTGGCTGAGGCCATCCAGACCGCACACGACCACGGCATCATTCATCGTGACTTGAAGCCCGCCAACGTCCGGGTCAAGGCGAACGGGACGGTCAAGCTGCTCGACTTTGGCCTTGCGAAAACTGACGCGCCGTTCACCAACAGCTCGTTGTCACAGTCGCCGACGCTGATGACCTCGATGCCCGGTACGTTACTCGGCACGGCGGCGTACATGTCGCCCGAGCAAGCGAAGGGACAGAATGCCGACGCCCGTTCGGATGTGTGGGCGTTTGGCTGCCTCCTCTTCGAGATGCTCACCGGCCGCTCGCCATTCGCCGCCGCGACCACCAGCGAGATTCTGGCGAGCACGCTCACAAAAGAGCCTGACTGGAGCCAACTTCCACCGGACACGCCGGACGTCATCCGGAAATTGATTCGTCGCTGTCTACAAAAGAACGAACGCCATCGCTTGCATGCCATCGCTGACGCGCGCCTCGAGATCGAGGACGCCGAGCACCCGGACCGAAGCGCGCTGCAGTCACCCATCGTGCCACGGTCCCGAACCGAGCGCCTCGCGTGGGCCAGCGCGGTCCTCCTGCTCGGCGCTGCGGTGCTGGCGCTGGGCGTGCGGTCCAGTCGACCAGTTCCAGCACCGCCCGAGGTGCGGTTCGATATCACCACACCGGAAGCCGCTGATCCTTTCCTTCTCCCATCGGTCGCGCTTTCGCGTGACGGACGCCAGATCCTGTTCATCGCCGACTCGGACGGCCAACCGCATGTCTGGTTACGCGCAATCAACTCTGTGACAGCACGCCCGCTCGCCGGGACCGGCGGTGCCCACTATCCCTTCTGGTCTCCGGATGGCCGTTCGGTGGCGTTCTATGCGGACGGGTTTCTCAAGCGGCTCGATCTCGATGGTGGTCTGGTCCGCACATTGGCGAAAGTGGTCGTGGGAATAGGCGGGAGTTGGAGCGAGGACGGAGTCATTCTCTTCGTTCGCAATCCAGCGAGCGCGATCACGCGGGTTTCGGCAGACGGTGGTCCGGCGGTTGACGTGACGCGGCTCGACGCCGGGCAGGTGGGACATTCCTTCCCCCACTTTCTTCCTGATGGGGAGCACTTCTTGTATTACGTGGCCGCAGCCCCGGACTCGCGAGGGATCCACGTCGGGCAGCTCGATGGCTCCTCGTCGCGCCGGCTGGTCGATGCCGATGCCGGCGGCGTGTATACGAACGGCCATTTGTTGTTCATTCGACAGACCAACGTCTTCGCGCAAGCGCTCGATGCCGAACGACTCGAGTTGAGAGGGAGCGCGTTTCAAATCGCCGACGGGGTCTACACTTCCTCAGGGTGGCATACGGTGATGCTCTCGGCGGGCCCAACGGCCTTCGCCTTTCGCGCTGGCGCCTCCCGCGTCGCGCGGCAATTCATCTGGGTCGATCGATCGGGCAAACAGATTGCGACCGTGAGCGACCGTCTCGGCAACCCGGACGGCGTCTCGTATTCACCTGATCGCAGTCAATTGGTCTTCTTCGAACGCGGGCCGACCAGCTCCGATCTGTGGATGCTCGATACTCGGCGCGGCCTGGTGAGCCGCTTCACAGACGATGCCGACGAGGACATCTTTCCGCTCTGGGCTCGCGATGGCAACCGAATCATCTACAGCGCGGTTCAGAACGGCCAGGTATCGTTCTACCAGAAGGACACCCGCACCAACCGACGAGAGTTGCTGATTGCGCTCGAGACCGTGGACCCGGCATTCGCCTCGGATACTTCGCCGGATGGAAGCTCTCTTATTTATCATCGCGCGAACGCGAAGACAGGATGGGATATCTGGGCGCTCCCTGTCCCCAACGCGGCTGCCGCGTTGGGGGCCCCGCTCCCAGTCCCCAACGCGGCTGCCGCGTTGGGGGCCCCGGTCGGAGTCGATGGCAAGCCGGTGCCAGTCGTTCAGACTGACGCGGACGAGCGAACGGCGCGGCTTTCACCGGATGGTCGATGGGTCGCCTTCGTGGCGAACACATCGGGCGTGTTCGAGGTTTACGTCCAGCCATTCCCGGGTCCGGGACGGCTGGTGCAAGTCTCCACCAAGGGCGGCGATTCGCCACAATGGCGATCGGATGGTTCGGAGCTGTTCTATCTCGGGCTCGATGGCAAGCTCATGGTGACGTCAATCAAACCGGCGGCGGATTACCAGTCCATCGACGTCGGCCCACCACGCGCTCTCTTCGTCGCCCAAGCCGGTGCCATACCGATTGGTGCGACCAACTACGCCCCGTCGGTCGATGGGCAGCGGTTTCTGGTCAACCGCCTCCTGCGGGATGCAGGCGCCACGCCGCTGAGAGTGGTCCTGAACTGGAGTCCCCCACGGTAACCAGGCACCTAAGGCACCCTTATTCCGCTCTAAGCGTCACGATGGGATCGATGCGTGTCGCGCGATATGCGGGCACGAGGGTTGCGACGAAGCCGATGCCCAGCATGAGGGCGGCCACGGCGCTGAACGTTTGAAGGTCGTGCTGGCTCACGCCGTAGAGGAGCGTAGCCATCACGCGCACGAACAGCGCGGCGAGGACGAGTCCCAGTGCCACTCCGATGAGCGTCGGCTTCAAGCCTTCGAGGACCACGAGCCGAAGAACCCCGCCCGCAGGTGCACCGAGCGCCATCCGAATACCAATCTCGCGCAACCGCTGTCGCACCGTGTAGGCCAGCACACTGTAAATCCCGACCGCCGCGAGCAGGAGTGCGAGCGCCGCAAATGCGGCCAGCAGCAGCATCGCGAGCGGACGCTGTCCGAGCGACTCCTCCACGACTTCCTCGAGCGTGGCAATGTCGAGCACCGGCTGCTCGGGATCGACGGCCTGAATCGCGGCCACCATCGGGCGCGTGAAGCTGCGCGGATCCCTCGTCGTGCGCACCGCGAGGCCTGTTCCGTTGAACGCAAACTGCGCGGCTGGCGCGTAGAGCGCGGTCTCCGACTCCGCCTCGCTGGCGTCGAGCGACCCGATTTTGACTTCGCGGACGACGCCAACCACTTCGGCCGACTCCTTCGTCATCATCGTCAGCGTGATGCGCTTGCCCAGTGGGTTCTGGCCAGGCCACAGCCGCTGCGCGGTGTTCTCGCTGACGATCACGACGCGCGGCCTGCCGTATCCATCGGCAGTGTCGAAATCGCGGCCGGCGAGCATTTGAATGCGTGCCGTACGGAAATAGCCAGGCGAGGTCAGTCGCACGGCTACGACCGGCATCTCGGATTCCTTCATCGGCGGCATGCCCTCGGCCATCACGTACTGAGTGGAACCACCCTGAAGCGGCAGCGAATCGACCCACGCCGCCGACTCCACGCCGGGAATCGCGAGCACCTTAGCGAGCGCTCGATCGAAGAACTGATTGCGTTGTTCCGGCGTGGCATACTTCGCTTCCGGAATGCCGATCGAGGCGGTGAGCACGTTGGTCGCGTCGAACCCGGGATCGACGGATCGCAAACCGCTCAAGCTCCGCATGAGGAGTCCGGCGCCGATCAGGAGCATGAGCGCCAGCGCGACTTCGGACACGACGAGCAGATTTCTCAGCCGGCCCTCGCCGCTCGACGAGTTGCCGCGCCCCGCGCCCGTCTTGAGCGCTTCGTTCGCGTCACGCCCGCTCAACTGCCACGCGGGCACGAACGCGGATACCAGTCCTGTGGTCACCGAAACCAGCGCCGTAAACGCCAGGACCCGCCCGTCGAGCGCGACCTCGCCGACGCGCGGCAGGGCCGTGCCGAACGTAGCTTTCAGAAGATCGAGGCCGAAATAGGCAGCCGCCGAGTCCCGCGAGCCCGCCGCCAACGCCCAGTACCAGGCCTTCCGCGAGCAGCTGCTGAACCACGCGTGCACGTCCGGCGCCCAGTGCGCCTCGCAGCGCAATCTCCTTGGCGCGGCCGTGCGTCCGCACGAGCATCAAGTTGGCGAGGTTGGCGCACGCAATCAGCAGCACGAGCCCCACCGCCCCGAGCAGCACCAGCAGTGACGTGCGCACGTCGCCAATCATGTCGTCGCGCAGCGGCCGAACCAGCGCGCCCCAGTCGGTGTTGTCCTCGGGATATTGCGCCTCGAGCCGCTTCGAGATCGCCGTCATGTCGGCCTGCGCGCGAGCCACATCGACGCCAGGCTTCAACTGCGCGATACCGAGGTAATTGTGGTTGGCCCTGGTCGCCTGTTCTTCGGCGGTCCACGCCAGCGGCACGTACACCTGCGCCCGCTGAATGAACACCGGTGCATCGGGCACGACACCAATGACCGTGTGCGGCACGCGATTGAGGATGATCGTCTTGCCAATCGTCGAGGGGTCGGCGCCGAAGCGCGTGCGGAAGAACGCCTCGCTCACAAGTGCCGTACTCTCGCCACCACTTCGATCGTCGTCGCGCGTAAAACCTCGTCCGAGCTTCGGCGAAAGTCCGAGGGCGGGAAGAAAATCAGCCGATGCACGGAGCACCATCACGGCGGCGGGCTCGCCGGAACCCGTGAGCGTCCGCCGCCCCATCCGGTAGATCGCCATCCGTTCGAACACCTGGTTCTGCGCCTCCCAGTCGATGAAGTTGGCCGGTGACAGCGCGAACGTTGGCGAGCCGGCGAACAACGTGGGCGGCGGGGTGTGCCAGATCCGCATGATGCGATCGGCAGCGGCAAACGGCAGCGGCTTCATGACCACGGCGTTCACGACCGTGAAGATGGCGGTGTTCACCCCGATCCCCAGGCCGAGGATCAATACACCCGCGAGCGCGAAGCCGCGACTCTTGCTCAACGTCCGGACGCCATACCGCAGATCGCGAATCAACGATTCGAGACGTGGCAGGCTGCGGCGATCGCGGTAACGCTCCTTCGTCTGCTCGATGCCCCCGAGCGCAATCAGCGCTCGCCGGTGCGCTTCGTCGGGTGACATCCCGGCCTTGATGTTGTCGTCGACATGCAGCTGCAGATGGCTCTGCAACTCGGCTGACAAGTCGCGTTCCGATCGGCGCGACGCGAAGACGCCGAAAAATCGCAGAAGCCAGGCGCGTACAGATCTCACGTCAGGAATCCTCGTTGGTCGCCAGGAAGCGAGTCATGATGGCGGAGGTTTCTTCCCACTGACGCGTATCGCGCTCGATCTGCTGACGACCGGCGCGGGTCAGCTGGTAGAACTTCGCCTTCCGGTTGTTCTCCGACACGCCCCAGGCCGAAGTAATCAGCCCCTCCTGCTCCAGCTTCAACAGTGCGGGATATAAGGTGCCGTAGTTGATCGAGAGCTTGCCCTCGCTCGTCTGTTCGATGCGACGAGCAATCCCATACCCGTGCAGGTCTCCGAGCGTCAACAGGGTGCGCAAGACCATCAGGGACAACGTGCCTTGCCAGACAGCGTTTTTCTCCGGGTTTTTCTCAAGGCCTTTCTGAGGGCTTTTCTCGGACTGGGTCATATCTATTGGATTCCCATATGGACGTGATCACACTCCTATTTGTTCCCAATAGGAACGGCAGCCCGCGGCACGGGCGGAGCTACGATCCATCCGTTGCGGTTAAGGAAAGCCGGGACGCTCCGGGATCCCGGCGGACCAGCAACGTCTCCGCCATGCCGGAGGACCTCCGGTACGACGGGCGGTGCGCAGTGAGCGTTCCAGGGTCAGATTTCGAAAATGTTCCAGAAAAACGCCGATTAGCGTTGCGCCGAGCTGATGGTCTCGGTCTGGCACGCGCGGTGCTCACGTGGTGCCCAGAAAGGAAGAGTGTCATGCGGCACCCCACAGCCATCGTGTTAGCAGCGTGTCTTCTTGTTACCGCCTTGCCGATCCAGGCCCAGGCACAGGAAAGGCCGGTCAACTTCTCGATCGGCGGCGGCTTCACTGCTCCGAACTCCGAGATTAGGGATCACCTGGGCGACGGCTACAACTTCAACATCGGCCTGCAGGTCAATGTGACCCCCGTCATTGGCATCGAAGGGGCTCTACAGCTTCAACGGCCTCGGCCAGAAGAATATTTCCATCCCCGTGAGCCCGACGCCGAACGGCTCCACGTCGGTCCCCACGGACTTCTTCGGCGATATGAACATGCAGTACTTCGTGGGCAATCTCGTGATTCAGAGGCCAGATGGAGGGCGTCAGGCCGTACGGCCTCGTCGGCATGGGCGTCTACTATCGGCCGATCAAAGTCACAACGCCTGGGGTTGGGTACGTACCGGGTTACTGCGACCCGTGGTGGTACTACTGCTATCCGGGAGGATTCGTGCCCGTCGAGAACATCGTGGGTGAGCGAAGCTCGACCGACTTTGGCATGGACTTCGGCGGCGGCGTCAACTTCGCGTCCGTCTATGCCGAGCTCCGTTATCACTACATCTGGGGCTCGGAAGTCGAGATCTCCGGACCGGGGGGGCAACCGCTACCCGGTGTGCCCTCCGATCGTAAGGCCAACGGCCAGTTCCTGGCGCTGACGTTCGGCTTCCGCTTCTAGTGTCCCGGCCCAGAGATTCGTGGCATAAGTCGCGGAGCGGCGCGCCCGGATCGCAAGGCGCGAGGAGCGAGGATATTGGGCATATCTGAGCGACGAGCAACGCAGCGAGGCGGGATGCGACGCCCGCGAATTATGTCGCGAATCTCTGGGTCGGGACACTAGCGTCTCGAGGCCGTCCGGTCGGCCGCCGCTCGGCTGGCCGGACGGACCGTCACCATCGCCGGCAGGCGAACCACGATGACGTACACGCACGGCAAGAACCCTGATCCAGCGCCCGGCGTCGCCGTCGCCGACGCCGGCCGTCTCTGGCACCGAGCGGAACACTACGTCCGTCGCAAGTTCGTGTGGAACAACGTCTACCGCGCCACGAGCTACGTCCGGTCGGCGCTCTGGCTCATTCCCTTTCTCGCCATCGTCCTCGTTCTCGCCGTTGCACCCGCGCTGCGCATGCTCGATGCCTGGCTCGGGTGGCGCCTGCACGGCCTGGGCGTCGCTGGTGCGCAGGCGCTCTACCAGACGGTGATTTCGCTGACGTTATCGTTCATCGTGTTCACGTTCGGCTCGTTGCTGGTCGCGATACAGGTCGCCGGCGGACAGTTGACGCCGCGGATCATCGCGACGACGCTGCTGCGAGACAACGTCGTCCGGTACAGCGTCGGGCTGTTCGTCTTCACGCTCATCTTCGCCGTGATGGCGCTCGACCGTCTGGAAACGACCGTCCACGAGATGGTGACCTTCGTGACGGCGTGCCTGGGCATCACCTGCATGGCGATGTTCTTGTTCCTGATCGACTACGCGGCGCGTCTGCTGCGCCCGATCAGCATCCTCGGGCGTGTCGGTAACGAAGGGCTGGCGGTGATCAAGTCCGTCTATCCGAATCAGGTGGGTGACGCGCCCGTGACGACCATGCCCTCTGCGCTGCCTGGAGCGCGCCGAATCGTTGGTCACCTCGGTCACTCCGAAATCGTGCTCGCGGTCGACCTGGACACGTTGGTACGCGAGGCGAAGCGATCCCACGGGGTTGTCGCACTCGTGCCACAGGTGGGTGACTTCGTTGCGACCGACGAGCCGCTGTTCGTCCTCTACGGCGGCGCCACTGCGATCGACGACCGGATTTTACAGACGACGGTCGCGTTTGGCTCCGAGCGCACGATGGAGCAGGATCCGCTGTTCGCGTTCCGCATCATGGCCGACATCGCCTTGAAAGCGCTCTCGCCGGCCATCAACGACCCGACGACCGCCGTGCTCGCAATCGACCAAATCCATCGTCTGCTGCGTGTCGTGGGCAAGCGGCAGCTGCGCGGAGAGACGATCAATGACGAGCGGGGGCATTGTCGAGTGATCTACCGAACACCGAACTGGGAGGACTTCGTCCACCTCGCGTGCACCGAGATCCGCAGCTGCGGCGCCGGCAACGTGCAGGTCGCGCGACGCCTGCGGGCGATGTTCGACAATCTCATCGCATCGCTGCCGCCCCATCGCCACGGGGCGCTCGAAGAGGAACGCCGACGACTGGAACGCGTGCTCGAGCCGCTGTACAGCCTCCCCGAGGACCTTGCGCTCGCTCGCATTCCGGATTCACAGGGACTCGGAGGATCGTCCGGACGACGAGCGTTGCCGTCGAGCGTGAGCGAATGAACAACCCTGGGCAGGGAGTCAGCGGCGCGACGACACGAACGGCCGTCCGGCCGACGCTTCCCGCACCGCAACGATGAGGTCGGAGCCAAGCCGCGCCTTCGCGACGTAGCCGATGCCACCAACCGCCTGGGCGGCCAGGATGAACTCTTCATCCTCGTGGACGGTGAGAAACACCACGGCGGCCTTTGAACCAGCGTGGCGGAGCGACTCCGCGACCTCGAGACCGGTCATCCCCGGCATCGAAATGTCGAGCACGATGACGTCGGGCACCAAGGCCCGGGCGGCTTCGAGCGCCGCGGGCCCGTTCGTCCGTGTTCCGACAACGACGCAGGCAGACGTGAGCACCGCGTCGGCACGAGCGAGCATCGCCTGGTTGTCGTCGACCAGGAGGACGCGCGGCCGCTCAGACAATGTGGCGCTTGACGGCATACTGGATCAGTTCTGCGGTCGACTTGACTTTGAGCTGTTCCATCATTCGGTATTTGTGAAAGGCCACCGTCCGCGGCGTGAGGTTCAGGAGGCTGGCGACCTCCTTCATCGAATGACCCTCGGCGAGCAACTGCAGCACTTCGCGCTGCCGAGGCGTCAGTTCGTGGGCCGGTTGGCGGTCGACGTGCAGCAGCGCGCCAATCAGGCCCTCGGTAAGAAGCGGCGTAATGTACGACCGCCCTTGCATGACTTCGCGGATCGCGATCATCAGCTCGGAAGCCGCGGAACGCTTCAGCAGATAGGCGGAGGCACCTGATTGAAACGCCTTGGCCGCCAAGTCGGCATCCTCGTTCATCGTCAGAAACACCAGCTTGACGTTCGGCGACTTGTGTTTGATCTGGCGGCCGGCTTCGAGGCCGTTCAACAGGGGCATCGAGATGTCGAGGACAATCAGGTCAGGCTTGAGCTGCTCGGCGGCCGCAACCAGCGCCCGCCCGTCGGAGGCCTGGCCGACAATCTCGCATTCCCCGGCCAGCAACTTCTCGAATGCGCCGAGAAGAAGCGCGTGATCATCGGCGAGCAGAACTCGGGGGGGCCCCATATGACGTACTTTATCCCCACTTCGCTGGAGGGCGGGTGCGGCTTCCTCTCCGAATTCCAGAGTTCGCACAAGGTCCACGATACAAGCCGGCCGATTCTCCGGCTATGCAGAATCGGCACGCGCAACTCGTGCCTGGTGGTGGAGCGTTCTCGAACCGTCCGCCTGGCGGTTCGCGTGCGTCAGACCGCAACCGTGTCCGTGACGTGCTCGACGCGGAGAGGCGCCCTGACCTCCAGCCGGGTCCCGGTGCCAGGCTTGGAGCGAATCTCGAGCGTGCCTCCGATGGCCTCCAGGCGTTCGGTCATGCTGATGAGACCCAGCCCTTTGCCCCACGCCGCATTGACGTCGAACCCCACGCCATCGTCGACAATCGCTAGCGCGAGCCCGTCCGGGCTGCCGCTCAAATGCACCGACACGAGGTGTGCCCCGCTGTACTTGACGGCGTTCTGCACCGCTTCCTGAGCGATCCGGAAGAGACACAACGTCAGGTCGGGGGGGAGCGTCGACGGAACGGTCTGGTGCGTGAAGGTGATGGCAAGGTCGGACCGTGACAGCTCGCGTTGAAGACCGTGCAGGGCAGACACCAGGCCAATCAGCTGCAGCTTGGCCGGATGCAGACGATGCGATAGATCGTGCACGCTCCTGGCGATGCCGTGCGCGCGGTTCAATGCCTCCTCGAGCCCCCCGGCCAGGCCGCGACCAGCACCGCGCAACAGTTCGAGATCGATTTCCAGCATCGCCACTTGCTGACTGACGTCGTCGTGCAACTCGCGCGCAATCCGCGCGCGCTCGGTGTCCTGCGCCCTCAGCAGCCGCGCTCCGAGAGCGCGGACTCGCTCGTAACTCGATCGGAGCTCCGCCTGACTAGCACGCACGGTCTCCTCGGCGTCCCGACGTCTCGATCGCTGGACGAGCAGCCCCACAATCAGCGCCGTTTGCGCAAACAGGATCCAGACCGCGGCGACAATGTAGCCCCTGTAGCGCTCCCAGACCGAGAACTCTTTGAACCTGACGAGCGTGCCAGCGGGGACGCGCGCTTCGCTGATGCCCCACCGCCGAAGCTGCCGCCAGTCGACTTGACTGACATTCAACGAGGGTGACGACGTCGGGATGCTGTCGGCTGGTTCTCCGCGAAGGACGCGCACGGCCAGCTGGCCGACGGTTTCCATCATGGCCCCCCGGTCGAGAAGGCTGCCGCCCACGATGCCGTAATCCATCAGGGCATCCGACCAGGAGTAAGTCGGCACACGGGCGGCGGCTGCCACTCGTTCTCGAGTACGCCCTTGGACCGAAGGCTACGCCCGCCCCATCCTGGTAGACGGTGAGGTAGTAGACGATCGACTGCGCGGGCAGTGTGGCCAGGCGCGCCTCGAGATCGCTCGTTGTCAGACCCGACAGGTAGGTGATCGAGAGTCGGGATTCGAACGGCTTCAACTGCACCCGCGTCAGACGCTCGTAGGTCTTGTCGGGAGCGCCGGCGCCGCTGACAACGAAGACGTGACGGATGTCGGGCTGCAGCGCGACCGCCAGACCCAGCGTGCTGGCCAGGTCCAATTCGGCGATCACGCCAGTCGAGTTCGCACGGCGGTGGGCCAGCGGCGACAGCGAGAGAAACACGACAGGCGTGCCGGGGAACAACCCGTCCCCACGCTCGTTGATGAAGTCGACAGCGGCGGGCTGAATCGCGATGATGACGTCAATCTGCCGTCCCCTGTACTTCACACGCAGGAAATCACTGAGGGCCGCCTGATATTCCGGGTCCGGGAACCTTCCCTGGTCGATGTACTCGGAATAATAGACCACGCCCTCTTCCAGGCCCTGTTGGAGTATTCGCGGCAGCTCACTGTCGCCCGCGTCGGCCATCGGCGCATCGTGACTGGTCGAGTACAGGACGAGCACCTGTTTCGTATCGGCCGCGGCCCACCCGGCCCCGGCCGAACCGAGCACGCCAAGGCTCACGGCGATCAACAGGCAACGCCGGATCTGGCGGTGTGTGGGCGATGTCCGCGTGCCAGGAGTCATCTCACAGAATCCAGCGCTGTTGTCCGCGTCGTCGGTGGCTCAGAAGTCGACCTCGGCGGTTATTTTGAGGAATCGCGGCGTCAGGATTGTCAACGGTTGCAACCACGGCCCGTTCGGGACGAAGGTGTTGTTGTAGGTCAGCACCGCACTCGAGTTCAGCACGTTGTAGAGTTCAAGCGCGACCAGCGTTCGTGAGCGGCGGTACCTCAGGGTCTTGGCCACTCGAAGGTCCAGCTGATTGACGCGGTCCCCGAACATCGTGCCGGGCGCCACCAGGTTGACCGGCACGTTGGCGGCGTTACCCGACAGATCCCGTTCGAGCGATTGCGCTGCCACCGAGTTCGGTACCGCGTAGTTGGCCGCCAGCATCGCCCCGGGCTTGCTCTGAAACGTCGCGGCCAACTGGAGGTCGATCCTCGGGACGCATGTACGTCGAGAGGGCCTTGAATTGCGTCTGGATGCCGTATGCGACATGACAGTACGGGCTCACGGGCGTGACGGCCGAACCGGCCAGGCCGGCGCCGAACGCGCTCGTCCCGGTTGTCGTGGTCGCGAGCTCCGGCAGGTGCGCACGGACGTCGCAGTTATCGGCGACGGTCTGTCCCGTGCTCGTGCCCCCGACGAAGCTGACGTCTCTGCCGACCCGAACGTTGAAGGTCACGTCGACGCCGTTGTAGTACCGATCCCACGTTCCATACTCGTCCGAATCCGCGACGAGATTGTCGACTTGTCCCGACTTCTCGGGAACGACGTCGTAGAGGCCGGACACGACGTAGCCGCCACCTCCCGGCAACCGCGGATCCAAGGGGGCCACGATGCTGAACGGCGTCAAATCGGACGGCTCAAGCGACAGGTTGTCTGCAACGGAATAACCGTGATACCAGCGCCGGCTGTACGTCACACCCACCGAAGCCCGCCGTCCAATCTGCTGCTCAATCGACGCGTCGAGATTCCAGTCCGACGGACGGACACCCCAGCCGTTGAGAATTGCCGGATCGAAGTTGTTGGTCAGGACGTTCGTGCCGAACCGCGTATTCGACATCACGCCGCAGAGATCGCCGCCACTGCCCCGCAGATCCTGCGCAGCCGGGTTCGACAAATCGCAATCGGGCACGAAGTTCTGGTTCGTGTCGGTCCAGGCCCGCGTCACGCCTGCCGTACCAAACGTCTGTGTCGTCTGCGGCATCCGCAGTGTCGGATTGGTGTTGGCGTAGTTGCCGGTCACGCCGGCACCCTCCAGGTACTTGCCCAGGCTCATTTTTAGCGCCGTCGTGCCAGTTCCAAACAGGTCATACGCCACGCCCATCCTCGGCGTGACATCCTTGTAGCTGTCGACGCCACGCGTCTCTGGAATGCTGATGGGCGTCGGCAGGAATCTCGACGGCCCCTCCTCTTGCGCGGGGAACCAGCTCCGTGCTCGATCGAACCGCAACGCTGCCTGCAGCGTCAGGCGCTGGCGGGTCCACTGCTCCTGGACGTAGAGAGCCTCCCAGCCGACCCGCGCATTGTTCACCCACGGCGAAATCGACTGGGTCAGCTGATTTGGCACGCCGTTGTTGAAGCGGTAGGTCAGGTTCTGGTTGTTCGTCATGAACGTCCGATCGTCGGTCATCAGCGTCTGCTGATAACCGACCTTCAGGTTGTGCGTTCCGGTGATGTACGAGATCGACCCCTTCCACAGGTACGAGCCGGTGTAAGCGACGCTGAAATCCTGCGATCGGTACACCAACCCCGGGATGTTGCCGTTCGCCGCGCAACCGCTCGCGCACTGTTCGGCGACACGAATCAGGTCGCGCGTGGGATTCGGTTCGCGTTCGAAATTGCCGACGCCGAAGAACGTGCCGCCATAACCCGCCTCGAGCAGCAGCCGGTTCGTGGCTGGTAACGCCCACGTCAGCTGCGTCAGATGGAGTGGACGGCCGAGGACCCCTACCGCTTCGGGCGACACGCGGGCGGGCTCGGGCCCGCCGGGGGTGGAGCCGCTACAGGTCCTGCAGATCACCTGTGCGTCCCAGAAGCCGCTTACCCTGTTGCGCGGCGTCACCTGCCATGTCACCCGTCCGCTGGCATTCTCGAAGGTGCGGTCGGAGTACTGGATCCGATCGTAGTCCGGCGAATAGAGCCACTTGGACGGATCGGCGGCGTTCAGGTTGTAGTAGACGTTCGGGCTATCCCTCGTGCTGCCGCCGGTGTGCGCGTTGACGAAGTACCACGCGCGATCCGTTCGAATCGGACCGCCGAAGGTGCCGGAGAAGTCGTAGACCCCGGTGAGTGGGGGGGCCGCACTCACACCCTGATCCCTCAAGGCCTGCGTCAGGTTGTTGGATTGCAGCCGTTTGCCGGTGCCGCTGGCGAACAATGACCCGTGCATCGTGTTGCCCCCCGACCTTGGCACGATGTTCATCACGAGTCCCGCCGTTTCAACCTCGCCCAGGGCACCGGCCGTCAGAAACGTCACTTCCTGCGCACGGCCGGTGTCCACCACGTAGTTGGTGGCCGAATTCCCGACCCCCGGACTTCCGACATTCAATCCGTCGAGGAGGAGGCGCCCCTCATTCTGCCGGCCGCCGTGAAACGGGAACGACGTGCTCGCAGGACCGGTGACCGTGTCGTTGGAGCTGATGACGACGCCCGGCACGAGCGCGAGCAGCGCGTTGTAACTCCGAACCGTGGGAATCGACCTGATTATCTCGCCGCTCAGCGTCACCTCGTGCTTCGCGGTGTAGACGTCGACCGCGGAACCCTCACCGATGACAGTGACCGTGTCTGTGAGTGGTCCAATGGCCAGCGTCGTGTCAGCCGTGGCCGTGAACGACCCCGTCAGCTCGACGCCTTCCTGCTGGGAGGGACGCCAGCCCTTGAGCGTGAATCGGACCGTATAGACGCCCGGTCGGAGATCCTCGATTCGGTACCGGCCGTGGCCATCGGTGACGGCTCGTACGGGTTTTCTCGATCAGCGCGGGGCTGCTCGCTTCCACGGCGACCCCCGGCAGCGGTGCGCCGGACGAGTCCTTCACCGAGCCGGCAATCGCTGCCTGGGCGAACGCGGCCGCGGACGTAGCCAGCCCAGGCGACAATCGCGAGCAAGAGCGGCCTCATCCGGCGCCTCATGCCGCCTACCGAGGCGCGGTGCATCGACAATGTTAGGACTGAAATTCGATCCCCCGGCGCTGGCAAAAGTAACCCGGCCCCCTGTCAGTTTTAACGGTCGAGTCTACCAGATCAACCAGTTCTCTAATGTTCGGTCGAGATATACCGTAGCCAGCCATGGAAGGCATTTCTCGACGCCGTCAGCCCCGCCCGAAGGCCATCGCCTCGCGGCAGAAAGTGGTGGAGCGCGCCGAAACCTACGTGCGCACCCATGGGGATGCTCGGGTGCCCCTCTCCACGCTCTGTCGCATCCTCGGCCTCAGTGAGCGCGCCCTCCGCAACGCGTTCTACAGCGTGCGCGGCATGAGTCCCAAGCGGTGCCTCCTCGCCGCGCGCCTCGAGGGCGTCCGCCGTGCTCTCAGCGATGCGGGGACCAGGCCGACCACGGTCACCGGCGTCGCGACCGACCACGGGTTCTACGAGCTGGGACGGTTTGCCGCCACTTACAGAGAGGCGTTTGGAGAAACGCCGTCCGAAACGCTGCGCGGCGCCAGTCGTATCAGACCCTGAACGAACGTTGCATTCGAAAGGCCACGCTGATGATTGCACGAGCTACTGACAAGCCAACGAACGCGCCACCCCCACCGTGGAGCTGGAGCCCGGGGCCGGGGACCGGTCGCTCCGACGGCCTCGACGACGCGCTCCGGGTGATCGAGCGCATGGCCCCCGACGATGCGCACTTGCGACGCGAAGGCCACGGGGCGCCCTACACCGGCGTCATCGCCGGACAGGGGGCGGCGGTGCGCCGCGTCCTGGAACTGGCCCGGCAGGTGGCGGCCACCGATTCGACCGTGCTGCTGCTGGGTGAGACGGGCACCGGCAAGGAGCTCATCGCCACCCATATCCACGAACTGAGCGCGCGGCGGGGGCGGGCCATGGTGCGCGTCAATTGCGCGGCGATTCCCGATACCTTGATGGAAAGCGAGCTGTTCGGCCGCGAGCGGGGCGCGTTTACCGGGTGCGCTGGCGCGACAGATCGGCCGCTTCGAATTGGCCGACCACTCGACGATTTTCCTCGACGAGATCGGCGACCTGCCGACCGACGTGCAGATCAAGCTGTTGCGGGTCCTCGAAGAGCGCCAGATCGAGCGGCTCGGGAGTCCCCGATCGCTGCCGGTGGATGTCCGGATCGTCGCGGCCACGCACCGGAATCTGGAGCAGCGCATGGCGGAGCATACGTTCCGTGAGGACTTGTTCTACCGGCTCAACGTCTTCCCGATCCGGGTGCCCCCGCTGCGCGAGCGCCCCGAGGATATTCCCCTGCTCGTGTGGCGCTTCGTCGACGAGTTCGCGAAGTCGTTCGGCAAGCGGGTTGACGCGATTGCCAGGGAGAACATGGCCGCGCTGCAACAGTACGCCTGGCCGGGCAACATTCGCGAGCTGCGCAATGTCGTGGAGCGGGCCATGATCGTGGCGACGGGCCCTCAGCTGACGATCGCCCTGCCCACCGCGTCGGGTTCTGCCGACAGAAGGTGCAGCGAGAAGATGGTCGATGTGCAGAGGGAGCACATCCGCGGCGTCCTCGAGAGTACACGGTGGCGCATCCGGGGGGTGGGTGGCGCGGCGGACCGGCTCGGGCTCCGGCCCACCACGCTCGAAACCCGCATGGTCAAGCTGGGGCTCACGCGGCCGAACCTTTATAGGGTCAGTTAGACTAGCGAGGCTTCGCCTCAGACCGCCGAGCAAGTGGGGCCTGGCTTGGCCTTGCAGGGCAGGGTCGGTTTTGCCCGCCTCCGGCGGGCGGGCAATCGAGCCAGCGTGTCGAAAAAACTACGGTCAGCCGTGAGGGGCCCCGATTGTACACAGCAGAAGAGGCGCTGGCCCGGCTCGTCGCGGGCAACGACCGGTTCGTGCGCGGCGAGGCGCGATTTCCCACCGTCCAGAAGGAGGTGCTCGCCGAGCTGGCCAAGGGGCAGCGCCCCTACGCCACGATCATCGGCTGCAGCGACTCCCGCGTCCCACCCGAGCTCGTCTTCGACGCCGGCTTCGGCGAACTGTTCATCGTGCGAATTGCCGGCAACGTCGTCTCACCGGAAATCATGGGAACGCTGCAGTACGCGGCGGTGCATTTGCACACGCCGCTTTTCGTGGTGCTCGGTCACCAAAGGTGTGGCGCGGTACAGGCTGCGTTGGCTGGGGGCGGCCGCAATGCCCGCGAGCACGCGCGCATCTCGCTGCTGCTCGACAACATGCTGCCCGGTCTGCGGGACCTCAATGGAACGCTCGCACCGAGCGACCTGCTCGACGCGGCAGTAGAGGCGAACGTGCGTTGGTCGATGCATCAACTGCTCGACACGCCTGAAGGCAAAGCCCGAATGGCGGAAGGGATCGTCAAGCTCGTTGGTGCCGTGTACGAGCTGGAGACGGGACGCGTGCGGTTCCTCCCGTGAGCTCAGTACGCCTTGAGCCCTTCTGCCCTGAATATCGCCAACGTTCGCTCGATCAGATCAGTCGTTGGGGACTCGACCCCGTCGAGCGTGTACTTGGCGCCGAGTCTTTCCCACTTGTAGCGACCCATCTGGTGGAATGGCAGCACGTCGGCCCGCTCCACGTTGCCGAGCCCGGCAGCGAAGCTGGCGATCTTCGCGACGTCTTCTGGGTCGTCTGTCAATCCCGGCACGAGCACGAATCGGAGCCAGATGGGTCGTCGGCGGGCGGCTAAACGCCGCGCGAACTCCAGGACCGGCCCATTGTCCATGCCCGTCAGGCGACGATGCCTTTCGGGATCCCAGGTCTTGATATCCAGCAGCACGAGGTTGATCGACTCGAGATCCTCGTCGCTGAGGCGGTCGCCCAGGTAGCCGGTCGTATCGAGCGCCGTATGGACACCCATTGCTCGTGCGGCGCGAAAGAGCTTGAGGGCGAAGCGATGCTGCATCAGAGGCTCTCCGCCGCTGATGGTGAAGCCGCCGGACATGACCGCCAGCCCACGGCGGTATTTGCGCAGCTGCTCGGTCGCTTTCGCCACGCTGACCGGGATGCCGTTGCTCAGGGTCCAGGTGTCCGGGTTGTGACAGTAGAGACACCGGAACATGCAGCTCGTCGTCCAGGCGACGACCCGCACGCCCGGACCGTCTACAGTTGAACCGGTCGTGAACGAGTGGAGAAATCCCATGTCGCCGGTGGCGAGCGCGCTTCGCACGTCCGACTCGGGCACGTTCTTGCCGAGATTGACGCGGATCTCGTACGGACTCTTCGCCGAGAGCGGCGTCGATCTGCGGCCTGAGCTTCAGCCATGATGACCTCACCCGTGGAAGGTGCGATTGATGACGTCCATCTGCTGCTCGCGCGTGAGCCTCACGAAATTGACCGCATAGCCCGACACGCGGATCGTCAGGCTGGGGTACTTCTCCGGGTGTTCCATGGCATCGATGAGCGTGTCGCGGTTGAGCACGTTCACGTTCATGTGATAGCCCGTGCTGCTGAAGAACGCGTCCAGCATTCCTGTGAGATTGGTGATGCGGTCTTCACCGATCCGCCCGAGGCCCGTCGGCACCAACGAGGCCGTGAGCGAAATGCCGTCCGCAGCGTCGCGATAGGGGATCTTGGCGACCGACGCCGCGGCGGCGTGAATGCCATGGCTGTCTCGCCCGTGCATGGGATTTGCCCCCGGCGCGAACGGTTCGCCCTTCCGCCGCCCGTCAGGAGTGTTGCCGGTCGCCTTCCCGTACACGACGTTCGACGTGATGGTCAGGATCGACTGCGTGTGGAGCGCGTTGCGATAGGTCGGATACTTTCTCAGCTTGTTCATGAACGTGCTGACGAGCCAGACGGCGAGCTGGTCCACGCGGTTGTCGTTGTTGCCGAACACGGGGAAGGGGCCCTCGGTCTGATAGTCGGTCACGAGGCCCTTCTCGTCGCGGACGACACGCACTTTGGCGTATTTGATTGCGGAAAGGCTGTCTGCCACGACCGACATGCCCGCCATGCCGAACGCCATGGTTCGGAGGGGCGCATAATCGTGCAGTGCCATTTCCACGCGTTCGTATGCGTACTTGTCGTGCATGTAGTGGATGATGTTCATGGCATTCACGTAAACGCCCGCCAGCCAGTCCATCATCTTGTCGAATCTGCCGAGGACATCGTCGAAGTCGAGGTAATCACCCTTCACGGGCTCGGAGGCCGGCCCCACCTGTTCGCCGCTGATCTCATCCCTGCCGCCATTGATGGCGTAGAGAAGACACTTGGCCAGGTTGGCTCTAGCGCCGAAGAACTGCATCTGCTTGCCAACCACCATCGGCGAGACGCAGCAGGCAATCGCCCCGTCGTCTCCCCACGTGCGCCGCATGATCTCGTCGCTCTCGAACTGCAGGGAGCTGGTATCGATGGCGACCTTGGCCGAGAAATGCCGAAAGCCGTCGGGCAGGTTCGGGGAATACCAGATGGTCAGATTCGGCTCGGGCGCGGGACCGAGGTTATAGAGCGTATGGAGAATACGGAAGCTCGTCTTCGTCACCAGCGACCGGCCGTCGTCGCCCATCCCCGCGATCGATTCGGTGACCCAGGTGGGATCGCCGGCGAAGAGCTCGTCGTACTCGGGGGTGCGCAGGAACCGAACGATGCGCAGCTTGATGACGAAGTCGTCGATGATTTCCTGAGCCTGCTCCTCGGTGAGGACGCCCGAGGCGAGATCGCGCTCGAAGTAGATGTCGAGGAAGGTCGTCGTGCGCCCGAGCGACATCGCCGCGCCGTTCTGCTCCTTCACACCGGCCAGGTACCCGAAGTACAGCCACTGCACGGCCTCTCTGGCGTTCGAGGCCGGCCCCGAGATGTCGAACCCGTAGCTCGAGGCCATCTTCTGCAGCTCTTTGAGCGCACGGATCTGTTCGCCGAGCTCTTCGCGATCGCGGATGATGTCGTCGGTTGACTGAGCCGAATCGAGGTTGTTCTTCTCCTGCTGCTTGTGCTCGATGAGTCGCGTGACCCCGTAAAGCGCGACGCGACGGTAATCGCCGATGATTCGGCCACGACCGTAGGCGTCGGGTAGTCCGGTGAGGATGTGCGAACTGCGGCAACGCCTCACGTCTGCGGTATAGGCATCGAACACGCCGTCGTTGTGCGTCTTGCGATACTTCGTGAAGGCTTCCACGACGTGAGGATCGGGCTCGTATCCATACGCCTTCAGCGCGCTCACGACCATCCGGAAGCCGCCGTTTGGAATGATCGCGCGTTTGAGCGGCGCGTCGGTCTGCAGGCCGACGATGATTTCGTTCTCGCGGTCGATGTAGCCCGGCGCGTGCGCCGTGATGGAACTGGGGATCTGGGAGACGTCGAGCACTCCCTTTCGCCTCTCCTCGACGAACAGGTCCGTGAGCTTTTCCCAGATCTTCAGCGTGCGCTTTGTGGCCGGCGCCAGAAACGACTCGTCGCCGTCATATGGCTCGTAGTTCTGCTGTATGAAATCTCGAACGTTGATCTCCGAGTTCCAGAGGCCGGTTTGAAATCCCTGCCAGGGCGAACGTTCGACCTTGTCTGTTTTCGCCTGCGCTGCGATCGTCGCCATGGAGTACTCCTTTATGCCCTGCCCGCTGCGTGCGGGCTTTCTACCAATCCCAGTAACGCTCCCGTATGCCGGGCGATGACCAATTCTTCGTTCGTCGGAATCATCCAGGCCGACACTCGACTGGCCACGCGAGAAATCCGCGGCCCCCGTGACCGGTTCGCGTCTGCGTCCAGCTCGATACCGAGCCATGCAGAGGCCTCGCAGATCCGGCTTCGGACCTCGGCCGAGTTCTCGCCGATGCCGGCCGTGAAGACCAGGCCGTCGATTCCACCCAGGACCGCGGCGAGCGCCCCGATCTCTCGAGCGGCGCGATAGATGAAGTAGTCCACGGCCAGCCGGGCGGAAGGCTCAGAGCTGCCAAGGAGGTCGCGCATGTCGTTGCTCAGGCCCGAAATGCCCAGCAGACCTGATTGCTTGTAAAGCATCGTCTCGACATCCTTGGCCGAGAGCCCGAGGTTCTGAAAGAGATAGAGGACCACGCCGGGATCGAGGGCGCCCGGCCGCGTGCCCATGCAGAGGCCATCGAGCGCGGTGAATCCGAGCGTACTGTCGATGCTCTTTCCATTCCTCATGGCGCAGAGACTGGCGCCGCTTCCCAGGTGAGCGACGATCACACGCTTGTCGGCGATCTCCGGCGCAATCTGGGGAAGGACCGAAGCGATGTACCTGGTACGACAGGCCGTGGAAACCGTACCGCTGTACACCGGAACGGCAAATCTCGCGGGGCAGCGGCACTATTTCGGCGACTGCCGGTTGGCCGCGATGAAAGCTCGTGTCGAAGCAGGCGACCTGCGGCACGCCAGGGAGCCGCTCGACGACCGCTTCAATCGCCGCGAGATTGTGCGGCTGGTGAAGCGGAGCGAGCGGCACCAGCTTGCGCAGTTCTTCGAGAACGTGCGGCGTGACGATCGTGGGACCGGCGAATTGCGCTCCGCCGTGGACGACGCGATGGCCGACACCGAGTACGCGGGCGCCGCCGTACGTCGAACGAAGCCAGGAGGCGAGCGCATCGAGCGCCGAGCGGCCATCACGCACGACGGTCCTGTCGAGGGCTCGTTCGTCGAGACGCGCGCCGGAGCCATCCTTCGCGGAGAATTGCGGCGACGTCCCGATCCCCTCGATCTGGCCGCGCGCTTCCAGCCGCCAGGCTTCGACCGCAGGCCTCCTGTAGATACAGAACTTGAGGCTCGACGACCCGGCATTGAGCACGATTGCGTAGTCGTCCATTCGGCTCACTCCGATCAAACGGTCATTGCACTCTGAAGCGATTGGCGTCGCGCATGAGCCGCGAGCATCGCGACCCCGCAGCTTGCGATGCGCGATCGCACGCTGTCGGAGCGGCTCGTGAGGATGATCGGCACTCGCGCGCCGAGCACGAGCCCGGCGCTGTCGGCGTTCGCAAGAAAGCTGAGCTGCTTGGCGAGCATGTTGCCCGCCTCGAGGTCCGGCACGAGCAAGATGTCGGGATCGCCGGCGACCTCCGACTGAATGCCTTTTATCCGTGCGGCGTCTTTGCTGATGGCATTGTCGAAGGCCAACGGACCATCCAGTATGCCGCCCGTGATCTGCTTTCGCTCGGCCATCTTGCACAGCGCGGCGGCGTCAAGGGTGGCCTGCATCTTGGAATTGACGGTCTCGACGGCCGCGAGAATCGCCACTTTGGGCTTGGCCAGGCCGAGAGTAATCGCCAGATCGATCGCGTTCTGGCAGATGTGCACCTTGTCATCCAGGGTCGGCGCGATGTTGATGGCCGCGTCCGTGACGATCAGCACTTTGTGATAGGTCGGCACGTCCATGATGAACACGTGACTGATGCGACGTCCCGTGCGTAATCCGGTCTCCCTCGCGACGACGGCACTCAACAACTCGTCCGTGTGCAGGCTTCCCTTCATCAGGAGCTCGGCCTCGCCCTTGCGGACCAGTTCCACGGCCTTGGCGGCCGCGGCATGGCTGTGCGGCGCATCGACGACCCGCGTCTTCCCAAGGTCGATGCCGCTCTTCTTCGCGATCTCCTGAATCTTGGCGGCCGGACCCACGAGGATCGGCGTGATCAATCCATTGGCGGCAGCCTCGATGGCTCCCGCCAATGCCGTTTCCTCGCAGGGATGCGCTACCGCGGTGGGTACGGCCTCCAGGCTTCGACACCTCTCCAGCAGCGATTCGTACTTTCCGGTTCCGGTTGCTCGACTCATGGGTCCCTCGCATGGTCACGACGCCAGGCGGCCAACCGCCGGTCCCGTTTCCTTCAAGAAAAAGGTCAGAACGATGACCACGCCGACGCCGTCAAGGAGCGGCTCGAACGTGGCCTTCAGAGAGGCCAGAGGGCTAACAGAGCGTCACGGAGACCGCCAGGCCGCCTTCCGACGTTTCCTTGTACTTCGAGTTCATCTCCCTGGCGGTGAGCGCCATGGCGTCTACTGTCGTGTCGAAGTCCACGCGGCGGTTGATGGGGATCTCGTTGCTCGCGATCATGAAGCCCGTCCACGCCTTGATGGCTCCAAACGCGCAGCGCTCGATGCACGGCAGCTGCACGAAGCCTGCAACCGGGTCGCAGGTCATCCCCAGGTGATGCTGCAGCGACGCTTCCGCCGCGTTGGCCACCACTTGATGGTCAAAGTCGTGCGCCTGGGCGAGGAACGCGGCGCCCATGGCCGACGCGACGCCAATCTCCGCCTGACATCCGCCCTCGGCGCCAGAGAGCGTCGCATTGTGTTTGCACAGGTAGCCGATCGCCGCGGCAGCAAGGAACCCGTTACGAATCTTGTCCTGCGGCAGCTTGCGGCCGCCCTCGCCGACCGCGAAGACAAGCGCCGGCATGACCCCCGCCGACCCGCCGGTGGGCGCCGTCACCACGAGGTGGCCGCGAGCGTTCTCTTCCGATCCGGCCAGCGCGTACGCCGACACGACCCCGAGGCCACGTTGCCTCTCGTACTTGTCATCCATCGCACGCTTGTAGACATCGCCCGCCTTCGTCTTGAGCTTGATCGGCCCGGGCAGCGTCCCTTGGGGTGCCGACAACCCGGACTTGACGATATTGACCATCGCCGTGGCGATCTTGTCGATGAACGCGTTGATCTCCGCCTCGCTCTTGCCGGAGACGGCTACTTCGTTGGCCATCACGACCTGCGCGATCGACAGCTTGTTGCCCGCCGCGTGGGCCTGCAGCTCCTTCATTTTCGAGTAGGGGTATTTCGGTTGCCCCTTCTTCGGCGGCTGATATCCCTTCCACTCGATGAATCCGCCACCAACCGAGTAGTACTCCTGCTCGAGCAGCACGCTGTCGCCCGCCATCAGCTTGCAGGTCATCGTGTTGGGATGCGGGAAGTCCCCTTTGGGCGCGTCGTAGATGATGTCCTTGAGCGAGACATCGAAGGTCTTGTCGCCCAACTTCACCGGAAAAGACTGATTGGGATTCTCAGCCAGGCCGTCGAGGAACGCCGGTTCAACCGTCGCGGGTTCCTTGCCGACGATGCCCGCAAGGGCTGCGCGCTCCGTGCCGTGTCCCTTGCCGGTGGCGCTCAGGCTGCCAAAAAGGTGAACCTTGAGAGCCGTAGCCTTGGCGAGCTGGTCCGCCGGCAGCTTGGTGGCGCGCTGATAGAAGTCATAGGTGATGCGCATCGGGCCAATCGTGTGGGAACTGGAAGGTCCCGGTCCGACCTTGTAGAACTCTTCCAGCGTGGTCATCACGGGGCCCTTCGTCTGCTTCTTGACCTCGAGATCCGGGGACACCTTGCTGACCGGCATTGGCGGCGGGGTTGCGGTCGCCGCCGAACTGGCCGTCTGTTGCGGGGTCGAGGGCGAACAGCCCGTGAGCACGGCCGTCGCTCCGATGAGCGCGCTGCGCATCATGAACGCTCGTCGGTCCACGCCTTCCGGAATTCCTGTTGGATTCAGTTCTTGTTCCGGCACAATCGAACTGTCGTGGCCCCGATCCTCAAATTTCATCGTCGCTCCCCCAAAATGGTGGTCGTCCGGCATTGGCCGGAGGTCCGCTTTCGTCTCAGAGCAAGGTCCGCGCCCAAAATGGCATCCCCGCTCGATGGTCCAGAACTCTCAGAATCTAAAGACTTTGGGCGAATGTCGGCGAACGCGCCATGAGGCCAGCGCCAGCAGTAACTCCGCATTCCCGGAGGTTCTCCCGAGTTCCGGAGGCATTGTGGCACGTTCCCGGTGACGTTTTGAGCCAGAGAGAGGTGAGAAAGGCGTCAGGGGTCAACGACTAGTACTTTTTCATGGGCGGGCCACGTACTTCTCCATCGATCGAGTAGGACTATTCCTCTATCTCCCTGAGCCGGCTCGCTTCTAAGGTATCGCCGACACCGTACCGTGCGTTGAATACGAAAGGGCAGGATGATGCTTCCACGAGCGAGCGAAAAGCCAGTCAACGGTTTACCCCCTCCGTCGGTTTGGAGTTCGCGGCCGGGGACAAGGCGATCTGAAGGCCTCGACGAGCCGCACCGGTTGCGCGAGCGCGTTGCCGAGGAGGACGCGCGAGCTGGGCCCACCGTCGCGGCGTTACGGGCTGCGCGCGTGCGCGAGCAGTTACAAACAGAGCATCAGTACCAGCGGCGCGAAGGGCAGGGCAAGCCCGGTACCGGCATCATCGTCGGACACAGCGCAGCTTTGGGCCGCGCGCTGGAACTGGCCCGGCAGGTGGCGGCCACCGATTCGACCGTGCTGCTGCTGGGTGAGACGGGCACCGGCAAGGAGCTCATCGCCACGCATATCCACGAACTGAGCGCGCGGCGGGGGCGGAGCATGGTGCGCGTCAATTGCGCGGCGATTCCCAATACCTTGATGGAAAGCGAGCTGTTCGGCCGCGAGCGGGGCGCGTTTACGGGGGCGCTGGCGCGACAGATCGGCCGCTTCGAATTGGCCGACCACTCGACGATTTTCCTCGACGAGATCGGCGACCTGCCGACCGACGTGCAGATCAAGCTGTTGCGGGTCCTCGAAGAGCGCCAGATCGAGCGGCTCGGGAGTCCCCGATCCCTGCCGGTGGATGTCCGGATCATCGCGGCGACGCACCGGAATCTGGAGCAGCGCATGGCGGAGAATTCGTTCCGTGAGGACTTGTTTTACCGGCTCAACGTCTTCCCGATCCGGGTGCCCCCGCTGCGCGAGCGCCCCGAGGATATTCCCCTCATCGTGTGGCGCTTCGTCGACGAGTTCGCGAAGTCGTTCGGCAAACGGATTGACGTGATTGCCAGGGAGAACATGGCCGTGCTGCAACAGCACGCCTGGCCGGGCAACATTCGTGAGCTGCGCAACGTCGTGGAGCGAGCCATGATCGTCGCGACGGGCCCTCAGTTGACGATTCCGCTGCCCGCAGCGTCGGGTTCTACAGGACGAAAGTGCAGCGAGAAGATGGTCGATGTGCAGAGGGAGCACATCCACAGCGTCCTCGAGAGTACACAGTGGCGCATCCGTGGAGCGGGCGGAGCGGCTGCCCGGCTCGGGCTCCTGCCCACCACGCTCGAAACCCGCATGGCCAAGCTGGGGCTCACGCGGCCGAAGCTTCATGAGCTCAGATAGCGCTCGGCGACATTCACTCGGCGGGAGTACTCGCGATGGCATGTGGGACCGCCGAGGCCTGCCACGCCGACACGATGACCTCGACGGATTGGCCGGATTCGAGAGGACCGTGCTCTCGGTCGAACCCGATTCGGCGGAGCGCATCCCGCACCTCCCCATGAGCGTCGGCCACCCGGAACGCCACGCCCCGAGCGCGTAAGGTTCTGTGCAGCTCCGCGAGGAACTCGGCACCGGCAAGATCGACGGTCGGAACGGCGCCGAGAAAAAAGACCACGAGCCGGATGGCCTCCGGGCGCGCGCTGAGCAGCTCGAAGACCCGTTCGCGGACATGCTCCACGTTGAAGTAGAGCAGCGCTGACTCGCTCCGGACCACGAGAACGCCAGGGATGGACTCGTTCTCCGGGTGGCGCGATCGATCGGCAAAGTACGTGGTCCCAGGGACCCTGGCGAGCTCAGTCACGCGTGGCCGGGCGGCCCGCCGGATCAGGAGCACGATCGAGATCGCGGCTCCAAGCAACACGCCGTTGACCGGCCCGGATCCAAGCACGCCGAAAAGCGCCGCGATCGCCACGAAAAACTCCGCCCGGCTGAACCGCCAGATATGCTGCAACGCGGCGACGTCAACGAGGCTCATGACAGCGGCGAGCACGATCGCCGCGAGCACCGGTTGCGGCAGATTTCGCAGCAGTCCCGACGCGAACAGCGTGACAATCAGCGTGAAGAGGGCGGCGACCAGACCTGACAGCGGCGTGCGCGCCCCCGCGCTTTCGTTGACGAGCGACTGCGACATGCCGCCGCTCACAGGGAATCCGCGACCGAGCCCCGCGAGTAGATTGCCGGCGCCAATGGCCAGCAGCTCCTGATTGGCATCGAACCGATAGCCGTGTTTCTGACCAAACATGCGTCCGATAGCCGACGTCTCCACGGCCCCGAGGACGAAGCTCGCCATCGCCAGTGGCAGGAGCGCGTTCAGATCGTCGCGGCTCACGAGCGGCAGTCCCATCGATGGCAGGCCTTGCGGCACGTCCCCGAGCAACGCGACACCCTCAGCCTCGAGGTTCAGCACTCGCGCCGCGAGAATGGCGGAGACTACGACGAGGAAGGCCACCGGCCGGTTCTTCAACCACAGTTTGCCGGCAATGAGACCCGCGAGGGCGACCGTTCCCACGAGCAGGGAGATTCGGTGCGTGTCGCCGAGATGCGCGATGAAATACGCCGACCGCTCCCAGAAATCACCGTGCGTGCCCTTGAAGCCGAACAGCTTGGGCAACTGGGTGGCCGCCAGATAAAGCGCCAGCCCGCTCTTGAAGCCGACGAGAACGGTCTCCGAGAAGAAGCCGATCGCATTGCCGGCACGGACCAGCCACGCCGCAAACGCGATCGCCGCCATCATGAGTGCCGCGCATGCTGCCAACGCGGCGTGTCGCGCCGGATCACCCGCGCTCAACTCGCCAACCGACGCGCCGATCAGGAGCGACAGCGCCGACGTGACGGTAACAACGGTGTGCTTCGAGCTGCAAAGGAGCCAGAAGACCAGCCCGGAGAAGAGGCACGCGTAGAGACCCGCTTCGGGTGCGAGGCCGGCGAGCGACGCGTCTCCGATGCCCGCCGGCAGCAGGTATGCGGCGAGGGTGAGGCCGGCGACGAGATCCGCTCGCAGCAACTGCGTCCCATACTGCGGCAACCAGTCGAGAACCGCCAGCCTCGACGGCGAGGTTCTTGTCACATTCGGCGCCGCCGCTTGACCTGGAGCTGCGCCAACGCCTTGACGAGCGAGGCATTGACGGACGCAACTTCCTCGTCGGAGATCTTTTCGCGCAGCCGGGCCTCTGCTCGCTGACGGGCCTCCTCGACTTTGGCTTCGTCGATCTTGTCTGAGGGAATGGCCATGTCCGTCGCGATCGTCACCCTCTCGGATGTGACCTCGACCATTCCCTCCCCCACCGCCAGGAATCTGTCGTGTCCGTCCTTGCTCACGATGATCTCACCCGGCACGAGCTGCGTCATCAGCCGGAGATGCTGCGGGTAGATCCCGATATCGCCCTCGATCGACGGCAGCGTGACGAGGTTGACGTCTTCGGAAAAGACGATCGCCTGGGGCGTTACGATTTCGAGTCTGAGCGTCTCGGCCATGCGAAGTCATCCACTTCAGGTCTGCTGGATCTCCTCGATCCCGCCCTTCATATAGAAGTTCCCTTCAGGGACATTGTCGTGCTTGCCGTCGAGGATCTCCTTGAATCCGCGAACGGTGTCGGCGACCGGCACCTGCCTGCCCTCGCGCCCGGTGAACACTTGCGCCGAGCTGAACGGCTGACTCAGGAACCGCTGGATCTTGCGCGCACGGTACACCGTGACCTTGTCTTCGGGCGACAGCTCGTCCATGCCCAGGATGGCGATGATGTCCTGCAGATCCTTGAATCGCTGCAACACACGCTGAACGCGTCGCGCGACATCGTAGTGCTCCGCGCCGACGATTTCGGGCGCCAGGGCGCGGGACGTCGAGGCCAGGGGCTCGACGGCCGGATAAATCCCCAGCTCGGCGATCGAGCGCTCGAGAACGATCGTCGCGTCGAGATGGGCGAAGGTCGTCGCCGGCGCCGGGTCCGTCAGGTCATCCGCCGGGACGTACACCGCCTGGAACGACGTGATCGATCCCTTCTTGGTGGACGTAATGCGCTCCTGCAGCACGCCCATCTCGGCGGCGAGCGTCGGCTGATAACCGACGGCGCTGGCCGTGCGGCCGAGCAGCGCGGAGACTTCCGAACCCGCCTGGGAGAACCGGAAGATGTTGTCGATGAAGAGCAGCACGTCCTGGCCCCGCTCGTCACGAAAGTACTCCGTGATCGCGAGGCCGCTGAGGGCCACCCGCAGACGCGCGCCCGGCGGCTCGTTCATCTGACCGTAGACCAGCGCGATTTTCGACGCGCTCAGGTCCTCTTGATTGATGACGCCGGCTTGCGACATCTCGTGATAGAGGTCGTTGCCCTCGCGCGTGCGTTCACCGACGCCGGCGAAGACGGACACGCCGCCATGGAGCTTGGCGATGTTGTTGATCAGCTCCATGATGACGACGGTCTTGCCGACGCCGGCGCCGCCGAAGGCGCCGACCTTGCCGCCCTTCAGGAACGGGCAGATCAAATCGATGACTTTGATCCCGGTCGTCAGCACCTGCGGGGAGGTGGATTGGTCGACGAGCGGCGGCGGCGGACGATGGATGGGATAGCGCTTGTCCGCGGTAACGGGCCCGCGCTCGTCCACGGGCTGCCCGGTCACGTCGAACACACGGCCCATCACGCCATCGCCGACCGGCATCGTAATCGGCTCCCCGCTGTCGGTGACCGTGAAGCCGCGCTTGATGCCCTCGGTGCCAGCCATCGAGATGGTGCGCACCCACTTGTCGCCGAGATGCTGCTGGACTTCGAGCGTCAGCGACACCGGCTGCTTGTCGACCGTGTAGCCAACTGTCAGCGCGTTGTAGATCGGGGGCAGCGCGTCGGGAAACTCGACGTCGACCACTGGTCCGACGACTTGAACGACTTTGCCGATGTTCATGACTCTACCCGTGCTTCATCCCTTCCTCGAGGGTGTCCCCAAGGTCACCCGGCTTGACCGCCGGCAATCTCCAGTAGTTCCTTCGTGATGTTGCCCTGCCGCAGCTTGTTGTACTCGAGCGTCAGCGCCTCGATCAGTCCGTCGGCGCTATCGGTCGCGTTCTTCATCGACACCATCCGGGCGCTCTGCTCGCTGGCCTTCGCGTTCAACATCATGTAGTAGATGTAGATATTGAGATAGTGCCCGAGTAGATACGCGAGCAGCGCCTCGGGGCCGGGTTCGAACACGACCTCCGCCGTATCAGCCCTCAGCACCTCCTCCGATTCGGCTCCCGGAATCTTCAAGCTCTTGATTTCTCCCACCGGGAGGTACTCGATCACCACGGGCTCCTGCATCAGCGTGTTGACGAAGCGCGTGGTGACGACTTTCACCTCGTCCACTTCTCCATTCAGGAAGAGTTCGCGGGCGAACGCCGCTATGGCTCTGGCCTCGGGAAACGTTGGCGAGTCGCCGTAGCTGAACTCTGCGGCCAGCCGTCGCCGCGTGCGAGCGACGAACTGCGCGGCTTTGCGGCCGGCCGTGATGTAGATGGTCGACTCGCTCGGGAACTGTGCTGCCAGTCGGAAAACGTTGGTATTGAGTGCGCCGCAGAGGCCCTTGTCCGCTGCGATCAGAATGACCGCCCGCGTACGAACGTCGCGCACCTCCAGCAACGGATGCTCGAAGTCGCGCGCCCGCGTGGTCGCGGCGCGCTGGATGCGATAGAACAGGCGCGAGAACGGCGCCGCGGCGATCGCCGCTTGCTGCGCCTTGCGCATCTTCGATGCCGCCACCATCTGCATGGCTCTGGTGATCTGCGCGGTGCCGCTGATGGATTTGATACGCCGACGGAGGTCGCGTGGGCTGCTCATCGACAGGTTTTCACTTTCAAGTTCTGAGCTACTTCTTCCAGGTCTGCTTGAACTGATCGGCGGCGGCCTTCAGCTCGGCCGATAGTTCGGTGGCTCAACGCTTTTTCCCGAGCGATCTTTTCGAGCAGGCTCGCCTTCCGTGTCGTCAGAAAGTCGGTCCAGCCGGCCTGAAACTCCTTGATCCGCTCGACCGGCACGTCATCGACATATCCGTTCTGGACCGCCCAGATCACGCCGACCTGCACGTCGACCGGTACCGGGCTGTACTGGGCCTGCTTGAAGAGCTCGACGATGCGCTTTCCACGGTCGATCTTTGCCTGCGTCGCCGCATCCAGTTCTGATCCGAACTGCGCGAACGCCGCCAGCTCGCGAAACTGCGCGAGATCGCCCTTGAGCTGCCCGGCCACCTGCTTCATGGCTTTGAGCTGCGCCGCAGAGCCTACCCGGGACACCGAGATGCCGACCGAGATCGCGGGGCGGATGCCTTGATAGAACAAATCGGTTTCCAGAAAGATCTGTCCGTCCGTGATCGAGATGACGTTGGTGGGGATGTAGGCGGACACGTCTCCAGCCTGCGTCTCGATGATCGGCAGCGCCGTGAGTGACCCATTGCCGTACTGTTCGCCGACTCGCGCGGCGCGCTCGAGCAGCCGGCTGTGGAGGTAGAACACGTCGCCCGGATAGGCCTCACGACCGGACGGGCGCTTCAGCACGAGCGACACCTGGCGGTAGGCGACGGCATGCTTGGACAGGTCGTCGTAGACAATCAGCGCGTCCATGCCGTTGTCCATGAACCACTCGCCAATCGCCGCACCCGCGAACGGCGCCAGGTACTGGCTCGTGGCGGAATCCGACGCCGGCGACGCGAGGATGATGCTGTACGGCATCGCCCCAGCCTCTTCGAGTACGCTCACGATTCTGGCGATGGTGGATTGCTTCTGGCCAATCGCCACGTAGATGCTATAGAGCGGTCGATAGCTCGTGTCGCCCGCTTCGTCAGCCGCCCGATTGAGCCGTGCCTGGCTGATGATCGTGTCAATGCAGATGGTGGTCTTGCCCGTTGAACGGTCACCGATGATCAGCTCGCGCTGGCCGCGGCCGATCGGGATCATCGCGTCGATCGGCATGATGCCGGTCTGCACCGGCTGACCGATCGGGCGGCGGCGGATGATCCCCGGGGCGAGTTTCTCAACCGGGTAGGCGACGGAGCTTTCGATCGGCCCTTTTCCATCGAGCGGCTCGCCGAGCGTGTTGACGACACGGCCCAGCAGGCCCTTCCCGACAGGGACCTGGAGGAGCTTACCCGTCGCGCGGACTTCGTCGCCCTCTTGGAGTTTTGTGTAGTCGCCGAGGATGATCACGCCGACCTCGGTCTCGTCGAGGTTCAGGGCCAGGCCGGTGATGCCCTGGCCGAAGTCGAGCATCTCGTTCAGCATGACGTCGCCAAGACCCTCGACCTTGGCAACCCCGTCGCCGATCTCACGGATGACGCCAACGGTCTGCTTGGCGGTCGCGGCTTTGGCGCCCGCGATCTGAGCTTCTATCTCCTGGACCAGGTCAGCCATTGTCCTCACCTCACCATGACAATCGAGCTCACAAGCGCGCCTCGATTGCCGCCAACTTGGCGCGCACGCTCCCGTCGTAGACGTCGCTGCCAACCCTGATGCGCATCCCGCCGATGAGTCCCTGGTTTTCAGCGAACGTTGTTTCCAACCCGGGGCCATAGATGCGCGCCAGGCCAGCACGAACGTCTTCGCGCGCGTCATCCGCCAGGCTCGTAGCGCTTTCGACGGACGCCATGTGCTGATCGCGATCCAATCGCACCATGCGCTGAAAGTCCGAAAGCACGGCGATTGCACCACGGCGCTTGGACTCGCCGATCCGTTGCGCGACCTGACGTACCCGGCCCTCGTCCAACCTGCCGTCGACGAGACATAGGCGGAACAGTTGTCGCGCCGACCGCCTCGTTCTTCTGGTGACTTTCATCGCGTCATCTCAGTTGCCTCGCCGTCTCGTCCGACAGGCGACGGTGATCCTCTGGTGTCAAAACCTTCCCCGTGACAGCCGCCGTTGTTTGAACCACGAGCCGGCCGACCTCCCGTCTGAGCTCGGCGAGCATCTGCGCGCGGTCCCGATCAGTCGCCTCGCGCGCTCTGACCAGAATCTGCTCAGCCGCACTCATCGCCTTCTGCGTTTCCTCGGCCCGGACACGGGCAGCCGCAGCCCGGGCTTCCTCGATCAATTGCTTGCCTTCGCCGTCTGCCTTTGCGAGTACGTCTAGACGCTCGCTTTCGATGCGCGCCAGTTCGGCCTTGATCTTCTCAGCGTTCGCAAGACCACTGGCGATCTGCTGCCGTCGCGCGTCGAGGAGCCGGAGAATCGGTTTGTAGGCGAGGAGATGCAGAACGACACACACGATCGCGAAACTGACGATCTGCGCGCCCAGATGAGTCCAGTCGACCCCGAACGTGCGGGCGACCTCTCCGATCTGTCCGCCACTCTCCGCGACGACCTGCAACGCTAACGCATGCATCGCCCTGAGCCTTGTCTATCGCACGAGGAACAATGCGTAGAAGACGATCGCCTCGGCGAAGGCAATGGCCAGAATGGACTGAACCATGATCTTCGTGGAGGCGCCGGGATTGCGCCCGACCGCGATCGAGGCGCCTTGGCCAATCAACCCTACGCCGATCGCTGCGCCCAGAGCGGCCAGGCCGACGTGCAAACTTCCGGTCATCGGTGTTGTCCTTTCTGCTTCGCAACTTCCGCCTGAAGGCGGAAGCCACGAGAGGATAAGTGTTCACATCGCGTCGCGAGTACCTGACTTCAACCGTGCGCAGCCGCAGGCCCCGTTTCCTCGTGATGCTGGCAAATCAGGAGCGTGAAGACGGCAGTCAACAGCATGAAGACCATCGCCTGGACCAGACCCACCAGCAGCTCCATGAAATAAAACGGTATTGGCAGCAACCAGCCCAGACCCGGAACGATCGTCGCCATCGCTTCGAGCATGTTCTCGCCTGCGAAGATGTTGCCGTAGAGTCGAAAACTCAAGGAGACAGGGCGGAACATGATCGAAATGATCTCGAGGCATCCAGCCGCAAAGAACACGACGATCATGAGCAGCTTCAAGAAGCCGGTGGTCTCCCCCTTCGGCGCAAACAGCTCCTTGACCACCCCGCCTGGACCAGCCTCCTGAAGCGCCCACACGATCCAGCAGGCAAAGAACACCAGCGCCATCGCCAGCGTCAGGTTGAGATCAGCGTTGGCCCCGCGGAACAGCGGTTGATCGATCATGAAACCATGCGACGTCTGGTGGCCCCATCCGATCGTGCCAACCCCCGGGAGCAGACCGATCCAGTTGGAGGCGAGAATGAAGATGAAGATGCTCGCAAAGAACCAGAACGTCTTCCGAACCAGGTGGGCGCCGATGATGCTCTCGAGCAGTCCGTACAGGCTTTCGACGAGCCACTCCAGAAAGTTCTGAGCCCCCGTGGGCACCTGGCTCATGTTGCGAGTCGCGAATTGAGCGAAAACGATGAGGCCCAGCGCCACGATCCAGGTGACGACCATGGAGTTCGTGATCGGGAAACCGAAGGGCTGTGCGATCTCGACGGCCTTCTGCGACAGGCCGTGTTCCGCTTGTTCCACTTGTTCGAAGAGGCCGAGACAGACAATGCCGAGGGCGTTCATATCAATCCCGCTCGCCTCCAACAGCACGGCCCATGCCACGCACCCCGATCGGTGCCGGACTGATCGCTGAACCCATGAATCGCATCAGCGAGAGCGGTTTCTCGTCGCACGGCCAGAATCGACGGTCGACGCATCCTCCGGCATTCCGGACGGTCTCCGCGATGCCGGAGACGTATCATAGGGATTGTTGGCGCGGCGCTGTTCCAACCCCTTTGCCCCTTCGCTTCCGCGCCCATCCGTGCCAGAGCGTCCTCCGGTACGGCTGCTGCAGTTGGGTGGTGGTCGATTCGCTTGAGAGGAGAAGGCAACCAATGACGCTTCGAGAGACGACGATGGGTGGCTTCCTGGCGTGGACGGTGATCGCGGCGACCGTCTCAACAGGGTACGCCCAGGCAGGAACGGAGACCTTCACGGCCACGGCAATGGTGAAAGCCGCCGGCGGTGCAGCAGCGAGCTCACCGGTGACGATTACCGTCGACCGAAAGATGCCCCAGGGTGAAGTGGACAAGCTCACTGCCGCATTCACGACCGGCGGCGTGCCCGGGCTGCGCAAGGCGCTCGTGGGGGTTCCCCCCACCGGCTCCGTCCGGATCGGCGCTGGAGCGGCGACGCCGACCCGGCTCACTCTTGAGCGGCCCACCGACAAAGGACGTCTCCTCACGATCGTGACCGACCAGCCGATCGCGTTTCTCGGCGCGGGCCTGCCAGGCGCCAAGGCGAAAGAGGGCTACGACCTCGGTGTCGTCGACATCGAAATCGACGCTAAGGGCAGCGGCTCGGGCACGCTCGCGCCCGCCGCGAAAGTGACAGTCAAACAGGGTGTGTTCGTCGTGGAGGACTATGCGTCCGAGCTCGTCAAACTCACCGGCGTCAGCAAAGTGAAGTAGGCCGGTTCGTGGTGGGTACCGACATCGACACGGCAGGGGCGCTCCAAGTCGCGATCGAGGCGTCGCCAAGTGGCGTCCTGGTCGTGGACCCCGAGGGGAGGATCGTGCTCGTGAATCGTGGGCTGGAGCGGCAGTTCGGCTATGCCCGAGAGGAGTTGGTCGGGCAGGTCGTCGAACTGCTGCTGCCGGAGACGCTGCGCCCGATCCAGGCGGTGCACCGCGACGGCTTGGTCCAGGCCCCGGGGTCAGGGCCCATCGCTGCCGGTCGAGGGCTCGTTGCCCGGCGAAAGGACGGTTCTCAGTTTCCGGTTGAGATCGAGTTGAATCCATTTCGGACGCCGAACGGCCTGTTCGTACTGGCGTCCATCGTGGACGTCACCGACCGTCGCCGCTCGGAAGAGGCCCATGCCGCCGCGCTCGAGGTCGAGCACGTGGACCTGCGTCGGGAACCACGCGAGCGATCGGGGCTGACGCGGGTCGTGGGGCGGAGTGCACCCTTGCGGCGGGTGCTGGAGCAGATCGAACAGGTGGCATCGACCGACGCGACGGTCCTGCTGTTAGGGGAGACCGGCACAGGCAAGGAGCTTTTCGCGACGCAGATCCACGAGCTTGGCGCCCGGCACAGCCGGCCGATGGTGCGGGTGAACTGCGCGGCGATTCCGGCAACGCTCATCGAAAGCGAGCTGTTTGGACGTGAAAAAGGGGCGTATACGGGAGCGCTCTCGCGGCAAGTGGGCCGATTCGAGCTGGCTCATCATTCGACGATTTTTCTCGACGAGATTGGGGACCTGCCACCAGATGTCCAGGTCAAGCTGCTGCGCGTGCTGGAGGAGCGACAGATCGAGCGGCTCGGGAGCCCACGGCCGATCACCGTGGATACCCGGGTCATCGCGGCCACGCATCGCAACCTGGAGCAGCGGATCTCCGAGGGGGCGTTCCGGGAGGATCTTTACTATCGCCTGAACGTTTTTCCGATTTACGTGCCGCCGCTGCGCGAGCGCGTCGAGGACATTCCGCTCCTCGTCTGGCGATTCGTAGAAGAGTTCTCGAAGGCCTTCGGCAAGCTGGTCGACTCCATCGACAAGCACGATCTCACAGCGTTGCAGCGGTATTCATGGCCCGGCAACATCCGCGAACTACGCAACGTCGTCGAGCGCGCGATGATTGTGTCGACCGACCAGCACCTCACAATCCCGCTGCCCCAGTCATCGGCGGCGACGCGGCGCAGTTTACGACTGGTCGACGTCGAGAAGGAGCACATCCGCGGGGTCCTTGAAAGTACCGCCTGGCGGATTCGCGGGACCGGAGGGGCCGCCGAACGGCTCGGCCTCAAGCCCACGACACTCGAGACGCGGATGGCAAAGCTCGGGATCACGCGTCCGACTCACCACTAAAGCACCCTCCCCGTCAGGCTCCCCACCTCCGGCATACCGTGGACACTCTGCAATACCGGGGGAACGTCCCCCGGGCGAGCCCGCTCCGCGTTTGGGCAATTGCGGTCAAGCTGTTGATTCAATGGCAGTAAGACTCGCGCGCGCGCGACGAGCGCATTAGGAACGAGTGGTGCTGTTACTTGCACCATGGTGCGCCTCACCGTTGCGCTCAACGCAGAGTCCGCACGCACCTCACGGGACCTCCTCGAGGCGCTTCGCTTTCTGGCCCTGAGTGCTCGGATCGAGCCGGGCTGCCAGGGGTGTTCCGCCTGGGTCGATTCCGATGCGACCGTGCGCTACGTCGAGGAATGGGCGACCGAAGCAGACATGCGTCGGCGCGTACGTTCCGATGGCTTCACGTCGGTGCTGGCGGTTGTCGAGGCGGCCCAGGAGCCCCAGGTGCATTTCGACTTCGTCACGACGACCCGCGGACTCGACTACGTGGAGGAAGTGCGGGCTGACGATGGGATGTGAGAGTGCGGCCAGCAGCGGGCGACGCGCAATCTCGATCGCCAAAAGGATTGCCAATCTATGAAACGAGCGAAGTACGAGAAGGAATTGGGGAAGCTGCAGGTGCGACTGTGCCATCTGCAGCGGTGGATCACGGAAAAGGGCCTGCGCGTCGTCATCGTGCTCGAGGGACGTGACGGGGCAGGAAAAGGGGGCACGATTCGCGCGATGACCGAGCGTCTTAGTCCTCGCGTGTTCCGAGTCGTCGCCTTGCCAGCCCCTTCCGATCGGGAGAAGACCCAGATGTACTTCCAGCGCTACCTGCAGCACTTCCCTGCCGCTGGCGAGGTCGTCATCTTCGATCGGAGCTGGTACAACCGCGCCGGCGTCGAGTACGTGATGGGGTTCTGCACAAAGGAACAGCATCGACGATTCCTGGATTTGTGTCCGGAGATCGAGAAGTACATGGTCGATGGCGGAGCCGTCCTCATCAAGCTCTGGTTGGAAGTCAGCAACGACGAGCAGAAGAAGCGATTTGAAGCCCGCGTCCAGGATCCGCTGCGGCAGTGGAAGCTCAGTCCGATGGATTTACCCTCGCGGAAGCGCTGGTACGAATACTCCCGCGCGCGCGACCTGATGCTGAAGGCGACCGATACCGGCATCGCCCCTTGGTACATCGTGCGCTCGGACGACAAGCGGAGCGCCCGTCTGAACGCGATTGCCCATGTGCTCTCGGTGATTCCACATAAGAAGCTGTCGCAGAAGAAGGTGCAGCTGCCCAATCGGTCGTCCAAGGGCAAATATAACGATGATGCGTCAATCGCGCGCCGGCGATTCGTGCGCGAGCGGTACTGAAATGCCGACAGCGGCCAGGTCTCTTGCCATCACCCTCAACGCGATGCTCGTGTTCGTTGGATTCGGTCTGGCGCTCCCGGATGGATCGACGGCCCGTGAGCCGACAGGGTTGCAAGCTGGGACGACAGCCAAGCCAGCTCTGAAGCCGGACGATCTCGATCGCCTGCTCGCCCCAGTCGCTCTCTATCCCGACCAGCTTCTCGCGCAGATGTTGCTCTGTGCAGCAAACCCCGGCAAAGTGGGTGCGCTCGACGAATGGCTGGCAAGTCAGACACTGAAGGGCAGCGAGCTCCAGGACGCCGCGACGAAATCGGGTTTCGATCCGAGCTTCGTGGCGCTGGTTTTGTTTCCTGATGTGGTCAGCGCGATGGCGGAGCAGCTGGATTGGACAACCCGGCTCGGGCAGGCGTTCGCTGCGGATCGGACGGCGGTGTTCGCGAGCATCCAGCGCTTGAGGGCGAAGGCCAGTGACGCCGGGAAGTTGAAGAGCACCACGCAACAGGAGGTAGAGACCCGCACGACGTCGAGCGGCCAGGAAGTGATCGTGATCGAGCCGGCCAACCCGCAGGTCGTGTACGTTCCGCAATACAACCCGCAGACCGTCTACACCACGTCCACAGTGGTCGTTCAAGACGATAGCGATACCGAGGCGGCAGTGGCCGCGGGCCTGATCGGGTTCACCGCGGGCATCGCGCTTGGCGCGGCCATCGACAACGACTACTACTACGGTCCTTACGGCTGGCATGGCGGCGCTTACATGTACAACGACGGCTGGGACGACTGGTACGACGAACGCGAGGATGCGCGGGAGGATTGGCAGGATCACCGTGAGGACCTGGTTGACGAGCGCGGCGACCGGCGCGAGGACCTGGCCGACGAACGGGGCGATCGGGCACAGACGACGCAACAGCAGCGCACCGAGCGGCAGCAGACGCGGCAGGAGAATAGGCCTGAGTCACAGGCGCAACGCGAGCAGCAACGAACTGAGGCTCAGTCTGCGGCGCAGGCCAGGACCAGCGGTACCAGTCAGGAAGCTCGCGGGTACAGCCGGGACACGTCTCAAAAGACCCGGGAACGGAGCGGCACAGGCTCGGACGCATTCTCCGGGTACTCGAGCGGGAAGTCGGAACGCGCGGCCAGTTCGCGCGGTCAACGCAGCAGGAGCAGCTCGGGCGGAGGGCGACGCCGATGAAATCGAGGCCGGTGTTGAAGAACGTCGCGCAACTGGCCTTGATGGGTGCGGTGCTGTCTGCGTTCCTGTCGTGCAATCGCGCTGCTTCACCTGGCAACCGAACGTTCGCGTCGCCTGAGGACGCAGTGCGCGCGTTGATCGAAGCAGCCAAAGCGGGAGCTTTGGAGGAAACCGTCGCAATCTTCGGGCCGGACGGTCAGGACCTCGTGGACTCTTCCGATCCGGCGACAGCGCGTCGGAATAGACAAGTGTTCACGGTGGCCGCCGCCGAGCGCTGGGAGCTCGTGGATCAGGGGAACGCCGGCAAGGTGCTCGTCATCGGAAATGAAAGATGGCCGTTTCCCGTGCCTCTTGCGAAAGACGCAAGCGGCTGGCGTTTCGACACCGCCGCGGGGAAAGAAGAAGTGATCGCCCGTCGAATCGGGCGTAACGAGCTGGCAGTGATCCGCATCTGCCGGACCTACGTCGCTGCGCAGCGGCTTTACGCCCGCAACGGACACGATGGCAAACCCCCTGGCCTCTATGCCACGACTTTCCGCAGCGATCCGGGCCGGCAGAACGGACTGTATTGGCCGGCGCAGCGAGGCCAGAGGCGTAGTCCGTTGGGCGACTTGATCGCACAAGCGGCGGAGGAAGGGCGGGCGTCGGCGCCGAATCGCCAGCAGGGGTCGCCGTTTCGAGGCTACTACTTCAAGATCCTGCGCGCCCAGGGACCTGCCGCGACTGGCGGCGCGAAAGACTACGTCGTCAACGGCGAGATGTCGGGCGGGTTCGCGTTCGTCGCATGGCCTGCCCACTACGACGTCTCCGGCGTCATGACGTTCGTCGTCAATCAAGAGGGCATCGTTCGCGAGAAAGATTTGGGAACGCGAACCGACGAGGTGGTCAGGGCCATGACTCTCTACGATCCTGACGGGTCTTGGGAAATCGTGCAGTGACGCGGGTGCTCGACCCGATCTCACGAGTCTCCGAGATCCTCTTCGGCCTGATCATGGCGCTCACGTTCACCGGCGCGATCAGTGCCGCGTCCGCCGGCCGCGAGGAGGTGCGGACGCTGCTCGTCGGGGCGATTGGGTGCAACATCGCGTGGGGTCTCGTGGACGCCGTGATGTTCCTCATGAGCGAGCTGACCGAACGCGGGCGTGGACTACTGACGCTTCGCGCCGTCCACACTGCCGCGAGTCCCCAGGAAGCTCACGGCGTGATTGCCGGCGCCGTGCCACCGGTCCTGGCAAAGGTCCTGAGCGGAAACGACCTCGAAAGCATGCGTCAGGGCCTGCTCCGCATGAGCGCACTCCCACCGAGCGGTCTGGACAGAAGAGACTGGCTCGGGGCGTTGGCCGTGTTCCTCCTGGTCGTGCTGTCCACGTTCCCGGTGGTGATTCCGTTCCTCTTCTTTCAGGATGTCAAGTCCGCGCTCCGCATGTCGAATCTAGTCGCGATCGCGATGATGTTCGTCTGCGGGATTTTGCTCGGGCGCCACGGCGGGTACCATCCGTGGCGCACCGGTTTCAGCGTCGTCTTGCTGGGTGTGCTGCTGGTAGGAATCACGATCGCGCTCGGAGGCTAGCGCACAGAAACGCGGAAGTCTCGATTCTCCATCCGCGGAACACATGGAAAACACGGAAGGTCTTGATTGCCCATCCGCGGAACACGCGGAAATCACATGGGGCATTCCGCGGAAACACGCGACGCGCGGAGTCCAGCCGATGCGGGCCGCTCGGATGGCACTGCCCTCTGAGCGCCGTGATCCGATGCAGGTAAACGGCCTCGCAGCGGATACCGGCCTGGCGCCGGTGATTCGCCACCACCGCCCGAACAACCCGGTCACCCAAGCGATTGGTCACCGGCGTTCGCCCTGCCCAAAAGCGCCGGGCGGGATCGACAGGACGACCGCGGAGGCCGTTTTCCACGGCGCGAAGCGGGCGGGGCAAGCCGAGTGGGCCGCAGCGGCAATTATTCATCCGCGGAAGGACGGAAGAAGCGGAGATCTTCCGACAAGACCGGTCTAGAAAACCCGCTTCACGCGAAGGTTGAGGATGTTGGCGTTGGTCTGGAAGCTCTGGTCGCTCGCGTCGCGCGATCTCTCCCAGATGTACATGCCCCTCGAATCTCCATCGAGTGGTGTGCCGATAGCCAAAGCCCGCGCGAATGCGCTGTTTGGTGGCAAACCGCTCCGGCAGGTCGTCAATCGGGATGAACCATTCCCAATCTGCGAGCAAGTAGCGCGCGCCGTCGTCGGTGATCTTCTCCTTGTTGAGCGATGCGAGGACCTCCAGGCGGTTGCGTAGACGCCAGGTGAGGTTGGTGCCAGTGCCAGCGCCGCTGTAGAACAAGTTCTTCGACTCGACCAGGATGCGATCCCGCACGGCGATGCGCCGCATAGGCGGCCGCTCGAACACCTGGAGCCTCCGCGGCCGATCGCGTGAGAAGACATGCAGCCGGACGCCACCTCGCGGCGAGAACTCGGTCGAGTTCACGTCGTCGGTCTGGCGTGTGTAGCCGGTCACGATCTCGCCGATGAGATCGAGCCAGGCCTTGGCCGCGTATTCGACGTTCGTCGTCACGTCGACATTCCACCATTCGGGATCCCCCGGCGGTGCCGATACCAGCACCTTGGGCTCGAGGTCGAGCTCGTAGGTCAGGCTCTCGCTCTTCACCCAGTTGATCGTGATGTTGCCCCAGAGCTGCGCGTTGGTCTGGGCCGTCACCGGGCACGCGACGACCATTATCAGCAGCCCGGTGAGACCAACGATCCGTGGGCGCATTTCGCGCTCGGCACGTGACACGCGGCGCCCTCATTCCCTCACGACAAACGTGCAAAAGCGCACTTCGCCGTTTTTCGACGATCTGATAGACCCCTTGGACCTCGTAGGAGAAGCCCGGGAGGCGAGTGCTCCCATGCGTTCAGAAGGCGTAGCCGACGTAGACCATGCCGTACGTGAAGTTCTTGGTCCGACCGGTGGCTTGCTCGACGGCCCGACCCGGGTCAGCGAAGGCGCCGAGCAGACTGACGGTCAAATTGGCATTCAGCTTCCAGTCCACGTACGCATCAATCTCGAATGCGGCGTCCGTATCCGTCACCTCGGGTCCAACCGACTGCGGTTGATCCACGTTGAAATTGAAGAACAGCAACCCGCCACTAACGGCGTCGCTCGGCGCGACGTGCAGCCGCACGAGATGCGATTTCAGATTTGAATTGGAGAGGAAGTACTCGCCCGCGATCTCACCCTGCCACCACGTGCCCCAGTCATAGAAGCCGAGGAACAACGGATCGAAGGCTTCGTTCTCTGCTGAGTCGGGGTCATCGCCCTGAAAGAACGCATAGCGGTACGACAATGTCGGCTTCCACACCACATCGCTGAATTGATACCCTGCCTGCAGCGTCCACGCGTTCGAGTCGAGCGCTTCCCCATTGCGCTCTGCCGCGTACTCGAACTCGAACGAGAGATCGGAGATGTCCGGAACCGGCGTTGTGAACGCGCGGATGTTGAACACGTCCAATCCGTCGCGGCCAGGCCTGAACTCCGGGTCGGCGAACCACCCCATGTAGGTGGCGCCGAGCGTCGTCGTCTCGCCGATGGCGTACTCGTAGTTCGCCCCCCAGAGGCGGCTCCCGCTGTCGTTCTCCTCGAGCTCGTCTTTGTCGAGATAGAAGAGTTCAACCGTGTGATCGCCCGGCTTGAGTCGCCCAATCGCCGCGAACTCGAACGCCTTGCGCGCGTTCGTCCAGTACCCGCCACGGCTGCCACCCTCGGCAGCCCCATCGAACAGCAAGAAGCCATGACCCAGGCGATATTGGGAACGCCCGATGGTGAAGTCGACAGCGTTCTCGCCGATCGTCAGTGACGTTCCAGATCGCCATCCGACGTACAGGTCCTCGGGCCCGAACGACGACACGTCCGAGCCGAAGGCCGCGGGCACCGATCCGTAAGTGCGCTCGCCGACCGCGCTGATCTTGCCGTAGAGCTCGCTCGATGACAGCGTGTAGGTCGCCGACAGCGCCGGTTTGACGTAGCCCTCGAACCACTGATCGCTCAAGTCCTCGTCCACGCCTGGTTCTTTGGGGTTGTCGAAGAGCGAGTTCGCGAATCCGAAGGTGCCCCACCCCGCGTCGAAGTTGAACGTCCAGGTGACCCGAGACGGGAGTCCAGTCGGCCGCTCCTGCGCCTGGTCTTGAGCGCGCGCTCTTTCGGGTGTCAGGAATGCGCAGGCAACCAATAAAACGAAGAAGCCCCGCGAGAGGGGGCGGCTTTCCTGCGGTCGTCTCCTCATGCGCGCTGGGAGTGCAGTCTGTCTGCCATGCCCCCGCCAGCCGTCGAAAAACGAACCTAAGGCGTTGAATACGGGACTGTTGCGTCCGAGGCCGCGTCGAGCCGGTCCGCTCCGGTTACGCGCGTGCGTCCGGCATATTGGACCGACTCCGGGATTCCGGGGGCTTTCGCGGTTCCAGAGTTCCAGGGTTCCAAAGTTCCAGGGTTCTTCCAAGGTTCCAGGGTTCTATGGTCGAACGATCGCTGAGTTCGAACCTTGGAACCCTGGAACTCTGGAACCTTGGAACTCTGGAACCTTGGAACCCTGGAACTTTGGAACTTTCTGTGCTTATGGAGCCGGGCGCGCCTCGAAGTTCCCGCCCAGCGCCAGATGCAGGTTCACGCGCTGCACGCGCTGCTCGGCCTGCATGCGAACAAGCGCCGACTGCGTCGCGTTCAGTGCCAGCTGACGTTGTGTCACGAATCTCAGATCGGTGCTGCCGATCTTGAATTGGGTCTGCACAATCTCGAGTGCGCGCAGACTATCGGCCATCGTCTGCGCGAGAATCTCCTCGCGCTCGCGCGCGGCAATCTCGGCGGCGAGGGCGTTCTCGACCTCGCTGAATGCTCGCAGGCCGACAGACGCATACTCGGCGAGGGCTTGCTTCTGCTCGGCCGTCCGGATCTCGACCTGGGTTTTCAGCGCGCCACCTTTGTAGATGGGCGCCAGCAGGTTGGCGCCGAAGTTCCAGATCGGGTTGTCGCGATCCTGGAGAACGAACAACTCGCTCGAGATCGAGCTGACGCCGGTCGTCAGCGCGATCGCAGGCAGTCGAGCCGCCTTGGCCTCGTGGACTCGATTGAATGCGGCAGCGATGCGACGTTCGGCAGCGACGACGTCCGGTCGCCGTTCGAGGAGCTCGGAGGGAAGGCCGGCTGGCACGGCGGCAGGTTGACCGGGCAGCTGCGGGGTGACGCGGGCTTCAGCTCCGGGGTATCGGCCGAGAAGTATCTCCAGCGCTCGAATGGCCTGTTCGCGCGCCAGTTCGATCTGGCGCAAGCTGTCGCGGTAGGTTCCCACCGACGCGCGAGCAACGAAGACGTCCTCCTCGGTGCCAACGCCAATCTTCGAGCGCGTCTCGGCCAGTCGCACTAGCTCCTGGCCGTCACCAATCGCCCGACGCGCGACGTCGGCCTGTAGCGCGGCCTCCGTGGCCAGGAACCAGCTCTTGGCGACGAGCGCGGCAATCGACTGGCGGGCAAATTCGAAGTCCGATTGCGTTGACGCGGCGTCGGCCGCAGCGGCCGCGCGGCCGTATCTCACGCGGCCCCAGAGGTCGAGCTCCCACGACACCGTGAGAGCGGCGCCCGTCAGGCCCGAGTTGTCACCCGACATCTTGCCGCCGCCACGAGCGAGGAAATCGACCGACGGATAGAGCTTCGCTCCTGCGAGCCTGGCATGGAGCAGGGCCGTTTCGACGCGCGCGGCACCCACGCGCAGGTCTGCGTTGTAAGCGATGCCTTCGATGACTGCGGCGGTCAGCTGATCGTCTTGGAACGTCACGAGCCAGTTGTCCGAGACGTTCCCGGCCCCGGCCCCCATGGCCGTCCACTGCAGGGGCACCTGCACCGTCGGCAGCGCTTCCTGCTTGATGGTCGCAATGTCAGGCGGGTCCTTGAGCACGCACGCCGACGTCATGATCGAGAGGATTCCGGCGGCGAGCACGGACCTGCGATGGCAAGCCCGTGCACGATCACGATGACGAGCGCGGGTCAGCATCACGATTTCCATCAGTGACCCAGGCTGATGCTGTGCTTGATGATGACGTAGTCGAGGTACGACGCCACTCGCAGAAGCACCTTTCGAATGATGTGCACCAACGCGAGATGCTCGGTATAGAGGGCGGCAGACCCGCGTGCGCCCGCGGCGAGGAAGAGGCTCCGATCATGGTCGCCCACGACCAGCTTGACCGGAAAGCGACCTGGCGGCGGAACGAACGTCGTCTTTGGCAGATCGCCGGAGGCTTCGACCTGTCCTTGTCCTTGGGCCCAGATGATTGAGTCCACATGCGCCTTGATGACCCGCCCCGGATACGTGTCCAGCGTGACCTCGGCGTGGTTGCCAGGCACGACCTGGTGCAGCTCGTTCTGGCCGAACAACGCGAAAAGCTGATACTCCTCGTCGACAAACGTCATCACCTCGTTGAACGGCATGCCGGCCACGAAGAATCCTGGACGGAGCATGACATTCACCATCGTCCCGTTGCCCGGTGCGACAACGGTGGTCTGGGAGAGTTCCCAGCGGGCGTTTTCGAGCTGAGCACGGGTCGTCTCGACCTGCGCCTCGGACATCTTCACTTGCGCCTGGGCCGTGGCAATCTGTGCCTTGACCTCCGCCACCGTCGCAAGCTCTCCGTTGACGCGACCCGCGAGCTTTTCCCTCACTTGCTGCTCGGCGGCGCGCGCCGCCGCAATCTGCGCTGTCAGCTCGTTGACGTTCGTTTGCGCCTGCTCGAGATCAAACCGATTTCCAGCACCTGCGGCGACGAGCTCCGTGTTCTGCTTCACCCGCGTCCGGGCCAGTTCGAGCGATGCCGTTAAGGCTGTCATCTGGCCGGTGGCTTGATTCAGCTGCTCGCGCAGCTGAGGCTCAGTGGACCGCGCGTCTGTCAGCCGCGCCTGTACCTCGCTCAGCCGCTGGCGATCGGCCCCGACCTTCGCCTCATCCGCCGCCAGCTTCGCTTCCAGCGAATTGACCTCGTTCTGATAGGGCGTTGGGTCGATCTTGAACAACACGTCGCCCGTCTTTACGGGCCGGTTGTTCTCGACCGGTACTTCGATCACCCGTCCCCTGACTTGCGACACGATGGGCACGACGTACCTGACCACACGGACGTCACTCGTCGTCGGCGCGACGATGTTCAGCAAGAGCAGGAGAATGGCGATGGCCACCACTGGAAAAATAGCGACGGCGACCTTCCACGGCGTGGTCCAGGGCAGCAGCTTCAGCTTGATGAAGATCAGCCAGACGAAGAACGCATAGATGCCGAGCAGCAGGACTTCCATTTAACGCGCCTCATCGGCCACGAACTTTGCTTCGAGCGCCTCGAGATCGGCGCGAAGCGCAGTCAGTTCGGACGCCGGAATCCCTTGCTTTTCGAGCCGCGCCAACCTGTCGGCGAGATCGCGCGGCGACACGTCAGGCGCCGATGGCTCGTGCTTCAGTGCATCCGGATGCACGTCGGTGCCGTACGCCATTTTGTACATGACCGGCTTCGAGTACGCCCAGATCCAGGCCAGTGGCCACAGCAGCCCTCCGAACACCAGGGATAGCAGACACAACGTCCGGATGGCCTCGAACTGCGGATGGTGGCGTTGGTGGGCGATCTTCTCGGGGAGGATATGTACCATCCAGAACAGGACGATCAGCACGATCGGGACGAGGAAGATCACGAAGACGGCCAGAAAAGTGGCCAGCTTGTCTTCCATCTCCTCCGACATCAACGAAGCGTGCACATCCGGTGGCAGGAACAGAAGCACGCCGAGCGTCAGCGCGCCCGCAATCACACGAGGGGCCGAGCGGAACGCGCAATGTCCCGGTCTAATCGCGCGGACTGAAGCCATAAGTGACCTGGTGAGCCTCGGGCAGGAAAGTGGCGCCTGACGAGGCACCTTCTTGCCGAGAACCGCATCTGGATGACAGCACTCGCCATGCCATGATGCCGCCCGGACGCTGAAGCTCCCGTAAACTCATGATGTGCCCAGACTAGAGCTGCAGACAGCGCGCAAACTCGCCCCTGCCTCGGCTCCGAATACTGGAGGGTGCTCCGGGATACCGGAGGCGACATGAGAGGACGTGGCTGGTCGCCGAGATACCCGTGCGCGGGGGGTCAGGATCGAATGTTGACGGCAGCGGTGAGTTGAAACTGCAGGCGCGTTTCGGCCGGCAAGGTCAGATGCTCCTCGCCTCCGGAGGCCACTGCGGCGCCGGCCACACCGCCGACGGCCGCGCCGATCGCCGCGCCCTCACCGCCGCCCGCAATGCCGCCGACGATGGCGCCAAGGCCCGCGCCTCCACCAACCTTGCGCGCCGTTCGCTTCCCTTCTCCCTTGCCTTTCGTTTCGACATAGTTGGTCGCGACTTCGTGGACCAATCCGCCAAACCCGATCGCGTTCACCTTCAAGGAGATCTTGTCGCTGCCCTTCATCTTGCCCGACTGCTCGACTTTGACGGCCTGCAATACGGCTGATGCGCCGCGTGGGATCACGACTGAACCTGCGATCATCACCGGATCGTCCACGATGCCCTTGAAGGTCATGCCAGCCTGGGAGGCGTCCACGTCGACCGTCTGCGTGAGCCGGATGTTCAGCATCGTACCGGCGGGCACGGTCACCGACCTGGGTGCGGCGGCAGGTTTCGGCGTCCCGGCAGGTTTCGGGGACGCGGCAGGTTTCGCGGACGCGGCAGGTTTCGGCTCCGGTGGCGGTGCTGGTTTCCGCGCCGAGAACTCGACAGCCGCGACGTCCTCCAACCGAACCTCGGACACCTGCCCGTCATCCAGGAGTATGCGGACGCTCTTGCTGTCGCCGCCGATGAACATACCTTCGATGGTCTTGCCAGACCGCAGGCGGACCCGGTCCGCCGAGAGCGACGCGCCCACGGTCAGTACGAGCATTGCGGTTATCCACGGAACGCTTCGGATGGTCATGCGACGACCTCTTCTCACTTTCACTTGGCGATTGGAAGCGCCGCGGCAATCTGCAGGTCGATGATCAGCAGCAACTGATGCTCGACCTGCAGGAACCGCAGGGCTGTTTGCGGCGACAGTGCCTGCTTGATGCGGTCGTGGCACTTCGCCTTGAGCAACTGGCGCCGTACGTCGAGGTCGAGTGCCCTGCTGCCAAGCTTCTCAGCGATCGCATCCGTCATCTGAGAGTAGCTGCGGACATACTCTTCGATCATCGCCACGCGCTCGTCACCGAGCTTGGCCATCTCGCCATCGTACTCGCGATAGATAGGCCAGAACGCCGCATCCTCCGCTTCGGAAAAGCCCATGACCTCTGTGATGATGGCGACCTTTTGCGCCTGCACGTCGCGGCGCAGCAACTCCGCATAGGCGCTGAGGTTGAGCGTCTTCGTCTCTCGCTCAGTGTTCGGCGGTGGCTGCTGCGCGCGCGGACCCAGGCCGCTTACTACGAGCAGAATGAGCGCGACCATCGTTCGTCGAACCACTGTGGTGACCTCCAAGCGGCTTCAGCCAGTGCCCGGTCCAGAGAGCAATTGTCGAGCCGAGTGGGCCGCATCATCGGACGCCGATGAGAACGGTCGCGTCTTGCGACGGGTCGCCGCCGCTGCACGGCATTCCGGAGGAACTCCGCCCTCTCGGAGATCGGTCAACAGGGTTCGTCGTGATTACCGACGAAACCAGCGAAAGGCAGGCCATTTCTGGGGACACGATGCGGCTGGTGGTCGGCATGCTCCCTGCTGCAAGCGCCTGCGGTCCGAGCGAGGCGCGCAATCGCTGTGCGACAATCCGAATGCCGATGACCGTGCACCATGACCGTGACAACGTCTACCGTCTCGAGGTCCACGGGACTCTGCACAAATTCGAGTTTGAGCGGTGTCAGGACGTGCTGATCGACGAGATGGGCCGCGTCGGCCCGGTGAGACTGCTATTCCTGCTGGAGGGGTTCGAGGGCTGGGAGCCCCACGATAACTGGAGCGACCTGACCTTCTACATCAAACATGGCGAGGCGATCGAGCGAATCGCCATCGTGGGGGACGAACGATGGCGTAGTCTTTCGTTGATGTTCGCAGCTGCGGACCTGCGAAAAGCGCCCGTCGAGTTCTTCTCCCCGGAGCAGGTCGTAGACGCGCGGGCCTGGCTGGCCGCCTGAGAGCAAGCTGACAGCCGCAAGGAATCCACTGTGATGAAACTAGGAAAACGCTCAGTCCGGGCCGTGACCACCGTTGCGGCGTTGAGCCTGTTGCTGCAACCGTCGGCGCCGATCGTGCTCGTCATCCAGGCTGCGGGCCCGCCTGGTCAGACTGCGACAAGGCCGCCCGTCCCGACTGCTCAGACGCCTCCGAAGAATGAGACGCCTGCGAAGGCTCAGACACCTCCGAAGACCGCGGCACCAGCCGGTGCGAAGCCGACAGCGGCCACCACGCCGGCGCCGATCGACGGCGGCTGGCCGCGCCTCGCCGATCTCCCGAGCGGCGGTACGGTCCTCGTCTATCAACCTCAGGTCGCGAGCTGGGACAAACAGAGGCATCTGGTGGCCTTCAGTGCCGTGTCCTACCGTGCCAAGGCCGCCGACAAACCAGCGGTTGGCACGATCAAGCTCGAGGCGGACACGAAGGTGGCCGTGACCGATCGCTTGGTCAGCTTTCAGCAGATGAAGATCGTCGAAGCCAATTTTTCGACGCTGCAGAAAGAGCAGGTGCGCGAGGTCGCTGCCGCGGTTGACAAGGCGCTTCCAGATGACGAGCGTGTGATCGCGCTCGATCGTGTTCTGGCCAATCTCGACAAGAGCGCGATCGTACCCAGGAACGTCGAGGGCATCAAAGCCGACCCCCCGACGGTCTTCTTCAGCAAGACCCCGGCGGTCATCGTGAACCTCGACGGCGAACCGGTCTGGAGCCCAATCCGAGATAACGATCTGAAGTTCGCCGTAAACACGAACTGGGACTTGTTTCAACACGGTCCTTCCAGCACCCTTTATCTCCTGAACAATGGTGCGTGGCTGAAAGCCGCCGACGTGAAGGGCCCCTGGTCGCCGGCGGGGGGATTGCCGGACAGCTTCAAGAAGCTCCCCGCGGAGGAGAATTGGAAAGACGTCAAGGCCAACCTGCCGGGCAAGCCGATCAACGCCTCGGCCGTGCCGAAGGTGTTCGTGAGCTTCCAGCCGGCCGAGCTCGTTCTGCTCAGCGGCGAGCCCAACTACCTGCTCGTCGAGGGCACCGGCCTCTTGTGGGTGAGCAACACCGAGAGCGATGTCTTCCGGATGGGCAAGACGGGTTCGGTGTACTACCTGGTCGCAGGTCGGTGGTTCTCGGCGCCGGACTTCACGGGACCCTGGACGTTCGCCACGCCTTCACTTCCCGCAGATTTCAAAAAGATTCCGCTCGAGCACGACCGGTCGCGCGTGCTGGCATCCGTGCCCGGCACTGACCAGGCGGCCGAAGCGGTGCTGCTCGCCCAGATCCCGCAAACCGCACGGGTCAACAAGAAGGAATTGAAAGCCCCCGACGTCGCGTTCACGGGCGATCCGGAGTTCGCGCCGATCGAGAAAACCCCCGTGCAGCGCGCCGTGAACACCGACAAGGACGTGTTCAAGGTCGGCGACCTCTATTACATGTGCTACCAGGGCGTGTGGTTCGTCGGAAAGGGCGCGTCGGGACCGTGGGAGGTCGCTAGCTCCGTGCCGCAGGAGATCTACCAGATCCCAGTGAGCTCTCCGTCCCATCATGTGACCTACGTGACCATCGAAGAAGACGATGACGACGATTGGGTCGTGTATGCCGCGGCTGCCGGTTACACGGGGATGATGGTCGCGTGGGGGTGCACGGTCTGGGGATCTGGTTGGTACTATCCGCCGTACGTCGGGTACGGCGGTTTCTATCCGTATTACTACGGGCATTTCCCGACCTACGGTTACTCGGCCTGGTACAACCCGTGGACAGGCGGGTACGGGCGGAGCGCTGGTGTTTACGGTCCCTACGGGGGCGCCGGTGTCGGCGCGCGTTACAACCCGCGCACCGGCACCTACGCGCGCGGCGCCGCGGCGTATGGCCCGTACGGTGCGCGCGGTGTTGCGCAGGCGTATAACCCCCGCACCGGTACCTACGCGACGACGCGGCAAGGATCAAACGTGTATGGAAGTTGGGGTTCCACAGGGGTGCAACGCGGAGACGATTGGGCCAGGACCAGCCGCTACACGAACAGACAGACCGGAACCACGACGCGCACGATACGAACTGACGAGGGATCGGCCGTGACTCGTCGCGGCGCCGGCGGCGGCACCGTCGCCGTCGGTGAGGGTGGCAACGTTTACGCCGGGAACGACGGCAACGCCTATCGGCGCCAGGACGGCTCGTGGCAGAAGTACGACAATGGCAACTGGTCGAATACCGATCGACAGCCGAGCGAGACTCCACGGCCCACCGAGCGGTCTACGACCACCCAACGCACGAATTCGATTGATCCCAGCACCCGGGATCAACTCGATCGCGATGCAGCCGCGCGCCGCGAGGGCAGTCAGCGAACCACGGATCATGGCACTTACAGGGGCGGCAGTGGCGCCGGCAGCACTGGCAGCTACCGTGGCGGTGGGGGTGGGGGTGGCGCTCGGCGCGGCGGTGGCGGAAGGCGCTAGACGAACGGGTCGACCCTTCGACCAACGTGCGACAGGCGGGCATTCTCGGCGGTGAAGAAGGCTGAGGAACGGGCGCAACAACGTCATGAGATGGGAAATCCAAATCGACGGTCCGCGTGCAATCCTCCGCCAGCTTGCCCTCGTGGTTTCAGACAACGACATCCGGTTGGTGAGACGGGACGACCACTTTTTCCTCAGCGGATCGCTGCTGGATTCCTGTGGCGACATTGGAAATGTCCGATGCGAGGCAGGTCGCATCATCACTCTCCTATCCGGGTCCGCCCGCCTGTCGCTCGGCAGCACCGAATCGCTCCATGTTGGGGTTGTCACGGCGTGCGAGATCACCGACCGTGAGCCCATCGAAGATTCACGGGAGGCGCCACGGACCCGGAAACTCGACGCTGGAACATCGATCGATGACCCAAGCGAACGGAATTCGTGGCAACGGCGGTCGTCGCTGTCCAAATCGCTGCGCGAAGCGCTCTCGAATCGGGCGATGGCGAAGGCGCTCGAGTTGCGGAACGCTGCCGATCTGAACTGGGTTGAGCTCGTCAGGATTTACAACATCATCGAGGAAGCAACGGGCGGCCGACCGGCTGTGGCGTCTTTTTCTGGCGTTACCGAAAACGCTATCAAGCGACTGCACCAGACGGCGAAGAGCGTGGCCGGCGCTGAAGATGGCGCTCGGGACGACCGCGGGACGCAGTTGACGTCGATACCCATGACCCTCACGGAGGCGCGGAGCTTCATAGACCACCTGCTCATGTCGTGGTTTGCCTCGGTGACGTTGTCCCGCACCAGGCACCTTGACTGAGACGTCAGCTTGACGGGACGTCGATGACAGTACCCCTGTTGCGGAGGTGTTCAACCAACACCGTGCCTAATCCCGTTGCCGGGGTCAGCACGCCGCCTCGTGAGCGTCCTCCCGGAAGCTTGTCCGCATCGATCGCGAGCGCCAGCGCCGACTCGCAGAGAAACACAGTGGTGGCGCGGTTGCCGGGGTCACCGTTGTAACGAATCCGTCCACGCACCTGGCGGCCATCCTCGCCGATCCCGAGCAGGTCGCAGGTGAACCACCCCTTCTCCATCGTCTCGACTGACGGACCCATGCCAGGTTTGGGAAGGAATGGCTCGACGATTCGGCGCGTGAGCGGCTGCTTCAACGCGGCAAAGAGGATCCCGAGTCCAGCCGAGGCCACGGTGGCTTTGAAGCGCCCGAACGGCGAGTCGTACCGCATCGCCTCCTGGTAGACGAAGTGCGGTCCGTACGGCTGCTGCCACGCTTCGAAGAGCATGACGCTGCGGCGGACCACATGCGTGTTGGTCGGCGCCATCACGAACGGTCCAATCCAGACGCCGAACTGCGCGTCGTAGCGCGGCGCTTTGATCAGCCGGATTCGTCCGTCTCGCGGCTTCGGCGTTGTCTCGGCGCCAAGACGCGGCGGTGCTTTCAGCATGTTCAAGAGCGACGCGACCGTGCCGCCGTTGAGACCGCCACTGAACCGGAAGTAGGCGCGGACTTCGGCGCAGGGAACGCTCATCGTGTCGCGGAGATATCGCGCCATCAGATATGCGCCTAGATCCGAAGGGATTGAATCGAAGCCGCAGCCTGGGATGATCCGCGTGCCGTCAGCCATCGCACGCTCGTGATACCGGTCGGCGATCTCACGCATCCACGGCGTCTCGCCCGTGATGTCGACGTAGTGCGATCCGAAACGCACGCATGCGTCCACGATCGGCGTGCCATAGAGCGCAAACGGGCCGGCTGTGCTGAGCACGATCCGCGAACGTGCGACCACGGCGTCGACGGCCGCTTGATCCTGACTGGGTGCAACGATCAGATCGGTGTCGGACAGCCGTGCGCCCGCGGCCTCGCGCGCCGCTTCGAGCGTGTGCCGACGAGGGCCGGCAATCGCCCAGCGGAGGCTGGCGGGCGCGTGCGCCGCAAAGTAGGCGACCGTTTGCCGCCCGGTGAAGCCGCCGGCGCCATAAAGGAGGACGTCGTAGTCGCGGGTCGCCGCCACACTCACTGACCGATCACTCCACCGATCGCTTCTCGTGCAATGCCCTCTGGCACCTCGTGACCGCCATCGAACTCACGATACCTGACGGTGTAACCGCGCTTCTCGAGCTCGGGCACGATGCGGCGGCTGCAGCGATCGATTGGCAGGATCTCGTCCGCACGACCGTGCGATACGAAGATCTGCGGGCGGCCGCGGGGTTCGCCCTCGACCCAAAAGCCCGGGGAGAACGCGAGGATCCGCCGAAACAGGTCTCCGTTGATCAGGCCGAGCGAGAGTGCGTAGGTCGCCCCATCTGAAAAACCACCGACCGCGATACGCACGGGGTCAACCGCGACCTTCTGGAAGACGCGCTCGAGCGCGCGATCGAGAAACGCCACGTCAAGACCGAATCCCTGGACCTGTCGATGGCCAGTGACGATATCGAGCAGGCTCCTCTGCTCGCCGAGCACGGCGTCCCAGGTGCGCCGGCGTGAATCGGGCGCAAGTAGCGCGATGCGTAATCCCTCGGCCGCCGCGGCTATCCGGCGAAGAAAGCGTTCGCCCGAGCCGCCCGCGCCGTGGAAGAGCACGATCAGCGGCAGCGGGTCTTCGCCGGCGTTGGCCGGTAGCTGAAGAAGGGCGTCACGCGCGTCACCCAGACGAAGGACATGCGTGCCCGCAGCCCAAACGGTGCTCGCTGCGGAGGGCCGCGCCTTCACGATCGCCGTGGTCGATGCCGTGCTCGACGGGGGTCTTTCATGCGGATTACAGCCTCCGCAAACGAAACAAGAGGCCAGCAGGTCCCCTGCGAACAGGCTGAATCGGCGTCGGGAGATCACGGGCGAGATGTCGTTTGTCATCGGCTAGCGGCAATGGGACGACACCGGAGTGTAGCCTCAGTTTGGAGCGGTCCGGAGTAGCTAAAGGGGATTTTGACACCGGGTCTGGGCGGACCCGCGTCGATGGGTGGTATAATCGGCGTTCGGCTTTCTTGAGTCCTGCCGCACACCCTGGCCCCCGGCCAGGTTCGTCTCCAGCCCTCATCCAAGCTCCACGCAGCGTTTTGTAGCTGCGTGTGCCGCGCCGGTCGTCAAGCGGTTGCGACCGGTGCTGCAGAACACTAGTGGGCGTGAGCCCGGATATCCCAACCGCCATGGGAGTGGAAAATGGGCACGACGTTGCACGGCACTATCAAGCGTCTGGTCAGTGACAAGGGGTTTGGTTTTGTCCAAGCCGCCGACGGCACCGAGTACTTCTTTCATCAATCGGCGTGCGTCGACGCACGATTCGATGAATTGCGCGAAGGGCAACCGCTGACGTTCGAAAAGGGCCAAGGACCGAAGGGGCCACGGGCCGAGAACATCAGGCTGGCCTGACCGTGGCCACAACTTCCAGGAACGCAGCCTTTCCAGGCAAGGGCGATCGCGTCTCTCACGAACAGTATGGGACCGGCACAGTCACCGATCGCAACGTGTACCACACGGTGATTGACTTCGACGCGTATGGATCGCGTCGGTTCGTGACGGATCGCGTGGTGCTCGAGCGTTCGTCGGTCCCCAGCCCGGCAGGGAGCGAACGGCGTGAAGTGACCCTACGTCGCCAGCGCGAGGAACGCGCTCGCAAGCGAGCCACCTGACGCAAGCAGAGTGCGACGGCGCGTGGAGCACTCGTGGGAAGTCCCGGTTCCCCAGGACAACGTGCTGACGCGCCCTCGCCTCGACAACCAACGATCAAGAAACCGCGCCACCGGACCTTACTTGCGCGCGTCCTCATAAAAACATCCACACCACCCCGTCGGCCACGTTGATCACAGCCGAGGCCCCGGATCGCAAGCGGCGTGTATCAGCTGATTCAGTATCGCGGCGCCGATCTTCCGGCTGAAGCCGGAAGCCGCGAGTGCCGACCACGGCGTGGCGAGGTGTGTGATGGCGCGTGACGCGGGCGGCGGCCGGCATTCGCGTGCGGTTGAACGCGCGGCGGATGCGGCGACTGCACGGGAGTGCTCGCGTTGATCGCGTCGAATCCGTCCACACGCACCTGTTCAACCGGTGCTGGCAACAGTCGCTGGATGTCGCGCAGCAGCTCGCGATCGGCCGCGGACACGAGCGAAATGGCGCGGCCCGCAAGCCCCGCGCGTCCGGTTCGGCCGACGCGGTGAATATAAGTTTCGGCGACGAGCGGGAGATCGTAGTTGACGACCAATGGAAGGTGTGCGATGTCCAGGCCGCGGGCCGCGATATCCGTCGCGGCCAGAACCGTCACGCGTCCGGCCTTGAAATCGGCCAGCGAGCGAGTGCGGGCGCCCTGACTCTTGTTGCCGTGAATGACCGCGACCTTGATGCCAGCCCGCTCGAGATGACCGGCGACCTTGTCGGTGCCGTGCTTCGTCTTGCAGAAGACCAGCGCCTGGCCAGCCGGGTCCTGCCTCAACACGTGCACGAGCAGCTCCCGCTTTCGGTCGTGCGCAACGAAATGGACGCGGTGGGCGACCGTGGGCGCGACCGCCTGCTCGTTCGACACATCGACGCGGACGGGGTTGTGGGTGAATTCGGCGGCGAGGCGCTGGACCTCGGTAGAGAGCGTTGCTGAAAACAGCAGCGTCTGATGCGCCGGCAATGCCGGGATCACGCGCCGAAGCGGCGGCAGGAACCCCATGTCCAGCATCCGATCGGCTTCGTCGAGCGTGAGCATCTCGATCGCCGACAGGTCGATCGAGCGCCGCTGGAGATGGTCGATGAGGCGGCCTGGGGTGGCGACCACGATATCGGCGCCCTGCCTCAGCACGCGAATCTGAGGTCCCATCGCGACGCCGCCGTAAATGGCCGTCACCCGGAGTCGCCTCGGTGTTCCGTAACTCGCAATCGCTCGCTGTACCTGGACAGCAAGCTCGCGCGTCGGCACGAGCACAAGTCCTCGCGGACGCGATGTGACGCGGGAGCCGGCTGCGCCGAGTCGCTGGATCATGGGCAAGCCGAACGCGGCCGTCTTGCCGGTGCCGGTTTGCGCACGCGCCAGCAGATCGCGTCCGCCGAGCACCAAAGGAATAGACGCCGCCTGGACGGGCGTAGGGTGCTCGTATCCCAAGCGTGCAACCGCCGTACACAAGGAATCCGTCAGCCCGAGTTTCGAAAACGACATGAAGAAATGCTCCTGAGCGACCGCGCGTCAACTCAATGCGACGCGCGGAGAAAGTGAACGATCACCGGTGGCGCCAAGACGGCGCGTCGATGGGGCCGGAGCGCAGGCTCCGCACCGAGTCGTCTCGTTGCGAAGCTGGGTGTTGAGGAGGAGCGAGTCGGGAAGAACTCGTTACGCCTACAGGGGCAGAGCGCGTCGGAAGATCCGGTGCATCATGCTACCATACTCGACGTCCCATCTCGCTTTCCTGAGCCCGCGCCGCATCGGCGGCCTCTCTCATCAAAGCCTCTCCTGTCCGCCGCGGTGTGCCGGCAGGCGTCGACCAACGAGCGGAGTTCCGGGAGGTGAGTGTGCAACGCGGACCAATTACCATTCGACGTCACGCGATCTTCAAGCGGCAATATCGCCGCGTCGTCGCGGCAGCGGATAATTTTCACAACCTGACGCCCGAGGGCCAATGGGCGTTGCTCAGGGCCGAAGTGCTGGCGGAATCGCCTGACGGGCAGTCGCCGCTGCTGGCGATGCTCGACGGCCGCGCCAATCGCCGAGACGAAGTGCTCGCGGGGCTGGAAGAGGCGCGCATCAGCTACAAACCACCCAGCGTGTAACGCCGCACGCTGGGCGCTCCCTCTCGTCGGCCGTCGGCCGTGCTGAGGATGGTCGGCCTGATTCGCCGACGTGCGATGATCGAGCCATGCCCCGGCGCCGAACCTCGCGGCACTCCACACCTCCGTCGTTCAACGTCGACGCATTTCTCGCATCGACGGGAATCACACGCCGCATCCTACGCGCCGCCGCCGGGGCGTCGATATTCGCGCAAGGGTCGCCCGCGACCAGCGTGTTTTACATTCAGGAGGGCAGTGTCAAGCTGTCGGTCCTGTCGTCGGCCGGCAAAGAGGCGGTAGTGGCCCTACTCGGCCCGGGCGAGTTCGTGGGCGAAGGCTGCCTCGCGGGGCAGCAAGTGCGGATGGGCACCGCCACGGCCGTGGGCGTGACCACCGTGCTGCGGATTCAGAAACGCGAGATGGTCCGAACGCTCCACGAACACCCTGCGTTCGCGGACCGCTTCCTGACGCACATGCTGAGACGCAACATCCGGATCGAGGAGGATCTGGTCGATCAGTTGTTCAACTCGAGCGAAAAACGGCTGGCGCGCACGCTGTTGCAGTTGGCGCGTTTCGGTAAGCCAGACGCGGGCGCCCGCGTCCTGCCCAAGCTCTCTCAGGAAACGCTCGCGGAAATGGTGGGGACCACGCGCTCGCGCGTCAACTTCTTCATGAACAAGTTCAGGCGCCTTGGGTTGATCGACTACAACGGCGTCCTGAAGATCAACGGCTCGCTTCTGAGCGTCGTGCTCCACGACTAGCGAGGCTCCGCCTCAGACCGCCGAGCATGGCTGGCGGGGCTGCGCCTCGCTAGTGGCAGTGTTGGTTTTGCCCCGCCTCCGGCGGGGCGAGAGTCGCGCGCAGCGCGTCCCGGCCTCATCGCCTTGCGGCGTGAATGGTCTGCGAGATGGTCTCCGCCGGATGCTTCCAGAGCCTCAGCATGACCAGTGGCGGCGCAATGGCCACCGCGGCGACCACTCCCCACGCCTCGACAGAGCCGAAGTTGAACGCGAGCGCCACCATCACCGCCGCGACAAACCAGACCGCTGCGATCAACCGTTTTCGAAGTTCGAGGTTCATGCAGACGAGCTTACCGGTGGCACGACGCGGGCGCTGTCCCATAGTGCACAGCCGCGTGGAGCATGACATCTTCTAAGGCCATCAGCTTGACAATTGAAGCAGTTCCTCCAGGCCTTAGAAGATGTCTCGCCCCGCGGAGCGGGCAAAACGACATAGCCCTAGCGAAGCGGAGCCGACCCATCTCTTCTGGGCGGTTTGAGGCGGAGCTTCGCTACGATCACTAATGGATCGCACGCGGCAACAGATCCCAATCCAGCGGCCGCCCGACCAGCAGCGTCGCCTGCGAGCGCCGAGGGGCGGCGCTCGGGCGCGCGCTGCAGGTCGCCAGCAGCCTCGGAACAACCGAGATCGCCGTCGGCGAGAAAAACAACGCAGTCGCCACTGCGCCGCTCGAGCCAGCCTCGTCTTCGGGGGTGTCTTCGGTGATCGCGAACAAGCAGGCGCCGGCTGGCTCGCCCGCCTCACGGACCGCCAGCGCGAACTGCTCGCACAGCGTGCTCAGCCGCCCGGCGGCGATCCACTCGTCGGTGAGGAGCGCACGGTACCAGATGCCTGACTGAACGGAAGCATCCACAGTGCGTTCTCCACCTGCCACGCGCGCAGGGGTCACTGCCACCCGAGGAATCCCAGCAGCAGGCTGAAAACGATCGCGATGGGCACGCCCACGACGAGAATGGCCAGCGGGACCGCGAACGCCAGGGCGGCGGCGCCCAACAGGTTGACCGTGAACGAGAAAGCACGCATCGGTTTAGGATGGCCGATCCACCGCTGGCGGCGCTGTTCCGAATGGAACAGACGACGGTCGCCCAGGGCGCCACGGGGACCAGGCGCCGCGGCAGGGGCCGGCTGCCCAGGAATGCACCGAGCGGAGCGTCGGCGCACTGAACTAACCGACAATGCGATGATTCCTGGGAACAGATGGCGTCGCGCATCGAGGACTACGCGCTGATCGGGGACTGCCACACCGCCGCGCTGGTTGGGCGCGACGGCTCCATTGACTGGCTGTGCTTTCCGAGATTCGATTCGGCCGCCTGCTTCGCTTCGCTGCTGGGAACACTCGACCATGGGCGCTGGCTGATTGCACCGGCCGGCGAAGTCCAACACGTCCAGCGACGCTATCGCCAGGGAACGCTCGTTCTCGAGACTGAGTACCGCACCGATGGCGGCACGGTGCGACTCATCGACTTCATGCCTCAGCGCTCGCGGACGCCCGCGTTGATGCGGATCGTGGAGGGTGTGAGCGGCACCGTCTCGATGCACATGGATCTCGCGATCAGGTTCGACTATGGATCGGTCGTCCCGTGGGTTCGCCGCACGCCACACGGCATCCGCGCCACCGCCGGTCCCGAGACCCTGTACTGCCGGACCGACGCGGCGCTGACCGGTCGCGGGCTTCGAACAGTCGCCGAGTTCACGGTCACGGCCGGCCAGCGCGTCCCCTTCGAGCTGGCGTGGTCACCCACTCACGAGAGCGAGCCCGAGTTGTCGGATCCCGAGCTGAGTCTTCGGGAGACCGAAGAGTGGTGGACTGCGTGGTCTGATCGATGCACGTTCCAGGGTGAGTGGCGGGAAGCCGTGGTCCGATCGCTCATCACCCTCAAGGCGCTGACCTACGCGCCCACCGGCGGCATCGTCGCCGCCGCAACGACATCGCTCCCCGAATGTCTTGGCGGGGTCCGGAATTGGGATTACCGCTACTGTTGGCTGCGCGACGCCACCTTCACGCTCTATGCACTCAAGGTGGGCGGCTACACCGACGAAGCCAGTGCGTGGCGCGAATGGCTCGTGAACGCAGTGGCCGGAACGCCGTCGACGCTGCAGATCATGTACGGCCTCGCCGGGGAGCGTCGGCTGACGGAACTGGAGCTGAAGTGGCTCCCAGGATACGAGGGCGCCGCTCCCGTCCGGATCGGCAATGCCGCGCACGAACAGCACCAACTGGACGTCTACGGCGAGCTGATGGACGCTCTGCACGTGGCTCGCCGCGCAGGACTCCCGCCGAGCGAGTACGTCTGGCGCGTGCAACACGCGCTCATGGATTTTCTGGAGACCGACTGGCAAAAACCCGACGAAGGCATCTGGGAGGTCCGCGGGCCTCGACGACAGTTCACGCACTCGAAAGTCATGGCGTGGGTCGCGATGGACCGTGCGGTCAAGAGCGTCGAAGAGTTCGGCCTGGAGGGCCCGGCCGCCAAATGGCGGCGCATCCGCAGTCAGATCCACGAGGAGATCTGCCGCGAGGGGTTTGATCCAGCCCTGAATTCGTTCGTTCAGTATTACGGCTCGAAAGAGCCCGATGCCAGCCTGCTGATGTTGCCACTCGTAGGCTTTCTGCCCGCCACCGATCCGCGGATGATCGGGACCGTGGATTACATCCAGCGTCGACTCGTTCGCAACGGGTTCGTCGACCGGTACTTACCCGCTGAGAACGTCGATGGATTACCGCCCGGCGAGGGGGCGTTCCTGCTCTGCACCTTCTGGCTCGCCGACAATCTCGCTCTTCAGGGTCGAAACGATGAGGCGACGGAGACCTTCTACCGCCTGCTCGACCTGCGCAATGACGTCGGACTGCTGTCCGAGCAATATGACCCCGACGCCCGCCGGATGGTCGGCAATTTCCCCCAGGCGTTCTCGCATGTCGGATTGATCAACACCGCGTGCAACCTGCTCCAGCGCGGCGGGCCGGCGGAAGACCGACCAAATAAAAGCTCGGGATGAATAGCGACTAGAACAGGCTGCGGCCGTGGCTTCCGCCCTGTGGCTTCCGCCCTGTGGCTTCCGCACTGTGGCTTCCGCCCTGTGGCTTCCGCCGGTGTGTGTGGTTAGCGGTGTGAAAAGTCCCGGAGGGATTGGATCGATCCGTGCTACATGGGGCGCTACTCGTGCGGTGCGATCGATAGTCGTCCGTTAGCGACTCGTCCGAGGAGCGCGTGCCCAGGATCACCCCTGCGACCGATCCGTCAGATGACGGACGCCGCGTTGGCCGGCTGCGTCCACGGTTGACGAAGTTTACTCGGACCTCGGGCGTCCCTCGATTCCGCCCGAGCAGTTGCTGCGCGCGTTGCTGCTGCAGGTGCTTACAGCGTCCGGAGCGAGCGCTTGATGATCGAGCAACTCGAGTACAACCTGCTGTTTCGTTGGTTCGTGGGCCTCGGCATGGACGAACGGATCTGGGATCATTCGACGTTCTCGAAGAACCGCGACCGGCTGCTCGAGGCGACGATCGCGCGGCGCTTCTGTGAGGACGTGCCGCGAGCCGACGCGCAGCGCCTGCTGTCGGACGAGCACTCACGTGGACGGCCGTCGCTGCAGGCGTGGGCGAGCTACAAAGTTTTCGGCGCGAGGACGATGCCGGCGACGGACGCCGGCGAGAGCAATCCGACGCGCCGATTTTCGGCGAGAGCGGCGCCGAACGACACGCGCAGTTGACGACCGATCTCGACGCGCGCCTGGATAAGAAAGGCGGCGGACGACGCGCGCTCGCGTACCCGCGCACGTGCTGCTCGAGAACCGCTCGCGGACTGGTCGCGCCACGCGCGCCACGCCGGCGCGACGGGAATGCTGAGCGTGACGCCGCGTTGATGATGCTGGCGGCGCGCCCGGCGGCAGCGCACGTTGGCGCGCAGACGAAGGGCACGACCACCCGGCGTTCGACGAGAGCTGCGGCGGCTGCGGACGCCGCATGTGGCGCAGAACCGACGACGCCGGGACGCCATCGACGCCGCACGCACCCGGCATGCCGGGTACGCGGTCAGTCAGCGGAGCGGAAGCGCGTGGACAGACCTTTGGTTGGATGAAGACCGTCGGCGGCGGCCAAGCTGCGGCATCGCGGCGGCGGCTGGTCGAGTGGACTGACGCTTCGCGGCCGCCGCCACAACCTGATGCGGACGGATCTGGTCTATGCCTCCGCGTGACCTCCCGCTGACGACCCAGGCCGGCCGGCCGCACTCGCGGCTGACGCCTCGCCTCGACTCGCATGGAGACACGTGGATTCATAAGCACTTTTTCAACGCCCTGCTAGGCGGAAGAGTCCAGCGAACGCCCATGACTCATTTCGGGCTGGTCGGCGGCCGATACGGATCGGGCGTGCCCATCGGAATCAGCGGGTGTTTCTTCACGCTCTCGTCGAACGCGGCCACCATCTTGAGGACGGGCCAATCGTCCACGTATCGAGGGTCGGCTTGTTCGGGTCCTCTTGCGGGTTCGTACAGAGGTAGAACAAGAACGGAACCGGAAGCCTTTGCGGCGGCGAAAGCATCGTGTCCTGCTGACAGAAGAGCGATTTGCAGGGAGGAGAGGGAAGTTAGGGCCACGACAGGCGGAAAAATACGGGTAGGTGGAGAAAAACTACGGTCGCCACGACCCGCTCCTCTGACCATGTCTCGCTCTCGGCGTATCCCAGGCGCCCGGCGGCAAGTAATGAAAACGAATCAGGTACACGTTCTCGCCGCGTCCGTGTTTTGCGATCTGCAGCAAATCCTCCACGCTCTCGAACCCTGATTCGCGGGCCAGATCGTAAGTGATGTCGGCGAGGGTAATCGGCGCAATCGAATCCACGACGATGTGGCCTTCGTCCATCTGGTAACGACCTCCGACCTTGACATGGGGGCGCATCCAGACGCGAACGCTGCATCTGATCCTGCCGCGCCGGATTCCGTCGCGAAGCCGTTTGGTGAAGACCATTGTGTCCGCGCGCTCGTTGAGCTTGGGAATGAAGCCGGGCGACATGATACGCCGCTCCCCGACCTATGCCTGTACGATGACCTTCGCGACTCCCTGGCTCGGACGCAAACGCGTCGCCTTCGTGCCCCTGTATCGCTCGAACGCCGCGCCGCCCGATCTGATCCCGCCCGATTGGGAAACCGTCATTCTTCGCCGCGTGATCTACGACCCGCGCCGCGAGGCCAATGGCGCGGACCGTTCGCTGCGCGCGTGGTTGCGCGCGGCCTCCTCCGGCCTGGCCGACATCGACCCGTTTGTGCTGCCGATGCAGACGATCGACAAGCAGGTCGTCGAAGCCGACGAGCTCGAAGGTAAGCTCGGCCGCCGCCTGCGCGATCAAGGCATGGACGCCGCGGTGCTGGTGATGCTCGGCGGCCGGGGCTCGGGCACCAATCGCGGCTTCTGGTCGCGCGTGGTGATGGCGGAAAGCAACGGCGTATGGCTGATGGAGCTGATCCACGGCTTGACCGGCTTCAAAGACCTCTATCACTTCAACAACGACGTCGATCCGCCCGAGCGCACCATCGACACGTTCGACGAGATGTCGGCATCCAGCCAGACCCATCCGACCGCATTCACGAAGAACGAGCTCGGCTGGCTGGACGCCGCGGCAATCCCGCTGCACGCGGGCGCGTCCGCCGAGTACGAGCTGCAGCACATCGGCCTTGCCCAGCCGCCAGTCGCGGGACGGGCGGCCGCCGTCCGCATCGGCAACGGCTTTCCGTACGTGATGGTCGAAGCGCGCAAGAAGACCGACCAGTTCGAGGCCGGCATGCCGTCCACCGGCGATGGGCAGGAGCGAGGCATCGCCAGCGAGGGCGTCATCGCCTACCGCGTCCAGACCCGTAACCCGACCGTGCAGGAGCGGGAGGGGCTACAAGAAGCCGCTCTATCTGATGACGCTGAAGGCACTGCAGCCCGGCGACTCGGCGCCGCTCGACAATGGCGTGACGCTGACCGTCACGGGCGCGCGTCCCGACGGCTTCGCCATCCGCATCGACGACGCCGGCCAGCATCTCATCGACCGCACGGCGACGACCGGCGCGCGCATCGCTGTCGGGCCGCCCTGCGCGCTGGTGCTGGCCGGCCCCGGCATCGAGAACATCGCCTATCGCGACACCGCCGGGCACATGAACGAGATCTGGCGCGATCCACGCGGCCAGGGCACCACCGACCTCACCGCCAACGCCCAAGCTCCTGCGGCGCAGGGCAATCCGTTCACCTATTTCGATCCCTCCGACAATCAGGTCGTGCTGATCTTTCGCGGCGCCGATGGCCACGTGCGCACGCTCTACTGGATGTTCGGCGCGGTCGGCCACGATAACCTCACGGGCTCGATCAACGCGCCCCGGACGCAGGGCGACCCGGCGGGCTGGTTCTCTACGCACGACGGCGTTTCATCACGTCGTCTATCGCACCGCCGACGGTCATCTGCACGAACTGTGGTGGCAGGGACAGGGCGGCGTCGGCCACGGCGACCTGACCGCCCAGGCGCAGGCCGTGCCGGCGGCGGGCGATCCATGGCCCTACTACGATCCGATCCGCTCGACCAACATCGTCGATATTCCGGGGCACCGACCGGCATATCCGCAGCCTCTACTGGGGCCCGGACGGCGCGGTCGGGCAGGACGATCTATCGGGCTTCGCCGCGACGCCGCCGGCGGCGGGCGACCCGTTCGCCTGGTTCACTCCGGCCGAGGATACCCACCGCATCGTCTATCGCGCGGCGGACGGCCATCTCCACGAGTTGTTCTGGCCCAACGTCGCACCCGTGCGCGGCCGCGACCTGACGGCGCTCTCGGGCGCGCCGCCCGCCGTCGGCAACGTCTCGGGCGGCTACAACCCGAGCGACAACACCCAGCACGTCATCTTCCGCTCGAGCGACGGCAGACTGCACGAACTGTGGTACTTTCTCGGCGAGACGGCCGTTCATCATATCGATCTGACTGCGGCCTACGCGGCACCGCCCGCTGTCGATCGACCGGTCTATTACGCCACGGCGCGCGCTCCCAACCAGCACGTCGCCTATCGCGGGACGAATGGGCACATCTACGAGCTGCTGTGGTGAATCAACGCGTTACGGCAGCTCCGCCTCGACGATGCTCACGTCCGAGGCCGTGGGGATCACGCGCGTCATTTTCAAGCCCGCCGCCGCCAGCAACGTTTGGTATTCGCCGGCCGTCCGTTCTTCGCCGCCGGGAATCGCCAGCATCACCATGTCGAGCCAACTTGCCGAAATGCGGCGTGTTGCCCTCCGGCAACACGAACTCGACGATCAGAAGCTTCGCGCCCGGCTTCATCGCCTTGCGGCAATTGCCGAGAATCGTCAGACACTGCTCTTCGTTCCAGTCGTGGATGATGTGCGACAGGATGTAGACGTCGCCTCCGGCCGGCACGCTCTCGAAGAAGTTTCCGTGACTCGATCGAGACCCGGTTTTCAACACCCCTGGCGCGCAGCAGGGCCGGCGCTTCGGTGACGACGTGCGGACGATCGAACAGGATGCCTTTGGGCTGCGGGTAGCGGGCGAGAATATGGGCCAGCATGTTGCCGGTGGCGCCGCCGACGTCGACGATTGAGGCGAACTGCGGAGAAGTCATAGGCGGCGGCGACGGCCGGCGGCTCGGCCCCATGGATGCCGACCATCGCTTCGCTGAACTGCGCGGCCTCCTGCGGATTCTGCGCCAGATAGTCGAAGAGCGGCATGCCGAAGGCCTTCTCCATCGCGGTCTTGCCGGTCTCGAGCGAGTGCTGGAACTCACCGAACGCTTTCCACATCCACGGTCCCGCCATCGTGAGAATCGTCGATCGCGCCGCGCCCGGCGCGTCGCTCTTGAGCGCTTCGCCAAGAGGCGTGAGGGCGAACGTTTCGTTCGCGCCCTGCGTCAGGATGCCGAAGTTCGCGAGCGTCCGCATGAAGCGATGCAGGGCGCGTGGATTGGTTCCAGGATCCGGCGAGTTCGGCCGCGGACTTGGGACCGTTCGCCAGATGATCGGCGAGGCGGAGGTTGGCGGCCGGGTAGACGAGGCGCGAGAGCCAACAGCCGGTGCCCATCTGGATGATCTGAACGTGCGGGGGGACTGAAGTCTGGGCTCGGGCATCTCTGAAACTCCGAAGTGACCATAACACGTCCAACTTATCCGTGACCTTGTCTAAAAACGTGATTCAGCTACTGCCTAGGAGAGCCGCTGCAGTAGCGGCTGGGTCCACGTGCCGTCGAGCGCCTCGGGTTTTGGCGAGTACAGTCGCAGTACCGTGAAGAAGGGGCCCTTCGGCGCGGGGAGCCAGTTGGATTCCTTATTCTTGCCAGGCGACTCGTCTGACGTAAGCGTCAGACCGCCGTCTGGGTCTTGTTTGAGGGTCGGCAGCACGGTGAGTTGATCAGATAGCGGTTCAGTGGATTCGCCGACAGCAGACTCGACGGAAGTTCATACAACGTCAGTGACCAGAAGGCTTTGACCGGTGGCAGCTGACCTGATGCGAACCGCACGCATACCGGGCCTTCAAACCGTCCAGTTTCTGACCATCGGCATCGAGGAAGTAGACGGGGTACGACGCCTCCTCCCGCGAGTTTCCGTAGATGCCGAGCGCGGCGGCCGCGATTCGATAAGGTAGTTCTTTTCAGGAACTCTCGCGTGCCGAACGTCTTGCCGCTGACCTTTCCGTGTCCACCTCCTTCTCTTGAACTCCGAGAACGTCTTCGAGGCGTCGGCCATGCCGTCGGTCACCGCCTGACGAAGCTCCGGGGTGAGCGCTTGTGCGTCGAAGGTCTTGCCCGCGCCGATTCCGAGCTTGGCAAATCGAGCCATCAGCTCGGTCTCGGATGGATGAACAGGACAGAACTGGAGCACGAAGTTCAGAAGCCTGAAGAATTCCAGCGACGTGCGCTGCTCCGCGGGACTGAGCGGTTTCGGGAACGCGATCGCCGGCGCAGCGGCTGGGGCCGGCGTTCCGAGAAATGCGACAACGTTGCGCCTCATACCCCGCCTGGATTTCCTTGACGTTCTCGATGTCGGCCGGATTCAACAGCTGCGTCCGAAACAGCACGAAGACAAAGTCCGTCTCTGACTGAATCGGACCGACGTGATTCCGTCAGGTATCGTACTCCTTCCATCGCAGACCCGCGAGCAGGAAGGATTCCGCTGTTGTTCCGGCCGGTGGCGTGGCTCGCGACGTACGCAATGTCGAACGTGGACCGGTCGATGAACTGGGAGGAGAAGGATCGCGATCTCCTCGATCGGCGGGATCGGTGATCACCAACGGCCTGTCTGGAGGTCGGCTCTGATATAGGAATATGTGCTTGTCCGATTTGGGTGTCCTGCACTGTTTTGTCGTCAGGCGCGCCCACGCGTTCATCGTCGGATTTCCGGTTCGATTGTGCCTCGACCCCCGGGTCGCCGTGGTCCTCGAGATCGGAGGAACTGCAGTCGCCGCAATCGTCGACCGGAGGGAAGCCGTAGATGTAGGCGATCCTTCGAGATTCGTGCTGGCCTCTGTGGGCGTGATGTCGAACGTCAGCAACAGTTCGCCGATGCCGGCTCTCCTTCGACTGCGTGGCCCATGATGAGGGACTACTTCATCTTGGCGATGTCGTCGGGGTTCATGTTCTAATCGAAGAAGGGCTCGAGCGGACCGAAGAAGCGGGGGAGCGAACGAGTCCTCGCCGGGCGCGGCCTGGATTTATTTTTTTGCGTGGCTTGCGGAAACCGTGGGTGGGTTGGTCCAAAGTCGAGGTCGATGGAGCGTATCCCGCATCGCCGACCGGACCTGTGGACGCTCTTCTGACCGACGGCTACGGCAGGCGCGGCGAAGGATCCCACGACTGCCTGCGTCTTGAGCCTTACGACCGAGTTGAAGCTCCCCACCGGGATGTCGGTGGGATGTGGAGGCGATAATGTTTGGCCGTCGTCGAGGAAGAGGCGCCGGTCGCATCGCGTGGCTGTTCATATGTACTGGGAGCGAGCGCCACATGAAGTTTTCGACGATCGCCGTGATATCGTCGATCGCGATGTAGGCGAAGCTGGAGCGATGGTCGGCGTCGACGTAGCCTTGCTAGTTCGAGCTCGGCTGATTCCGCTGATGAACTCATGTATTCCCACAGACGCCATAATTTAGGTACGCCAGCGGCGTCTGGTCATCGGAGTCGAAAATGTTGGCGCGCGCCATCGCCGCCGCAAACCGTGCCGCCTCGTCGAAGAGCGCTTTGCGTGTGGCATCCGGCGCTGAACGGCTTGCCCTTCTCGATGCCAATCGCCGCAAGCTGGAAGCGCTCGTGTGAAGGAATCGCCTCGTGCGGCTCGCGCTCGATCATCCAGGCCAGATCGGCAAAGTACTGACCAGAGTCTGAAAAGATCGTATCGATCTCCTTGCGCGAGCCATTGACGAAGACGTTCGCTGGCGGCTTGGCCGCCTGCGACAACGGATAGATTCTGGTGGTCTTCATCAGCGAGACGGCTTGAGCAGTGCCACCAGCGGATTGAAAGCCGCGCACGCCAAGCACCACACCATACGTCTGCGATTTGGCCGTCATGTAGCCGTCGGGCACGGCGCCCGTGTGATCCGGTGGCAGCAGCAGGAACTTGCCGCCTTTGCCTTTGTCGTGACCGGTCGGGCCGATGCCCATGACCTCGCGCTGCCACAGGTCGGAGATGCCGCCGAGCAGCATGGCCGGCGCCTCGATCACGACCGGCCCGTCGCGCTTCAGGTCGATCGCGCACAGCCCGTAGACGGTTTCGGTGTTGCCGGTGAGCAGGAGCGTCGCGCCGTCCATCAGGCTTTCCCACAGCACGATCTGATTCGGCGTTCCCGCTCCGGCCTCTGCGGTCGCCTTTCCAGACGCGATACCAGGAGACGCCGTGCATCTGCACGAGGTAGGCCTCGACCGCGCGATTGAAGGCCAGCGCGTCCCGCAGGCGTTTCGCCGAGTCTCCCGCGGGATAGCTGTTCTTGAATTCGAAGTTCCCGAGGCGGGTCTTGACCGTCTCCGTCCCGAACCACGCGTGGTCGGCCGCTGCCGTCGATTTGGTTGTCACTGATGCCATGAGTTCCCTCTGTCAGGTTCCGTAAACGGTCCTTGCGCCATCATCAGCCGGAGTTCGAACTTTAGGCGTAGCGACTGGCTGCCCGGGAGCGGCAGATTACGTTCTCGATACCTGGAAAAGTACGGGTCTTCGGACGAAAAACTACGGTTTCGCTCGACCATTCTTGCCAAGCCGTGCCACTCCAGCCTGATCTCGAAGACGCACACGCCGAGCGCGCGTGGGTCGGCCGTGTCACCGGCAAAGAATGGCCCGGCGCTTCGCGATAAGGCGCATCAGCGTCCCGGGAGCGGACAGCAACGGATGTCACTGCTTCTCGCCAAACCCATTGAATGGTGCGGTTTACGATACGTTTACCCCTGGAATGAGGCTTGCTCAGAAGGAGGACCGTGGGACTCGACCTCCGGACGTCGCTTCGATCCCTTCGGCGCGCGCCGGGGTTTGCGTTGGCGGCGATCCTCACGCTCGGGCTTGCGCTCGGGGCGGTGACGACCGCGTTCGGACTGCTTTACGGCAGCCTCGATGACGGCCGCTTCGGTGGACGCGATCAGCTGCTTCTCAGCCTCACCGAGGATGTGAACGGTCGACGGGCGCGGACGCGGTGGCCCTACGCGGCGATTCGCGCGCTGCGTGACGCCGCTCCGTCAAGTCTTGCGCGAATCGCCTCCTACACCATCGGTCCCGTGAACGTCACCGGCGAGCGCGAAGCCGCCCGTCTCGACGCCGAGTTCGTCTCGCGAGACTACTTCGCGATCACGCGCGTCGATGCGGCCATTGGACGCCTGCCGATCGCGTTTCCGACTGAGGTTGCCGAGACGCCAGCCGAAGTCGCAATCAGCGATCGACTGTGGCGGCGCGTGTACGGCGCCGAATCGAACGTCCTTGGCCGAACCATTCGCATCTCTCGCACGCCGCTGACCATCGTTGGTGTGTTGCCTGCGGGCTTTGCCGGGCTGAGTGGCCGCGCGGACGTGTGGGTGGCGCACACCTGGGCCCCGACGTTGACGTTCTCGGGCTACTTCACGTCGGACGAGTACTTCCACAATGTGATTGCAGCGCTGCGGACGGGCGGGACGATCGAGCAGGCGCGGAGCGAGCTCGCCGTGATCGGTGCGCGGATCGCCCAGGCCGTGCCCGCGCGGTCCACGAATGCGACGTCGCGCGGCGCCGACGTGCGGACCCTCGCCGACGCGCGCACCGATCCGGCAGTCGTTCGTGCTCGCACCTATGTGGTCGCGGGCGCCGTGCTCGTGCTCCTGGTCGCGGCGCTGAACCTCGCCAACCTCGTCGCCGCCCGCCTCGCGGCGCGGCAGCGCGAGCTGGTCGTGCGTTTGGCGGTCGGCGCCGGTCGCGGGCGTGTGTTCCGGGTCGTCCTCGTCGAGCTGCTCATCGTCGCCGTGTGCGGCCTGGTCGTCGCGATTGCGCTCGCCGCCTGGACGCGCGATGCCATCACAGCGCTGATCCCGGTGGGGCTCGCCAGCGCCGCGAACGACTACGGTCAGCTGATGTCGTTTGCGGATCTCAGGATTGATGCTCCGGTTCTCGCCCTGGCTACCGGTGCGGCGCTCGTGGTGGCGCTTCTGGCTGCAGTGCTCGCCCTGCGGCCGGTTCTGCGCGCCGATATCGCCGGCATACTGAAGCGCGCCGGCGACCGGGGAAGCGGCCTTGCCCCCGCGCGCACCCAGCGGACGCTCCTCGCGGCCCAGATCGCGATGTCGTTGACGCTGGTCGCCGTCGCAGGCCTGCTGCTGCGAAGCGTGACTGCCCTCGATGCCGTCGATCCCGGCGTGGCAACGGACCGCGTGCTCACGTTCTCGATCTCCAGCGATGTCGACGAGATCGCAGAGCCCGCGGCGGGAGTCGAGCTGGTCGACCGCCTGCTGACCCGGATCGCCGCCATCCCGGGAGTCGAAGCGGCGACCGCCGCGCAGTGTGCACCACTGACGACGCGCTGTGCGCGGCTGGGGCTCACGATCCTTGGTCGGCCCGAGACGGAACAGTCGCCGCTGGTGACCGGCTGGCATCGCGTGGGCCCCAATCACTTCGACACGTTGAAGATTCCCATCGTGCGCGGACGCGGCTTCACCGTCGACGATCGGCGCGGTCGGCCACCGGTCGTGGTGATCAACGAGGTCGCCGCCGACCAGTTCTTCGCCGGGCTTGATCCCATCGGTCGCCGTGTGCGCTTGCCCCAAGTGCTTCCGGGCGAGCAAGACATTGCGGAGATCGTGGGCGTGGTCGGCAACGTCCTGTACTGGCCGCTCGACGAGCCGCCGGGACCAGACGTCTATCAGCCGGTGCTCCAATTCAGCTATCCGTGGACGACCGTCATGGCGCGCGTTGCGGGAGAGCCGTCGGCGTTCATCGGCGCCATGCGCACGGCGGTTGCCGAGCTCGATCCGGACTTGCCGACGTTCGATGTCGGCCCCCTCGAGGCCTTGGGAAGAGCCGGACGCGGCGATCGTCGCCTCGTCTCGACGCTGATCACGATGTGCGCGATGCTCGGGCTGATTCTCGCCGCGGTGGGCGCGTACGGTTTGACTGCCGCCTGGTTTGAAAGCCGGCGTCGTGAGCTCGGTGTGCGCGCGGCTCTCGGCGCCAACCCGTCGCAACTGGCGCGCGTCGTCTTGGTCGATACGGTGCGCCAATGCGCCCTCGGAGTGGCCGGGGGATTGACGCTCGCGCTCCTGGGCGGCCGTCTGCTGCAATCGCTGTTGTTCGGCGTCACGCCGCACGATCCGATCAGCCTCGCGGCAGCCGTTGCCACGACCGCCACGGTCACGATGGGCGTGGCATACTTGCCTGCGCGACGAGCCCAACGCATCGATCCGATTCGTGAGCTGAACAGCGAGTGATCACTCCAACCTGATTTCGAAGACGCACACGCCGAGCGCGCGTGGGTCGGGATTGCCGGGCAGCCGCACCGGCACCGGTCCACGCACCTCGACGTCGATCCAATCCGCCACCGCCGAGGCCTCTGGCAGGCGGAACGAATGCAGCTTCGGGGTCTCTTCCAGGGGCTGCACGCCGAGCCGACGCCCGTTCCACCAGAGCTCCAGCTCATCGCCCTCCGACGACTGAGATCGCGCGAGCAGGCTGATCTGCCGGCGTGGCACACCGCCGAGCGGTACCCGGAGCGTTGCGCGGCGCTGGACCGACCAGACCCACGATTCGTGATCGTTGTGCTCCGGGTACGACCAGCCCGAGTCGGTCAGGATCAGGGCTGCCCCGCGCCCCATCTCGAAGCGATCGACGCGCACCCGTGCCACGGCGTCGGGAATTCGGAACACCCCGGGGGCGACTTGAAGCAGCGTGGACTCATCGATCATCGACGGCACAGGACGGTCCGCAACAATCGTCGTCACGCCGAAGCGATGGAGGAGCGCGTAGAGAGCGCGCTGCACCGCGGGGTCTGGCGCGGCCGCTTGCAGATCGCGCAGCCGCCGGTAGAGAGGAGAGTCGTTTCCGGAATAGCCGTTGACAATCGGCACGCCGGCGCGCCGCGCGCTCCACATGCGCGCGATCTCGCGGCGCGTACCGGCCGCCTCGCCAAGTGGAACCATCAGCACGCCATGGGATCCCGCGGCCACCGGCAGCCGGCCCACCGGCTCCGCCCAAGCCCGTTCGAACCACGCCACACTTGCCAACCCTTCGGCGACAACCGCCCCCGCCAGCAGAAATGCTACTAGTTGGGCCGCCAGCGCTGGAAGCCGCCGCGCCACGGCCGCATAGACGGACGTCCAGCCGGCGGCAACAGCGGGCGCGAGAAATACCGCGGCCAGCAGCACCAAGCGGACAGGCACTCGGACCTGTCCTCCGCCCGGCACGAAGCGTCGGAAGAGATCGTACGGCAGGCCGGCCCATCCGGATCCTTCAATGCTCACGCCTGTCGTCGCCCAGAACGCGAGCGCAGCCGTCAGCAACCCGGCGAGCGGCAATGGCTTTGCCACGCGCAGTGTTGCCACGACGCCAATCCCGGCCACCGCGATCCACCCGAAGCCGGCGAACAATTCACGCTCCGAGCCGCGGGTGAACCGGAGCGCGTTGCCATACAGCCAGTGGTGCTGGGCAGAAATCCAATCGATCCACGCGGCGCTGTGCAAGGCGATCTCCGCAGTGGTCCGGTCGAGCGTGTCGGCCCGCCAGTAGTGCACGGCGATGGGCAGGTTCACGAGACCGACGACGGCGATGGATCCGCCGACGCTCACCCAGTAGGCAAGCGACTTCCGACGCGCCAGCAGACTCGCGGTGATCAACCAGATGGTGGCGAGTGGCATCAACGAAACGCCCAGCGACGGCGTGAACAGTGTCTGAAGCGCCAGCGCGGCGCCGCCGGCCCAGATCCACGCAACGCCCGTCCGGCCCTCGATCGCGCGCCCGTAACAAAGCAGCGCGATCGGCAAGAAGGCCAGCCACTGCAGCTGCGGGTGAATGATCTGCAAGTGACGCCAGGCGCTGTAGGTGACTGTCAGTGCAGCGGCACCCGCTCCAACCGTAGAAAATCCACTGTCCCGAAGCCAGATGTAGAGCGCCACTGAAGTCAGGACCGAGGCCAGAATTGCCAGCACGTTGACGACGAAGATCGGTGACGCACCCGCGGCGACCAGGGGCCACGCCACGGCGCTCAGCCCGAAGAGGTGATCCGAGTACGCCAGGACGCCGGTCGCAGGGTGGAAGAACGGCGGGTTCCACAGCGCGGCGTCGCCGAAGTGGCCGGCCACCCACGTGACAATGTAGGCAAGGAACAGGGGGTCGCCATTGCCGCCCGCAATGCGGCCAGCCGGATCGACGAGGATCGGACTCCAGTAAACGAGCCCCCCAATCAGCAGCACCGCAACGGGCAACGTGTGGGCGGAGGCGTTCGATTCGGTTCGATGTTCCACGCGGTGAGCGACTGGCCCGTGCGCCTGCTCGGGCGCACCCAATCGTATATAGGTCGTTGATGCTATTGGGGACGAGCAGCCGGCGCGCTTTTTGTCGAGCTTGCCTCGGTTCAGTCGAGGTAGCACATGGGCCGTCGCGGCGCGCCCGCCGCCGGCGCACACTGAGGTTCAACGGTTTATGCGCGGGAGGTACTCCCGGCAATACGCGCAAGATTGCTCATGCGCTCGAATTGTCCGGCGCGGTACTCCGCGTACAGCCGGGCGATGTCGGCGTTCGAGTCGCCGATGAACGGACCATGCGACACGATTCGATCGCCCTGGGGCTGGCCCGCATAGAACACCAAGCGAGCGCCCTCATCGCCTGCGCGTATGCGCACGATGCTCGTGCCGTCACTGTCGGGACGGTCGAGCCATCCCACTTGGCCAGCGTTGAGCACCGTCGCGTCCGCACCGATTGCGACCGAGCCGCGGATCACGAACGCAAACCCGTTGTATGAGGTTGGAATGTCCTGATCGACGGACGTGTGCGCCCCCATCGCAATCTCCGTGATCATGACGGGGACATGATTGCGCGTTTTCGATTGGATTCCCCCGGACGCACCGCTATAGACGTGAATCTCTACGTCAGGCTCACGGCGGACCGGGACCGCGTCAGTGTGAATATCCTGAAAGCTCGGCGGCGTCCATCGGTGATTCTTGGGCAGGGTCAGCCACAACTGGAGCAAGCGGACCTTCCCCTTCGTCGCGACGTTCTCGCCGTGAATGATCCCGCGGCCCGCCGTCATCCACTGCACCTCGCCCGACTTGATCTCGCCGCCCTCATCGCGGTCGTAAATGGCACCGTCGAGGAGGAGCGTCACCGTTTCGAACCCTGCATGCGGGTGCGGCCCGCCCACCGCGCGGTCGCCGATATCGAGATGGTCATCGGCGAGCATGATGAAGGATCGCTCGGGCAAAGTCGTCGGGCGACACGAACTGTGCCGCCAGGTGTCCGGGTCCAACGAATCCAGGCGCGAGGGGAGGAACGGTGAGGACACGCGCGATACGGCGCTCCAACCCACCACGCTCATTAGTGTCTTCCATACGTCACCTCCTCCGCAGCTTACTTCCACGTGACCTCCATGCCGAAGAAGTGCAGGAACACTTCGCGATTCGGCCGGTTCTTGGGATTCTGCTGCGGGCTCCGGATGTAGAAATCAATCTGCTGGGTGGCGGGATTCACTTCGCCTCCCGGCTGCTTCTTGCTGGCCATCGGGTAGCTCACGCGCAACGTCTTCCGATCGCGAATCCCCTGCGTGATCATGAAGTGCATTTCGTAGTTCTGATACAGCGGCTTGCCGTTCAACGTGGCGTGCCCGAATCCCCAGCCAGCAAGGTAGACGAAGGTTTTCGGCCAGTTGTTGTCGCCACATCCAGAGTCGGTCCCATGCTCGTGCAGGAACCCAACGATTCCGCCGTTCTGGCACGGACTGAACTCGTTGAACTTGTCAATCGCCAGCTCGAGGTTGCCTTCGGGAATCCCAAGCCGGGCCGCGAACGTGCCCGTGTTCGTGAGATCGTTGACGTCGATTTCTGCCGTACCGAGACCGGTTTCACGGCCTTGGCGTCGTGATCCAGGTGGTCCCAGCCCACCGGGTCGTTCAGACCGCCGACCATGTAGATGCGGTTGGCTGACAGGACGTAGTGCCCGTCATACAGGTCATGCTGCTCGGGCGCGAAGATCGTGATCATCGCGCCCGGCTGCTGACGCGGATTCGGCGGCGGCTGTGCTGCCAGGGCTGTCCCTACCACCAAACCCAGGATCAGAACGCCATTCTGCATAGACCCTCCGTGGAACTCGCTCAGACTCGCGGGGCTTCCGCCTTCAGGCGGGTTCGTGTCGCCGGCTCGTCGCGACGGATACCGATATCCGTTGACTACCGTAACACTCCTCTTATACTCTGAAACGAACGTTACGAGGTCAAGTGCTTTGCCACGCCCGCGAACTGAGCCGGTCCCCGCCACCAAACCCAAACCCAGCGCCCGCCGGTGGTTGTTGTTCGTTCACCAGCTCCCCTCGAATCCCTCGAACCTTCGGGTCCGCACGTGGCGCCGGCTGCAGCAACTGGGCGCGTTCCGCTCAAGCAGGCAGTGTACGTGCTGCCTGATACGACGGGCGCCCGTGAAGACTTCGAGTGGCTGAAGACCGAGGTGAAGGCGGCCGGCGGTGACGCGAGGTCTTCACCGCAGACAACGTGGATGCCTGGTCGGATGACGCGCTCGTCGAGGAGTTCAGGCGATCGCGGCAGGATGCCTATGCCGACTTGGCGCGAGACGTGGAGAAAGCGGTGAAGCGAGCCAGCGGTGGACGCCGACCTCGAGGGACGCGCGCACCGGCAGTCCGTCGCCTCCTCGATATTTTCAGAGAACGGCTGACCGCGATTGAAGCGATCGACTCTTCGGAAGCGCAGGGCGCGATCGGGTCATCACGTTGTTGGACCAGCTCGGGAGCCGAGCATTCGACGCCACCGGATCACCAGCATCGGCAGGCTCCGGAGCGGCAACGTCGTATCAGGCACGACTCTGGATCACGCGTCCGCGACCAGGCGTCGATCGGATGGCCTCGGCGTGGCTGATTCGACGGTTCATCGACCCACAGGCGCGTTTCGGCTTTGCCGCGGATCGGCAAGCGGTCCCAGAAGACGGCGTCCCGTTCGACATGTTTGGCGTCGACTTCAGCCATCAGGGTGACCACTGCACGTTTGAGACCTTGTGTGCGGTGTTCGATATTCGTCAGCCGGCCATTTCTCGAATCGCCGCCGTCGTGCACGACCTCGATCTCAAAGACGAACGGTTCGGCGCACCAGAAGCGGCGACGGTGGGGGCCATGGTCGAGGGCCTTCAGCTCGCGTACCCCGACGATGACGCGCTGCTCGCTCAAGGCATGACGATGTTCGACTCGCTGTACCGCTCGTTCGAGCAGGCGCTGCGATCGACGGGACCGCGACCACTCGCGCGGGCGAAGAAACAGGCTGCTCGGACCGAGAAAGCGCAGCGATCCAGGAAGGCACGGTCATCGACCGCGTGAGAAGGGCGCAATGGCTGCAAACTATCGGTTTTCCGGGTTGAAAGGAGCACTCCGATGCGAATGGCCAGCCCGCTCGTCATATGGATCACGTTCATGACCATCGTCGTGCATGGCGCAACGTTGAAGGTCGAGTTCTCGGACGACACCGTCGGGCAGGCGCCGAAGGGGTTCGAGTTCGGACACACGGCCAAGGTAGGCGCACCCGGCAAATGGGTGGTGCAGGCCGAAGGCAGCAACAAATGCATCGCACAGGTTGATCCCGATAGCACACGGTCGCGGTTCCCGGTCGCGGTTGTATCCGGCGTGAGCGCTGCGGATGTTGACCTGTCCGCGCGTTTCAAGCCGGTGTCTGGGCGCGTCGATCAAGCGGCGGGTCTCGTGTGGCGATTCCAGAACGAGGACAACTACTACATCGTTCGTGCAAACGCGCTCGAGAACAACGTGGTGCTCTACAAGGTCGAGAAGGGAAAGCGCACGGACCTTCCCGTCAAGGGCGAGGGCCGTACGTACGGGAAGAAGGCTCACGTCCCGTCAGGACAGTGGAGCACGTTGCGAGTGGTCGCAGTCGGGCCGCGCTTCGAGGTGTTTTTCAATGGCAGCAAAGTGTACGAGGTCGAGGACGCCACGTTTACACAGCCGGGCAAGGTGGGCCTCTGGACGAAGGCGGACTCTGTCACGCAGTTCGACGATGTGACGATCGTGACGAAGTCGGTGCCATGACCTCGGTCACCCGGCTCATTACGATTCAGATTTGCGCGGTCCTGGCTGTCGTAGGGTCGGGCGCGTGTCGGTCCTCGGATTCGCCGAGTGCGCCCCGACAGGTCACGGTGTACATCTCCACCGATCGAGTCTTCTCCGAGCCGGTGCTCCGGGGGTGCAAAGAAGGTCCGGCGTCACGGTCAACGCCGTCTACGACACCGAGGAAACCAAGTCCACCGGCCTCGCCAACCGATTGCTGGCGGAAAAAGCGAGACCGCAGGCAGATGTCTTCTGGTCCAACGAGCCCGTCCGCACGCTGGTGCTGAAATCGCGAGATGTTCTGGCCTCGTACAAGTCTCCCAACGCGCAGGGGATTCCTTCGGTCCTCGTTGACCCGGATGGTTACTGGACGGGCTTCTCAGCGCGAATTCGCGTGATTGCCTACAACACGACGCTGGTGAAACCCGAGGAAGCGCCGCGTTCTGTCTTCGACCTCGCCGACCCCAAGTGGCGCGACCAGGTCGCGATCGCCGACCCAAGGTTTGGTTCGACGTCGTTCCATGTCGCGGCCTTGTATGCGCTTGCCGGCGAGGACAAAATCGACGACTTCTTTCGCCGACTACGGGCCAACGGTGTCCGCGTCGTGGACGGCAACTCCGTCGTTCGAGATCTCGTCGCGCGCGGCGAGGTCAAGGTCGGGCTGACGGATACCGACGACGTCAATGTGGCGCTCGAGAACGGGCAGCCAATCGCCATGGTACTGCCCGACCAGGACGGTCTTGGCGTCCCCGTCATGCCGAACATGGTGTCACTGATCGCGAATGCCCCGCACCTTGAGGAAGCACGGAAGCTCATCGACTACCTGTTATCCGCCGATGTCGAACAGCAGCTCGCTCAATCGGAAGCCGTGCAGATCCCGCTGCACTCGGGTGTGCGGGGCCCCGAGAACATCCCCGCGATCGACACCTTCAGGGCGATGACGCTCGACTATGCGAAGGCTGCCGCTCGTGTCGAAGACGCGACCAAGCGGCTCGCTGACATTCTTGGACTCTGAGCGAACCCCTAGAGTCTTGAATGGCCGAATTCCTTTCGAATGAGTCAAGTCTTCGGAGGGCCATTCAAGACTCTCGCCCCGCGGAGTCCACCCCACCGCGCACAGTCCGCGCGGCGGGGACCCCGGAGCGGGGCACAACAACATAATGGCTAGCGAGGTGGAGCCGTCCCTCCGTGCTCGCCGGTCTGAGGCTCCGCCTCGCTAGCCATGTGGGGCTGGCGTTCTAGTCGAACCGTCGTGATTGGCGCCGCAGTGGCGATCTTTGTCATCTGCTGTATCCTGCCGGTCGCATACCTCTTTACGACATCGCTGACCGGAATACACACAGCCGCCGCGGCCTTGTTGCTCGACGCGCGTCAACGAACACTCTTCTACAACACGACGCTGCTCGCGGTCGGCGTCGCCGCGTTTTCGACGGCCATCGGCGCGCCTCTTGGAATCACGCTGGCACGTGTGCCAATGAAACGCAAGGCGGCGATCCGTGTGGGGCTTGCCGCGCCGATGCTGCTGCCGCCCTATGTCGTTGCCCTCGCGTGGATCTATCTCGCCACCACCAGCGGATTTTTGACGGCACTCGTTGACCGCGACGTTATGACGTCGTGGATCTACAGTTTGCCCGCGGCGATCCTTGTGTTGAGCCTCGTGTTCTATCCGCTCTCGATGCTCGCGAGCGAGGTGGGGCTCCGACAAATTGACGGTCGTCTCGAGGAAGCCGCGCTGGTGGTGGCCTCTCCACGCCGTGTTCTCCGACGGATCACACTGCCGCTGGCGGCACCAGGCATCGCCGCTGCGGCACTCGTCATCTTTGTGCTCGCCGTCTCAGAGTTCGGGGTGCCCAGTTTGCTGCGTGTGCGCGTGTACACGACAGAAGTATTTACGGCGTTTGCCGCACTGTACGACTTTTCACGAGCGATCGTGCTCGCGGTTCCGCTGTTGGTGTTGTGTGCCGCTGTAGGTGCAATCGCGGCGCGGCTACTGGGGGACCGCATCGTGTCGGCGCCGCGGCTCACCGGTAGCCATCCGCCCCTCTTCGACCGCTGGAGACGAGCGGCGCAACTCGCCGTCGCAGTGGTGTTTGTCGTCACGGTTGCCTTACCGGTCGTCGTGCTGGTTCGCGAGGCGCTGAGCGTCCGATCCGTGAGCGCTTCGCTTGCCGGCGCCGGAGAGGCGATTGCGAACAGCTTGATCCTCTCGGCTATCGGGGCGACGGTCGCCGTGGCTGTCGCCGCCGGCCTCGGCTATGCCCGTGGTAGGGCGCGGGAGCGATTCGCCAACCACGTGGACACCCTCTTCGTCGTCCTCTTTGCTGTCCCGAGCACGATTGTTGGCGTAGGGCTGATCGGTTTGTGGAATCGACCGGGGGTCTTTGGCACCGTCTACGGTACAGACGCAATGTTTGTCCTGGCCTATCTGGCGCGGTTCGTCCCGGTCGCCGCGCTGATACTCTCAACGGCCGTCCGGTACGTGCCGATGTCCCATGAGGAAGCGGCCGCAGCCGCCGGTGCCGGCTGGCTTCGCACGATGTATCGCATCGTGCTGCCCCAACTTCGGCTTGCGCTCGCGGCCGCATGGATCGTGGTGTTCGTTCTCTCGTTCGGCGAGCTTGGCGCGAGCGTTCTGATCGCCCCGCCTGGCGAATCCACGCTGCCGATTCGCATCTACACGATCATCGCGAATGCGCCGCCAGCTCAGGTCGCCGTTCTCGCCCTCTTGCAAGCGGTCGTCATCTTTACTCCGCTGATGGTTTTGGTAGCGGTCACATCGCGTCAGGGTCGCCTTGCGCAGGGTGGAAAAGTAAGCGTGGTCGAGAGACGGGAGGGCCGTTGACGCCCGCGGCCCTCTCCGTCAGGGGCATCTCCAAACGATTTGGATCGCACCAGGCGCTCGATGGCGTCTCGCTCGAGGTCCCTCCGCGCGCGTGCGTGGTGGTCCTGGGCGCCAGTGGCTGTGGCAAGACGACACTCCTGCGTGTGATTGCAGGACTCAACGACACCGGACACCGGTGAGATCTGGATGACAGGTGTGCAGGTGAGTGCGGCACGATGGATACTTGTCGCCCCACATGAGAGACGAATTGGCTTCGTGTTTCAAGATCTCGCTCTCTGGCCACACCTCACCGTACGGCAGAACCTGGGGTTTGTCCTCGAGGCGCAGCAAGTCCCGCTGGCCGAGCGGGGAGCGAGGGTGGAGGGCGCATTACAAGTCGTCCGGATTGCGGAGCTCATCGATCGTTACCCACACGAATTGTCCGGGGGCGAGCAGCAGCGCGTCGCCCTAGCGCGTGCTGTCGTTGGCGAGCCGCAGATCCTGCTCCTGGACGAGCCCCTGTCGAGCCTTGACGCCGAACTGAGGGCGACACTGCGGCAGGAACTCGCGCGACTCCAGCGCAGCCTGCAACTCACCGCGGTATACGTCACCCACGATCGAGAAGACGCGTCCGCGCTCGCCGATTTCATTGTGGAAATGCGAGCCGGTCGAATCGTGTCGGTCAGCGAGATGAAGCGGAAGGAGCAGGGGTGAAGACATCCCTGCTGATTTTCGCGACTGCGGTGGTCCTCGTATGCCCCGCAACAGCGCAGGAGCCCGAGCGGTGTCGAGTGTTGTGCACTCCTGAGTTCAACGTCGAGCCGACGGTGACGTTTACAAACCTGTTTGGAGCGCCGCGAATTGCAAGTGACGATCGCATCACTCGAGAGGAGCGTCAGGCGGAGTTCGAACTGATTCTGTCGCTTGGCCTGCCGACTCCCATCGCCTGGCTCGAGTTCACGGTTGAAGCGATCTTCCTTCCTTTCGAACGTGACAGCACACCGGAACTCGAGTTTGAGAGCAATTTCATCTGGCTCCCGGCGGCACGGACGCGAGGGTGGATAGGCTCACATTTCGACGTGGTCGACAAGTTCAGCGCGGCAGAGCGCCCCAGCGATGGCCGTGCCTACACGCACAAGTTGAATCTCGAGCTCGATACCAGTGTGTCGATCTTCAATTGGCTGCCGGAAGGACGCTGGCTCCGAGGCGTGCAGCTCGAAGGATCGTTGGACTACGTTGCCACCGGGCTTCCGCGTCGGAACGACGAGATTGATGGTGTGCGCTTCCTCGATAACGCCAGCCCCTGGTCGTTTTCGCTCGTCTTCGTGGTACCAGTCGCGCCCATGTAACGTGTGCGCCGGAACGCGCGACTCGACGCCTCTCGTGACACACTGGATGGCGCGGTTGTCATTCGAAGAATCATTCGCTGGAGGTACTTCATGGATCCATTGGCACAGTTCAAGGAGTCGCAGAAACAGGGGTGGGCGCACTTCACTCCGCTCGAAATGTTCACCACGCCGGCTGCCGCTCACCTGGTGGCGCATGCGAACATCGCCGCCGGTCAGCGCGTGCTGGATGTCGCCTGCGGGACGGGGGTCGTGGCAGTCACGGCCGCACGCCTGGGCGCGCAGGTCAGCGCGCTCGATCTCACCCCGCAGTTGCTCGAACGCGCGCGTGAGAACGCTGAGCTCGCTGGCGTCCGGGTCGAGTGGCGGGAAGGGGACGCGGAGCAACTGCCCTTCGAGGACGCTGCGTTCGACGCCGTGCTCAGCCAGTACGGGCACATGTTTGCGCCCCGGCCCGAGGTGGCTGTCTCCGAGATGCTTCGCGTACTGAAACCCGGCGGCACGATCGCGTTTTCGACGTGGCCGCCCGAGCTCTTCGTCGGCCGCACGTTCATCCTCGTGGCGCGCTACGCTCCCGCGCCGCCTCCCGGCATCGCGCCGCCGCCACTGTGGGGCGACCCCAACGTCATCCGCGAACGCCTGGGAAAGGCCGCAAAGGACATCGTCTTCGATCGCCAACGCATGCTCGTGCCCGCGCTGAGCGCATCGCACCATCGGACCCTGTTCGAACGCACGGCCGGGCCCGTGATCAAGCTGGTCGAAAGCTTGAAGGACCAGGACCCGAAACAGCTCGCCGCGTTCCGTCGCGACTACGAGGCGCTCGTCGCGGAATACTTGTGCGACAACGTCGTGCGGCAGGACTATCTGCTCACCCGCGCGACGAAGGTGTGACGGGGATGAAAACTACTGGGTACCCTGCTTCGGTGCATCAACGAGCGCCTGATACACGAGCGTCGGGAACTTTTGGCCAAGCTCCGTTCTGTTCGGTAGCTGATTGAGCATGAGCACCATCACCAGCCGCGCGTCGGGATCGACACGATAGCTCGACCCATACGCGCCGGCCCATCCGAACGCTCCGACCGAGCTCAGACCATTGGCGCCGTACCGGTCGACGGTTTCGAAGCCGAGGCCAAATCCCCTACCTGGGCTTGGACGAGTCGCGCCGATCTGGTTCGTCGTCATCAATGCGACTGTTCGTGGCGCCAGGATCCTGATGCCGTCGAGAATCCCGCCATTGCGAATCATCTCCAGGAAGCGCGCGTAGTCGCGGGCCGTGGAGAGCAGACCCGCGCCTCCGGCAAAAGTTCTTTCGTGGGCCCTCGACGTAGTGCCCCTGGCCGCGCGCGCCGTCCGGCGCCCTGACGATGGTGCCGTCGGCAACGCTGGAATACACGGTGGCGAGACGCGCCCGCTGATCGAGCGGCAGGAAGAAGCGCGTGTCCTTCATGCCGAGCGGCGCGGTAATCCTCGTTTCGATGAACTTGTCGAACGGCATCTTCGATACGCGTTCGACGACGCAGCCCAGGATGTCAGTGTTGTAGCCGTAAACGAAGGACTCGCCCGGCTGGGCGACGAACGGCAGTGTCGCCAGCCGATCGATGGTGTCGCACGTTCCTTCGTCCTTGTCGGCCGTATACCACCCGCTGAAGCCCGCTACCGGTCCGAGCCCTTTGGCTTCGTAGAGAGCTGCCACGGTGGGATCCATGCCATACGAGATGCCTGCGGTGTGCGTCAGAAGATCTTTGATCGTGATGGCGCGTCTGGCAGGCTCCGTCGTGATCCCCGTGTCACTCTTGATCGCGACCGTCGTCTTCGCAAAAGCGGGAATGAACTGACTGACGGGGCTGGTGAGCGAGAGCCCGCCCTCCTCCAACAACGCCAGGATGGCTACGCTCGTGAGCGCCTTGGTCTGCGACGCGATGCGAAAGATAGTGTCCGTCGTCATCCGGCGTCCGGCCTCCTTGTCGCTCCAGCCAAACGCGCGCTCGTAGAGCGGCTGACCGTCCCTGAGCACGAGCACCACCGCCCCCGCAATGCGATTCTCGTCCACGTGCTGCTGGAACACGCGGTCGATACGCGCGAGGCGATCAGTGGCAACGCCCGCTTCCGGGCTACCGGCCGGCTGCGTCGCGGGACGCTGGAGCGCCGACGCGGAAGTTATCGCGACGGTTGCGAGAAGGAGTGCAATGATGCTGGCGTTCGGCATGCGCGGCATTTTGACAGCGGGCTGTGGCGGCTGCAAGTCAGCGACGTGAGCGCATCTCACCGCGTTGAGCGCGATTCTTGGTCCTGAGACGGGGCTCCACTAGCGGCGCCCGGCAGTCCCCCTTGCGCGGGCCCTGTGTCTCGGCTGTAATATCGCCCCAAACCGAAAGGAACTGCCATGCCACTGTCACGGATCGTCGTGTCCGCCCTCGCCGCTTGCGCCGCCCTCGTCCTGACGACGTGGGACCCGAGTAGCACCACGCACGCCCAGACGGCGTCGAAAGCGACGCCGACGGTGGCAGGGAATCCCATCACCGGTGAGGGGCTACCGAACCCCGCACCGAAAGTGACCCGCAACTGGGGTGAGCTTCCCGCGGGGCGGAAGTGGGGCACGTCGGCCGGCCTCGACGTCGATCCGAAGGACGGCCACATCTGGGGCTACGAGCGCTGCGGTGCCGGCACGCTTGGCGGGGCTGGGGGCGGTGGGACGACGTGCGAGACCAACGTCGTCGATCCCGTCTTCAAGTTCGACCGCAACACTGGCAAGGTGCTCGCGAACTTCGGCAAGGACCTGATGGTGACGCCGCACGGCATACATGTCGACCGGCAGGGCAACGTGTGGATTGCCGACTTCGCGGGCAATAAGGAAGGCACCAGGGGACACCAGGTGCACAAGTTCAGCCCCAAGGGCGAAAAGCTGCTGAGTCTGGGCATCGCCGGCAAGGCGGGCAATGCCGATGGCGAGTTCAACCAGCCCAACGACGTCGCCGTCGGGCCCGATGGCAGCATCTACGTGTCCGACGGCCACGATGCTCAGGGCATGACCACCACCGCGGCGATTGCCGAAGGGCTGAAGCGCGGCGCCACCTCGCGCATCAGCAAGTTCACGCCGGAGGGCAAGTTCATCAAGTCGTGGGGCACGATTGGCGTGCGCCACGGTGAGTTCCGCACGCCCCACGCGCTGATGTTCGACGCGAAGGGCCGTCTGTGGGTGGCGGATCGGGGCAACCACCGGCTCGAGATCTTCGATCAGGAAGGCAAGTACCTCGAGTCGCGCTACATGTACGGGCGTATCAGCGGGTTCTTCATCAAAGACAACCTGGTCTACGCGATCGATTCAGAGTCAGGTCCGCTGAACCACCCGAACTGGCGCAACGGTGTGCGCATCGGTCCCCTCGACGAAGATCGCATCACCGCCTTCATCCCGCCCTTCGAGCGCGAGGACCGGGTGTACCAAGGGACGGCGGGAGAAGGCATCGCGGTCGACGCAGAGGGAAACGTCTATGCGGCGGAAGGGCCGAACTCGTTGACCCAGGCGGGCGGCGCGTTCACCAAGTACTCCGTGAAGTGACTGGCCTGGCTTTTTCAGGGGCTCCTAGTGTCCTGGCCGCGTGATTCGTGGCGTAAATGCCGGAGCGCGGCGCCCCGATGGCAAGGCGCGACGAGTGAGAATATTGGGCATATTTGAGCGAGGAGCAACGCCGCCAGCGGGGATGCCCCGCCCGGCAGTTATGTCACCAATCACGCGGTCAGGACACTAGGAATCAACGGGTTGGGGATGGCGGCGGGGGTGGGGCCAGCAGTGCCGGCGGCCCTGGGTCGCTGCGCTCCCGGAGTACGAATTCCTCCATCGATACGTTGTACGCGTCGCGCGCGGCGTCGTACCGGACGCACGACATCGTCGGGTAGTAACCCGCCCGCTCCACCGCCGCGGCCGTCTTGATCGCGTGGCACCTGTCAGGCTTGCTGAGGATGTAATCCCGCGTGAGCATCTCTTCGTAAAAGGTGATCCGGCCGTCGTAGATGCCAAAGATCCAGCTGCGCGTGAAGCGTTGGCCCTTGAATTCCGGCGACGTGAGGTCGATAAGATGGTTCCCCATGGCGGGCGCGACGGCGTCCACGTCCTTGTAGTCAGCATGGATGTAGTTGCCTGGGATCGACTTCTTCGCCAGGTCGAACTGGTCGCACCGGACGAACTCCGGGCCGCATGGTCCCGGCTCGATGGCTAAGACGTTTTCCATCGGTTCGAGATAGAAGTGGACGTCGAAGTGAGGCATGTCGTAAACCCCCGGCGGTATGTGACCCACCGGGTTCCAATTGATCAAGGCCCATTTGAATGGGACATCCGGCCGCCCCGCCATGTCAGAGGGAAGTGGAACGGCCCATTCGTGCCACATGTTGCATTCAGCCGGCCGGTCCACGACGCCGTCCTTGTTCCGGTCGGTGCAGCGACGCTGGTCGGAGTGGCTGGCCGGTGGCGCGTTCATGAAGGAGGACGAGAAGCTGACGCCGATCGCCTTGGGGCCGCCTCGTGCCTCCATTTCGGCGTAGGTGGAGATGCGGCCGGTGCCCACGTCGGTGTAGCCACCTTCGATGCGCTCCGCTGTGTGCGCGGGGGCCGCGGTTACTGGCGCCGGTTGATTACAGGCGGCCACCGCGAAGGCCATCGGCAGGCACGCCGCCACGAGGCGGATGCGTCGCTGGAAAATGCTCCAGGGCTTCAACTTCTGAACGAGTCCGGTCATCATCGAATCACCCTTGTCGCGGGAGGTGCCATCTCGCGGCGTCCTTCTCGAGCGGCTAGAGATTAGCGTACGCGACGGCGCCATAGCGTACGATTTCGGCAAGGCTATGGGCGGAGCGGCACTTCACGCATGGGACCGCGATTGTATTAGACCTGCGGGCATGTCATGCCCCATCGTAAGCTCCCCGTCAAGTAGACAGTGCAAAAGAGAGACTGACCGACCGATCAAGGCCTCGGCAAGAAGGTGAGCGGCGGCACCCGACCGACGCTGTCGTGAGGCCGCTCGCGGTTGTAAATCCTCAACCAGGTGTCAGTCAGCGCCCGCAATTCTGCGACCGATTCGAAGAGATGCCATAGAGGACTTCGGTCCGGTAGCTGCGATTGAAGCGCTCGATGTAGGCGTTCTGATCGGGCTTGCCGGGGCTGGATGTAGTGAATCGCCAGGCCGTGCTTGGTGCCCCAATCCACGAAGGCCTGCGCCGTAAATTCGCGGCCGTTGTCGACGCGGACGGCCGAGGGGCGGCCGCGGACGGCGACGAGCTCGTCGAGTGCTCGCGTCACGCGCCGGCTGGGCACAGAGAATCCCATCACGATCTCCAGACCTTCCCGATTCCCTTCATCGATCATCGTCAGCAAACGCACCCGACGTCCGTCGTACAGGGTCTCTGTAATGAAGTCGAGCGCCCAGGTCTGATTCAGCCGTCGCGGAGCAGTGAGCGGTTGCCGCACGCGTCGAGGCACACGCCAAGTCGTGCGCCGAAACGGCGTTTTCGGGGGAGACGTCAGGGGCGCGCGCCGCGCCGCCGCAGGGCACGGCGCCTCATTGTCTACTATATTGCTGAGCGATATATGCGCTTCCTGGGCGCGACTGCTGCCGTCGTCGGAATCATCATCTCGATGCCGTTTGCGAACACGAGTGCCCAGCTGGCCGCGGATCGCGAACAACGGCTCGAACTGTTCACGCGGTATCTCGATCCCCTTCGCGCGCAGGCGGGGATTCCCGGACTCTCGGGCATCATCACCTCCGGGGGACGGGTTATTTGGGAAGGCGGCATGGGACTGGCCGACGTGGAGGCCCGCGTCGCCGCAACACCCAGCACACCGTACCGCACGGCGTCGATCACAAAGACAGCGACGTCCACACTGTTGATGCAATGCGTGGATGCGGGTACGTTGAGTCTCGACACACCGATCCGGAATTACACCTCCGCGGTACCCGATGCGACGGCGACGGTGCGCCACGTGCTGTCGATGACGTCGGACACAGCAGCCGGTACACGGTTTCGGTACGATGGGGATCGATTCACGGCGCTCACGCCTGTCGTCGATCGATGCACGGGCGACCCGTACCGCCTTGCCTTGACCCTGCGCATCCTTGACCGACTTGGCATGACGGACTCGGTCCCCGGTCAGGACCTCGAAGCGCCATCCGATGCAGCGTCAGCCGCCTATGACTTGCCGACGCTCGCCCGGTACCGCGCTGTGCTCGCGCGACTCGCCAAGCCGTATGTCGTGCGAGATGGACGTGCGATGCTCGGCGACTATCCGCCACGTGGTATCAACGCCTCCGCTGGTCTCATTTCAACGGTCAGAGATCTCGCACGCTACGATGCCGCTTTGGACGCACAGGTGCTTGTCTCGCGACCGGCGCAGCTCCTCGCGTGGACTCCATTTCGCCTGACGGGCGGACAGGACGCGCCGTATGCACTCGGCTGGTTTGTACAAACCACCGCAGCAGGTCGCGCAATCTGGCACTACGGTCTGTGGCCAACATTCTCCTCGCTGCTGCTCAAGCTCCCGGAGCGCGGCCTCACCTTGATCCTTCTGGCCAACAGCGACGGGCTGAGCGCCCGTTTTCCTCTCGCGCTCGGCGACGTGACGGTCTCGCCGTTCGCGCGCGCGTTTGTCTCGGCGGCGCGATGAGATCGAACCTCGCACACGCACTGCGCGCGGCACCCGTACTGGCGATGCTCCTCGTGTCGTCCGAGGCATCCGGCGATTGGGTCATTCGACCGTTTGTTGGCGCAACCATGCAATCGAGTCACGGCTTCGTCGATCTGGAGCAGAGCGCTCGCGATTCAAAGATCGTCGCCGGCGCGGCGGTCGGATGGCATCCGACCGCCCTGGGATTCGAGATCGAGTTTGCTGTGTCACCCGATTTTTTGGGCGGCAACCAGGATCTGCTCGTCGCCAGCCGGCTGACCAGCATCATGGGTAACGTCTCGTGGCAGCTTCCTCGACCGACCGCCTCCGCGCGGCTTCGCGCCTACATCGCGGGTGGCGCCGGCGTCATACGCATGAGCCTCGAGGACGCGCTCGACGCGTTTTCGTCCCAGTCATCGCTCTGGTCGGGAAACGTGGGAGGCGGCATCTTGATTCGAGTCCGGCCGCGCCTCGACGTGAACGCGGACGTTCGCTACTTCAGAAGTCAGTTTGGCGATCCGAACAGTGCTGGTTTCGGGGAGCAGTTCGTCGCCTTCACTCGTATCGCGGCCGGCGGGGTCGTGCGCTTCTGACGACGCGCTCCCGCGTAGCCATCTGATAGCCGCACGTGGCTGAACCCCGGTGTCCGAATCGAAGAAGCCGAGGTGGAGGGCGAAGGAAACAAAGGATCAATAATTGGCGGACAAGGTGGGATTCGTTCCCGTCGTTCCCTCGCCATCAACGATCGAGGCCCGATCGGAAGCCCTCAATCCGCCAAATCCACTCAAAGCCAGAGTATCAGGGTACAAAAGGTACAGCGATCCTACGACGCCGTTTGGTATGCGGCGGGGCACCGCGGTGCCTACCTCGGCGGCAGGCCTCGCAGCAGGTACTGGGCAACCGAGAGGTAGTAGTTCCTGGCGTTGGCGCTCGTCTGCCGTTCGCCGAGTTCCGTCAGCGCCTGCGCCTTGAGGCGTTTCGCCTCGACGTTGCCGCCATCCACGGCCAGGATGACAGTCCGCAAGCTCGGCGGCCCATCGGAAATCCCTCCCGGCCAGTGCCTCCCTGCCGCGTGACAACGTCTGCGGCACGCCACCGGCGAGAGACACGATCCTCTGCGCGCGTTCCGTCTCCGGCATTGAGAACAGGTGCGTGGCGTTGCCGTCGAACCACCCCAGGTGGTCGCTGTAGATCGCGCGCACCGACCATTCCACGGTGCCGTAGTACTCCTGCAGATAGGGGCTCCCCGCCAGGTGTGGCGGCAGCTTCACGTGCGCGACCAGTTCGTCGGGGCGCTCGCCCTTCCTCATGCCCTCGAGCGTCTGGTCGAACACGGACTTGATCCCGTCCCTGTAGGCCGTGAGCGCGTCGCGCGCATTGGTCGCGCCCAGGACTGGGCGCGTGTGGCCCGGTACGACATGCTCGGCGCCGAGGGCGATCAGTCTCGTGAGACCGCCGACCCATGTCATTACCGGCCGCGGCGCCGCGCCACGGATTGCGTACAAGTTCGGGAAGGCCTTCAGGAAGAGATCGCCGGTGAGCAGCACGCGCGTGGCCGGCAGCCACACCGAGATACCATCGTTGGTCTCGCCAGGCGTGTGCAGCAGTTCCAGGCGCACGCCGGCAATCGTCAGCGCCAGGCGGTCGCCGCTGAAGGTCTTCGTCGGCGGGAGCGGACCTGTCTTCATCGCGGCGGGTCCCGACGGACGCCCGAACTCGGTGCCGGTGCCGCCGTTGATGTACAACACATCCGGCAGGGTCGAGCCGAACTGATCCCCGCCATCGCGGCCTGCGCGGCCCACGTCGGGCACGCGGTCCACGAACAGTTGGTGGCTGTAGATCTCGGTCCGATCGGTACCTGCAAAGACGCTGGCGCCGCCGGTGTGATCGGGATGCGAGTGTGTGTAGATGATGGCGCGCACAGGCGCGCTCGAGATCTTCGCAAACTCCGCCTTCACCGCCTGCGCATCGCCGACCGTGCTGGTGGTGTCGACGATGATGGTGCCGCCCTCTCCCACGATCAGCGTCACGTTGGCCATCGAGTAGCCGACGGCCACGTACACGCCGTCTGCCACCGTGACGATGTCTTTGCGGAACTCTTGCTCGCCGTGCGCGCGCAGCTTCTCGCGTCCGGCGAATTCCTGCGCGGCCGCCGGACTCGTCGACACCAGCATCGCCAGCGCCCATCCCAGCGCGTCGCGCAGTCGTCCACCATTCCAAGACTGCATTTCGCTCCCCCTGCCATCTGAGCGTACCCGGTTGCGATCCGGATGTCACAGCATGGCAAGGCCGCGGGCCGCACGTGGTTCTCGCCAGGAGCAGTCGGGGTGATGTATTCCCTGTCAAGCTCGTCGCTGTTCGTTAGCGCTCCGCTATAATCTCCGACGTTGGGCCTGCATCTGGCAGGAGGAACATCTCTTGGACAACACCCGACGCGGTTTCTTGAAGGTGGCGATGACGGCAGCAGGGGCCGCAGCGACCCCTGGTCTTGCTCAAGTCCATGGCAGCGGCCAGGCCAACGAACACTTTCATCAGACGGTCCCATCTGACCTGACGTTACGGGTCAAATCGCTCGAATCGCTCCTGGTCGAAAAGGGGCTCGTCGATCGGGCGGCCCTCGATGCGGTGATCGACACCATGGAACACAAGGTGGGTCCGCGTAACGGAGCGCGAGTGGTGGCGCGTGCGTGGGTCGATCCTGCCTACAAGAAACGTTTGCTCGATAATGCGCCGGCGGCGATCGCCGAACTGGGCTACACCAGCGGCCAGGGAGAGCACATGGTCGTTGTGGAGAACACACCCACGGTTCACAACCTGATCGTCTGCACGCTGTGCTCCTGCTATCCATGGCCGGTGCTGGGCCTGCCGCCGGTCTGGTACAAGTCGGCGCCCTACCGCTCTCGAGCGGTCATCGACCCGCGCGGCATCCTCCGCGAGTTTGGAACGCAAGTGGCGCAAGACGTCGAAGTGCGCGTCTGGGACAGCACCGCGGAGCTGCGCTATCTCGTGCTCCCCGAGCGGCCCGAAGGCACCGAGCAGATGACCGAAGAAGAACTGGCCGCGCTCGTGACTCGCGATGCGATGGTTGGAGTCGCCAAGGTCACGCTCACCCAGTCCGGAGGCGGCAGATGAATGGCGTGCACGACATGGGCGGTCAGCACGGCATGGGGCCGCTCCAATACGAGAAGAACGAGCCGGTCTTTCACGCTGAGTGGGAGGGGCGGGTCTACGCGTTGACCCGCGCGATGCGGGCGTGGCGCAAGTGGAGCCTCGACACCGACCGGTACGCGCTCGAGGTGATGCCTCCGGTTGACTATCTGCGAATGAGCTACTACGAGCGGTGGCTCACACGGCTCGAGGCCCACGTGGTGAAGTATGGCCTCGCGACGAAAGACGAAGTGGACACCGGCAAGCCGGCTGAGGGTTCACAAAAGGCCACCCCACCGCTCACCGTGGCGACGTCGTCCCGCTGGATGACGCGTGGCGTTGCCTCGAGCCACGAGCCGGCGGTGCGACCGTTGTTCAAAGTGGGACAACGTGTGCGCGCACGCAATGTGCACCCGGTTGGGCACACGCGTCTGCCACGCTACGCACGTGGCAAGGTCGGGGTCATACGTCGCGACCACGGTGTCTATATCTTCCCTGACACGAACGCGCACTCTGAGGGTGAGAAACGTCAGCACGTGTACTCGGTGCAATTCGCCGCCCGCGAGTTGTGGGGACCACTCGCCTCGTCGCGCGATTCGGTTCACATCGACATGTGGGACGACTACCTTGAGCGAGCCTGACCGCACTCCGGGAGACGATCAACTCGCCGATCTCCCGCGGCTGCCGCGTGACGAAGGCGGCCCGGTGTTCGCCGAACCATGGCAGGCTCAGGCGTTCGCGCTCGCCGTCAATCTCTCCGGTCAGGGCTATTTCACGTGGAAGGAGTGGGCGGCCGCGCTGGCCGAGGAGCTCAAGGTCGCTGCCGGACGAGGTGAACCCGACGATGGTTCTCGCTACTATGAACACTGGCTAGCCGCTCTGGAGAAGCTGGTCACCGCGAAGGGGCTGGCCGATCCAACTGCACTCCTGAAACGAAAAGAAGCCTGGGCCGCAGCCTACCGACATACGCCTCACGGCCAGCCCGTCGAGCTCCTGCAAACGCGAACGCCTGAAACGATCTGGCTGCTCCTTGGACTCGTGTGCACGTTCGCGACGTACTGGATGCTTCAGCAAGCGAGTGTGGGGCCCATGGGCGAACCGGGTCTCTGGACGCGGAGTGCTCCCGACGAATCATCTGCGCTCCCTCTGGGATTCGCTGCCAGCGCCGGTCTCGGAACACTGCTCGGCATGCGCCACGCGCTCGAGCCCGATCACCTTGCGGCGGTGTCCACCCTCATGACGGGCGAGCGCAGCAGCGCGAAGGCCGCATGGCTCGGCGCGTTCTGGGGACTGGGGCATACGCTGACCCTGTTCACGGCCGGCGCCCTTCTCGTAGTGCTGCAGACTGAGATGCCAGCAATTGCCGCGCGGGTGCTGGAGGTCTGCGTGGTCCTGCTGCTCGTCGGCTTTGGCGTGCGCGCGATCTATCAGGGCGCCCGCCGGGTGCCTGCGGGTCCGACCCATTCCCATCGAAGACCAGGAGCCTTCTCACCCTTTCAAATGAACCGATGGACACTCGCACGACCACTCGCGGTGGGCGCTGTCCACGGACTGGCGGGCAGCGGCGCGATGACTGCGCTCGTGGTGACGACGCTCCCGTCAACGGCGACGCGGTTGGGCTATTTGATGCTGTTTGGTGTGGGATCGATCGTGGGGATGGCCGCGCTCTCCGGTCTATTGGGGTGGCCCATTGCACGTTTGGGATCCCATCACCTCTTCACGCGCGCCGCTTCCCTCGCGGTCGGCTGTGTCTCGACCGCGCTCGGCTTGTTCTGGGGCTATCCCTTCATCAAAGGCTTGCTCTAGGACCGACGAACGCTTGCTGGTGGTGCTACGGCCACGGCACCGTCCCGGAACCGCCGCCCTCCTCGGCGATGAACTGGGCCATGCGCTGCTCCAGCACTGGCAGCGGCACCGATCCGATCGCGAGGATCACGTCGTGGAACCGCCGCTGGTCGAACTTGGCCCCCAGCTTCTCTTCCGCTTCCCGACGATGACGGCGGATCTGCAACTCACCGAGCTTGTAGGCCAGCGCCTGGCCGGGCCACGCGATATAGCGTTCGACTTCGGTCGTGATCTCGTGCTCGGCCAGCGCTGCGCGCTCACGCAAGTAGTCCATCGCCTGCTCGCGGGTCCACCCGTACTGGTGAATGCCCGTGTCGATCACCAGTCGGCACGCACGCCACATCTCGTACGTCAGGCGGCCAAAGTCTTCATACGGCGTCTCGTAGATCCCCATGATGGTGCCGAGCCACTCGGTGTAGAGTCCCCACCCTTCGCCGTAGCCGGAAAACGACGTCCCTCGACGGAAGGGCGGACGCTCGGGGCCCTCGAGCGCGAGTGCGGCCTGAAAGCTGTGGCCCGGCGTGCACTCGTGCAGTGTCAGCGACGCCAGCGTGTAAAGCGGCCGCGCCGGCAGGTTGTAGGTGTTCATCAGGCAGGCCTCGAGCCCACCGCGTCCGCCCGTGTAGATGGGCGCGAGCGCATCGGGAACCGGCCGGATCCCGTGCCGGCGCCGCGGCAAGAACCCGATCGTTTCGGCGAGCTTCCAGTCGGCCTTCTTCGCGACGTACGCCGAGTACCAGAGGAGCTCGCGCGGAGTCTTCGCATAGAACTGCGGATCCGTGCGCAAGAAGTTGAAGAACTCCTTCATCGTCCCCTGGAAGTTCGCCTTCTGCTTGGTGGCTTCCATCTCGGCCTGGATGCGGGCGACCTCTTTCAGTCCGATGTCGTGGATCTGCTTGGCGGTCAGCGTCAGCGTCGTGTGCTTCTCGATCTGTGCCTGGTAGAACGCATCGCCATCGGGCATCGCGCTTGCGCCGAGCGTCGTGCGAGCTTTCGGCAGATACTCGTCACGCATCATCGTCAAGAGCTTCGCGTAGGCCGGCGCGACTGTGTCACGGATGACCGTGGCGGCTTCAGCGCGCATCACCTCCTGGTCGGCCGACGGGATGGAGGGGGGCATCTGGGTGAACGGCGCGTACAGCGGGTTGCTCGTGTCGCCCTTCACGTACGGTTCGATCGTTTTGTCACGTCCGACGACCGACACGCGCGGGACGCTGTAGCCGCGAGCGAGCCCAGCCCGCATGTTGGCGACCTGATCGTCGAAGTAGCGCGGCACATCGCGAAGCCGACCGAGGTAAGCGCGGTAGGCGGCGACTGTGGACAAACCCTGGCGTGGCGTGAAGTCGGTCCAGAAGAACGTGTCGCTGTTGAAGGGCGCCTCGTAAGTGCGGTACCTGACGTCGCTGGCGAGCGCGCGGATCGAGGTGCGGAAGATCTGCGCGTTGACCTTTTCCTCTGGCGAGAGCTCGTCGAACGGAATGCTGTCGAGCGTCTTCAGCGTTTGCGTCCAGTACTCGAGCCGGGCCTGTTGGGACGCGGCGTCGACTTTGGGAAAGTGATCGCTGGCACCCGACTCGCCCGGCTGATCGCTGCCCCGCGCCATCTCCTTCCGCCGCCAGTTCCACTCCTCGCTATAGAGGGCGCGGAGCCGTGCATCCGCGGAGGTGCTTTCGGGTTGGGTCTCGACTGTAGACGGCGACAACGCGGCGCCGAACACCACGCAGGTCAGCAGGCAACGAGCGACGAATGATCTCGACATGACGGACCTCTTAGGATCGAAGGCCGATTATCACACGCCGGTTGTCGCGACGCCGAGAGAGGGCACTTCACTTCCTTCGCTTACCTCGTAGGGAATTGAGCAGTTCACGACGACCTTTCAATACTGAGGCTCAGCCCAATTGACGGGCGACTGAAGGAGCCTCATATGACTCTCATTAGAAGACACATGCTCTCGCGCGGCTGCCGAGTGGCCATCCTGAGCGCAATTCTGTCTGGCACGCTGATCATGTCCGCGCTCGCCCAGACCGCGACGCCGCGCCCGACGCTCTACCACCGTCTCGGCGGATACGATGGCATTGCCTCTTACATCGCACTCGTGTTCCCTCGCGTGGCACAACATCCAGAGCTTTCTCGTATGTTCGGCGGACATGGGAAGGACAGCCAGCAGAAGCAGTTCCAATTGGTGGTCGAGCTGATCTGTCAGAAGACGGGCGGTCCCTGCGCGTATATCGGTCGACCGATGACGCCGGTCCACGATGGGTTGGGCATCACGGAAGCCAACTGGTTGACCTTTATGAAGATCATCTCGGACGGAATGAACGAGAAGAAATACCCAGCCGATGTCCAAGACGAGTTCCTGGCGATTTGGCGTTCCTTTCGTGAAAGCGTGGTGCAGAAATGACCGACACGACAACGCCGTTCGTACACCAGAGTCCGCACCG
>CAWJEM010000005.1:0-262668 GCA_963841905.1 uncultured Acidobacteriota bacterium
TGCGCTGCTGCTTGAGGTCACGGATCGCCAACGGGTACCCGGTCAGGTGCAGCACCGCGTACTGCAGCACCGACGCGTCGCCGTCGGACAACACGAACCGGTCGCGGTCGAACCATTCCGGGTCGGCCGGATCGAAGGTGAGGAACCGAGTCCACAGCACATAGGCGGCCGGGGCCAGCGCCATCGCCGTCCCCGGGTGGCCGCTGCCCGCCTTCTGAATTGCGTCCATCGCCAGGACCCGGACGGTGTCAACCGCCAGCCGGTCCAGGTCGGTACGTTCGGCTGTCTGCATGGCTACACCTCGACCTCCTGGCCGTCCTCGGACCAGCGGGTGTGGAAGGTGCCCGGCCGGTCGGTCCGCCGGTAGGTGTGGGCCCCGAAGAAGTCGCGCTGGGCCTGGAGCAGGTTGGCCGGGCCGCGTTCGCGCCGGAAGCCGTCGTAGTAGGCCAGCGACGAGGCGAAGGCCGGGGTGGCCACGCCGAGGGTGACCGCGGTGGCCACGACCCGGCGCCAGGCGTCCTGGGCGTCGGCGACGGCGTCGCGGAAGTATCCGGCGAAGAGCAGGTTGCGCAGGTCCGGGTCGGCCGCATAGGCCTCGCGGATGCGGTCGAGGAACCGGGCCCGGATGATGCAGCCGCCCCGCCAGATGGTGGCCAGGCCGCCCAGCTCGACATCCCAGCCGTAGGCGTCGGCGGCGGCCGCGATCTGCTCGAACCCCTGGGCGTAGGCGACCACCTTGGAGGCGTACAGGGCGTCGCGGACGTCGTCGACGAACGCTCCGGTCCGGGCCGGCGTCGACCCGGCCCGACGGCCCGGCCAGGAACTTGGCCGCGGCCGTCCGCTGCTCCTTCTGTGACGACAGCACCCGGGCGAACACCGCCTCGGTGATGCCGGTGACGGGCACGCCCAGCTCCAGGGCCGACTGGACGGTCCAGCGGCCGGTGCCCTTCTGCTCGGCCTCGTCCAGGATCACCTCGACCAGCGGCCGGCCGCTGGCCTGGTCGACCTTGCGCAGCACCTTGGCCGTGGTCTCGATCAGGAACGAGTCGAGGTCGCCCTGGTTCCAGCGCGCGAACACCTCGGCCAGCTCGGCCGCGCCCATGCCGGCGCCCTGGCCGAGCAGGTCGTAGGCCTCGGCGATGAGCTGCATGTCGGCGTACTCGATGCCGTTGTGGACCATCTTCACGTAGTGGCCGGCGCCGCCGGGGCCGACCAGCCGGCAACAGGGCGTCCCGTCGACCTGGGCGGCGATGGTGGTGAACAGCTGCTCGACGAGGCCGTAGGCCTCGGCGGTGCCGCCGGGCATGATGCTGGGCCCGTTCAGCGCCCCCTCCTCGCCCCCCGACACCCCGGTGCCCAGAAAGCGCAGGCCCCGGGACGCCATGGCCTGCTCGCGGCGGACGGTGTCCTCGAAGTAGCTGTTGCCGCCGTCGATCAGGAGGTCGCCCTCGTCCAGGTGCCCGGCCAGCTCCTCCAGGACCGCGTCCACGGCCGGGCCGGCCTTGACCATGACCAGGATGCGGCGGGGCCGGGCCAGGGCGGCCACGAACTCCTCGGTCGAGAAGGTCCCCACCAGCTCGCCCTCGTCGCCGTGGCGCTCCAGCAGCTCGCGGGTCCGGCTCTCGGTCCGGTTGTGGACGGCCACCGGGAAGCCCTTGCCGGCGGCGTTGCGGGCCAGGTTCGCCCCCATGGTGGCCAGGCCAGTGACGCCAAGCTCGCACTGTCCAGCCATGCCCGTCTCCTCTCGACCTGGGTCGGCCGAACCCTTCACGTCATGGGTGCGCCCGTCATGGGACATGCCAGCTGCGGCCGTCGCGAGCAAGGAGCGCTTCGGCCTCCCTTGGCCCCCATGAGCCGGCCTCGTACAGCGGGATAGCAGTGTTGTCGTTGGCCCAATGCGCGATGATCGGGTCCACGATCCGCCAACACTGCTCCACCTCGTCCGAGCGGATGAACAGGGTCGTGTCGCCGACAAGTGCCTCCAGCAACAGCCGCTCATAGGCTTCCGGGGATTCCTCGGGGAAGGTGGCGCCGTAGGAGAACTCCATCCTCGCCGACCGGACCAGGAAATGATGGCCCGGCACCTTGGCACCGAACCGCAAGGTGATGCCCTCGTCCGGCTGGATCCGCAGGATCAGGGCGTCTGCCTCCTGTCCCTCCACCTGCGCTGCGCTGATCGGCAGATGCGGTGGCCGCTGGAATTGGAACAGCACCTCGGTCACCCGCGCTGGCAGGCGCTTGCCGGTGCGGACATAGAACGGGACGCCGGCCCAGCGCCAGTTGTCGACGTCCAGCCGCAGTGCCGCGTAGGTCTCGGTGCGGCTGAGCGGATCAACGCCGGGCTCCTCCCGATAGCCCGGCATGAGCTGCCCCCGGGTCCCGCCGCGGCTGTACTGGCCTCGGACCGCGATCCGGGCGATGTCCGGGGTCGTGGGCAGGCGGATGGCCTCCAGCAGTTTGACCTTCTCATTGCGCACGGCCTCGGCGGCAAACGACGCCGGCGGCTCCATCAGCGCCAGCGCCAGCACCTGGAGGACGTGGTTCTGGAGGATGTCGCGAGTTGCCCCTGCGTTCTCGTAGAAGCTGCCGCGCCGCTCCACGCCGAGGGTCTCGGCCACGGTGATCTGCACGTGATCGACCCAGCTGCGGTTCCAGATCGGCTGGAAGATCGAGTTGGCGAACCGCAGCGCGAGCACGTTCTGGACGGTGTCCTTGCCCAGGTAGTGATCGATCCGGAACACGTCGCGTTCGGCGAAGGCGGCATGGACGCAATCATCCAGCGCGCGGGCGCTCGGCTCGTCGTGTCCGTAGGGCTTCTCGACCACGATCCGGCACGACCCGCCGTCCACTGGGCGGTTGAGGCCGGCGGCCGCCAGGTTGTCCACGATGGCCGGGAAGGCCGCCGGTGGGGTTGCCAGGTAGAACAGGCGGTTGCGGCGCAGACCCGGTGCGCTGTCGAGCAGCTCGGCCAGCCGCCGGTAGGTGTCCAGGTCGTCATACGCCCCGCGCAGGTACTGGACATCTCCCGCCAGACCCCTTGGCGGCAAGCACCTGCGGGTCGAACGCGACCTGCTTGCGGAACTCCTCGGCCGACAGCGCGCTGCGCCCGACGCCGATCAAGGTCAACGAGCCCTCGACCCGTCGATGCCGCACCAAGTTGGCCAGCGCCGGCACCAGCTTGCGTTCGGTCAGATCTCCTGAGGCCCCGAAGATGACGACTGCACTGGGCGGTGCCCGCCGTTCCTGAAGGCTGGCTGCTTCCTGCCGCATTACGAGCTGCTTTCGTCATCGTGACGGCCGAGAAGTCCGAGGTCATGGGACGCCAACTTGCAGCGCCTTGGTGGCGGGGCCAGGGAGCCTCCGCCACCAAGGGCTATCGGGCTCGCTCAGTAGCCCGAGGTTCTGCACCGAGGCCACGTTGTCCTTGGTCACGGTGGTCGCGGGCAGCTCGACGCGGCTCGGGACCTCGGGCTCGACCAGCTCGCTGAGGCCTTTGCGCTCGGCGATCAGCTTGGCGAGCGAGACAGCGGAGGCGGACATGGAGGGGTTGTAGAGGAAGGTGGCCCGGTACAGGTCGCCCTCGGCGATGAGGTTCATGGCGTCCTTGGAGCCGCCGGCGCCGGTGACGAACATCTCGTCCTGGCGGTTGGCGTTGCGGATGGCCTGGACGGCGCCCATGGCCATGTCGTCGTCGTGGGTGTAGACGGCGTCGATGTCCTGATGGCCCTGGAGCATGGTCTCCATCACCTGGAGGCCCTTGTCGGGCAGGAAGTCGGCCGGCTGGCTGGCCACGATCTTGATGCCGCCGTTGCAGCGCTTGATGCCGTCGGTGAAGCCCTTGCTTCGCTGCTCGGTCACCGAGATCCCGGCCACGCCCTGGATCTCCACGACGTTGCCCTGGCAGTTCAGCTCGTTGGCGATGAAGTTGGCGGCGGCCTCGCCGATGCCGTAGTTGTCGCCGCCGATCAAGGTCCGGTAGGCGGCCGGGGTGGAGAACTCACGGTCGACGTTGACCACCGGGATACCGGCCTGCATGGCCTTCAGCGCGATCGGGGTGAGCGCCCCGCCTTCTTGCGGGAGGATGACCAGCACATCCGGCTTCTGGCTGATGAGCGTCTCGACCTGAGAGACCTGGCCGGCCGTGTCGTTGGTGCCCTCCGACAAGATCAGGTCCACGCCGAGCTCGTCGGCAGACTTGCGGGCGTTGTCGGTGATCGCCTTCAGCCAGCCGTGGTCGGCGCCCGGGGCGCTGAAGCCGACCTTGACGGGACGGCCGGTGACGCCCTCGGCCTGGGGGGCGCTGGTGCCCCCGGTGGCGCCTTCGCCGCCGCCGTCGGAGACCTCGTTGGTGCAAGCGGTCAGGGTGAGCGCCGCGAGCGCGACCATGACGACGAGCCTTCGGGGGAGCCTCATGCTGCTCCCTTCCTTTCTGCGATGGGCTCCTGCTAGGAGCCGGAGCGGCCGGACAGAGACAGACGACGTGGTCAGTCGCGGCGCTGCAGGGCCACGGCGGCGAGGATGAGCACGCCCTTGACGATCCCTTGGATCTCGGCGGGCATGTTGAGCAGGTTCAGCAGGTTGAAGATCAGCGCGAAGGTGATGACGCCGAAGAAGGTGCCGGTCACCGTCGCCTTGCCGCCGGCCAGCGCGGTCCCGCCGATGACCACGGCGGCGATCGCGTCCAGCTCGACCAGGTTCCCCACCACCGGGGAGGCGCTGGCCAGTCGGCCCGACAGCAGGGTCGCCGAGATCCCCACGCACAGCCCGGTGAGCACGTAGACGGCGAAGATGACCCGGTTAGAGCGGATGCCGGCGATCCGAGCGGCGCTGCGGTTGCCGCCGACCGCGATCGTGTGCCGGCCGAAGGTGGTCCGGTTGAGCAGCACCCAGCCGGCCACGGTGACGGCCAGGAAGACCAGGGCCGGGACGGGCACGCCGAGCACCCGGCCACTACCCACCCGCTGCAGGATGGACAGCTCGGTCAGGGAGATGGGGGTCTTGTCGCTCATCCAGAGCGCGAGGCCGCGGGCGATGGTGAGCATGGCCAGGGTCGCGATGAAGGGGACGACCCGGCCCCAGGTGATGGCCAGGCCGTTGATCGCCCCGAGGAGCACGGCGAAACCGACCGCGGCGAGTATGAAGATCCAGGTGCCGTTCTCGAACACCAGCCCGCCGGCGATGCTGGCCGCGGCCAGCACCGACCCGACCGACAGGTCGATCCCGCCGGTGGCGATCACGAAGGTCATGCCGATGGCGATGATGCCGGTGATGCTGGCCTGGGTGAGCACATTCAGCAGGTTGTCGCTGGTCGGGAAGACGTCGGGCTTGATGATCGCGCCGGCGACCAGCAGGGCGACGATCACCACCGGCAGCACCAGCTCCTGGACGGGGACCTGGCGCCAGCCGGCCAGGGCGTTGCGCGGGGGGCTGTCGACTGCCATTTCCTCACCCTGCCTTGGTGGTGTGGTGGACGGGGACCGCGGATCGGAGCACGTCTTCCTCGGTGCTGGTGGCGCCGTCGAGCTCGTCGACGATGTGGCCCTCACGCACCACGAGCACGCGGTGACAGAAGCCGAGGAGCTCGGCCAGCTCGCTGGAGACCATGACGATCCCGATCCCGTTGCCGGCCAGCTCGGCGATCACCCGATAGATCTCCGAGCGGGCGCCGACGTCGACACCCCGGGTCGGTTCGTCCAGCAACAGGACACGGCAGGAGCGCAGCAGCCAGCGGGCCAGGACCGCCTTCTGCTGGTTGCCGCCGGAGAACTGCCGGGCCGGGCGTTCGGGCGCGTCGGGCCGGGTGTTGAGCGACCGCAGGTGGCGGGTGGCTTCCTGTCGCTCGCCGGCGCGGTCAGTGAACGGGCCGCGCCGGAACCGGGCCAGGTCGGCGATCGAGGTGTTGCGGACCATGCTCCAGTCCAGCCACAGCCCCTGGGACTTGCGTTCCTCGGGCGTGAACCCGAGGCCGGCCCGGATGGCCAGGTCGGGCCGGCCAGGCGGGAGGCGGCGACCGCCAACCTCCACCTCGCCGGACTGGGCCGGGTCCAGCCCATAGATCAGGCGGAGCAGCTCGGTGCGGCCCGAGCCGACCAGCCCGGCCAGGCCGAGGATCTCGCCCTCGCGCAGATCGAATGAGGCGTCGTACACGTCGGGGGCACGGGTCAGGCCGCGCACCTGGAGCACGGTCGCCTCGCGGGGCGGCTTGCGGTCGGGGAACAGCGTCTCCATGCGTCCGCCGACCATGTGCCCGATCAGGGTGTCGACCGGGCTGTCGGGTGGCAGCTCGGTCGCCACCGTCCGGCCCTCCTTCAGCACGGTCACCCGGTCGCCCAGCTGGCGTACCTCGCCGAGCCGGTGGGAGATCCAGATGATCCCGACTCCCTCGGCGGTGAGCCGCCTGACCACCTTGAACAGCGCCTCCACCTCGACGTCGTCCAGGACGGCCGACGGCTCGTCGAGGATGAGCAGCTTGACCGAGTGCGACAACGCCCTCGCCATCGAAACGACCTGCTGTTGGGCTGGCCGGAGCGTCGTCACCGCCGCCGTCGGTGCGATGCCCTCGTCCCCGAGCCGGGCCAGCAGCGCCGCGGTCTCGCGGTGCATCGCCGCCTGGTTCAGCAGCGGCCCCCGGCGCCGCTCGTGGCCGAGGAACACGTTCAGCGCTACGGACAGGTGCGGGACCAGGTCTAGCTCCTGGTAGATGGTGGCGATGCCGCGGGCGATCGAGGCAGTGGGGTCGCCGACCGGGAGCGGCTCGCCCTCGAATCGCACCTCGCCCGCGGTGGGCTCGACCAGCCCGGAGACACACTTGATGAGCGTCGACTTGCCGGCGCCGTTCTGGCCGATCAGACAGTGCACCTGACCCCGGGTGACGGTTAGATCGACGCCATCGAGGGCGCGCACGCCCGGGTAGTCCTTGACCAGCCCGCTGACCTCTAGCAGCGGACTGTCGGCTTCACCCATCTTCCACCTCCAGGTCTACGGTCGTTGCTCGACGTCAGGCCACCAGCAGCGGCCGCAGGGTGTGATGGGCGATGTCCAGCCCGGTCTTGATCTTGTCCTCGGTGCCGCCCCACACCGGGTCCTCGTGCTCGACCGACAGCACCCCGTCAAAGCCGCCCTCGTACAGGGTGTCGACCACCCCGCGCCAATCAACCTGACCGAGCCCGGGCACCCGGTAGCGCCACCAGCCGACATCCCAGGGGTCGGGCCGCTCCACCGCCCGCCCCGGCCAGCCGAACCGGTTGCGACGGTCGGCGAACAGCTGGATGTCCTTGGCCTGGGCATGGGGGATCCGGTCGACATAGGGCCGCAGGGCGGTCACCGGGTCGATCCCCATCCAGACCAGGTGCGAGGGGTCGTAGTTCAGGTACAGGCCCAGGGAGAACATCCACTCCCACAGCTCCGGCGAATACGCCAGGTTGCCGGGGTAGCCGTCGGGGTGCCAGCCCTCCATCACGCAGTTCTCGATGATCAGCTTCACGCCCTGCTCGCCGGCCCGGTCGACCAGGGGCTTGAAGACCTCCTCGGCCGCCTTGAGGTTGTCGGCCACCGGCTTGCCGGGGTCGCGGCCGACGAAGGTCCCCACGGTCGGGCAGCCCAACCGGGCAGCCGCGTCGATGCAGGCCAGCACGTGGTCGTTGACGGCCTTGCGCTCGGTCGGGTCGGGGTGGAGGTTGTTGTCGTAGAAGGCCAGCGACGACAGGGTCAGCCCGTGCCGGTCGAACAGCTCACGGACGCCCTTCGGCGTCCCGGTCGGTGAGGTCGGCCACATCGATGTGGGTGGCGGTGAACGGGCGGTCGCCCAGGTCAGGCCATGCCGCCACCTCCAGGGCTTCGAACCGATGCTCGACCGCCCAAGCGGCGATCTCCTCCAGACGCAGATGGGGCAGGCAGGCGGTCAGGAATCCAAGCTTCATTCCGGTACCTCCACCCAGGCCCGGCTGCTGGCGGAGTCGACGACCGCCTGGGTCAGGATCGCCGCTCGCAGGCCGTCGGCGAAGGTCGGGAGCCCGTCCGGCTGCGCTCCCGTGACGGCGGCATAGGTGTCGGCCACGAAGGCGTTGAAGCAGTCCTGATAGCCCTGCGGGTGCCCGGCGGGCAGGATCGAGTACCGCGCGGCGGCGTCCGAGGTTCCCTCCGCGCCGCGCATCAGGAGTTGGTTGTACGCGCGGCCACCGATCCAGAGGCTCTCCGGGTTCTCCTGGTCAAAGCTGAAGGAGGCCTCGGCACCGTCGAAGGAGAACCACAGGCGGTTCTTCCGCCCGGGAGAGACCTGGCTGATCACCACCGCGCCGCAGGCGCCCTGGTCGGTCTCGAACAACACGGTCGCGGCGTCCTCGGTGCCGACTGCGGCCGGGCTGGACTCCGCCGGGCGGCGGTCGAACGCGGTCAGCATGCGGGCGATCAGGCGAGTGATCCGATGGCCGGTGGAAAACTCCATCAGGTCGCACCAGTGCACCCCGATGTCACCGAACGCACGGGAGGTGCCACCAAGCTGCGGGTCGACCCGCCAGTTGCTGTCGTCCCGCTTCGACAGCCAGTCCTGCAAGTAGGTGCCGTGCAGCAGCCGCAGCGGCCCGGCCTCCCCGGCCGCGATGCGGGCCCGGGCCTCTCGGACGGTGGCATAGAAGCGGTACACGAACGGCACGGTCGCGACCAGGGCGGTCTGCCCGGCGGTGGTCGTGAGCCGCCGGGCGTCCTCCACAGTGGTGGCAAGTGGCTTCTCGCACACCACCGGCTTGCCGGCGGCCAGTGCGCCTTCGGCCACCGGAACGTGCAACGTATTGGGCGTGCATACGTGCACCACGTCGACGTCCTCGGCCGTCACCAGCGCTTCGGTGGACTCTGCAACCCCTTCGGCGCCCAGGCGCGTCGCGGCCGCTGCCGACCGCTCCGGGGTCGAGGCAGCGACGCGGGCGACCACGCCACCGGCGGCGCGGACGGCACGGGCGTGGACCTCGCCCATGAACCCGGCGCCAACGATGCCGGCGCGCAGCCGATCGGTCATGAGCGACCCCCGAGCGGTGAGTGGGACGGGGTCGGCCGGACGGCAGGATCGCCGATCCACGGGCCTCGACGGGTACGCGACCTGCAGGTGGTACTCGACCGGGCGACGAGCGTCTCCACGCCCGCGTCCCAGCCCGGGCCGGTGTCCTGGATCGACGACGCCGACCCACGTGATCGAGTGGCAAGCGGGTGTCATCATCAGGCAACCCGACTCTCGGCTTCGCCGCTCTGCACCAGCACTTATGCGCGAACAGTGCTATCTAATGAGACCTTGTCAAGCCTGTCCCCCGATGACAGGGCCTGTCCCCTGTTGCAGAACCTGCGACTACTTGGCCGTCCCTGACCACTTCGCGCGCAACGCTGCGCGATCCACCGCCGCGCCGCGGAGGTAAACCGCGTTGATCCGTCGTGTGTTGGCGATGTCGTCGAGCGGATTCGCGTCGAGCACGACGAAGTCAGCGCTCTTCCCCGTCTCCACGGTCCCGGCATCGGTCGACTCGCATAGCGCCGCTGAATTACGCGTCGCGGCCACGATGACCTGCGCGGGGGTCATGCCGGCCGCGACCATGTCGGCCATCTCGACGTGCTGACTCCAGACGGCGCTGCCATCGGTGCCGAACGCAATCGTGACACCGGCGGCGTTGAGCTTCGCAAGGTTACGGGCCTGAATCGCAAACGCCTGTTGCGCCGCCGGGTCGATCGGTGGCCCCGCCTGCAGCTTCTTCAGCTCGTCGGGACGAACGGTCTCGCTCAGCCAGCTCATATCGACGCCACGCCGCGATCAGGAAGATTGGGGACCAGCACGACCTGCGGCCGCGCTTTGATGAGCGTCATGAACTCTTCATCCACGTCCCGGTCGCGCACACCATGTGCGAACGCGTCGATGCCCGCCTTGAGCAGTCCCTTGGCATCGTCTAAGGCAAAGATGTGTGCCGTCACCCGGAGCTTGTGCTTGTGGGCCTCATCGATGATGGCGCTGTAGAGTTCAGGCGTGAGCTTCTTGTACTTGCCGTCGCGATCGTCGACCCAGATCTTGACGAAGTCCACTTTGCGGGCCGCCAGTTCCTGAACGGCCTTGCGCGCGTCAGCCTCGCTCGTCACCCAATACGGCGCATCGGTTCGCCCGGGTTCGGGCATCGTGATGCCGCGTCCAGCCGTGCGAAAACGCGCGGCACCAGGAATGATTTCGTTCCGGACCTGGAATGCGACGTCACCGGTATCAGTGCCGAGGCTCATCGCCACGCCCACGCCGTAATACGCCTTGCCTTGCAGCTGGTCGATGAGCGCTTCGCGAGTCGTGGCGAGGTGGGTGTGCGTATCGATGATCGCGGGCATGACGGTCTTGCCCGCCAAGTCGACTTTGGCAGCGCCGGCCGGCACCTTGACCTGGTCCGCGCGTCCCACCTGTCCGAAACGTCCGTTCTCCATCACGAACGCGGCGTTGTCGAGTGGCGTCCCGCCGGTGCCGGTTATCAGTCGGGCGCCTTGGAATACCGTCGCGGTGGCGCCCTGCCCCACGGCCGGTCGCGACCACGGAGCCAAGGCAAGCAGAACGGCAACGATCGCCGTGAGAATTGAAACGGTTGCCAAACGTCGAGCCATGGAACGAACCTCCAAACGGGTACGGTGCGTGAGGGACCGATTCTACGCTCGCGAGCGTCGTAGAAAATGACAAGATACGACCGGAGCCTGTCGGTAGGAGGAGCCTCTTGAGCGTTTCGACCACCACCGCGCCTGGACCTCGAGCCCGGCGCATCAGCCTGACCCAACAAATCTTCATTGGGCTGGCCATCGGCATCGCCATTGGCGCGGTCATCAATAACGTCAATCCGGAATGGTCGGCCTACGCCCGGCCGTTCAGCCAGTTGTTCCTCCGGATGATCAAGATGATCATCGCGCCCCTGATTTTCGCCACGCTGGTGGCGGGCATCGCTGGAGCCGGTCACGTCAAAGCCGTTGGCCGGATGGGCTTGCGCGCCATCATCTATTTCGAAATCGTCACGACCATCGCACTCGTCATCGGACTCGTCGCCGTCAACATCACGCGTCCCGGTGACGGGGTCGTGCTGCCTGCTGCTGGTGCGGCGGATGTTTCCGGGCGCGCGCAGACCTGGGATCAGGTCCTCTTACACGTCGTGCCAGAGTCCGTCATCGACGCGATGGCGCGCGGCGACGTGCTCCAGATCGTCGTTTTCAGCATCGTCTTTGCGATTGCCCTCGGGATGCTCGGCGAACGAGGACGGCCAGTGGTCACGTGGTGCGAAATCCTCGCCGAAACGATGTTCAAGTTCACGGACATCGTGATGCGCTATGCGCCAATTGGCGTGGGGGCGGCAATCGCCTACACCGTGGGCCATAGCGGCTTCGGTGTGCTCTACAACCTCGCGTGGCTGGTGGGGACACTCTACGCGGCGCTCGTCGCCTTCATTCTGTTGGTGCTCTTGCCTGTGGCGCTGCTGTTCCGGATCGACATCCCGCGACTTCATCAGGACAATCCGCGAGCCGGCCATCATCGCGTTCTCCACGACCTCCAGCGAAGCCGCGTTGCCGCGCGCGATGGAGGCCATGGAACGCTTCGGCGTCCCCCGGCGGATTGTGTCGTTCGTCATGCCACTCGGCTACAGCTTCAATCTCGACGGCACGACGTTGTACCTGTCGCTCGCTGCGGTGTTCGTGGCGCAGGCGGCCGGCGTCGAGCTCACGGCGTGGCAGCAGTTCACGATGTTGCTGACGCTGATGCTGACCAGCAAAGGCGTCGCGGGCGTCCCGCGCGCGTCACTCGTCATCCTTGCCGGAACGCTGGCGTCCTACGGGCTACCGCTCGAAGGCGTGACGCTGATTCTTGGAGTGGACGAGTTGATGGACATGGCGCGGACGATGACCAACGTCATCGGCAATTGCCTGGCGACGGCAGTCATCGCGCGATGGGAGGGCCAGTTGGCGGATGGGCCAGTGGAGGAGCGAGTGGCGACTGCCGTGGAAACCCAGACGCCGGTGGTGACGCACGAAGGGCATAGGGCATAGGGCGCAGGGCGCAGGGAAGGGATAGGCCCTCAGTCCCTGCGCCCTCCCTGCTGCCCTGTGCCCTGTGCCCTCTATTCGACGTAGCTATACCCGCAGTTCTCACACACCCACATGCGGCCCTGCTTGTACATGTTGTAGGCGCACTGCGGGCACACGCGATACTCGCGGCCTTCCTTGTCGATGAGTTTGCCATCTTTCGGCTTCTCGGCCTCGCCGAATGGATCCTTGGGCTTCTTCGGCTCTTCTTCTTCCTCTTCCTCAGGCTTGGGCTTGGGTTGAGGTTGTGGCTGCTGCGCGCGCGCGGGGACGACTGCAAGGCCCAACGCGGCGGCGAACAGCGCTGAGCCACGCAGAAAGCTCCGACGATCGACGTTCTTGATGTCACTTGATCAGACATTGAATTCTCGCCAGGCAAAAAAATCCGGGTGAAGCGCTGCGGCTCACTGGAGACGCTTCACCCGGTGCTTCCCCTCTGTCGTTATGATACCAGCATACGGGTCAGGAGCCCAAAATCCTTGTAAACCTTTGTATTTTGTTGCCTCTTGGGGTCACACTCCCGTCGCAATCACCGAGCGGACCCGAAACTACGCTAGCGAAACCACGCCTGCTGCGCCAGCTCGAGGACACCTCGACGACGACGATTTCGACGTGTCGCTGCTGACCTTCCGCGGGCTGCCACTGGACCAGGATGGGACTTTGATACGTCCCGCGAACCAGGCGGGGCCCCTGTTCATTATCGGACGCCGCGAGAAAACTGACGCGGCGCGAGCACGCAGGAAACGTCGGGCCGGCACCGCCATCACCTTCGCCACCAGTCGTTCGAACGACGACTGATCGAGATGCAGCGCTTCCATCAGCGAGTTCAGGACCCGGACGGCATCGAACTTCGCATAATTGAGCGTCTTGCCGGGGACGGCCAACGGATCCTGGAGTGCATGCCGAGCCTTGAGTTTCGCGAACCGCAGCGGATCGCGAAGCACATCCATCAGGTCGTTCTGCATCAGGAGCGTTTCGTACTCGTTGACCGTCAGTCCGACGTTCCGTTCAACAGGATCGATCACGAGATCGACGCGTCCGCGCGACAGTCCCGTGCGCGCAAGAAGATCGTTCACCTGGCTGATCAGCCCGAGTCGCGGATCGGCCAGGTTGACCGAATCCACCGGGTGCTTCGAGACGGGAATGCTCACGCGCATCCGCTCGATCACCCGCTCCTCGTTGTACGCCAGCACCGTGGTTGCCCGCTCGCGGCGCATCGCGTCGCTCATGCCGTCGAGCTCGATGAAGTACACCGGGGCCGTTGGGCCGCGTGCGGTAGGTCACGCAGTTGCGAAGGCCGGCGCTGATGTAGGTCAGGTGCGAGTCAGCATTCCGCGGCTCGACGACTTTCTGCTCGTCGGTCAGCTCGGTCCGGAACTCCATCTGGTCATGACGGTAGGCGCCACCCTGTGGGAACAAGGCGTGGAACGTCCTGAAGAAGAGCGAGAGCCGATCCTGACTATGGCGCATGCGCGCCGACAGGCTCTGATCGAGATAACCCGCGGTCGTGTGAAACGAGCAGTACAGCGCCCGGTTGTGCCGGGCGAGGACGTCGCCGGCATCCCTGGCGATGAGGGAATTGACGTCGATCGCCTCGAATCGGCGCTGCGGGGCCAGGCGGAGCTTGAGCTCGGTCGGACGACTCCCCATCACCTCAAGTTTAACAGGAAGCTGAACATTAGCGGTCCACGGTCCACGGTCTACGGCCAGTTGCCGGCCACTGGTCAGCCGGCCACTGGCCACTGATCACTGAGTGGGCTTTCCTGCCGCAATCGCCCGACGTATGGCGTTCGCCGTGAGCGTCGCCCGATGGTCCTGGATCTTGCGAGCGTTCTCCAGGAGCTTGGCGACCGAACCGATTTCCACGCCGTTGATGCTGAACTTGTTCGCCTTGATCCGCTGTTCGGGACGAATCAGCTTCGGATCGGTGAGGGCGACGAGCGCTTCGTAATGATAGTCGTCGTGGATGTCGTATCGGGTTGCCGACTGCACATCGGGCGTCTGGTGGATACCAATGCTCTTGAGAAACTCGAAGCTCCACTTGTCCTCGTCGTAGTACTCAGGGACGAAGTGCACGCGCGCCGATGAGCCCGCCCATTTCGTGTTCAGGGCCGCTGCGGCTTCCTTCATGCCATTCACATTGCCGCCGCTGTCGCCAATCATCACGATGTCGGTGAAGCCCATCGACTTCAGGCTCGTGGACATGTCCGACAGAACGGCGCGGAACGTTTCCTGGCTGATGAACACGCTGCCGGGCGTCAGCCCTTGCCGCTCGGGATTGCCGGGTTCGAGCGTCACGATCGGGGCGCACAGTGCATTTCCGAGCTTGCGTGCGGTCGCTTCGCAGGTGGCGCGCAGCACGTAGTTGTGCTTCCCGTTCGCGTTGTAGGGACCGTTCTGCTCCAGACCGCCGGTGCCGATGATGACGGTGGTCTTGCCGGCCTTGATCGCGTCACGCGTCTCCATCCACGTCTGTTCTTCAATCCACACCGTGTCGAGCATGTCGATGGGACGTGGAGCATCGGGAGCGGACGCCGCCTGGCGCGCCTTCTGCGCCGCCTGTTGCTCGGGAGTGAGGGGCGGGCGGGTTTGTCCCGGCCCGCTTCCCTGCGGCGTCTGCGCGGACAGTGGGGCGGTCAGCACCACGAATGAGAATGCCAACATGGTGGTCAGTTTCATGGTGTGCCTCGCGGTCGTACTGCGCGCCCTTCGATCTGCGCTCAGGGCGTCCTGAGCCTCGTCGAGGGACGCGTGCGCTGATGCTATTTCAAATGCTTGCCGACCAGCTTCGTCATCTCGAACATGTTGACCGTGGCCTTGCCAGCGAACACCGTCTTCAACGCGCCGTCCGCCTTGATCATCCGCTTGTTCTTCGGGTCTTGCAGGTCGTTTTTCTTGATGTAAGCCCAGAGCTTCTTCGTGACCTCTGTCCGCGGGATGGGCTTGCTGCCGACGATTTCCGCCAGTTGCGGACTGGGCGTCACGGGTTTCATGAACGCGGCGTTCGCCTTGCGGGCGGGGGCCTTCTTCGCACTCTTCGCACTCTTGGCACTCTTAGCCATCTGATCTCCTTTGACTGACACGGACATGGGCCGCGAGCGTGGGCGCGGCCCGGCAGACCCAGAAAAGACTACACGTTCTCTCTGTGTTTTCGGCGCTTTTCTTCATCCACGGCGACCGCCGGTGAGTCAACGCCACCGCGTTTTCGGCTGGAGGGGGCGAGAAACGCGATCATCCGGGGCCCCGTGCTTGGACGAAGCCGCCGAATGATCGCGCGGAAGTCGTGTCGTCGTTCTTCGACTACTGAATACGGAAGTTCACGTTGCTGGCATCCTGAACCAAACCGTTCGTCGTCCAGGAGACCCGCATCCTCGCTGCGGACGTCGCCGGCCCGGTGACCACCCGTCCGGTCCGACGGCCAGCTCGCCCACGGGATTGCACCCCTGCACGGACTCGAACTCATGCAAGAGGGTCACGGTCTCGTCAGGGGCCATTCGGTACACCACACCGCACTGGTGGGCCCCGCCGACATGCGTGGTGCCATACAGGGCACCGTCCCCGCCGCGAACGAGACCGCCCATAGGCTGCGACGCACCGAGCTCCGTCAGATCGGCCACGATTTGAGAGTTGACTTGCGCAACAGGGGGCGACAACGTCGTAACAACAAGCAACAACACACCCGCCAACGACCACCGGGTTCCACGCGAACGACGCCTCATGCCGCGCTCCTTCTATCCACTGAGTGACAACCGATGCCCGACTAGCGCACCCAGACGCAGCGGTCTCTAGTTCGAATACCTGACTGAGGGTGGCGAAAACCACCCTCGCTACGGGGAACACGACGCTGCCAGAAAGCGAACAGCAAACTTGCGATTCGTCAGTCGTGCTGACGTAGAATCGCGGCGTCACCTTCAGGAATGCCGCACGATGCACCACACGACGCCGATGACGACAACACTGTCGATTTGCTGGCGCGCGCGCGGGCCGGCGACCGCGATGCACTCGATACCCTGTTCGCGCGCCACATTCCGCTGCTGCGACGCTGGGCGTCGGGACGACTCCCTCGATGGGCACGCGATATCGCGGATACCTCAGACCTGGTCCAGGAAAGCGTCTTCGAGACGTTCAAGCGGATCGAAAGCTTTGAGCCGCGGGGGGAAGGGGCCCTTCAGGCATATCTGCGACAAGCCCTTGTCAACCGGCTGCGGAATCATTTGCGGCGCGTCAGCTCTCGTCCCCAGCAATGGGAGCTCGAATCCGCCATGCAGGACACTGCTCCCGACCCTCTGGAAGCGGCCATTGGACGTCAGACGCTCGACAGATATGAAGCCGCGCTCGCCCAACTGAAGCCTGAGGAACGGGACGCGATCGTCAGCCGCGTTGAATTTGGCATGACCTACGTTGAGGTCGCCGCCGCGTTGGAAAAACCGACAGCCGACGCCGCACGCATGATGGTAGTGCGCGCGCTCGAGCGGCTGGCCGACGAGATGGCCAGACAACGAGATGGCCAACGAGGCACACACGAAGGGCCCGGGAGCAAGATTTAGGCTGTTCGCTTTGTTGGGTGCCTGGTGTTTTACGAGATACCGACGTGTTGCCTCCCATCCTGACCGCTTGTGCCGAAGCCGTCGCTGACGGGCGTGAGTTCGACTGGAGTTCCTGCGATCTGTCAGCAGTCGACGAACACGACCGCGCCCGGTTCAACGAGCTGCGGGCAGTGTTCGACATCGGCCGGCATTTTGGGACGATTACGAGCGGCGGCTCGCTGGCGTCATTCGATCTGAGCGGACCTCGCCGGCCCGACAGTCGCACCCGGTACCGCCACGGGTGTGGCGCAATCTCGAGATTCGCGAACGCGTGGGGCGTGGTCAGTTTGGTGACGTGTATCGCGCCTGGGACCCGGCGATCGACCGCGATGTTGCGCTCAAGTTGCTCCGGCGAGAGGACGCGACACGGGGCGCGGACCTCGTCGTTGTGGAGGAAGCCCGGTTGATGGCCCGCGTCCGTCACCCGAACGTGGTCACCATCTACGGGGCCGCACACCATGACGGATTTACGGGTCTGTGGATGGAATTCATCCAAGGCCGCACGCTCGAGGGCGAACTTCGCGAGCAGGGTCCGTTCGAATCGTCAGAGGTCACTTCGGTGGGCATCGAGCTCTGTCGCGCACTGAGCGCCGTCCACACGGCCGGTCTCGTCCATCGCGACGTCAAAGCGCCGAACGTCATGCGGGAGGTGACGGGGCGGGTCGTCCTGGGGGACTTCGGAACAGGGCTCGATCTGGACGACGAGGCCGCAGGTCCCACGCTCGCCGGCACGCCGGTCTATCTCGCGCCCGAGGTGTTCAAGCGGGAACCAGCGACACCGCTCAGCGATGTTTACAGCCTGGGAGTGCTGCTCTTTCACCTGACCACGGGTTCGTACCCTGTAAAGGGCCGGTCCCTCGCCGAGCTCCGTGATAGGCATGCGCTCGGCACACGCGAGCGGCTGCGCGATGTCCGTCCGAATCTGCCGCCCGCGTTTGCGGACGTCGTTGACCGCGCGTTGGCACCGATTCCTGACGATCGGTTCTCGAGCGCCGCGGAATTGGAACGGGCGCTGGTCACGTCCGTTGCGCCTGCCGTTGAAGATGTCGTCCCTGCACAAGGAACCTGGGTATCACTCTTGCGGTCGCGGCGTACGCGACTCACAGCCGGTGCACTTCTTGTCGCTGCGCTCGCGGTGATATCTGGACTCTCTGCGCGAAGCCGCCTGGCTAAATTGGTGGCACCTGAGCATGTGCAATCGCTCGCTGTACTGCCGCTCGATAATCTCTCGGGCGACCCGGAGCAGGAATATCTCGCGGCCGGCATGACGGACGCGCTCATCACCGAGCTTGGCCAGATCGCAGCCTTACGCGTTATCTCGCGAACGTCGTCGGGCCAGTACAAGGGCCGGCGCAAGCCGTTGCCAGAGATCGCCAAGGAACTAAACGTCGATGCCATCGTCGAAGGGTCCGTACTGCGTAGCGGCGAACGCCTGGGCATCACCGTGCAGCTCGTGCAGGCCCGTGAGGACCGGCACCTCTGGTCGAAGAGTTACGATCGGGACTTGCGCGATGTGCTGACCCTACATCGTGAGGTCGCTCAGACCATTGCAGAGCAAGTGCAGGTCACGTTAACCCAGTCCGATCGCGCACGGCTGACCGCGGCGGCTTCGATTGATCCAGTCGCGCTCGACGCCTATCTGCAGGGGCGCTACTTGTGGAACCAGGGCAATCTTAGTGCCCGTCAGAAGAGCATTCCCTATCTCGAAGAGGCAATTCGAAGGAGCCCAAAGTTCGCGACCGCGTGGGCTGGTCTCTCCGATGCCTACTTCGACCTGGCGAGTGAAGCGCCGCCAGCCACAGAAGCTCGAGCGAGCCTAATCGCCAAGACAAAAACATCGGCGCAGACGGCAGTCGAGATCGACCCTGCGTCTTCCGACGCCAGAGTCGCGCTGGCGTGGGCGTTGTGGACGTTTGACTGGGATTGGCGCGGCGCCGAGCAGGAGTTTAAGAGTGCCCTTACGTTAGCTCCGAACAACGCCATGGCCCATCAGGGTTACGCCATGCTGCAACGTGCAATGGGGAACGTCGATCAATCTCTCTTCCATGCCAGGCGTAGCCGGGAGCTCGACCCGATCTCGACGCTCGCAAGTAGCGCATTCGTCGAGGCCCTCTTGAGCGCGGGCCACACCGACGAGGCGCTGAATCAAGCGCAGACAACCCTTGAGCTACACCCGGGACGATGGATCGCGCACGAAAAACTCGGTCACGCTTATCTAGCGAGAGGAACGTATGACGAGGCGATTCGTGAACTAGAGATCTCGGCGCAGCTCTCGGGCGGCCGCGACATGAACAAAGGGCTTCTGGGATCGGCGTTGGGGAGAGCTGGGAGGCGAACAGAAGCAGAGACGATCGCAGCGGATCTCGAAAATCAAGATACCAGGCACCGCTCTACTGCTCTGGCGCTCGTTTACACCGCACTTGGTGATCATGACCGTGCGTTCATGTGGCTTGAAAGAGGCGTTCGTGACAAAACCATATTCCTTTATGTGAACAGCATGTCAGGGTTAGCCCCACTTCGACCTGATCCACGATTCGACGACCTGCTAAAACGCATGGGCTTGCCGTAATTTCCCGTAGTCTGCCACCAACTACAACTACGCGTCTGTCAGCGCCGCGATCAGCCGTGGAATGCCATCCTTGTCTGACATCAACTGCATGCCCATCGGCGACGCCGCCCCCCGAAGGCGGCACGGCTTTCCGCCCGAGAATCCGCGGCCCTCCGCGAAGCGGCCCTCGGCGAAGCCGCCTTTCCGCCGAAGGCGGCCTTCGCGAAGCGGCATTCCGTGCGCAGCACGGCCCTCCCCGCAGGCGGCCTACGGAATAAACTCCACCTTCAACTGCCCCGTATTGTCCAGCAGTCCGTCGTCGCAATCGTTGACGCGCAGAAAGATGATGCCGCCTTCCGGCGCCGAATACTCTCCGCCATTCCCGACGATGAAGACGTTGCCGCCGATTCTGCCGAGCAGCGTCCCGCGACGCTCGTCCGGCATCGGGTCACAACATCCTGGATCGCCGCAGACGTAGTCGCTTCCGTGTCCGTCGGCGATTTTGGTGTCCTTGTCGGTGATCTGACCAGACCGATACCTCAACTGGAACTTCTGTTGCGGCGCGACTCGAATGCCCGTGTCTTGCCACCCCTGATTCGCTGCGACATCCACCATCCGAGCGCCCGCTGCAGTCGCCGAGACGGCACCCGACGGGGCCGGACCTGTGGCCGGCGCTGCGGCGGGCTCTCGGCTGCAACCCATTGACAGACCGCAACCAATCGCCAGCCCGACAGGAATGAATAGCAAGCTTCGTGTCATTCCCAAGATCGGCTTGATCAGAAAGCGTCCTCGACGTGCCATGCACGAAGAGTGTGGCATAGGTAAGCACGACAACGAAAACGTGCGATATGCTCCACGATTGGAGATTTTTATGCGCCAAGTGTTGTGCGTCGCAGTGGCGGTCCTCCTCTTCGCAGCTGCCGCGAACGCCCAGGAAGTTTGCAAGATGGAGCAGCTCAAAGACTCGAAAGTCAGCTTGGCGGACGTCTACGCGCGCGCCGAAGGCAAGGCCAAGGCGTGGAAAAGCGACGCCGTGCTCGCGCGACTAACGAGCACGAGCATGGGGCCACTCGACGAGCAAGGACGCTCGGAAGCCTGGAACGTCACGTTCTTCTCACCATCGACCAGCGAGAACGTTTCGATCTCGACCTTTCGCGGCATGCTCACCTGTTACGCATCAAAAGGCGAGGCTGGTCGGCTTCCTGATCTCAAGCCCGGATTCTTCCGCGATGGGGCCAAACTGTACGCCATCGCCAAGCAGCACGGGGCGGACCTCCTCGCCTCGGGCCACAACGTCGAGGTCCAGACCGCTGCGGCTCCCACCGACCGTCATGCGACGTGGTACATCAACTTCTCGAAGCCTGACGGCAAGAGCGGCGGGTTGATGATCGTCGTCGACGCCAATACGGGGAATGTGGAGAAGGTGATTAAGTAGGGCACAGGGCGCAGGGCATAGGGTGGGAACAGGGCCCTGATCCCTCCCTGTGCCCTATGCCCTGCGCCCTGTGCCCTATGGTCTGAACAGCCTATTAATCTTCACAACGAAGGCCCGGTTGCGAAGGCTGGTCATCCCGAGGATTGGGTCGGTGTTGTAATCGTCGGTATAGACGACGAAGAGCTCGCTACCGGGCGCGTACTCCCACCGCAAGCGAAGGTTGCTGCCCAGCGATTCGTTGGTCGAGTTGTACTGCACGATGCCGCTGACGAACATGCGCGGTGTGATGGTGTAGGTCGCTCGATTGCGAATGACCGTGGCGACGAACGAGCCCTCTGGCAGATCGACATCGTTGATAGAAAGGCTCGGCTCGAGTGAGATCTGAGGGGTCACTTGCATTCGCGCGCCGTTGACGGCAATCGTCCGGCGATCGCCGCTGTAGAACTTCCCCATCTCGAATACCAGGGTGCCGGACACGCGACGCTGCTGTCCGGCGGCGTACGACATCTGAAGCGTGTGGAAATCGTAAGTTCCTATCGGGATGTTGACGCCGGTCGAGACATTGAACGGCAGGACCAGGCGCTCGAAGTTGTCGAGGTAGCCGATGCTCGCGACGTCGCTGTTGACGAATTCTGTTTGAAACGTCGCGCCCTGTTCTCGCGTGTCGAGACGATTCTGATTGTTCGTGGTGTAGTTGACGCTGGACTGAAACGTCAACTTTCGCACGTGCGGGACGCCGGTGGGGCGAGGACTGAACCGCACCAGACCGAAATTCCGACGCATGTCGGTGCGGCGAAGAAAGCCGATCTCCGGAAGGAAATTCGGCTCCACGACCAGACGCTCGGCCTGCACCCCCCATCGGTCCGCGTTGTAGTCGAAGAACCCTCGGTAGCTGAGGTCATCGCTCGGCCGATTCTTCGTCTGGGTGCCGGCGAGGTAGGTGTCGAACCGGAGATTCTGGAAGAACGAGAACGTCGCGTCGATCCCGAAGCCGTGATTCGATCCCACGCGTCCGGGAGTCTCGGTGCGATGCGTGTACATCGCGCCAATGCTGCTGCGGCGCAGGACGTCGCGTTTTGCGCGAAGCACCGTGAAGTTGGCGCGTTCAACCGCCACGGCGTCGTTATCGCCGGTCTGCACGTTCAACATCCCGACCGTCGTCGCGCCGACCTTGCCGGTGAGACGTCCACCGGCGCGCTGCGGGGTTTCCTGTAAACGATCGAGCCCGATCCGGCGACTGAAGAAGAGGTATGGCGTGTCACCGCTGCCCGCCGCGAGGCCTGCACTCGCTCGACCCGCAAACGCAAACACGCCAAGGTTCTCGAGATAGAAGTCGCGCTTCTCGGGGAAGAACAAGTTGAACCGTGTCAGGTTGACCTGTTGCTCATCCACCTCGACCTGCGCGAAGTCGGTGTTGAGCGTGACGTCAGCCGTGAGGTTTTGAGTCACGACGTACTTGATGTCCGCCCCCACTCGTGCCTCGCCATCGTTTACGGCTGGTGGCGTGACGGTGTTATCGGTGGCCACGCCCGCGAGCGCGTAGGGCTTGAGCTCGAGGTTGCGGCTCCCAGAGGGCACCTCCAGGCCGACGAGAGTGGCCGCGGAGGACACTTTCAGGATGCCGCGGAATGTCGTCAGGGCACGCGGCACCTGTGCGAGGTAGGACCACTCGTTCTTCCAGCGCACGACGCGTCGCAGGTTGATGCCCCATGTCTGGTCTCGCCCGGCTTGATAGCGAAGGGACTTGAAGGGAATCGCCATCTCAATCGTCCAGCCGCCGTCGAAGCGACCGGTCTTCACGTTCCACACCGTGTTCCAGTCAACGTTTGGCGGGCCCTCGTCTGTAATCTGGCTGTCCGCCAATCCGCCAATGGGGTTGGCATAGAAGAGATAGCCGTTGCGACGATCGTGAAACGTGTCGAACAGGACGGCAAACGTGTCGTTCTGCCGAAGCTGACTGGTGTCGCGTCTCATCTCGTTGGCCACGCGACGCGCTGGTTGCGTTTCCCAGCATCGCGCGGCCACGTACACGTGATCGTCATCGAACAGCACCCAGGCTTCGGTGCGTTCGGTCGCCGGCTCGCCCTCATCTGGCTCTTGCTGAACGAAGCCCTCTATCGCTTCGGTAGCGCCGTAGATCGACTCGTCCAACCGGCCGTCGATGCGAATCGGGCTGTCGGTGCGAACTGCGCGGATCGAGATGCGTCCGTCTGCTTCGCGAGTGACCACCGCAGCCGGGGCGATCGGCGCGTTCGAGGTCGATTCCTGCGCCCATGCTGTCGGCACCGAGCCAACGGATAAGAGGAGCACGGACAAACGAGTGAGGAGCGGGCGCATCGACGGGTGCGAAAATCTTACTGGTAGTGACTTGCATTTTGCAAGTTACTTGATACTCTACTGGGGTGGCAACCGCTCGACCGCCCTCTCGCGGCCTTCCCGTTCAACGGTCACGATGCCCGGTCGCGTGCACCCTGGATATTGTCGGCGACCGATGGTCGCTCCTGGTGATTCGCGATCTGGTCCGCGGCAAGCGGCGCTTTGCCGAATTCCTGGGCTCGTCGGAGGGTATTCCGACCAACATCCTTGCGGATCGATTGAAGCGCCTGGTCCAGGGCGGCATCGTCGCGTCGAGTCGCTACAGCGATCACCCGCCACGGGTCGAATACAGGTTGACGACGAGGGGTGAGGAGTTGCGGCCGATCTTGCGGGCGATGGTGGAGTGGGGCGTGCGTCACGCCGGCGGGCGCCTCCCCGGGTAACGAGGGACTGGAGGCCGTGGGCCGTAGACCGTGGACCGTTGGCCGTAGACCGCTGACCGGTGATCAGCGACGCGGATGGCCTTGATCGGCGATGTACAAGAAGGCAGACGAGTCGAGTTCGGTGGCAATCGCTTGCACGGCGAGATTCTTCGAAGCGGACACACGCTTCCACAGCGTGACGTAGTTTGCCGCTGCTATTTTTCGAGATTCGGCGTTGCCTTCGAATCCCGCCGCTTCGAACGCGCAGCGATAGCGGTGGAGCTGAAACAGTTCAAGGGACGGGCGCAGCACCGACTGTGGATTGCGCTGGAGAAACTCCTCGGTATGGGCTGCTTCGCCGAGTGGCGGATCGCTGAAGCCTTCCCATTCGTACGCCAGCAACGCATGACTGGCATACTCAATCGCTTCCTTCTCGACGCTCACACCACCGGTCAGACTCACGAGCGCACGCTCCAGCCGCTGCCTTTGCTCGGCGAGTGAGGTTTCAAACCATTCGCCGTCTGGAGGCACGGCAATCCGCGGGCGATAGTGCTTGGCACGAGCGAGCGCAGCGCCTACCGCCGTTCGGGCGTCCGGTGGCAGGTTGTCCAGCGCCTCGTCGGGCGGATCTTCGCCAATCAGCAGAGCCGTAAACAGCGGCGCACCCGATTGCCGGATATCTCCCGTGTCCTGGGCGTTCGATCCTGACGAGATCGCAAAGGCAGTCACTCCCACAGAGAGCCAGCCAAGCCACCGCGTGGGCATGCTTCCAATTTAAGCTGAGGCGCTCCGGGACGGACCAAAAATCGCGACCGTGGACCGTAGACCGTGGACCGCTATTTCTCCTGTATCACCGCCCCTGTGGCGTGCTCGAAGGGCGGCAGCGTGCGGAGGTAGCGATACACGCTCCGCACGTCCTCGTCTCGCATTCGTGTGTAGGCGCCCCAGGGCATTGGCGTACCTGAAATCAATTCACCCTTCCGCATCCTGGCCACGAACTGATCCTCCGTCCACCGCCCAATCGGGCTCGTACTCGGATGCGGCGTGAGGTTCGGCGACACGTAGACCTTGGTGGCGTCGGCTGCGACGTCCATGCGTTGACCGCCGCCAAATGCTGGACCCACGAGCTCGCCGGCCGAATCACGATTCGTATGGCAGGTTACACAGAGCGAGACGCTGTTGGCCAAGTACTCGCCGCGCTCAACCGACGCGACTGCCGACGGGCTGAGCCGCGGCGGTGGAGACGACGGCGCGACCGGCTCGATGGCGAAAGCCATCAGTGCCTTCCCAACCAAACTCAACTCGTGATCGGGCACCTGGGTGCGCACCGGAGGCTGCGAGCGGAGGTACGAAATCACCGCCACAAGGTCCTCGTCGGTGAGGTGCTGATACTCCATGAGCGGGAACGCAGCGCGCCCATCGGCGCGCACACCGTTCCGGAGAATGCGCGCCAACTCGCCGTCGGTGCGTCGTCCGATGCCGCTGTCGGCATCGGGCGTCAGGTTCGACGAGTAGAACACTCCAAACGGCAGTCGGAACACGTGATTGCCCGAGAGCGGCAGCACTGCACCGGAGTCGAGCGTCGTCCACTGCTCACGCGGCACGTGGCAGTACGCGCAGGCCGCTGGCCCAAAGGCGAGATATTGGCCCTGGGCAATGATCTGCGGATCAGCGCTGGCCGCAATGCTTGGATAGTCGCGCTCGAACGTGCGCGACCACCGCAACTCGGTCGCGGCCAGGGCACTGGTCGCAATGATGACCAGCGTCAACCCGAGCCCGAGCAGGATGCGTTTGAACACTAGCGAAGCTCCGCCTCAAGCCGCCAAGAAAAGACGCGCCGGCTCCGCTTCGCTAGGGCAGCATCTTTTTGCCCCGCTCCGCGGGGCGAGACATCTTCTAAGGCCTTAGGAGAATTGGCTTCGTTTGTCACGACTGTGGCCTGAGAAGATGTCTAACTTCACCACGGTTTCAAATTGAAGCGTTCACAGAGCCTCTGCACACCATCGAAATCGAACTCGATGCCGTACTCGGCTGCGATTCTTGCCATTTCCTCGTGCGAACGCTCCACCGACGCGTTCAACATCGGGGCCAACCGTTCGACGCACTCTTCGAACCCTCCAGGCACGATCAGCTCGATGATGCGCAAGTCGTCGTCACCAGCGTTCCAGATCGCGTGCCATTGCCCACGGGGTTTCATGACGTAGCTCCCGGGGACGGCAGCGACGACTTCGTCGCCCAGTAAGGCTCCCATCTTCCCCGACAACACGATCGAGACCTCGTCCTCGCGCGCGTGGCGATGGAGCGGCGCGACCAGGCAACGCGACGGAACGGTGTTCTCGATGATCGCGAGATGGCCATCCGTCGCCTCCGACCGCAGCTTGTGAATCGATCGAATAACCATCTCGAGTGGACGGACCAAGGACACGCGTGCAGATTCCATCAGTTGATGATTCGCGCGCTTGTCAGCGTGATGTCGGCGTGCTTCCAGGCCTTCTGGAAACGCTGCTCCACGACCGCGAGGTCTTCTTTCTTGCCCTGTGCGGCGAGCGCCTGTTTGAGGCCGAAGAGCGACCAGCCGGATTCCGGGTTCTTCTTCAGGTCCTCCCAGAACACCGCCTCCGCTTCGTCCGCACGCCCGGCCTCCAGCAACACCGCGCCGAGAGCCTGCCGCACTGGAGCATGCCAGTCCGCCGGCTCTTGATAGATCAAGGCATCCTCGAACCGCACGGCACGCTCGAAATGTTTGGTCGCGGTGTCCCAATCCTTCTTCTTCGCCGCGATCTCGCCGGCAACCACTTCGGGCGCGATGCGCAGCACGGCCAGTCCGGAATTAGCCGAAAACGTGATCTGCCCGTTGAGCGTGGGATCGCCCAGGATCGACTTCAGCTTTGCGAGCTCCTGCTCGGCTTCGCCGAGGCGATCTTTCGCGACGAGCGCCATGGCCCGCGCGTACCGCCACGCCCCTTGAGTGAACGGCGTCGCGAAGTGCGGGCCTCTATCGCCGAGGATGTCGTCCCACTGCCCGAAACGCACCATCGCCCAATACGGGACGACGAGGAAGCCCTGAAGGATCGGTACCGTGCTCAACGCTTCGTGGGGTACGCTTCCGGCAAGCTTCCGGGCCGACTCCAGGGCGAGCTTGGCCTGCCCGCTCGCGGCCGCGCCCATCCAAATGAAATGAAGGTTGTGCGGATAGTACACGAGGGGGTAGAGCCCTTGCGCTCGACATTGAGCGATGTAGTCCTCGTCGGCTTTCGCGGCCAGCAGATTTGCCTTTACGACGTCGGCATGACGTCCGACGCGCTGATAGATATGGGCGGGCATGTGCACGATGTGGCCCGCGCCCGGCATCAAGGGCAGCAGGCGATCGGCCTCCGCCTCGGCGCGCTCCGGTGTATCGGTCGGCTCCCACAAGTGGATCCACAAGTGGAGCGCACCCGGATGATTGGGATGCTGCCTCAACACGCGGCTCAACGCGGCTTCGACCTCGCGAGTCTCCTCGTACGGCACACCGTCTCGCATCCAGTAGTTCCACGGCCGCAAGTTCATCAACGACTCGGCGAAGATCGTTCGCGCGTCGGCATCTTCTGGAAACGCTGCGACAACGGTGCGCATCGCGTTGGCGAACGCCAGGTTTGCTGGCGCGCGATCTTCCGGCTTGCCGGTATAGCGCGCCAGAACGGCGTCGATGTAGGCGCGTTCACGGGGGGTCGCGCGAGCCTTCAGCGATTCCGCCTTCCGGGCCAGAGCAAGCGCCTTCGGCTCGTCCTCGGGGTTCATGGTCGCGTTGATGTTGGGCCCGAGCACCAGTGCGTGACCCCAGTACGCCATCGGGTTCTGCGGATCCAGACGCGCGGCTTCGGCAAACGCTCGCGCGGCCTCGGCATGATTGAAGGCATAGGCGAGATTGACTCCCTGGTTGATGAAGAGCTGCGCCTGCTTTACCTTCGTCGAGACCGGGAACGTGTGGACCCCGAGATTCTGCAGCCGCGGCGCCACGGGCACGTTCGGCCCGCGCGGCGCTTCGTACTCCGCGGGCTGGTCGTAGTGCTTGTGCTGGGGCGTCGGTGTCTGCGCGAACGCTGCCTTCGCTGCGGTGATAGCTATGACGCTGATGAACAAAATCGAGATGATGGACCGATGCACGTGCGGAACCTCCATCTTCAAGATACGGTTCCGGTCTGGCCAGGTCCTGTTGAAAGGGTCATCGTGTGGTAACGATTCGGTAAGATGAGCAGCTAACGGGTTTAGAAACATGGCTTTTGAACACGGGCTCTCGTTCGGTATCTTCCGGCTCGACCCCAAAAGCGGGCAGCTATTCCGGGAAACCACGCCGGTGCCGCTCGCGCCCAAGGCGTTTTCGGTGCTGCAGTATCTGGCCAACCGGCCGGGACAGCTAGTCCCCAAGGATGAACTGCTCGATGCGGTCTGGAGTGGGGTCTTCGTCGGCGACGCCGTGCTCAAGGTCACGATCCGCGACATCCGGAAGGCCTTGGGTGACGATTCGCACGCGCCGAAGTTCATCGAGACGGCGCATCGGCGCGGCTATCGATTCGTCGCGACGACTTCACACGAGACGCCTTTAGCCGCGCGCGAGACCATACAAACACCGCGGCCGCCTGTACCGCGCGTCCACTATGCGCACAGCGGCAGCGTCAACATTGCGTATCAGGTTGTCGGCTCCGGTCCAATCGATCTCGTATTCGTCATGGGCTGGGTATCTCACCTCGAGTATTTCTGGAGCGAACCGTCGTTCGCGCGATTCCTCACCGGGCTCGCCTCGATGACCCGATTGATTCTCTTCGACAAGCGCGGGACCGGTCTTTCCGATCCGGTCCCAGTGAGTCAGCTGCCAACCCTCGAGCAGCGCATGGACGACGTCCGCGCGGTGATGGAGGCGGCTGGCTCCGAGCGAGCCGTGCTGCTGGGAATCTCGGAGGGCGGACCGCTGTGCACGTTGTTTGCCGCCACCTATCCTGAAAAGACCGAAGCGCTGATTGCGATTGGCAGCTATGCCCGTCGACTGAAGGATCCTGACTACCCGTGGGGACAGACGCGGGCGCAGCGCGACGCGTTCTGTCAGCTGATTCTCGATGAGTGGGGCGGTCCCGTCGGCATCGATGAAAGGGCACCGAGCCGATTGAACGATACCGAGTTCCGCGAATGGTGGGCGTCGTACCTGCGCATGGGCGCCAGCCCGGGCGCAGCCGTGGCGCTCACGCGGATGAACGCTGAAATCGACGTGCGCGACGTCTTGCCGTCGATCCAGGTGCCGACCCTCGTGCTTCACCGAACCGGGGATCGATGCCTGCTCGTCGAAGAGGGTCGCTATCTCGCCTCGCGCATCCCCACCTCACAGTTCGTCGAGCTGACGGGCGAGGATCATTTGCCGTTCGTCGGCGACCAGGACGAAATCCTTCGCGAGATTGAGCGTTTCCTGGCAGGCACGCCAGCGCGGTCAGCAGTCGAGCGTGTGCTGGCGACCGTGCTCACCGTGCGAGCGGACGTGTCGGCCAGCGATCGGCAACACCTGCAGCGGGTGTTTGCGCGGGAGGTGGCCGCCTGCCGTGGCCGACCGCTGCAGACTGGCGACTGCCAGTTCGTCGCGATCTTCGATGGGCCCGGTCGCGCCGTGCGCTGCGGCTGTGCGATCAAGACCGTCGCCAGCCGCTCGCGCATCGATGTCAGTGCTGGAGTGCACATCGGGGAGTGCGAGCCCCACGCGAACGGCGGGCCGTTGCTGGAAATCAGCGCCGAGATTGCCGCCGCCGCGGCGTCTGGTGAGGTGCTCGTTTCGAGGACCGTGGTCGATCTCGTGCCCGGGTCGGGCTTGCAGTTTATCGACCGGGGAACGTTGCGCATTGGAGGGACGAAAGGCGACCTCTCAGTGCTTGCCGTCGCGACGCGCTAAATCGCGAGTCAGTGGTCAGTGGTCAGTGACAAACTGCACTGATTCAGGCCCTAAAGTCGCACTGCAACCGGCCACTGGTCACCGGCCAGTGATTCAGGCCCGGCTCTTCTCCTGGTACATCGCCTTGTCGGCTTCATCCCACGCGTCCGTCAGACTGCGAGCCGGATCGCGAAGCGCATATCCGATCGAGGCGTTCACGCCTGCGAAGGCGAAGTCGGCGCGCAGACGATCCGCGAGCGTGGCCGCCCCCGATCGGTCGCATTCGACGGCCAGCAGCAAGAACTCGTCGCCGCCGATCCGCGCCGCAATGTCCTGGGCTCGCGCCACCGAGGCGAGCACACCCCCAGCCCGAGCGATCAGTTCGTCGCCGGCAAAGTGCCCTTGAGAGTCGTTGACGCGCTTCAGATTGTCGAGATCCACCGCGACGACGCAGGCCGTGTGTCCGTAGCGGCGGCAGCGGTTTTCCTCCGCTTCGACAAGACGTGCCCAGCCGCGACGGTTATACAGACCTGTCAATGAATCGGTGAGCGCCTCGGCTTGGGCCCGTTCAGCGCGACGCACTTCGTCGATCAATTGCATCTCGGTTCGCAGCAACGAGCTCAACAGCGCGCCCGCCAGCTCGACCAGCGATTGCTCGTCAACGAGAGACTCAGGCTGTGGGCTGGAGTCGACGGCGCACAGCGTACCGAACAAGGCGCCCCCCGCACCGGTCAGCGGAACCCCGATGTACGCCTGAATGTCGAGCTGCTGGCCAATGGGCGCGCTCGCGTAAGCAGGAACGTCCCGGGACCGCGGCGCAATTCGTGGACCTTGTCCCTCGACCATTCGTGAGCAAAACGTGTCCGCCCACTGAAAGACAGTGCCCTCCTGGATGCCGTAGCGCTGATCCTCGGTCTGCAACACAATCAAATCGTCGCCCTGCGCACGTGTGACCATCCACAGGTCGAAGCCGAGCCGCTTGTGTAGAAACTTCAACGCGGCTCGGGCAGCCTCATCGAAATCGGTAAACGGTGTCACTGGTTCGTGGTCACTTTCGGCCGTGCCGCTTCGTCCTCGAGCGTCTTCAGCACGTCACGCCAAGCAAACTTCTTGCCTTGTCCTTGTCCGCGGACGTAGTAGTCCATCCACGCCATTTCGCTGACCGCCTTCACCAGCTGGTTGCGAGGGTCCGGAATACCGTGGGTGGTACCTGGATACATGAAGAGCTCAGTCGGCACACCAAGCTGCTTCAGCGCCATGTGCAGCTCGATCGACTGAGGGCTCGGTACCCGCGGGTCGCCTTCAACGACGTGGATCATCGTTGGCGTCTTGGCATTCTTGATGTATTTGAGCGGCGACTGATTCCAGTACGCGTCGAAATCGTCGTACGGAAGCTTATCGCCCAGGTAGAACTGGCGACTCCGCTGAATATCGCTCTGTGCGTACATTGAGATCCAGTTCGAGGTTCCTGCTCCGGAGCTAATCGCCTTGAACCGATCGGTGTGGGTGAGAATCCAGTTCGACCAATGGCCGCCTGCGCTCCACCCCAGCACGCCCATCCGATCGGAATCCACCAGACCTTGGGCGATGAGATGATCGACCCCCGTCATGATGTCCTCGTAGCCGGGAGCAAAGTAATTGCCAACGATGCCGGTCTTGTGCTTCACCCCGTAGTTGGTTGATCCGCGATAGTTGGGCTTGAGCACCGCATACCCCGCACCTGCGTAGACCTGGGATCCGTATCCGCCGTTGAAGCTCAGCACATCGGCACCCGCGGGTCCGCCGTGAATTGCGACGATGAGCGGATATCGCTGTCCCGCGCGATAGCCGACGGGTCTGACGAGCACGCCCCCAACCATCGTCCCATCCTTGGACTTCCAGGTAATCTCCTCCTCCTGTCCAAGCGCGAAGCTGCGCACCTGCGGATTGGCATCCGTCAGCTGACGCCAGCTGCTCCGCGCGCTGACCTTGTCGACGGAATCGACCGTGAACAGCGTCGGCGGCGTTTGACCATCCGAGAAGTTGATCAGGATCGCGCCCGAATCGTCGTCTCGGTTGACCGTCAGCGAAGCCTTTTCATTCGTGACCGGCCTGACCGTGTTCTGACGCACGTCGAGGGCAACGAGCTGGTTCGTCGCCCGGATGCCCTCGTTGAAATAGATGGTGTTGTTGTCGCTCGACCAGAATCCGACGCCCACGTCACCATCGAACGATTCACCCAGCTTGCGGAACGGTTTGTCACGGTCACTTACGGCACGCAGGTAGAGGCGACTGTTGCTCATGCCGTAACGGGTCAAGTCGTCCGGCGCCGAGAACGCAATCCATTTCGAATCCGGCGAGAAGCTGAGATTGCCTTCGCCAACTTCGTCGTTGGTGGTCAATCGCTCGAGGGCACGAGTGGACGTATCAAGCAGGTAGAGGTCAGCGTAGAGATTCTCTTGCGTGATTCCGCGCTTGTAGCGATCCGGCGATCGTCCGCGAAGGCCAATCCACTTGCCGTCGTTCGAGATGCTGAAGTCGGCCGCGGAAAACTTGCCGCCTTCCGTCAGGCGCGTGGTCGCGCGTGAATCGAGATCGATCATCCAGAGGCTGGCAAGCGGGGTGTCGGCATTTCGAATATTGACGGTGAATTTCTTCTCGCGTCGTGACTTCTCGTCCGGGTCCACGAGGTCGGGCGTGACGAAGTAGATACGGGCGCTGTCGGGTGCAAGCTCCCATGTGCCAATTCCGGTGTCGTGTTTCGTGATCTCTTCCGGGCTAGCACTGTCGATGGTGGCGATCGGCAGCCGGTAGAGTTGCTCTTCGCCCGACTTGCCGCTGCGATAGACCAACCACTTGCCGTCGCGTGTGAGGTCGTAGTCGGTCACGCCTTCCTTGGCATCGCTGATGCGGCGAGATTCGCCGCCATCAGGTCGCATCAGGTAGAGCTGGTTTCTCGTCGCTGCGTCCTCGGGCGCCTCACGATTGGAAAGAAAGACGATGAAGCTGCCATCGCGCGCCCAGCGTGGCGAGGTTTCGTTCTTGTCCTTCGTGAAGGTCATCTGCCGAGTGGAGGCGACGCCCTGCTGCAGTGACACGAGGTAGACGTCGGTCTGACGCTTGCCTTCCTTCCAATCGGGTATCGAGAGGGTGTAAAGCAGCCATCGGCCGTCAGGACTGGGCGTCGGCGCTCCGATCTGACGCATCTGCTGCATGTCGAGAAACGACATCGGTCGAGGCGCAGCGGGCGCCTGCGCATCGAGCGGACGAGGTCCGGCGAGGCCGAGTGTCAGGATCAGGAGTGAAAGAAGCACGCGCATGTGGCCTCCCTTGTCACAACATCCTCAATTGCTTGGCCGTTTCGAGCGGAGGTGGCGGTCGAAGAAATCCGCGGACGCGCGGAAGACCTGGAGCCAACTGTCGTATCGCAAGAACCCATGGATCTCGTCAGGCAGCACCAGCTGTTCGAACGTCACGTTCCGCTGGCGCAGGTGCTCGGCCAATGTCACCGTTTCGGCGAACGAGACGTTGCGGTCGTCATCGCCGTGCACCAGCAGGACGGGCGATCGCCAGTCGTCGATAAACGCCAGCGGCGACGAGTTGAAGTTGCGACGCTCGATCTCCGGCGATGGATTGTACGTCGGGATGAACGTCCGGATGCCAACGTTCCAATCGTGGACACCGTGAATGTCCACCCCAGCCGCAAACCAATCCGACGCGCGCGCAAGCGCGTGTGCCGTGAGGTAGCCACCGTACGAACCGCCATAGATCCCAATTCGCGTGGGGTCGACGTCCGCGCGTTGCTTCATGTAGAGACCCGCGCCCAGCACATCATTGAACTCGCTGGCGCCCGTCGCACCGTAATTGAGAGCCTCACGAAACTCCAGACCGTAACCGGTCCCGCTGCGATAGTTGACCGACAGCACCACATAGCCACGGCTCGCGAGGTACTGATTCATCGCGTAGGTGTTGTGGTAGTAGGACAAGTAGTGCCACGCGAGCAGCATCTGGCGCCGTGAGCCGCCGTGGAAGAAGAGCACGGCCGGACGACGCTCACCACTTTTGATGTCGGCGGGTACGAACACCTGCCCACGAATGGTCATGCCATCGACGGCGGTGAACGTCACCGCCTGCGGCTCGACCAGTTGACTGACGTGGAAGGTCCGCCGGCATGGTCGTCGACGCCAGGGCCCGTTGCGTTGTGCCGGTCAGAATCGCCGCATGCGCTGGCATCCGCCCGTCGGATCGGAGGAACGCCACGCTCGAATCGTCGATCGGCGACGGCATCCACTCGGAGCTTGGACCGCGCGTCAAGGGAGTCGGCGCGCCACCCGCCACGGCAACCGACCACAGGTGTCGACGATCGATGTCGTCCTGATTGGAGCTGTAGACGATGCGCCGGCGATTGGGGGTCAGCGCGACGTGCTCGACCTCGAAGCCCCCGGGCGTGAGCAGCTTGGCAGTGCCACCCCTCGCAGCCACCGAGTACAGGTGGATCCAGCCATCTTTCTCCCACGGAAACACGATGCGATCGTCATCCGCCCACTGCAGCTGCGCGCCCGCGGTGACGCCTTGAAAGACGCTCCCGGGGCCGGCCTGTGCCTTCCAGATCTCGTTTGCCTTGCTGGTCGCGACATCAGCGACGCGGATCGACCAGGGTTGCGCTTCGCGGCGAGGCGCGAACATGAAGATCTCGCCCGTCGCTGGCGTGCGGGTGAACACGATGCGTGATCCGTCGGGCGACCAGGTCGGATTGCCGTCGAGATCGACGCTCGGGTCGAGGTAGCGAATCGCCTTCGCGGTGCGATCGTACCAGCCGATGAAGCTGTGATCTCCGCGCGCGCTGACAAACGCCAGGCGGGTGCCGTCTGGTGACCACTTCAGGTCCCGAGGCTGGCCGCGAATCGAGAAGAGTTGAGCCGGCTTCGCCGCGGGATCGAGGGTCGTGGACCACACTTGCCCTCGCGTCAGGTACGCGACGTCGCCATTGACAGAGATCGCGGGACTGCTGCCGGTCATCAGTTTGCGCGCGGCGCCGCTGGCGATGTCGAGAGCCCAGATCGCCTGCTCCGCGGCGTCCGGCGTGAGCGCCGGATTGGGAATCTCGCCCTGGCGATTTGGCCCACCGCCGCGAACGAACAAGAGCGCCTTGCCATCCGGCGACCATGTCAGTGACGTGATGTCCTGACCGTCATCTCCAACGAACGTCGTCAGCTGTTTTCCCGCGAAGTCAGGCGATGCCGCTATCCACACGTTACGCGAGCCCTTGGCGTTCTGGACCCACGCTACTCGCCCGCCGACGGGCGCCGCGGCAATCTCCGACGGAAATGGAGCGGCCAGGAGCGCCTCGAGCGTGACCGCTTGCTGCGCGTGATTGACGGCAACGACCGCGCGATCAGAGCGGCAACGATGACGGTGTGACGAGGCTTCATTTGGACTGCTTCTTCTTGTCGTAATAGGCCGCCCGCAGAGCGGCAACGAATCGTTCGTCGACCAGACCGGGCGGATTCCCTTGATAGTTGAGGTTCTTGTCGTCGCGGAACTTGTCGACGGCCGCTATGGTTTCTTCGTCGAATGTCGCGAAGTCTCGCGTGTAGTCCTGGGATAGTTGCCGCGATTCGGCCATCAGCTTGTCGTACTGTGCCTTGTCTGTCTTCTGGAGCTCGCGCATCTTCGGATTGTTGGCGTTTGGCGGTTCTGTCGGAAACGCACCGAGCGTCGGACGCCAGTAGCCAACTGCGTGCAGCATCCGTTTGAGCTCGACGACATCAGGGCCCGTCACGCCCGAGAAAGATCGGTAGCCCAGGCGACGAGCGGTGGTGTAGTAAATCCGCTTCATTTCGCCCACGGGCTCGGCGTGCTCGCCCACCTCGATTGCGAGCGCAATGTGGTCGCCGCCGCGGCCTGGATTGTTCGGGTCCGCAATTTTGATGGCCGCCGACTGGAGGTTGCCCCAACGGCGGTCGCCGCCTTTGGCCTGCCCGGCCTCCATCGCCAGGATCATGCGTTCGGCGAGCGGCATGCCGCTGCCTTCAGTGGATTCGAAATGCCTGGCGACGGCTTCGACCACCTCTGGACCCACCATGATGTTGGCCTGCACCGTGTAGTTGAGGCCTTGCCGACTCCCCGCCCAGTTACCGTTGTTCTTTCCCGTGTGTGCGGCGGACCGGCCCTTCATATCGATGACGCCTACCTGTCGCGACTCTCGTTGGGCATCATCGGCGAGCAACTGTTGCAGCACGGCTTGTGGCTCGACACCGTTGGCGATGAGATCGAGCCCGCGCGGGCCGTACTCGACGACGGTCGAGGCCTGCGTGCAGACGGCGCCGATCCCGGCGCGAACATGAGGGACCGCGCGGCCGACGAAAGGCACCCGCGTCGTGACACCCGCGCCCGATTGCCCCGTGACAGGGTCGATGGCGCAGAGCGAGAAGGTCGAGTACCTGCGGCAGTCCCTCGTCGTTGAGCGTCACCCCGTCAGGCGCGCGCACGTCCTGCGCCTGGGCGAGCCAGGGACTTGCGAGACCGACAGCAAGGGCAAGGGGAATGAGGAAATGACGCGATGTCATGCGGCCTCCTAGTAGCCGTCGCCGGGTGGGCGGGGGGTCGGTGTCAGGTTGCGAGCAACGAATCACCGAACCAGCAAGCGGCGCACTGTGAGCATATTGTTGCAGAAGTTGCCCGAAGTACGCGGCATCACGCCAACTCGTGACCTGACCCCCCGTCACCCAACGCAGCATCAAGGGCGTCGAGCATTTTGGCCCAGCCGGCTTCGGTCCGGCTGACGAAATCGAGCCAGTCTGGATGCATCTCGTGGGTCAACGTGAGCTCGCAGCCGTTTCCGAGCGAGACGATCTCAATCGTGACGCGGCTCACATCCGGCAGGGTATCCGCCGTCGCCCAGGTAAATGACAGCTTGGATGGCCGTTCGACCTCGAGATACTCGCCGAGGTGATTGATCTCGCGACCCTCACGCCGGACCACGAAGGAGAATGCGCCCCCCTTCCGGGGGTCGAGCGACAGCGTGACGATCTCCTCATCGCGCACCGCCGGTCCAAACATCCACCTATCCAGCATCTCCGCGTCGAGCCAGGCATCGAAGACGCGGCTCGATGACGCGTTGAATCGTCGATTGACTCGCACGACGGCGTTGGGTTCGACATTCATGGGAACGCCTTTCTGGATCTTTACACTGCCTTAACAGGGCCTGTCCCCCGTGACAGGGACTGTCCCCGAACCCCGACCTCACGTGGCGCGCGCTACGACGCGCGTCCCGCCGAGCTTGCCGCTGACGAACAGGCTGACAAACGCGCTGTACATCCGGTCCCACTTCTCAAAATGGGCTTCGCCGAACCGCTCGACGGTCGTCTCGCGGAGCGAGCGGTACATCTGCAGACGGTCGACGAGGATCTGACGCCACGCCAACGACAAGTCGTCCTGTCGCAGAACGGTGAAGCCCGCAGGGGCGAGTCGCTCGAGGTAGTGCGCCGCGCTGACGATGGGAGGAAAGCGCATGTCGCGAGCCAGCTGCTCCGTTTCGCTCGAGGTGAGCGGCGCGCACGCGATGATGTCCGTGAAGGCGAGCAGCCCGCCGTGCTTCAACACCCGATGGCATTCGCTAAAGAGCGTCGCCTTGTCCTCGATGTGGACCCAGGCCTCTTGCCCGATGACGCGATCGAACCGCCCGCTCGCGAGCGGCATCCTGGTCGCCTCACCCTCCACGAAGTCGACCAGGGACGACAACCCGACTCGGTCGGTGAGCCGGCGCGCCCCCTCGATGCGGCTCGTCGTGAGATCGAGTCCGGTGACCTTGCAGCCAAATCGGTATGCCAGCCATCGCGCGGGCCCCCCCAGCCCGCTGCAGACATCGAGGACCCAGTGCTCACCTCGGATGTCGCCCGCCTCGGCCAGCGTGTCGGTGGCTTCGAAACCGCCGTAGTGATCTTGATCGAAGGCCTTGAGATCGCTCTCGGTCAGTGCTGAGAGGTCGGCTCCGGTACCCTCGACCTTGCGGAGTATCTCGTGCTCATTAATCGGGTGGGCATCGTAGAAGGCGATGACGCCTGCGTGGTGCGCGGTGCTCACGGCCGTACCCTTGATCGAGCCGGCCGTCGTTGACAAGCCCGGCGGAACGGAAACAGGGTCGGGTCTATCCAACGTTTCTGCCGACCCCTTGTAACTTGTCACTTGTAACTTGTAACTTGTCAGGTTCAGTTCCTGATGCTGACCCCAGCCGTCTCGGCAACCTCGCCTCGTCGCCTGACGGTCGCGCGCCCTTCAATCACCATCGAAGGGCACGCGCTGAACGACATCGTTCTCGGTGGGTGGGCCTATGGGCCGGAGCTCGGGACGGCGCCCGTAACGGTCGTCATCGGCGGTATCACGGCGTCGCCGTTTCCGCTGGGCGACGACCAGGCGCCACCGACCGAGCTTCGTGAGGCCTGGTGGCCAGCGCTGTTCGCTCCGGATTTGATCAACCCCCTGCACTCGACCGTGGTGTGTCCATGCTGGCCCGGCAACGGCTCGACCTGGCTAGGGTTCGACGAGGAACCGTTGCCCGCCATCTCCGTGCTTGGGCTTGCCGACTTGATAGCGGCGTGGCTCGATGGCTGCGGATCCACGACGCCGATCACGTTCGCAGGCGCCAGCCTTGGCGGCATGATCGGTGTCGCGTTTGCCGTTCGCTATCCCGAACGTTGCGAACGCCTGATTGTGATCTCGGCCGGGTTGCGACCCGACGGATGGGGCACGGCGACACGACACCTGCAGCGCGAGCTGGTCCGCGACGGTCTGCGCAACGGCGACGTCGCGACGGGCATGAGCCGCGCGCGGCAACTCGGAATGCTGACCTACCGGGGGCGCACCGAGTTGGACGTGCGCTTTGGTCGGCTGGTGCCAGGGCTCGATCGACCGCCGGTCGCGGAGTACCTCGACCACCATGGACGACGCTTCGCCGAGCGCTTTCCGGTCAAGACATTCCTCTTGCTGAGCGAAGCCATCGATCGCGGGTCGATCGCGCCGGATCGACACGCGCTCCGCACGTCGCTCGAGCGGGTCACTGCCGAAACCGTCATCGTCGGCGTGCCCGGCGACATGCTGTTTCCCTGGGCCCTGCAGGTCGAGCTGCATCGCGAGTTGCAGTCGGCCGGTGCCCAGTCGTCACTCTGGACGTTCGAATCGGAGTACGGGCACGACGCTTTCCTCGCCGACCAGGATCGACTCGCCGATCTATTGCGCAACACGGGTGCCTTTGGCACCGAACCGCGCGGGGGGCCACGACCGCGCTTCGACGGGGTCGGCATCGAGCCAGTGCGTGAGCTGCGCATCGGAATGGTCGGGTGCGGAACCGTCGGTGGCGGCCTGCTCGAAATGATCGAGCGCCAGCGGTCGGCGGTCGCCGACCGCTACGGGGTTCGCTTTCGCGTGACGAGCATAGCCGTCCGCGATCTGGCAAAGGATCGCGGCACCCGGGCCCGTGGCATACCGCTGACTACTCATGCGCTCGAACTCGTGAGCGACCCGGACGTTGATGTCGTCGTCGAGGTTGCAGGTGGAATGGACATGGAGCCCGTGCTTCGCGCCGCGCTCGCCGCCGGCAAGCCCGTCGTGACCGCGAACAAGGCGCTACTGGCGTCGAAACTGGCGGATCTTGGCGTGCTGGCGCAACGCACGGCCACGCCGTTGTACTGCGAGGCCGCCGCGGCCGCGGCGTTGCCGATCCTGCGCCATCTGAGTCATCGCGCCGACGAAATCGACAGCCTCGCGGGCATCCTCAATGGAACCTGCAACTTCATCATGACGCGGATGGAGCAAGCCGAGCTCTCCATGGACGAGGCCGTATTGGAAGCGCAGGCACTGGGACTGACCGAAGCGGACCCGACGCTGGATCTGTCCGGTCTCGACGCCGCCGCCAAACTGTCGATTCTTGCCTACCGAGCGTTTGGCGTCTGGATCCATCCGGATGGCTTCCTGGTGCGCGGCATCCGCGAGATCGATCCGACCGACTGCGACCTGGCCGAGGCGATGGGCCATCGCATCAGGCTGATCGCCCGCGCGGCCCGCGTCAACGGCGCGCTCGATATGGCGGTCGAGCCGTTACTGCTGCCGTCGTGGCACCTGTTGGCTTCTGTGGAAGAGGAGTACAACGCGGTCTACCTGCGGTGCGCCTCGTCGGGCGATCTCAGCTTGTTTGGCAAAGGCGCCGGCGCGTTGCCGGCGGCGACCGCCGTCCTCGGTGATCTGATCGACCTGGCACAGGACAATTCGGTGCGGTGGCCGGTCCCCCAAGCACTGCCCGTCGCCGGCGCCGATGCCGCCGCGCCGCCGGTCATTCGTCGTCACTACCTCCGATGCACCGGTGAGCCGCACCCGGGCCTCGAGCGCCGCATCGAAAGCCTCGTGCGTCGTGCCGGATTGACTGTTCAGAACCGCGCCATACGTGGCGGCGACGACCGCCTCGATCTCGGTTTCATGATTTCAGCGAGCGCGGAGGGCGAGATCTCTTCGGTCAGCCGCGCGGTGTCGCGGCTGGCACGTGTGGAGCGATGTCTGTGTCTGGGCGTGCTGGAGTGAGCGAGTTGTCGGCGTGGCTCGACCCGGTAGGCTGCCCGAACGAACGGCCGCCGCTCGCCGCCATGTCGCAACGAACGCGAACGCTTCACGAAGGGCTTGATGCGCAGGCGCGCCGAACGGGCCTCCCCTACCTCAATCCCGACGAGCCCACGGTGCAGTTGGATCTGTTTGGCTCCGCGCGGGCGATCGCGTGGCAAGAAGGCAAAGCCGCATTTCTGTTCGCGAGCGAAGGCTGCTGGTCTGAGCTGCCCCATCTGTATGCGCGCTACGGGACAACCGCGACCGCGGCACTGATCGCGGCGCTCAAGCGACTGGAACACGCCAGCGCTGTGCTCGTCGGCGATTCGGGCATGCAGGTGACCGCACTCGTTTTCGACGTCCTGATGACCCCCGGTAGCCACGCGGTGCTGATGCGACAGGTCTACAACAAGACGCGCTCGTATCTCGCCTGGCTGGCCGATCGCGTCGGCGGGCACGTCACCATCGTGGACGATGGTGACCATGAGGGGCTGGCGGCGGCAATCACACCCGAGACGCGATTCGTTTTCGCTGAGACGTTCACGAACCCGCTCGTGCGCGCCCAGGATCTCGATCGCCTTCGTCAGGTCGTCAAGGCGCGCCGCGAGCCTGGTCGCTCGCTGCGGTTGGTCATCGACTCGACGATTGCCACGCCCTGGGCCTTCAAGACACCCCTGCTGGAGCAGGGGGTCGATATCGTCCTCGGCAGCGGCACCAAGTCGCTAGGCGGCACCGATCGAGACCTGTGGGGCTACATCGCGACGCGCGACACGCCGTTCGCCAACGCCGTCATGGATCTGATGGCGATGCGCGGCGGCATCCTCGACTGGCGTCGCGCCGCCGCGATTCTGCCGGGGCTCGCCGATGCGGACGAGCGCCACGCACGCCGCTCGGCAACGGCCACTCGCATCGCGGCGTTTCTCTCCAGGCACCCGAAGGTCAGCGACATTTTTCATCCGTCACTCCCTACTCATCCGGACGCTGATGCGATCGCCCGGCAGTATGTCCGCCACGGGTCCATGCTGTCGTTTCGCGTGGCGGGTGCGGACGAAGAGCAGACCCGACACATCGCTGACGTGCTCGCGACCTCGACAATCGTTCGCTACGCCCTGTCATTCGACGGGCTGGCAACCAAGGTCAATCATCACAAGACGGTCTCGGAGTACTTCACGCCCGTTGCGGAAGTGAAGCGGAGCGGCTTCGATCGACTGCTTCGCCTCGCGGTGGGATTGGAGGACGCGGATGACCTGATCGCGGCCTTGAACTGGACGCTGCATCACGCCGATGACGTGACAGCCGCGGAGATCGAGGAGTGGCAGCGGCAGCGAGTTGAGGCGCTTGGCTTAGTGTAGAGATTTTGGAACGTTAGCCAGAAAGGACCCTATGTCGCCATTCGAGACGATCAACGCGGCCTACGCGGCGCTCGGCCGAAACGATCCTTCCGTACTGTTCGGGGCCATGGATCCGGCCATCACGTGGAACGAAGCTGTAGGTAACCCTCTGGCGGACCGTAATCCCTACGTCGGCCCGCAGGCGGTGGGCGAAGGTGTGTTTGCGCGTCTGCTGGCAGCGATCGACAACTTCACCGCAGTGCCCAGTACGGTCATCGATGGTGGGGACCACATCGTGGTGCTCGGAACCTATCGCGGCACGCTCAAGGCCGGCGGCGCGGCGCTCGATGCCCAGTATTGTCACGTGTATCGCTTCCGCGACGGCAAGGCGGTGACGTTCCAGCAGTTTACGGACACGGCACAGTGGGCGCGGCTACTGAAATAGCCGGAAGGGACCGTGTGCTGCTAGTGCACCACGCCTTGGCGGAATTCCGCCTCGTAGGTGTCGATGTAGGCGCGATAGCCCTCGGGGTCGATGAACGGCTCCACCGGGTTCTTCGCGGTGGCGCTTGCGACAAACTTGCGGTACCTGCCCCACAGTCTTGCATGGGAGGTCACCCAGATGTCGGCCGGGAGGCTCCGCAGCACGCGGAAGGTGCGCTCGAGGTCGGCTCTTGTTCTCGATACCGCATCCCTGCAGCACCACCAGGCTGCAGGCGCTTACAACGTTCAGCACGCGGTCACCGTCGTGGACGGGGAACGACCACGAAGTGCAGCCGCGCGTGTGGCCGCCCGTGACGTGCGCGGTGAGCGCGATCGGCCCGACACGGATCGTGTCGCCATCCTTGAAGCGGTGGTCGACGCGCGCGGGCGGGTAGCCGAGGATCCCGATCCAGATGAGGGCTCTCAACGGCAGGACGGCGTCGGGATCGTCGCCGCCGGAGGCGAGGGCGTCGGCGCTCGCGTCGCTGGCCCACAGCGCGGCGCCGGACGCCTGCTGGAGCACGGTCAGCCCGCCTCCGTGGTCGGGGTGCGGCTCCGAGTTCAGGAGCACTTTGACGTCTTTGATGTCGAAGCCGAGCTTCGCGATGCTCGCCATGATCATCGGAGCGGTGCTGGGATAGCCGCCGTCGAGCACGACGTGGCCCTCGGGCCCGGTGATGAGGAAGGCCGCGACGTCGTTCGCGCCGACGTAGTAGAAGTTGCCGGCGATGCGGAACGGTTCGGCGGGCTGCTGCCCGCCGCGCTTCGTCGCGTTCAGCCACCTGCCGACGAGTACCAGCGCTAGAGCGCTCAGCAGTCCTAGCAGGAGGACCAGCCGAAGTCGCTTGGTGAGGTGGCGCAACATTTCTTAGCGGACCTTTCGGAGCTTTTCGCAAATAACTTTACGAAACAAAGTAATTATATGTCAGTCCGCTTCGCAACTCACGGAGTGCTCGGGCACGTGCACTGGGCGTGCTCATCGTCTCTGTTCCCGCTGCCGTTCCGCATCCTCCAGCCACTGAGCCATCTTCTCGTCGTTGGCGGCGTAGCGCGCCCAACCACGTGCGTTACTGTCCCAACGGTAGTCCTTGATGGTCATGTCGATGCCGCGGTCGATGAGGAATCGCATCGACTCGTAGCTGTTCGGCAAGAAGACCAGATGGTGCAGGATGCTCGCCGGCTCGTGCGAGTTCCAATTGGTGTTGATGTCTGCGCCGTGCTCGAGCAGGAAGTTCGCCACGTCGAAGTGGCGGTTGATGACGGCAAAGGCGAGCGCGATGTCGAGAACCTGCTGCGCAGTGGGCGTGTCCCACTGGAGGTGGCTGCGCGTATGTGGGTCGTTATAGGGATAGTGATCGTCGAGATCGCCCAGCGAGGCGCGCCGGATCGCGATCGAACCAGCGCTTCACCCGCGCGAGGTCGCCCATGCCTGCCGCATGCGGCAGATCGTCCGGCAGGGGCCAGATACGGGTGAGTAATGGAAGGAGATGCGTGTTCGCGTACGTGAACGCAAACGCGATCGCGTTGCGACGGAGGCGGCGGCTGGCGCCGGAGGAATGCGGGATCGAGGTTGAGAAGAGCGGTGATGAATTCGCCGCGATCGTTCAGCAAGACTTGCGACCTCGATGAGCTCAGCCTGAAACGTCACGTAGGCTTCGGCGAGCAGCCACGGCTCACGCTGCAGACTGCTGACGAACGCCGTCACATCGCCATCGTGGGCCGCGCGGCTGACCTGCTCCATGACAAACGCCGTCCACGGTCCGAGCTGTTGCGCGTGCGCGACTCGATGTGTCGATAAAGTACTTGATGAAAGAGAGGCGGTCCGGTGCTTCCGTCGATGTGTGTGCCGAGCTCGGGATCGAGCGCGATGGATCGTTCGAGCAGAAGTGACGCGACGGTCTCGTGGTCGAAGCGGCAGGCGCAGACGAACGCTTCGTTGACGGTCTTCGGATCGTTCCCGTTCTCATCGAGAGCGGCGCGAACAGCGTCGAGATCGCCGAGCGCCGCAAAGAACTTGAGCGTGCGCTGGAAGCAGGCCTTTACGCTGAAACAGCTGCAGCAGCCCTCTGGCGCGGGACTCGGAGGAGGCCCTCGCAGACCGACGGCATCACGACTGCGCCGGCGTCGATCAGTAGCTCTGCGCATGCTCCGCGGGTGAACCACTGTTCCCTCTGCGGGTCGCCGGCGTCGCCATAGGCACCCGTCGCCATTCCCAGCAGGCCGCGGTCATCGTCGTCGTCTTGCCAGGAAAGCAGCGCCGGGTATTCGGCCAATAGTTGCTTCAGGCGTTCGACGTCGTTGTCGTGAATGATGCGTCGAGCCTGCGCTACCGCCCACTCGAGCCCCTTGCCGAGGCGTTTGCTGACCTCAGCCGTGAGGGCTTGCCAGCCGGCGTAGCCGTATTCGCGCGCGATCACGAGTTGCGCGTTGCGCTGCGTCAAGGGCAGGTCAACATCTGGCAGTTGGATCTGCGCACGTGCGATGGCACCTGCGTCACCGGCGGCGATGTCGCGCGCGAGTTTCTTTGCCTGTTTACGGAGGGACTCGAGAGACGGACGAGCAGGGAGAGACTTCGAAGCGGTCATTGCGACCTCCTTTCATCGATCGCCTGTACCCCGCTGAAACCAGGCTGAAAGAAGGTGCAAGCGCACACGACTCAGACCAAACAGGTGGGAGTGTTCCCTTGCCGCGGGTTGGTGGCGCCCTGTCAGCGCGCTGCCGGCAGTATCACGGGACTGCCGTTTCGATGTCAACGCGGCGAAGGAGAGTGCCGACCAGCCTGATGCAGTGCTGAAAATGCAGGTATCCTTTTCGTACCACGCAAAGCCAAACATGATCAGCCGTCACCTCACCAACGTCTTCCGGACGATTGCGCGAGCACCGGCGTCCTCGCTGTTCATCGTCGTGGTCCTCACCGTTAGCATCGGTGCCTCGGCCGCCATCTTCGCCCTGATCGATGCGGCGCTCCTCAAGCCGCTACCCTATCCGCAGCCGGATCGTCTCGTGGCCTTCACCTACACCTTCGAGGGCCGTGTCGTCCCGCGCGCTTCGGAGGCCAAGTTTGCCGTGTGGCGGGAGCTCACACGCACCGTCGCGGAACCGACGGCTGTGAGATTCGGTTCAGTCGAACTGGAGACTGCCGACGGCCTTCAGCGCATCCAAGCCGGCGCGGTCAGCGCGACCTTCTTCAGACTGTTCGGCACACCCTTCGTGACCGGCCGTCCGTTCACAGACGATGAAGACGGGCAGGGGCGCGGGGCAGTGGTCGTGCTGAGCCACCATCTGTGGCAGCAGCAGTTTGGACAAGATCCCGCCATCCTCGGACGAAGGCTGATTCTCGACGGCCAGCCCCGGACGGTCATCGGGATCGTCTCTCGAGTATTCGAGACATCTCTCCTGGGCGACCGCCCCGATCTGTGGGTGCCACTGCAGCTGGACTCCGCGAGCCTGGAGCACCCCCCGTTCCTGTCGGCCTACGGGCGTCTGCAGCCTGGCGTGTCGTTGAGCCAGGCCCACGACGAGGACCGACGTGCGGCTGAGGAGTTCCGGCGCCGCTATCCCGGTGTCATGGGCGCATCCGATAGCTTTGCCGTCCAGCCCTTCTCGGAGGTGGTGTTGGACGATCTGCGCCAGCCACTGGGTCTCTTGGCCGGCGCCGTCGCGCTGCTCCTTGCGCTTGGGGGCACCAACGTGGCGGGCCTTCTGCTGGGCCAGATGTCTTCCCGACGTCGCGAGATGGCGGTGCGCATGGCTCTGGGTGGCTCGCGACGACAGATTGCGACGCAACTGCTGGCGGAGAGTACGGTGTTGACGGGTGTCGCCGGCGGTCTGGGCCTGACATTGGGCCTGAGCGGCGCGCGGGCGCTTGCGACGCTGGCACCAGGGACCATTCCGCGCCTTCCAGAGGGAGCGGCGTCGCTCGAGCTCGATGCGCGGCTGGGGGCATTCGTCTGCCTGCTCTCCCTGGTGCTGACCGTCGCGTGCATGGTGCTCCCGATGTTGGCCTCAATGTCGATGCCGCTCGCCGACACACTTCGAGGGAACCGCGCGACCGCCCAGGGTGCTGACCGCCGAACCAACCGGGCGCGGGCGCTGGTCGTCGCGTCCCAGATCGCGATCGCCGCGCTCCTTTCGGTTGGTGCCGCCTTGCTCGGACGCACCTGGTGGGAGTTGCAGACGGCTGATCGTGGCTTCAATCGACACAACGTAGCGACGTTGCGCGCCTCGTTAGGCGCCCGCGACGAGCACCTACGTGCCGAACGCGTCTCCGACATCGTGAACGCTGCCGTCGAGCGTCTGGCGGCCGTCCCCGGCGTCGTGAAAGCGGCCGCAACGTGTTGTCTGCCGTTCGAATCCGACTGGCTGACGTCGGCGCAAATCGTAGGAAGCCATCTGCCCACGAACGTGGACGAACTGTTGAGTGAGCGACGGATCTCGCCGTCGTACTTCGACGTTCTCGAGATCCCGGTGGTGCGAGGTCGTGCCTTTGGTCCGCAGGATGTCTCGCACGGGCCCGGGGTGGCCATCATCAATCAGGCGATGGCGCGGCGCTTCTGGCCTGGGCAGGATCCGCTCGGCGCTCAAGTGCGATTGTTCCCCGGGCGCGCCCCGGACGACCAAACGGTTGTGCGGACCATTGTCGGGGTCGTCGCGGACGTTCGTGACGGCCTGGCTATGGCCGAACGGCCCAGACCGACAGTCTACGTGCCGCTCGCGCAGGTGGCAGACACCCAGCTGGAAACGTCGGTGGCGTGGATCATCCGCCACCGCGGTGCGTCGGAGTACCGATCAAGTGGCGGCAGAACGCGCGATGCGATCGGTCACTGGTGGTCGCCCGGTGTTCGATGTCGGCTCCCTGGAGGCTGTCCGCGCGAACGCAACGGCCGACACGACGCTTCGAGCGACGCTTCTAGCCCTGTTCAGTGGTGCGGCGCTGCTCCTGGCGGTCATCGGCGTGTATGGAGCCGTCTCCGCCACCGTGCGCCAGCGATGGCATGAGCTCGGCGTTCGGCTCGCGGTCGGCGCGTCTCCCGCGCGACTGCGCCAACGCGTGGTTCGCGATGTGCTGCGCGTCGTCACGATCGGGACGGCGGCGGGCCTTCTCGGTGCGTTCTGGGGCGGCCGAGCCGTTGGCGCGTTCCTCTTTGGCGTGAGCGCCCGAGACCCGGTCATGTTCACGGGTGTGGCCCTTGTCCTCACCATGCTGGCTTTCCTCGCCGCCTGGATTGCAGCGAACCGCGTTGTCCGCCTCAATGTGGTCGACGTGCTGCGCGGCGACTGACTGGGAGGTAGGGATTCGACGCGATCATGAGCAGACGCCACAAATGCGATTTCTGCAACCTAGTCAAGCTCGCCTGTTGTATGGCCGCGTGGTTAACCTGCCAACCATCAACGAGTCAGGGCGCTACACACGTCTCCACACGAAGCAACGCCTCGCCCGCCGCGGTGTCCATTCAAGCCCCGGCGTCGCAGCTTTCGATGCCGAGCTGGGCCAGCTTCCGTCGAAATCCTTCGACGGTGTTGAGCGTGTGACAGTAGGTCCCATCCCTCCGTCGATAGGAAATCAGTCCGCCGTTCTCCAGTCGCGCGATCACGACCGGATCGCGAGCCGTGTCAATCCGATACTCGACGCACTGAACGTCTGGTCCCACGAGGTTGGCAGGAGAGTGCTGCGCGTCTCCCTGCTGCAGGACAAAACGTCCCGGACAGCGAGGAATCGGCCGCCACGTCCAGCGCATCATGAGATCCTCGATGCTCATGTTCGCCTGCCCAGGCGAGGTTCCGCCTTCCCCCCAAAGTTGACGCAGCGCGCCCCCACAATCACGCGGATCCTCCTGGTCGAGTGGCGTTACTGCGGCGTCTTCTTGGCGGTCTCCGTGATCGCCTTTCTTTCCTGCGCGCGATGCCCCTTCAGAATGCCTTCGAGTCCGTAGTTGGCCTCGTGGCACGCGTACTCGTAGATCTCTCCGTCGCTTTGCCGTGCCGGTAGTTCGATCGTCCACGGACGCGTGAAGGTCGAGGGATCGTGCACCGTCACCTGATACAGCAGGATGTCGGCTGTTGTGCGCTGAAAACGCTCGACCAGGCGCAGGTTTTCTCCCGACCCGCGGTAGCTGGTCTTGTCGGTGAAGTTCGTCGTCTCGACGACGAGCGTGTCACCCTCCCAACGTCCGACGGAATCTCCCAGCCAGAAGCGGAGGTGGGCAGGCGGGTGCGGTCGGCCATCCAGCGGGATGATGCGTGCGTCGTGAATCATCTCGGCGAGGATCAGGACGTGATGCTCGGTCTGGACGATCTGATAGTTGTTGTTGTACGGCTGCGGAAGCATCACCGTCGGCACCCCGCGCGTGATGCAGCGTTCCCAGAGGTTGCGATCTTCCGGGTGGTCTGCAGGACCGCGCATCTTGCGCGCTTCAGCGAGCGCGGCTAGCCGCTTCTGTGCCTCCGCTGTCAGCGGTGGAACGCGGCCATCGGGCGGATCGATGATGAGAGCGGTTCGCCGTGTCGGCACGATGCGCGTGCCAGTGTCCCACCAGAAGTCGTTGTAGGCGCGCGCGACATCCGCTTCGGCCGTGCCGTCGCGTCGATCACGATTGGTACGCTCGAGCGTCTGCCGTTCGTGTTCCGCGACCTCTTCCGGGGAAAAAAACGGCTTGTCGGCGAGCTCCGGCGGCCGCTCGAGCGGCGTAATCGTCGCCGTCGACCACACACCCTGGAGGTCGGGATGGCCCCACGATGTGCGCGGCGCCCTCCACGGCTGGCCGGATGCGAGGCCGGGCTGCAACCCAGCAACAAGCGCGACCGACAGCAGAATCACGCACGCACGTTCAACCCGACCCATACGCTACTCCTTCTGGCCTTCACCCCGTATACTCCTGGCGCGCGCGGCGCGCAAGTGTGGAATCGGCCGCAGTTCGGCCTCGCAAGCCATCGTTCGCTGGCTCGGAACCAATACCGACATCACGGATCAGATCGAGGCCTTCTAAGGACAGAGACGATTCGTTCCTCCAGCGCCGTGGACTCATCTCGCTTTTGACATAAACTAAACAGTCGTTTAGTTTTCCGCAACACAGAGGCGACCATGGCAAAGAAAACATCCTCCCACAAGCCGCTGACTGGACGCGTGGCCCTCGTGGCGGGCGCGACGCGCGGCGCCGGCCGCGGCATCGCACGGGCGCTCGGGGAAGCCGGCGCGACGGTCTACTGCACCGGTCGAAGCGTCAAAGGCAAGCCGTCGCCGTACCGGCGGCCCGAGACGATCGACGAAACCGCAGCGATGATCACGGCCGCCGGCGGCACCGCCATCGCGCTTCGCGTCGATCACACGAATGAGGACGACGTGAGAGCGCTGTTTCGGCGCATCATGCGCGCCCACAAGCGCATCGACGTCATCGTCGACAGCGTGGCGGGCGAAGACCCGCTGATGGGGATGTACGGCTTCCTCTGGCAGGCGGATCTGAAGAACGCGGATGCGATCTTCCGGCAGGGACTCACATCACGCATCATCACGGCGAAGTATGGAGCACGTGCGATGATGCCCGCCAAACGCGGTCTCATCGTGGAAGTGACGGAGAACGACATGATCGGCGGCGGCGGGAATCCGATGTCGCAGGCCGTCAAGATGGCGCAGAAGGTGCTCCCGCTCCTCTGGGCCGCCGAGCTCGCGCCGCATGGCATCGCCGTCATGGCCGTCACGCCCGGTTTCCTGCGCTCGGAATCCATGCTGGAGGGCTTCGGCGTCACCGAAGACAACTGGCGCGAGGCAGGCAAGAAAGATCCGAATTTCCTGCAGTCGGAATCGCCGTTGTTCGTGGGACGTGCGATCGCCGCGCTCGCGGCCGACCCGAAGGTGCAGGACCGCACCGGAATGCTGTTCAGCTCCTGGGAACTTGGACGTGACTACGGGTTGTCCGACTACGATGGCCGGCGTCCCGATTGGGGTCGCCACAAGATTGATTTCTCCGTCCTCCCGCCGGAATGGATCGATCTGTTCCGCACGGGCACCAACTTGCAGATCAAGTGGTTGACGACGCTCGCGGCGCGGACCAGAAAGTTCAGGGCAAAGATCCCGTCTTGACCCCTCATGTCGGGTGAGAAGCCACACCGGACGCTTTACGTGACCGCGTCCATCTCACGCCAAGCTACTGTGAGAAACTCACGCCATGCCCTCGGCGTTTCCCATCGAGCCACCTATCGAGCCGATGTTGGCCAAGCTCACCGAAGCGATTCCCGCCAGCGGCGACTTTCTCTATGAGCCCAAGTGGGATGGTTTCAGATCCATCGTGTTTCGTGGCGACGATGACGTCTTCATCCAGAGCCGCGATTTGAAGCCGCTGGACCGCTACTTTCCCGAGCTGCACGAGACATTCCTCAGCCGTCTGCCTGGATCGTGTGTGATCGATGGCGAAATCGTCATTGCCACACCGCGTGGTCTGGATTTCGACACCCTGCAGATGCGTCTCCATCCGGCCGCGTCACGCGTCGCCAAGCTCGCGAAGGAAACGCCCGCGTCGTTCGTCGCCTTCGATCTGCTGGCCATCGGCAGTCGGTCATTGATGGACGCGCCTCAACACGAAAGGCGGACGCATCTGGAATCGTTGCTCGCGCACGCGGAGCCGCCGATCCATCTCACCCCGATGACCCGAGACCGCGTGCTGGCGGCCGACTGGCTGAAGCAGTTCGAAGGCGCAGGGCTCGATGGCGTCATCGCGAAACCAGTCGATGGCACCTACCAACCCGGCAAGCGCGCGATGATCAAGGTCAAACACTCCCGCACCGCTGATTGCGTTGTCGCTGGCTTCCGATGGCACAAGAGCGGCGGCGATACGGTCGGCTCGCTGTTGCTCGGTCTGTACGACGCGCGCGGCCGGCTGCAGCACGTCGGGGTGACGTCATCGTTCACGATGGCGACCCGCAAAGCGCTTGCGAAGGAGCTGGCACCCCTTCGTAAGGACGCACTGGCCGATCATCCCTGGCGCGAGTGGGCGTCGGAGAGCGCGGAGATGACGCGCATGCCAGGCGGACAGAGTCGCTGGAGCGCCGGCAAGGATTTGTCATGGGAGCCGCTGCGCATCGAGCGCGTCTGCGAAGTGAAATACGACCACATGCAGGGGGATCGCTTTCGCCACGCAGCCGTCTTCCAGCGCTGGCGACCAGATAAGCAGCCGAAGGACTGCGGCTACGATCAGCTCGAAGTGACGACCCCGTACGAACTCGCGCGCGTCTTCGGGGCTAGCAAGCTAGGTTCCAGGGTTCCAAGGCGGTTAACCCTCGTTCGGCTTGCGTCGTGTTCTGGATCGTGAACCTCGAGCACGGACGTTTGAACCTTGAACTTTGAACTTGTAACTTTCCTCATAGCCTTGCGGCACATCGTCGGGGTCCGGGGCTTCCTGGGACGGGCGTAGCGCCTCGGGCACGTGCTGGAGGTTGACGCGGATTCGTGTCCAGGTCGTAAACCGGCCGCGCATGGCGTCGACCAACACATCCGATGGTTCGAGATGCGATGCCGCGTCGGGATAGCGTGTCTTCCAACGCTCCAGTCCGGCGAGCACTTCGTCTCTCTTCTGGCCTCGTCCGATCTCGAGGAGTGGGTGCTTCGACGTGCGCCTCCCGGTCGGTCGAATGGAGCCGCGTCGCGCGATCGGCGCCCGGACCTTCGAATCCTGGAACCCTGGAACCTTGGAACCCTGGAACTTTGGAACCTTGGAACCCTGGAACTTTGGCGCCTTGGATTCTGGCTGGCGACGCCGCGACGGCTGCACGCGCGGCGGCTCTCCAGGCGCCTTCTTGTATTGCGGCGGCCACGGCGCGTCGCCCATGCCCTCCTTCTCATGGCGTGCTGACAATTCGAGCAACGCCTCGAGCGAGCATGGGTGATTGTCGATGTCGGCATGGCGGTCGCCGACTGACGCAAATCGCGCCGGCATCGAGGCGAGTGTAAAGTCAGCCGGCTCGACGTCATCCACTTCGTCCCACCCGAGTGGCGCCGACACGCGCGCATCCGGCTTCGGCCGAATCGAGTAGGCAGAAGCCACCGTGCGGTCCTTCGCGTTCTGGTTGTAATCGACGAACACGCCGTGCCGCTCCTCTTTCCACCACTTGCTGGTCGCCAGCGTCGGAGCGCGGCGTTCGACCTCACGCGCCAGCGCAAGCGCGGCTCGGCGGACCTCTGTGAAGGTCCATCGCGGTTCGATGCGCACGTTCACATGCATGCCGCGCGAGCCAGAGGTCTTCGGCCACCCCACCAGACCCAGATCGTTCAGCGCGGCTTCGACCACGCGAGCGACCTGGCGAACCTGTGGCCATTCGACGCCGGGAACCGGATCGAGGTCGACCCTCAATTCGTCGGGATGATCGAGCGCTTCGGCCCGCACCGGATGCGGGTGCAACTCGAGGCACGCGAGGTTGGCCATCCACGCCAGCGCCGCCGCGTCACGCGGCACCACTTCTTCCGCGGTTCGACCCGATGGAAACGAGAGCGCCACGATCTCGATCCAGTCCGGTCGCGACTCTGGTGCTCGCTTCTGGTAGAAGAACTCGCCTGTTATGCCGTTGGGGTAGCGTACGAGCACATTAGGGCGTCCACCGGCGCCTCTCAGCGCTCCGGCCGCGACCGCCAGGTAATAGCGCACGATATCGAGCTTCGTGTAGCCGGCTTCGGGAAAGAGCACCTTCCCTGGATTCGAGATCGCGACCTCGCGGCCGTCGATGACGAGGCGCTCGTACTCGGTTTTGGAGGGCATGCTGAGCGGTCAGCGCCAGGCTGACAGCTCTATTGTGCGGCGCTTTCGAGCAGCGTGCCAAATATGGGGCTTTGATGAAAACGTACAAGCCACCGAGACTCAGAGACACCGAGACAGGGATTTCTCCGCCGGTTAATTCTATGTCTCGATGTCTCTGTGTCTCTGTGGCTTGTCCGTGTCTGGAATCCTTTGAAGACGTTCTGAGTCTCGCCCTACGGCACAATCCGAACGACGTCACCTTGGCCCGGCAACCCTGTCCTTCGCGTCACGTAAACCGCGCCGTCGGATCCGATTGCCAACCCACCCGGTTTGGGGAAATCAGTGCTTGCGAGAACGCGTCTGCGCCCCGGTTTGCGTATTGATTCGAGTGAGCTTGCCATTCAGACCAGGTCCCGTCGGGGGGATGATTCCATCCGCGTCGTGCTCGAGCACATAAGCGGCGTTGCGCACGGGGTCGAAGCCAACGTCGATGATGTTGGTGAAACCGGTAGCAACCTCAACTGGCGTGCCACCATTAGCAGGAACACGGAAGACGCGCGCCGCACCCACCGGGAAGGGCGCGCCGGTCAACTCTCCCACGATATACGACCCGTCGGAAAGAACGGCGACACTGGTGGGAACCGAATCGATCAAGTGGCGGTACCGACCAAGCGACGCGGAAATACGGCCAGCGTTCTGGTGTGCCCGAACTGGCCGATTTCAAGCAAGGCGTTCGCGCCCGCATCGGCCACGACCGCACGGTCCGGGTTCGAGAGCACACGAAGTCCAAAGGGGTTGGAATCAACCTGATTGCCATCGGGGTTCGATGAGATTTCGTGGTCCGAAATGTCGAGCGCATAGGACCATTGCCCGATGCCTGTCACGCGTACCAGCGAGCCAAATCGGATGCCGGCCGCTTCATAGACGCTTCGATGCAGCGGATCGGCGCCAAAACCAATGGTCACCCAGGCGCTGTTGAAGCCAAAGTCGATGTCGGCGGGTCCCAGCGCATCCGTGCCGCTGGCCCCGGCGAGCGACGGCAAATCGGTCACGATTCGGTTGTGCACGCCGATGCCGGTGATCCTAGTGATCGCCCCGGTCGGGCCATAGCAGCGCGGCTGACCATTGCCACCGACGTCACACAGGGTGCTCGTTCCACCACGACCCGCTTCCGCGACATACAACGCGCCATCCGGCCCGAATGCAAGCCCCCTGGGATTGTCCAGACCGCTTGCAATCACCAGCATGTTGCTTTGTGCCAGAAGAGTGGTCATGCCCTTCTGAGTCAACGTGAACGACGCCAATATCACCGCACCGACTGCCAAAACCCGAGTCAACGATCTGTGCATGCTTGCTCCTCCCTACGTATTGTTGAGGTGCAAGTGTACAGGCAACAGGCGTTTGAAATGCGCATGTCTTATTGGTTTTTCGTTGTCTTTCTGTCGGAATGTCGACATTAGGACGGGTTGTGACGAACTCAGGTGCCCGCTTGTCTCGTGAATCGCAGGTCCCAGACGCGGTCCTGGACCACGCTGAATCCAGTGACTCGTCCAGCGTCGCGATGGAATCTCACGACGCCGATTGATCCACTGAACACGTCGCCATAAGAGGGTGTCAATGCGATGGTTACGTCGGGTCGGCGCTTCAGAACGAGGTTGCCGCCAACGATGGCCACCACCATCTCGACTTCCGCTTCGTCACTCCGATAGGTTCCGACCAACGATTTGAGCTGTGCCTCGCTGGGGGCGTCGGTCGTCACGCGTTCGAAGCGAGTCGTAGTCCCGTACGCATCAGTAACGCGGACACGCGCACCATCGATCTCGAGCGCATCGTCCTGGGCAGAGGCGAAGCGTCCAGCTGCCATGGGGACAAACGACGGCCCGCGTTCGATACGAATCCCGGTGTCGGTCGACGCGAGGCGCATCGGTGCGCCCGTCTCGACATTGCGGTACGTGCCGAGCATCGGCGCGAGACTCTTCGCCTCGAGCTGGACGGTCGGCGTCAGTGTCGTCTCCTTGAGTCGGCTCGAGAGCACGACGTCGGCAACCGCATGGGCAGAGGTCTCGGGAGTGACCGACGCGGCGTTGCACAACAACGCGACCGCGGTCTTCGCCTCTGGATAGTGACTGAGATACGCACGATACCCGGCGGTCGCGCCGCCGTGTGAGATCTCGCGCAGACCCTTGTACGTGCCGACCTGCAGACCTAACGCGTAGCCATGGGCTCGGCCGTCGTTGAACCGGCCGGCACGTTCCTGTTCGGCCACGAATCCCTGATCTCCGACGGTAGGCGCCACGAAGTTCTGATTCCACTTGAGGAGATCGCCTACCGTTGTCAGCAGTCCGCCGTTGCCGTGCACGTTCTCGAAGGGCATGACCGTGCGATATACAGTGCCGTCCCCCGAATACGACATCGCCCGGTTCTTGACGATGCGGCCGTAGTCGTCGCGCCACGACGTTAGAAGTCATGCCCAGCGGTTCGAAGAGGCGCTGGCGCGTGAAATCCGCGAAGGACATGCCGCTGACCCTGGACACGATGATGGCCGCAAGGTTGTATCCCGTGTTGCTGTACGACCATCTGGTGCCAGGCGTAAAGTTCAGCGATCGCTGACGGGCCACGATGTCGAGCACATGCGCGTGGGTGTAAACGCGCGTCGTGCGAGGCCAGCCGGCAATCCCCGCCACGCTGCCCCAATCGCGCAGGCCGCTGGTGTGATTCAACATGTGGCGAATCGTGAGCGGCGAACCGTAGTCTGCCAATTCGGGCACGTACTTCCGGGCGGGATCGTCGAGCGAGAGCTTTCCGTCTCGCGCCAGGAGCAGCACGGCGGCCGCTGTGAACTGCTTCGATAACGATCCGGCTTCGAAAATCGTGTCGGGCGTGTTGGCGACGTCGTGTTCGAGGTCCGCCATGCCATAGGCCTTCGACAGAATGCGCTGGCCTTCGACGCTGACGGCCACCGCGCAACCGGGTGTAGCCGACGACCAGCGTTCGAAGACGCGATCAACCTGCTGCTCGAGGTCAGAGGGCGTAGCCTGCTGGGTCCGGGCCCAAGGGCGCGACAGACCGACGGTCAGCAGGACCGCGGCGACCGCAAGCGACACCAGCGTCTTCGTAGTCATGGTCATGGTCGTGATCCTAGCGAGTCTACGCCTCGAAACAATGGAATCCAACGGTTTGGCTCCGCCTCGCTAGTGGCAGCATTGTTTGGCCCGCCTCCCCGGCGGGGCGAGACGTCTTGAAGGCCCGCGGAACGGACTGAAACGAAGCAGGGAATTCTAGCCTTCAAGACGTCTGGCGTGGTGGTCCCGCGAAAGCGTTGTTCAACTCACGGCCCGGCGTGCCGCGCCCCAGCGCCGCGAACGTTCCGTGCTCCGCAATTTCCTTCGCGGCATTCAGAAAACCCGCCCAGGCCGTGCGTGCCAGCGCGCCGCCAACACTGATGCGGCGAACACCCAATTGCACCAGTCGCTGGACGGTGACGAAATCGCCACCGACGAGCACATTGACGGGCTTCGGCGCGACGGCCTGCACGACTGCCGCGATTTCTTCGTCCTTGGCAATGCCGGGAGCATAGAGGCAATCGGCCCCTGCTCGAGCGTATGCGGTCAATCGCCGAACCGTCTCGGACAAATCGGGGCGTCCGACAATGAAGCCCTCGGATCGGCCGGTCAGAACCACGCCAGTGCCGCTCGCGTCGATCGCACCCCGCGCGGCCTTGATGCGCTCGACCGACAGCGCAAACTCGAACAAAGGGCTGGCCGAATCACCGGTCGAATCCTCGATCGACAACCCCGCAACGCCTGTCGCGACCGCGCGCGTCACGTTGGCAGCAACCCCGTCGGGATCGATGGCAAAGCCACCCTCGAAATCGGCGTTGACGGGCACGGCCACACCGTGCGCGATGGCGCGAAAATGCGCGATCGCTTCGTCTACGGTCACATGATTGTCCGGGCGGCCCATCGACCAGGCAAATCCGGCACTCGTCGTCGCGACCGCGGGAAATCCAAGTTGCACCAGCAGTCGCGCGCTACCGATGTCCCATGGGTTGGGCATCACGAAGCAGCCGGACTCGTGCAACTGATGAAAGCGTTGGATGATGTCGGACACGGTTTCTCCGGTGATTCAGTCTAGTGCCCTTAGGGCATAGGGCATAGGGCATAGGGCATAGGGCATAGAGCGTAAGGCGTAGGGACAGATCGCAGAAACTGCGAGACTCCGTCGACGAGAACGTGCGAAAGCTTCGATCTTTGGTCGCCATTCATCAGACTTCCTCAGGAATTACGACGGCCGAGCGATTGCTCTCTGATGGGCATGGTAATCCGAACATTTCATGATCTCGTGGTGTGGCAGCGAGGAATGGAACTTGCTGAGCGAATCTACGAACTGACGCGTGAATTCCCTTCTGGCGAGCGATATGGAATCACCCTTCAACTCCGCCGGGCCGCCGTCTCGATTCCCTCAAATATTGCGGAGGGTCATGTGCGACCGACGGGCTATTACATAAACCATTTGCGGACGGCGGCCGGTTCTTCTGCGGAACTGCAGACTCAGCTAGAACTCGCCTACCGACTCAAATTCGTTCATAAGGACCGTGTCACCCCGATCCTGAATGCCGCTGCTGAACTCTCACGGATGCTTCACGGTCTCACGGCCTCGGTCGAAGCATCGCGGAGCGATGACCTGCCATGAGGCACACTGCATCGTCGCCTATGCCCTCTGCCCTATGCCCTATGCCCTACCTCTGCATTACCCGCTCCACACGCTGGCCGCCGACAGAGCAACGAAGACTCCGTAGAACAACGCCATGACGACCAGCGCCGCTTGCCGCCAACGGGGCGGCCGCACATGTCGCGGCAGAAGGCGCGTATTGATATAGAGCAGGTGGAGCGAGGCGATGACGAAGATCGCGCCGGCAATATTGGCGCTGATCTTGAGCAGGACAATCGGCTGGGCCAGCCTGAGCGCCACGATACCCCAGGCGACGAGCACCGACATCACGCCGTAGTAAACGACGCGGACGTCGCCATCGCGCCAATGTCGAAGGCGCTGGCTGCCCGTCCAGAGCATGTCGGTGATCGCGCGCACCATTCCCTCGAAGTTATCGAGCTGGGTCTTGAACAGAATCCAGGCTCCAAGGATCGCGATCGCGCCGCCGAGCCATGCGCCCGCGCGAGCACCGACGCTGGACGCGAGCGCGGCACTGATGCCAAGCCCTTGGATATCGGAGCCGGCTGGCAGAAACGTCACATACAGGAGCGCCGGCAGCAGCATGCCAAGCACCGCGCCAAGTGCAAATACCGCCCACTGATCGACCCGGACGATGCGCCACCAGCCGGCCCATCGCTGCATCGAGGCGGCGTCATCGCTGAACGTAAACCCGGTATGAGCCAGACTCACTTTCTCGCCCCCGACCGCACCCGAAATGTAACCTGACAAGCCCGCCATGCCATACCCCTTGTCGCGCGCCCAGTTCGAAAGGACAAGGTTTCCGACGCCACCGGCGCCGGAGTAAGCCACCAGGGCTGCCAGCAAGACCGGATCGACGCCGGCCGGGAACCAATCGAAGCGGTCAGCCCGAACGTCGTAGCCACTGAACGCCATCACACCCTCGACCCAACGCGACGCAGGGACAAACCACACGGCCAGGGCAAAGAACCCGCCGAGCGTCGTGACAACGATCACCCAGTTCAGAACTTCGAGCGTTCGGACGATACGCGTGCCCACCGACAGGACGGCAACGCAGGCAAGAAAGATGGTCACGCCGATGGCGTAAATCGTGTCGGCGTCGCCGGGGGACGGCAACTCACGCTGAAAGACATAGAACATCGCGCCTGCGGCCGTGCCTGCAAACGCTGGCCAGCCAAATTGCAGGAGGTAAAGCATCGCGTAAACGACGGCCCAGATCGTTGATGAAGGGCGCGTGCGCATGAAGCCGGTGAACACTGGTTCACCCGTTGCCAGGGTGTAGCGCATGACCTCGAGATTGAAGATCGTCTGGAGCACGATGGCCACGAGACACACCCACAGGAGCGTGAGCCCCTCACGCACGAACACCGCAGGGCCAAGGAGGAACTCGCCGCTGCCGATCGAGAGACCGAGCACGATGACGCCCGGGCCAACCGCGTTGATCCAGCCAAGCCCTCGCGGCGACGGCGGCGGCGGGAGCTCGGCCCTGACCCATGCGTCCAGTCCAGAACGCGCTTCGGGCGATGGGCGCTCGCGCATGCGGAACGTTGATTACTGCTTCGTGACGTTGACGTAATAGAGGTCGGTCGCGACGTCGAACGATTCCTTCGGGGTGGCATTCGGCAGTACTTGCCAGTTCGTCGTCGGCCAGATTGTTTGCCACGCCCCCGGCCTCCCGACCCGAATCGGCATCGCAAACGCCCGCTCCTCCGCCGCCCAGCGATATGCCACGGTGGCATCTTGTTCGTTGAACGCCAACTGCAATGTCGGCAGAGCCGCGCGTCGAAGGTATTGATCGAAGATTGGCGTGAGGTCATGGTTCGCCTGCTGGTTGATGAACGCCACCATGTCCTCGGTCACGATGTTCTTGTACTTGAAGTGCTGGTAGACAGTGCGGAGCAAGGTGTACCACTCGGGAGTCGAGCCTGCCTTCCGCCGCCCAAGGTCCTCGACCACGCTTCGCAGTGTGTGCAGGAACAAAGCGCCTTTGAAGTACTGGTCTTGTTGCGGCGACCGGTGAATGCCTCGCTGCGTGATGATGGGCTCTTTATTCGCCACCTTGGACTTGTAGCCGTTGACATACTTGACCGCATCGTCGTAACCGAACCGTTTCTCGACGTAGAGAGCTTCCAGGTAAGTGGTCCAGCCTTCCTGAATCCACATGTCGGAGACGTCGGCCGCCGACACCGCGTTGCCAAACCACTCGTGCGCGCTCTCGTGAATGATGATGAAGTCGAACTTGAGGCTGACCCCAACGCCCGTCCAATCGCGCTCGAGATAACCATTGGCAAATCGATTGCCGTAGGTGACGGCACTCTGATGCTCCATGCCCGAGTACGGGACCTCGATCAGTTTGTAGCCATCCTTCTCGAATGGATAGTCGCCGAAGATCTGCCGGTAGATCTCGAGCATCGGTTTGGCTTGCGCGAACTGCACCCTCGCCTTGTCCAGGCTGCCCGGCAGCACCCAGAAGTCGAGTGGCAGGTCACCAAGTTTGTCGGCAAAGTGTACGTAATCGCCGATGTTCAACGACACGTTGTACGAGTTGATGGGATAGTGCACGCGCCACTGCCAACGCGTGTAGCCATCGCCAAGATCCTTGGTGCCAAGAAACTTGCCGTTGGAAACATCGACGAGACCGTTCGGGATGTCGACGTTCAGCTCCAGGCCCTCGGGTTCGTCGCGCCATTGGTCCTTATTGGGCCACCAGAGGCTCGCACCCTGACCTTCGTTCGCGGTCGTGATCCACGGTTTTCCGGAGGGATCGGAGCCGAACGTGAAACCGCCAAAACGTCCCGTTTCCATCGGCGTTCCGGAGTAGCGGATCTCGACCGCGTACTCCTGCCCCTTGCGAAGCGTGTCTGCGAAGTCAATGAACACGGCGTTGAGCTCGCGCGTGTATTTGATTGTTTGCCCCGCGCTGGTGAGCCGGTCGATGGCGAGATTCGCGTACAAGTCCAACTGAATGCGCGATCCGTCCTCGAGCATTCGGAAGCGGACAACGTTAGTGCCCGAAATGTGACGCCGCGTCGGGTCGACGCGAATGGTCAGGTTGTAGAAGAGCAGATCGTTGTTGCTGCGATAAGGTCCGTACTCGCCGCGCAGGTAGTCGCCTCGTGATGGCGGTCGCAAAGCGGGCACCGCTGTTCCAGCCGGCGGCTTCGCGGCGGCGCCAGCGGTCGTCTGTGCGAATGCTGGATCGCTCGCAACGACGAAGAGCGTGCAGGCCAGCACATAACCCGGCAGTCGGCGTTTGAGATCCATTTAACTCTCGCTGGCAACGGTCAGGAACAGTCCGATCGCGATCAACGCGACGAGCACGAGCAAGAGAATCTTCCACACGCTGTATGGGTACTTCCCGGCAATCGCACCGGTGTACCCGTTGACGACCACCTGAAACGCCCGCGCGCCATAGTTGTACGAGAGCATCCACACCGGCACGAGCACGTGTTTGAACGTCTGCCCCGAATAGTTGGGATGAATCCGCAAATTGCGGTAGGTGTCGCCCGGCACCTGCTCCCCACACAGAGACTCGAGCGTTTCGTTCATCTGGTCACGTGACTGGTTGGCGGCGTCGAGCAACACCACCTTGTAGTGCTCGACCACGTGTCCTGAAAGAAACGCGGTGTCGTAGGGCACCACATCATGTGTCGGGAACGGCTCCACTTGGCGAAGCAAGTCGAGCGGCAATCCCTGCGTTCCGGGTACTGGCTCGTCGTCAAAAAAGTGATCGACCACGCCGGATGCCGCTTCCCATCGAGTGCGTCGTTCGCGTCGAACGACACGGTTGCCTCGGCTGTCGCGATCTTCGACGTTGACGTAATAGTGATAGCCGGCTTCTGCATCCCAGGGACAGCGCACCCGTGCGTCGAAAGTCCAATAGGGAATGTAAAGGCCGTGCACGGTGTCGACGAGAGCCGCCTTCGCCAACCGACCCGGTGCGAGCCATTTGCTCCGCCACCAACGGCGGATGTCGTCGCGCACTCGACTGCGATCGATTTTGAACGGTAAGAGGCCGTGCGGACGGATGGGTGACTTGATCTCGTCGTAGCTGACCAGCGACGGCGAGCCGCAAAACTCGCAGTTCTGCCCCACGCGCTGCGGATCGAAGACCATGACCGCCTGGCAGCTCTGGCAACGCACGCTGCGCTTCTCGGTCAGCCACCCGCGCTCTTTTTCCGGCAGCTCGCGCAGCGCCGTGACGAGGTCGACTTCAACGACCTTGCCGGTGGTACGGTCGAACTGGTACGGAGACTCGGTTCCACAGAACGGACAGACCAACTTCTGCTTCGTCGGGTTCCACTCGGCCTGTGCACCGCAGGCCGGGCAAGAATGCTTGTCGAGCGCAGAGATCTCGGGCGACATGTCGAAACCGGTCCGACTCGGCGGTCGCGCCGTCTATTGCGACATGTAGCTGGTCAACGCGGCCCGCGGGATGCGCCACGTCGTGCCGATCTTCTTGCCCTTGAGATCGCCGGATTCGAGAACGGCCATCACATCCGCTTCCGACACGCCGAGCGCCTGGGCAGCCTCGCCTGGGCTGAGCAGCTCGGGGAGGGCGTTGGCGCCTGCGCCAGGAGTCGCAACGGCAATCGTCGGCGTCGCCTGCCCGCCGGCAAAGCCCTGCTGCATCATCTGCTGTGCGAGGCCGAAGCCGACGGCGAGTTCCGCGGCCGTACCGGCCGCACCCCCACCGGCGCCGCCGGTCTCGAAACCCTTCCCCATCTGATACTTCACGTATTCGTTGAGGTTGCCGATGGCCGCCATGCTGGAGCGCTTGTCGATCGCCTGCTCGACTTCGGGCGGCACCGAGACGTTCTCGACGATGAAGCTCTTGATTTCGAGACCGTACTTCGCGGTCACGGCCGGGTTGATCAGCGGCAGCAATGCGTCGCCAAGCTCGGTGTAGCGCGACGCCACGTCGAGTACCGGAATTTTCGCCGACGCCACTGCGTCCGTGAAGATGCTGACGATGCGAGAGCGCATCGTGTCGGCGAACTCGTCGAGCCGGAAGTTGTGATCCGAGCCCGCAACCTCGCGAAGAAAAGTCTGCGGCTCGACGACCTTGAAATCATAGGTGCCGAACGCACGCACGCGGACCACGCCGAAGTCGTTGTCGCGCACCATCACCGGGTTCGACGTCCCCCACTTGTTGCCGGTGAAGAGCCGCGTGACGACGAAGTAGACGTCGGCCTTGAAGGGCGAATTGAAGCCGTACTTCCACGACTTCAGACGGGTCAGGATCGGGATGTTGTCGGTCGTCAGCGTGTGCTTGCCCGGCTTGAAGGTGTCGCCGAACTCGCCGAGGTAGACGAACTGCACCACTTGCGACTCGCGCACAATCAACTGCGCGCCGTTCTTGATCGCCTTGTCGTCATCGGGAAAACGATACGCGAGCGTGTCGCGCGAGTCGTCGGTCCAGTCGATGATTTCGAGCAGTTCGCCCTTGAAGAAATCGGTGATACCCATGGCCGTTGGTTCTCCTGACGTGGTTCGGCTGACGCGACTGGTCGCCCTCGACTACTGCTTGGCCGCTGCGGCGGTTGTGGCTTTGTCCTTGTCGATGCTGTAGATCAAACCCGTGTACTGCATTTCTTCCCACGTCTGATCGCCCCAGTACACGTCCTTGGTCGCATCGGGGTTCGACTTGTTCTCCTTGGAGTTGTCGTAATGCGCAACCGCCTTCAGAATGGCACCCTTGGGCACGCGAAGCGGTGACGAGAACACATAACCGGTCTGCCAGTTGAAGTCGTACTGCGGCACGACGAGCAGCGTCTCGGTGCGGCCATCCGGATACGTCATCTGGTACTCCCACCGCTTCCCACGGAGATGCGTGTGCGGCCCGAGGCTGTAGAGGGTGACGTCCTCGAGGAACTCCATGCCGGACTCGACCGGGTGATGCGCCGCACCCGCCGGAATCATGAAGCGCGGGTTGACCATCGCCCCGACTTTGATCTCGATCGCCGGCGGTTCCTTGGCAAACTGAAAGCCAATGCTCGATTGATCCGTTGTCGCTTTCCCACTGGTCGTGTAATGCACCTGGAACGTCACGATCGCGCCGGCTGGCACGAGCATGGCGGTGCCCGCAGGGTAGCGGGCGAACGTCGCGCCCGGCGCAATCTGGGCGATCAGTGGTCCTCGAGTCGCCGAGGGATCTTGTGGCCGCGCCGCCTGCGGATTCTTCTTCGCCTCTTCGATCTCACGCGCCATGGTCGGCGACAACGGCCCCGGCGGATTCTGAGGCCGGAACACGGGTGCGCGACGCGCGGCCGGCTGTGGGGGCCGCGCGTAAACCAGCACGTGATGAACGACGCTCCGATCGCCGGGCCGAATCTCGAAGGCCTGCACCCACTTGTCTTCCGCAAAGTTGGTCGGGCACTTCGAAGTACTGATACGGGATCTCGCCGGTGGCCGGTATGTCATATGGCGCGGTCATCCGGACCACGGCGTCCGGCGCGCCGATCACCCAGCCTTCCGTAAATGCCGGCTTCGGAGGCATCGCCTTCAAGTCACCCGAGGGAGCCCCCGCGTCCACCCAACGCACGATGAGTTCTTTTTCCGCCGCGCTCAATCGGCGATCGTTCGACCAGGTGCCGTGCGCCGGGTCTGCGTGCCACGGCGGCATCGTGCCCTTCACGACGTTGTCCTTGATCGCACGCGCCCAGGGTCGGGCGTCCTCATAGGTAATGAGCGACATCGGCGCGATCTCGCCCGGCCGGTGACAGGTCGTGCAGTGCTCGTAAAGGATCGGCGCGACGTCCTTGGCGAAGGTCACCGGCGCAGCGGTTCCACTGCTGGCGTCTTGTGCCACGGCGGGCGTCGCAGAGAGTGTGAGGAGTCCGGTCACGACCGCACCGCAGAATCCGAGTGAAACGCTTGTCTTTTTCATAATGGCTCCGTCCAGCATCGTAAGGCTGCGCTTCGGCGCCGGTCAACCGTTAGAAGTGGCGATAGACCTGAAACTCGTATGGGATGCCGCCTTCGTCGTGCCGCGGGGAGGAGGAAACGAGCCCGAAACCCGTGGGAATTGCACCAAACGTCGTATCGCAGTCGAACGTCGCGTGCACACGGGTCAAGTAGATGAACTCGAGATCGGGATGGCCGAGCGCCTGACGGTAGACCTGCGCGCCGCCGATCACGAACACTCGACCGAGATCGGCCACGCCCGCCAGACGCAGTGAGCGCCGCGTCGAAGCTCTCGACTCGAAGCACTCCCGGCACGTCGAATTGATCGTTCGCCGTGATGACGACGTTGAGGCGGCCGGCGAGCGGCCGGAACTTGCGCGAAATCGACTCCCACGTCTTGCGCCCCATCACCACCGCGTTGCGCAACGACGGCGCAGGCGGCTCCATGGTCAGGCGCTTGAAGAAGGCCATGTCGCCGGAGAGATGCCATGGCAATCGGCCATCTTTCCCGATCCCGCCCGCCTCATCTGCGGCGACGACGATCGAAAACGGAGGCATCAAACTGCGACGGGCAGACGGATGAAGGGGTGATGCTGATAGTCGTGCAGGACGATGTCCTCGACGCGAAGCTCGCCGATGGGTTTACGGACCACCGTCACATGCGGGAGCGGCAGTGGCTCCCTCGTCAACTGCTGTTTCAACCCTTCAACGTGATTGAGATAAATGTGGGCGTCACCAAGAGTGTGCACGAAGATCCCCGGCGTCAGGTCGCACTCCTGCGCAACCATCGTCAGGAGTAACGCGTAGCTGGCGATGTTGAAGGGAACACCCAGGCCGAGATCCGCCGAACGCTGATAGAGCTGGCAGTCGAGGCGCCCCGATCGACTGACGTAGAACTGGAACAGGATGTGGCAGGGTGGCAGTCGCATCTCGGGGAGCTGACCGGGATTCCACGCGCTCACGATGATGCGTCGAGACTCGGGATTCCGTGTGATCAAATCGATGGCCGTCTGGATTTGGTCGATGCCCTGCCCGTTCCAGTTGCGCCACTGGTAGCCGTAGATCGGTCCGAGGTCGCCGTCGGGATCGGCCCACGCGTCCCAGATGGGCGTGTGATCGCGGAGATTCTGCTGGTGAGTGTTGGTCGATCCGGCGAGAAACCAGAGGAGCTCGCGCACGACGGACTCGAACAGCACTTTCTTGGTCGTGAGAAGTGGAAATCCCTCGCGTAGGTCGTAGCGGGTTTGCGCGCCAAAGATCGAAAGCGTGCCGGTGCCGGTCCGATCGTCGCGGCGCTCACCGTGATCGAGGACGTGCTGGACGAGATCGAGGTATTGCTTCATCGGATGATGCGCGGCGCCCTGTAGCTTAACGGAATTGTGCCGCACCTTCTCGGCGGTCGCCGCGATCGTCTTGGGCGAACAACCTATGCCGGAGGGCGGTTCAGGTCATCGGGGGACAGGCTCTGTAAAACTTTCTTCCACTTGATTCGCGTATAGGCGATCCGGAAGCCCTGGCGCTCGGCATTTCGTTGCGACGCGCTCCCCGGCGCAGCGCACATCATGGCCAGATCGCAGCCCTGATCCGCCGCGTATCTGAGGCGCGCGTCGAGAAGCGCCAACTGCGCACCCTGCTTCCGCCCCTCGGGAATCGTGCTCGCGCCCGCGAGCAGCGCCACGCGGTCGGTCAGGCTCATCGCACCGGTCGCAATCGGTCGGCCGTTCAGCTCGGCCATGAACGAGACCGTGTGCTGACGCTGCGCGCTGATCTGCGACAGCGTCAACATGAAGTCGGACAGCTCGGGTGACTCGCTCCAGCCGCGCGCTGCGGTCTCCGCCCACAGATCGTGCTCGTCTTCCTCGATCGGCCGAATCCGCAAACGCGCGTTCGACGGCCCCGACACGCTGACGTTGCGATCGATGTCGCGGCACATCACCGATGTGAACTCGATGGGCTGATAGTGGCGGTTGTTCAGCAGCGGCAACAGCGACGGGTCGGCGAGCGGGCTGACTTCATGACAGACCGGCGCGCGCCGATCCCGAAAAAACTCTTCGAGCCGCTCGAACTCCACGTCGGTAATGGCGTCAAACAGACCGAGGCCGAAGGTTTGCGTCAACGGCGAGGCAACGCCGTCGAACATCGCATATGCGCCGGCGACATCGACCCACGTGGCACCGCTGTCAGGGAACACACGCGCGCGGGCTTCGACGAAGTCCACATTGCTCTGCGCCTCTGCGCGTTCCAGCCGCCGTGCCAGCACGATATCGGTCAGGATCATCGTCGTTAATGCATGCCACCCGGCATTCCGCCGTCGACCACGAGGCACTGCCCCGTGACCGAGTCCGCGCGGCAGAACGCGACCACCTGATCGGCAATGTCGTCGATGCTTGCGGTGCGCCCAAGCACCGCCTGACGCCGCGCTCCGTCCGCAACCGCCTCCGGCAATCTCTTTGCGAGGCGTGTGCCCTCGACCAGTCCCGGAGCCACGCAGTTGACGGTCACCGTCGGCGCGAGCGCGACCGCGAGGCAGCGCGTCAAGTGAATCAGGCCGGCCTTGCTAGCCGAGTACGCGATGCTGCTGCTCGACGGTCGCAGCCCGCCCACAGACGCGATATTGACGATTCGGCCGGCGCCGTGCGCACGCAGCTGCGGTGCGAACGCGCGCGACAGGAGGTACGGACCGCGGAGATTGGTCTCATGGACGCGATTCCAGACGTCCAGCGTCAAGGCCTCGAGATCCGTGAACGGGATGCCGATGTTCCAGCCGGCGTTGTTGACGAGGATATCGACGCGTCCGAGCGCACCCATCACCAGTTCCACCGACGACTCGATGGATTGTGGATCCCGCTGATCGAGATGGACGATCGCGCTGCGACGTCCCACGGCGTGCACCGCCTCCGCCGTAGACGAGGCGCCCTCGCGATGCCCGACGAACGACACGGCCACGTCGGCACCAGCGGCGGCAAGCGCTTTCGCAATCCCGGCGCCGATGTCACCCGATCCACCCGTCACGAACGCAACCTTCTCCGCCAGATCCATGTCCCCCGCTTTCCTGCTTCCCTGCTTGCGTCCCTACACCCCACACGTGCTCCGCGCCGCCGGCGGTGTCGGCATCACCTCGAGAAACTGCACCGTGGGAGGCATCGTCGGCGCCAGCGTGATCGAGACGCCGATCGTGCCGCGCTCGCACTGCATGGCCCAGGTCCCTCGCAGCGCGTTCTCGACGTTGTGAAATGACGCTGGCGGTTTGCACGTGCCGACCTTACCCTTCATTTCGTCGATCTCGCGTCGCCGGCGCTCCTTCGAGCGATCCAAGAAGAGATTCTCGGCCACGATCCGATCGGCCAGCGCATCATCCCACTGGAGAATGAGACGCGAGACGTTGTCGCGTGCTTCGACGAGCGCGGGTGAAGGCTCCGGCGCGCGACGCTGGAGCCCGCCAGTCTTGGCCAGCAAGTCGAGGGCGGTCGTGAATACACCGCCCCACCCGGTGTACGTGCGATTGCCCATCGCGACGAGGCCAACCCCATACTCCGGCAGCCACCGCATCTGCGAGCCGAACCCCGGCAACCCACCGCTGTGCGCGACAACATGGCCGAACTCACACGTTTCCGAAATGCCGAGACCGTATCCGTAGCCGCCCGCGTTGAGTTGAATCGCGCCGTTCGCCCCACGCGTGACCACGCTCGCTCGCGGTCGTGCGATCTGCTGCATCTCACGCAGAGACGCGCGCTTGATGGGCGCCGTTTCACGCCCATCCCGGGGCGGAAACGCGCCGACGAACGCCGCGACATAGCGACCCAGGTCGCTCACGGACGTCAGCATCCCACCCATTGCGCCGAACGCGCCATCCTTCAGCTGGGGCTCCTCTTTCCATTGCGCGTCCTCCCATCGATAGCCGTGCGCCAGCTTCCGCGCTGGCACCGCGGTCGGTTCGAGGGTCGTCGACGTCATCCCCAACGGCTCGAGGATGTTGATCGCGATGTAGTCGCGATAAGGCATCTTCGACACGTTGCTGACAATACGACCAAGAATCGCGAACCCGAAATTGGAATACTCGTAGGCCATCCCCGGCGCGTTCGAGAACGGAATCCCGGCGCCGATCATTGCCGACATCTGGCTGTCGGTCTTCGCCAGCTGCTGATCACCCCACGGGTTGTCCTCGGGGAACCCTTCGGCGTGCGACAACAGATGACGAACCGTAATCCGAGGCGAATCCGTGGTCGGATATCTGAGCGTCTTCATCTCCGGCACGTAGCGCTCGGCCGGGTCGTCGAGCGACAGTTTGCCCTCGTCGCGCAGTCGCAGAATCGCCATCGCCGTAAAGCTCTTCGTCATGGAGGCGATGCGAAACACCGTGTCCGCTTCTACCGCTGCCTTCGAGGCGACGTCGCGGATGCCCGTGACGCCAACGTGAACCAGCTCGCCGTCGACGACGATGCCCCAGGCCGCGCCGGGGATGTGCTCTCGGACCGCGAAGTCTCGAAATGTCTGGTCGATGCTCGCGAAGGCCGTCTTCAACGTCTCACGACGGTTGGCGACCTGGCCTCGCACCTGGGCAGAGCCCACGTGCGCCAAGGCAATGGTCGCCATCACGGCGACGCACCACTTTTTCATGCTGCCAACCTTATCTCACCTGCCCTCGTCCTAGCACGGAGGCGGCTCGTGCCCCAATGCGCGTAAGCTTGACGGTATGAGCGCATTTCCCGCCCGTACCGAAGCCGCAGACTACTACTTCCGCTATATCGATCTCGTGCCTGAGGGTGATATCTGTGCCACGCTGCGCGCGCAGGCCGTCGACACGCTGGCATTGTTGCGTGGTGTCTCGGACGAACAGTCCCTGCAGCGCTATGCGCCGGACAAGTGGACCGTCCGCGAACTGCTCAATCACATCAACGACACCGAGCGATTGTTTGTTGCACGCGCATTCTGGTTCGCCCGCGGGTTCGACAGTCCCCTGCCGAGCTTCGACCAGCTGGTGGCGACAACCGCCGCCGAAGCTGATACACGTGCGTGGTCGACACACGTGGAAGAATTCACGACGATTCGGGCCGCGACGCTGACGTTCTTCGAGAATCTCCCAGCCGACGCGTGGATGCGCCGGGGCATCGCAAGCGACAATCCGTTCACGGTTCGAGCGCTCGCTTACCTGGCGGCGGGACACGTGATTCATCACGCCGCTATCCTGCGCTCGCGTTATTTGGGGCTTGCGTGACGGCAGACGTGAGCGAATCCGACGCATCCGAGCACGAAGGGATTTGACCTTGGAACTCCATCGATCGGTTCTGGCCGTCTACGCGCATCCTGACGACGAGCTGTTTCACGGCGGCGGGATGCTCGCGCACTTGAGTCGGCAGGGCACCCTCGTCACGCTGGCGTGCGCGACGCGCGGGGAAGCGGGCAAAGCACACCCTTCGGTGGGGCCCGTCGCGGACATCGGCGCGTTTCGAACCGAGGAACTTCGTGTGTCGTGCGCGACGCTTGGCATCCCTGAACCCGTCTTTCTCGACTTTCACGATTCAGCCCGCAAGGAGCGTCAGCGCCACGATGATCCGCGCGCCCTCGCCAACGTCGACATGCTGGAGGTCGAAGCAAAAGTGCGCGCCGTCATCGAACGTGTCAGACCACAGGTGATCGTCACGTTCGATCCGCACGGCGGCTATTACCATCCGGATCACGTCGCCGTGCATCGAGCGACAACGGCGGCATTTTTTTCGAGTGGAGTGCTCGGGACCGACGCACCCGCGCGGCTTTTCTACTGCGCTTTTTCACAGCGCGCGTTTCGCGAGCATGCCGTCGCCACCCGAGGATGGGGCGTCATCGACGGGCTCGACCCCAACGTCTTCGCCGTGGATCAGTCCTTGGTCGCGGTGAGGTTCGATGCACGACCTTACATGGATCGCAAGTTGGCTGCCTTCGCCGCGCATCGTTCCGCGTTCGGAGTGTCGCCCGAGATGCTTCCCGATCCCCCGCCGGAGGCCGCCAAGCGCCTCAACGGCTTTCGTTCGATCATGGAGGAAGAAGTATTCGTTCTGGGCGCAGCGCGTGGCAGGATTCCGCGGTGGCCGATGGCGGACCTCTTCGACGGACTGGAAAACGCGGGCTGACCCGTCCGACCCGTTTGACGCGCCCGGCCGGCCCTATTCCGCTCGCAGCGCTTCCACCGGTGCGATCCGCGTGCCTCGACGAGCCGGCAGGTAACACGCGAGCGTGGCAACGGCAACCAGCACCGTGGCCGTTACGACGAAGGTCCACGGGTCGAGCGGCTCGGTGTCGTAGAGCATCGACTCCAAGACGCGAGTCAACAGCCCCGCGGCAATGAGCCCGACCACGACTCCAATGGCCACGAGTCGAAGAGCCTGACCAAGGACAAGTCGAAAGACTGAGCGGGTCGTAGCCCCCAACGCCATCCGTACGCCAATCTCCTGCGTACGCTGCGATACCGAATAGGCCATCACGCCGTACACCCCGACGCCCGCGAGGATCAAGGCCATCAAGGCGAATGTCGTCAGGAGTACCGATACGGTGCGAGGTCGTGCGAGCGTGGCATCGACGACCTCGTCCAGCGTGCGAATGTCGGCGAGTGGCAGCTCCGGATCGAGTTCGTGGACTGACGCGGCGACGCTGTTTACGAGCGACATCGGCGTGATGTCCGTCCGCACGACATAGGTCATCAGTCCAATCGACAGCTGGGTGTGCGGGAGAAAGACCGCGGGTCGAGCTTCGGTGTCGAGCGAGGTCATCTTCATGTTGCCAACCACGCCGACGATTTCGACGTTCATGCCGCCGACCGGCCCGATGTTGACGTGCAACCGCTTCCCGATCGGATGTTCACCCGAAAGGTGCTGCCTGGCCAGCGCTTCCCCGACGATCGCGACCAAGGGCGAATCAGCGGTGTCCGAATCATTGAAGTCTCGCCCACTCAGCATGGGTACACGCATCGTGCGAAAGAACGCGGGCGTGACCGGTCGCACTTCGGTGGTCGGCGCTTCCCCGGCCGCTGGTTGTGGCCGATCGGCCCGATAGAAGCTCGTGCCAATGCCTGGACCGGCGAGCGGCAAGAAGCTGACCGCCGCCGCGCTTTGCACACCGGGCAGCGCACGGATGCGACTGACCGTTTCCGTGAAGAATGCCGAAGAACGTCGAGAGTCGTTGTAACGAGCGCCCGGCAATTGGACCCGGGCAGTCAACACGCCGGAGGCGTCGAAGCCGGGGCTGACGCTCTGCAGGCGCAAAAAGCTCCGAATCAACAGGCCGGCCCCGGCGAGCAACACCAGGGACAACGCAACTTCGGCAATCACCAGTGCACCGAGCGCCCGCCGCGACCGTGGGCTCGCGCCATGACGACCGCCTTCGCGCAGGGCATCGTTGGCGGTGGCTGCGGCCAGCAGCGCCGGGATCAGACCAAAGAGCAGGCCGGTGCCTCCCGCAAGAGCAAACGTGAAGGCGAGCACAGGCAGGTCGAGCGCGACCTGTTCCAGCCGCGGTACCGGTATGCGGTTCGCAACCAGCGCGAGCAGTCCGCGATGGAAGGCAAACGCGAGTGCCAGGCCGGCGATCCCGCCCACGAACGACAGGAGCAAGCTCTCGGTCAGCATCTGTCGCAGCAGACGGCCACGGCCGGCGCCGAGCGCCGTGCGGAGACCAAGCTCACGCTGACGAACCGTGCTGCGCGCCAGCAACAGGTTCGCGACGTTGACGCACGCGATGAGAAGAACCAGCAGCACCGCGCCCGCCAGCACAAGCAGGGCTGGTCGGATCTGATCGACCATTTGTTCGTGAATGGGCACCAGCGTGACGGACCAATTTGCGTTCCTTGGCGGGAACTCCTTTTCGAGTTGCGCCGCGATCGACACCATGTCGGACGTTGCCTGCTCGAAAGTCACGCCCTCCCGAAGCCGCGCGAGGCCGTGCGACGATCCACGTCCGGGTGCGCTGCGCAGGCGCTCCAGCGTCCACCCGTAGGGCACCATGAAGTCCGCGCGTTGCCCGACGATCGTGAACCCCGCCGGCATGACGCCGATCACGCTGCGTGGGCGACCGTTGGCCGTCATGGTCGTCCCAAGAATGTCGTCTCGACCGCCGAAGCGCGACTGCCAGAACTCGTAGCCGAGAAGGATCACGCGATCGTTGCCTTCCAAATCTTCCTCAGCGGTGTACAGCCTGCCCATGGCCGGCTGAACTCCAAGTGCCGCAAGCGCGTCAGAGGAAACCGAGAGGCCAGCCACCTCCTCGGGCTGGCCGTTCAGGATTACGTTGATGCGCGACGGTCCCACCATCCCTAGATGGTCGAAGGACCGGTTACGCGCGCGCCATTCGACGAAGTTGGCGGCCCCGATCACGTTACGCGGACGATTGCGGCGCAGATTATTCTCCCAGACGATCACAAGGCGATCGGGGTCTGGATAGGGGAGGGGTTTGAGCATCACGCCGCGGACGACGCTGAAGATGGCCGAGGTCGCGCCAATCCCGAGCGCCAACGCGAGAACCGCGGGAATGGTGAACCGGGGCGATCGAAGGAACGTTCGGGCTGCGAATCGCAAGTCCTGGAGCAACGTGGCGGTCATGTTGGCCTTTGATGGTGGCGAGGAATCCAACGTTGGAAGTGTGTGCTAAAAAATCAGCAGTTGCAAGTCGCTTGCGTCCTGTATGGGCAGTTGCCTTTGACGCCCCATGGAAGCTGGCAGCCCTGCTGTTGGCGATTGTGGCGGCGTGGCGGGGCGTGCTCCTGCTTGGAGCCGCCGGCGGGGGTGGGCCCTGGATGGTCGCCCACTTCGTATTCATGGCGGCCCTGCCGTTCGTGTTCCTCACCCACGAAGGCCGTAGGGCCATTGGATTGCGACTGCCCTCTCGACGTGGATGGCTCCTGTGGGGTCCGCTCCTCGGTGCGCTGGCGGCGATCGTGATCGGACTCATCGGCCTCTTGCTCTTCGATTGGTCGCCGGACAATTGGTACGTCAGCTTCGGGCAGACGATGCTCCGCGACCGCCGACTCGCTGGCCTCCCACCGATGACGCTCGCCCTCACGTTGGGCATCCCGGCAGCCGTCTTCAGCCCGGTCGGTGAGGAGCTGTTCTTTCGAGGCTTGCTACACACAGCCATCGAGAACGTCGCGGGACGCATGGCGGCGCTCGTAACAACAGCCGTTTCGTTTGGCGTGATTCACCTGTTTCATCACGGTCTCGTCTTGACGCGTGATGGCATACAGGTCTTGGCGGTCTCGGGATCGATCTGGCTTGTTCTCGTGATGGGATTGAGCTTGCTGTTCACGCTGTGCCGCACACGCAGCGGATCCATCTGGCCCTCGGTCGCGTCGCATGCCGCCTTCAACGTCGCGATGGTGATCTTCATCGTCTTTCTGTGGCCACGTTGAGGAGGCCTCGAGTGCGCATCTGGCTTCTCATTTCGGCGGTCTGTGTCGTTCCCGCCGTTCTCGACGCGGCTCAAACCTACTTTCAGGCTCGACTCAGCGGAGAACCTGCCCGATGGCAGGACGTGGTGTTCCAGGGAACCGAGTGGCTCTTTCTCGGCGCGTTGCTGCCCATCACTTACAACCTTGCGCAGCGCGTTCCGCTGAGCCGACAGACGTGGCGCCGAGCCCTCATCGTTCACGGCGCGGGCGCGCTGGCACTGTGCCTCGGCTGGGCAACGCTGGGCGTCATGCTGGGCTACGCGCTCGGTCGGTACCCTGCCGGCAACTACGTCGGCTGGATCCTCACGAGCATCCCGTGGTCCGTCTTCATGTATTTCACGGTGCTCGGCTGTGTGTATGCCTTCTCGTACTTCACCGAAGCGCGCGAGCGGGAGGCGTCGGAAGCCCAACTCTCAGCGCAGCTGGCGGAGGCCCGATTGGGTGCGCTGCGCATGCAGCTTCACCCTCATTTCCTGTTCAACAGTCTCAACGCGATTACGGTGCTCGTCCGCGAGCGGAATACGGTCGCTGCCGCGCGAATGCTCGAGCTACTGGGCGACGTCCTGCGGCAGGTGTTGCGATCCGACCAGCCCCACGAGATCCCATTGGGCGACGAACTCGGGTTCCTGGAGCAATACCTGGCGATTGAGCAGGTGCGCTTCTCGGATCGGCTGCGGGTCGAGTGGGCGATCGAGCCGCGCGCGCGTGAGGCTCTGGTCCCGGGCTTCATCCTTCAGCCGCTGGTCGAAAACGCGATCAAGCACGGCATCGCGACACGTGCGGCTGCCGGCCTGGTCGAGATTGCCGCACGAGTGCTCGGGGACACGCTCGAGCTCTCGGTGCGAGACGACGGTGGCGGCATGCCGCCAACGACCCGCGAAGGTGTTGGCCTCTGGAACACGCGGGAACGGTTACGTACACTGCTACGGCGACAAGGCGACCATGACCCTCGAGACCACGCCCGGCCAGGGCCTCCGAGTGGTCGTGCGACTGTCCATTCCGTTCGAGGCGCTGATGAACCGCATGCGAGCCGTGATTGTGGACGACGAGCCACTGGCGCGCCGCGGCATCCGGCAACTGCTGTCGGGAGCACCCGACGTCGAGATCGCCGGTGAAGCGCGAAACGGCAAGGAAGCGGTTCGACTCCTGAAACTGTTAGCGCCCGATCTCGTCTTCCTCGATGTCCAGATGCCCGAGTGCGACGGGTTTGACGTGCTTCGCCAGCTTCACCCTCAACGTTTGCCGCTCGTCGTCGTGGTGACGGCATACGACACCTTCGCCATACGAGCCTTTGATGCGCACGCCGTCGACTATCTGGTCAAACCGATCCATGAAGCGCGATTTCAGCGAGCGCTCGAACGCGCGCGCGAGCGCCTCCGCAGCCGGGAAGCAATTGACAGCTCGAGTCGACGGTCGGGGCCGTTCGGGCATGATGCCAGCAAGGTCGATCCACAGGACCAGGCTCCACGGCGATTGATTCTTGGCGCTGCCGGATCCGACCTCATCGTCGATGTGACGGAAATCGAGTGGATTGAGGCTGACGACTACTACGCGGCCGTCCATGCCCGCGGCGGGCGTCACCTTGTTCGCGAATCGCTGGCGTCGTTGGAGGAGCGACTGGATCGCGCGCAGTTCGTGCGCGTGCACCGGTCCGCCATCGTCAATCTGGCGCGGGTGCGACAGGTTCGATACGCCGCCATCGGGGATGCAGTGGTCGTGCTCGACAGCGGTGTCCAATTGCCGTTGAGCCGGAGACGCCGCGAACGGGTCGCGGCGGCAATTCGGCGATTCGCCGGGTGACCGTTCCCTGCTCCGACGCAGCCGTCGGCTGATTCACCGACCCAAGACATCAACTATTCAGCGCAAGGTGTAGGCACCCGTGGAGGTGTGTAGCAACGCGGGACCCCAGGAGAGCGGAGCCCGACATGGCGACTGTCACGGTAGACGCGACGGCTCGGCGCAAACCACTCGACGCCTCCATCGGGAAGGCCGCGGCGCGGATCGAGTCGATCGATTTCGTGCGCGGTGTCGCGATGGTCCTGATGGCGATCGACCACGTGCGCGTGTATTCGGGTCTGCCGGCAGGTGGACCAACCTACGGCATCTTCTTTACGCGCTGGGTCACGCACTTCGTCGCCCCCGCGTTCGTGTTTCTGGCTGGCGCGGCGGCGTTTCTGCACGCTCGACGGCTGCCGGATATTGGGGCGCTGTCACGATTTTTGTTCACGCGTGGCGCGTGGCTCGTGCTGCTCGAGCTCACCGTTATTCGCGTCATGTGGACGTTCAATTTCGATTTCGCGCACTACATGTTGGCGGGCGTGATCTGGATGATCGGCTGCTGCATGATGCTGATGGCGGCGCTCGTCTACTTGCCGGTGCGAGCGATCGGCATCCTGGGTGTGGCCATCATCGCCCTGCACAACCTCACGGATCTTCTGGGCCTGCAGCAAGCGTTTGGAGATGACGGGCCTCACTGGCTGCTGAAGGTGCTCTACTTCGGGTGGTGGTTTTCAGATTGGTGGTGATGGTCCACCGCTTCTCGTGCTGTTTGTGATCGTCCCGTGGATCGGGATCATGATGGCCGGCTATGCATTCGGCATGGTGATGGTGATGCCGCCGGACCGGCGACGCTCGATCTGCTTGCGGCTGGGTGCCGCTGCGACGGCCCTGTTCGTGGTTCTCCGCGCGTTGAACGTGTATGGCGATCCGCGGCCGTGGAGCGCGGATGGTCGCATGCCCGCCTTGCTGTCCTTCCTCAACACGACGAAGTATCCAGCATCGCTGTCGTTCCTCCTCATGACGCTGGGGCCGATGTGTTGCTGCTGCTGGGTTGGAGTGAGCGATGGCGTGGTCGTATGGTGGAGGTCGCGGCCACTTTCGGGCGCGTGCCGATGTTCTACTACCTTTTGCATATCCTGGTGATTCACGTCGCGGCCGTGGTCGTGTCGCTGATCCGCGAGGGTCGTGTCGACCCGTGGCTGTTCGGCAATCACCCGATGGCGCCCCCGCCTGTGCCCGATGGGTACGGGTGGAGCCTCTCGTTGCTCTATCTCGTCTTCGCGATCTGCGTCTTCGTGCTGTATTTTCCCTGTCGCTGGTTTGCGCGGGTTCGAGCGACGCGGTCGTCACCCTGGCTGAGCTATCTGTAGCGCGGGGACTGGCCCTGTCATCGGGCGACAGGCCCTGTCATCGTTTGTCACCGGGCGACAGTCCCCGGTCGCAGAAAGCGATGCATGTCAGCAGACATTGATGATCCGCGTGTCGCGTTTGTCGACGCGTCGTTCTGGCACGGTTCCAAGGCGCGGGCCGATGCCATCCTCGCGACGCATCCCACGATTGCTGGCAGCGACATCTACATGGCGGCGACGCTCGGCGACGCCGATGCGGTGCGACGTTTTATCGCCCAAGACCCCGCGCACGCCACGGCCAAAGGCGGGCCGCGCAACGTCGACGCGCTGACCTATCTGTGCTTCTCAACCTATCTTCGCGACGACCGCGAGCGTAGCGCCGACTTCGTTCGCGCCGCCACGGCACTGCTCGACGCTGGCGCCGACGTCAACACCGGGTTCTTCGACCCGACCCATCGCCCTGAACCCGAATGGGAAAGCACGATCTACGGTGCCGCCGGCGTGGCCCATCACCCCGAGCTCACGCGACTGCTGATCGAGCGAGGCGCCAACCCCAACGACGAGGAGACGCCGTACCATGCACCGGAGACCTGGGACAACGCCGCACTCAGGATCCTGGTCGAGAGCGGCCGGCTCAACGCGCAAAGCCTGGAAACGATGCTGCTCCGCAAGGCCGACTGGCACGACACCGAGGGCATCAAGTACTTGCTCGAGCACGGCGCCGATCCGAATCGGATGTCGCGGTGGAGCAACACGGCCATGCATCAGGCGCTTCGTCGTGACAATGCGCTCGAGAACATCGAAGCGTTCCTGGACGCGGGAGCAGATCCCTCGCTGAAAAGTCGGTCGGATAACCGCTCGTCCATCTCGATCGCCGCCCGGCGAGGCCGCAAGGACGTGCTCGACACGTTCGAGCGACGGGGTCATGCGATCGTGCTGGAAGGCGTCGAGCGCATCATTGCCGCGTGTGCCCGCAACGACGCGGCAACCATCGCGGACCTCGCGGCTGCTGAGTCGAACGTGATCGGCGAGCTGCTGGCCGAGGGGCCGACCGTGCTGGCCGAATTCGCTGGAACCTGGAACGTCGATGGTGTTCGCCAGCTCCTTGATCTTGGCGTGCCCATCGATGCCCTCTATGACGGCGATCCGTACTTCGGCATCCCAAGGAACAGCACAGCCCTTCATGTGGCCGCGTGGAAGGCTGCGCCCAAGGTGGTATCGCTGCTGATTGAACGAGGAGCGGCAGTCGACGTCGTCGATGGCCACGGGCGGACGCCACTCGCCCTGGCCGTCCGCGCCTGTGTCGATTCGCACTGGACGCATCGCCGCTCACCCGAGACAACTGCCGCGCTTCTCCGCGCCGGTGCGCGAGTCGATGGCATCAAGTTCCCATCCGGCTACCGCGAAGTGGACGAGCTGCTGGAGCCGCGCATCAAAACGGGGTGATACTGCTCGGCGCGCAGTGTCTCCATTCCCCGATTGGCTCGAGCCGATGGCCGCAACGCTCACGCAGGATCGCTTCACCGGTCCCGAGTGGACGTTCGAACGCAAGTTGGACGGCATTCGCGTGCTCACGTTCAAGCAGGGCGACAGCGTGCGCCTGCTCTCGCGCAACAAGCTGCCGCTGACGAACTCGTATCCGTCGGTCGCCAAGGCTATCGCCAGTCTTCCAGTGCAAAACGTCATTCTCGACGGTGAAGCGACCGGCGGGTGGGGCCGACAGGGACGAGGCGACTATCACATCTTCGACATCCTCTGGTTGAACGACCGGCAGGTCACCACGCTCTCACTCGATCGACGACGCGAGCTCTTGAACACGCTCTCGCTCGATCTACCGCTCGAGCGCGTCGTTCCGCTGGATATCGACGTACCGTGGGAGCACGCCTGCGCCGAAGGCTGGGAGGGGGTCATCGCCAAGCGCCGCGATTCGCCCTACGAACACCGTCGATCGAAGCACTGGCTCAAGATGAAGTGCGAGGCGTCCCGGGATTTCGTCGTTGGCGGGTTCACCGATCCGCAAGGCGCGCGCGTCGGCTTGGGCGCCCTGCTGATCGGCTACTACGAAGGCAACGACTTCGTCTTTGCAGGAAAAGTCGGCACAGGTTTCGATACACGCTTGCTCGTCGAGCTCCGCGCGGAGTTTGACGCCCTGGAGATCCCGCAGCCTCCCTTCACACGGAGCACGGGGCTGCCTCGCCTGCGAGCGCATTGGGTCAGACCGGCGATCGTCGTGCAGGTCGCCTTCATCGAATGGACCGGACACGGCAAGTTGCGTCATCCACGACTCCTTGCGGTCCGACGCGAGAAGGCGCCGCGCGAGGTGACGAGAGCCTCGTCGTGATCACCCATCCAGAGAAGGTCCTCTTCCCGGGTGACGGCATCACCAAGGGAGAACTGGCGACTTACTACGAAGAGATCGCGCCCGTGATGTTGCCGCACATCACGGGCCGGCCCGTCACGATGGAGCGCTACCCTTCGGGAATTGGGCAGAAGGGATTCATTCACAAGGACGTGTCGAAGGGCTTCCCCGAATGGTTGGAACGCGTCGAGGTGCCGAAGAAGGACGGCGTCGTCCATCATCCCGTGATTCGAGACGTCCGCTCCCTCCTGTGGATCACCAACCAGAACACCATCACGCCGCATGTGTGGACTTCACGAACGCCGAAGCTGTATCACCCGGACCTGTGCGTCTTCGATCTCGATCCATCAGACGATGAGCCTGCTCCGCTTCGAGTCGCAGTGCTGGCGCTTCGGGACCTGCTGGCTGAGGTGGGCCTCCCGAGCTGGGTGAAAACGTCCGGCTCGAAGGGCTTTCACGTCGTCGTACCCCTCGACGGGCGCGCCAGATTCGGAGCGGTTGCGCGCTTTGCTCACGAGCTGGGGACGTTGCTCGTGATGCGAGACGACAAGCACCTGACGCAGGAGTTCAGCAAAGCCGATCGCCGAGGCCGCATCTACGTCGATACCGGGCGCAATGGGTACAGTGCAACGGTCGCAGCGGCGTACGCCGTTCGCGCGCGTCCCGGGGCTCCGGTTTCGGCGCCATGCACGTGGGACGAAATCGAGCACGCCGAAGTTACACCTCGACAGTTCACATTGAAGAACATGCCGCAGCGAATCGAAGCTGTGGGAGATGTGTGGGGGACGCTGCATGAGGTGCCGCAGTCGTTGGACGAGGCCCTGGCGAAGATGCGAGCGCTCGAGTCCGTGCGCTGAGCGGCTCAACCCTAATCATTGACTCGGCATCAGCGAACGGTCTACAACCTATCGAGGCTGCGCCTGAGACCCGCCGAGCAACTGGGGCGGCTGTGGCTTCGCCTCGCTAGAGACAGTGTTGGTCTTGCCCGCCTCCGGCGGGCGGGCCGCGGTATATTCCGCAGCGTTGATTGACAATCGGCCACACGGGATCGGCCTCAAATCTCGAGCCCGTGCTTCATTGCAGACCACAGAGGATTTCACCATGCGTCTCGTTTACGCTTCCGTCTTCGCAGTTGCCCTTGCCACGTTCGTTCATGCCGGAATCAACGCTCAAGCACCGGATGGTGCTCGTGTGGTTGCGGGCGGTGGGATCTCCGTTCCCGGGTGGACCGGAAAGATCGATGCCCAGGAAGAAAAGGCCGGACAGGTCTTGAACAACGCGAAGCTGGCCATGGCCGGCAAAGACCTGCAGGTGACGACCGGCCCGGCGGTGACGTACTGGAACCCGAAGAATGTCGCCGCGGGCAACTACACCGTGAAAGCAACGTTTACCGAGGCCAATTACATGGGCCTCAACGATCATCCGCATCCGTATGGCATCGTCATCGGTGGAAACGACCTTGGCACGGCGGAGCAGAGTTATCTGTACTGCGCCGCGTACGGCGATGGCACTTTCATTGTCCGCGGCTTCGGACCGGCGCCCTTCCAGATGGGTGGGCGTCGGCCAACGGCGAATGATGCCGTGCGCAAGGCGGCTGGCAAGGGTTCGTCCGTCACGCAGGAGATCGCGATCACGGTCAAGGGCGAGGCTGTCGAATGCGCGATCAACGGCACCACCGTCGGGTCTTACCCGAAGGCCGAGCTGGTGGCGGCCGGGAAGCTGAAGTCGACCGACGGTGTGTATGGCATTCGATTCGCCCACAATACCGACGCGGTGGTTTCAGGGCTGACGATGACGAAGAATTAGATCAGTGGGTGGTGGCCGGAGGCCAGTCTCCGGTCCCCGCTCTCCCGTCTCAAGTGGACGTGTGACAGGGCCTGTCCCCCGATGACAAGACCTGTCCCCTGTTGCAAAGCTGCGTTCCACGTTGAGCTTTTGAACTGTCGACCCGGCAAACCGGCAACCCGGCAACCGGCAACCGGCAACCGGCAACCGAAGCCTACAACCCGCTCCCCCCGCCCTCCGTCTAACACCCACATGCTGCCAACCAACGACATCCGACTCGCGATTCGCGGCTTGCTGAGAAGCCCACTTTTCTCAATCGTCGCGGTGCTCTCGCTCGGCCTTGGGATTGGCGCCAACACGGCGATCTTCACGCTGATCGATCAGATTCTCTTGAGAAAGCTGCCGGTCACGAGCCCGGAAGAGCTCGTGATGCTGTACCAGGAGGGGCCGCATAGCGGCAGCAACATGGGCTCGCGCCAGCACTCCTACCCAATTTACCGGGAGTATCAGAAGCGCGCCGAGCCGCTGGCCGAAGTGATTGCGCGTCGGCTAATCGCCACGTCGGTGAGCATCGACAACACCACTGAACGTCTCGATGCCGAGATGGTCTCCGGTAACTACTTCACGATGCTTGGCGTCAAGCCGGCTGTTGGTCGCGTGTTCAGCTCGCAAGAAGACGATCAGGTCTACCAGGGTCATCCCGTCGTCGTGCTGGGATACGACTACTGGATGCGGCGCTTCAACGGGGACCACTCGGTCGTCGGCAAGAAGATCCTCGTCAACAACTACCCGATGACGATCGTCGGCGTGTCGGCGGCGGGCTTTGCTGGCCTCGATCCGGCGCGTGCACCACAGATCCGCGTTCCGATCCAGATGAAGCCGGTGCTGGTGCCCGAGTGGGAATGGGTCCTCATGGACGATGAGCGTACGCGATGGGTCCAGGTGTTCGCGCGACTCAAGGCGGGATTCACGATTGAATCAGCGCAGGCGCCACTGCAGACGCTGTTCACCCAGATCCGTGCACACGAGATGACCCTGCCAGGGGCAAAGGACTGGTCGCCATTCCTCCGCGAACGATTCATGACCGGGCGTCTCAGGCTCGAACGCGCGGACATCGGCTACTCGGGCCTTCGCAACGAGTTCTCGACTTCGCTCCTGGTTCTGATGGGCATGGTCGGTCTCGTCCTGCTGATCGCGTGCGCGAATGTCGCCAACCTGCTGATCGCGCGTGGCATCATGCGACAGCGCGAGATTGCGGTTCGCCTCTCGTTGGGCGCCTCGCGACGGCAGCTCGTTCGCCAACTGCTGGTCGAGAGTCTCGTACTGTCGCTGTGCGGCGGTGTGCTCGGCGTGCTGCTGTCCGTCGTGCTGACACGAGCGCTTCTTGCCCTCGTGCCGTCGGACGCCAATCCTCTGCTGATCGACGCGATGCCGGACCTCCGCATCCTGGCCTTTACGTTTGGACTGTCGCTGGCGACCGGAATCATCTTCGGGCTGCTGCCGGCTATGCGTGCCAGCAGACCAGATCCGTGGACGACGCTCAAAGATACCGTCGGCACACTGACAGGCGCTGGCGGATCGCTCTACTTGCGCAAGGGTCTGGTGTCCGCACAGGTCGCCCTCAGCTTCCTCTTGCTCTTCGGCGCTGGGTTGTTCGTACGCAGCCTGCAAAATCTCCAGACCACCGAAACGGGTGTAGCACTCGACAACCTCGTGATGTTTCAGGTGTCGCCGGCGCTGAGCGGGTACGACAATCAGCGCACCGTCAACTTCTACGAGCGGCTGCTCGAGCGACTGCGATCGGCGCCGGGCGTGAAGTCGGCCGGACTTGCCGCCGTCCCGATCCTCGCCGGCGACGAGTGGGACAGCACCACGTCCGTCGAGGGACATCAGGCGAAAGATGGCGAGGACATGCAGGCCTTCATGAACGGTTTGTCGCCGGGTTACTTCACTACGATGCAGATTCCGTTTCTGGAGGGTCGCGACTTCAGGCCGCTCGATGCGCAGGAAGAGACCGCTGTCGCGATCGTCAATCGCCGGTTCGCTGAGCATTTCTTCAAGGGTGAGAGCGCGGTCGGCAAGCGGATTGGTCGGGGATCTGGGCCGGGCACCAAGTTGAACATCGAGATCATCGGTGTGGTCGCAGATTCTCTCTACGAAGGCCCGCGCGAAGGTGTGCACCGGCAAGTGTTCGTGCCGAAGTGGGGCAATGGTGGGGCAACGATCTACGTGCGGACCCAGAACGCGTCGGACAGCGCATACAGCGTGCTGCGTAACGAAGTAAAGCAGGTGGACGCATCGATGCCAATCTACGAGCTGAAGACGGTCGAGGGGCAGCTCGACGAGACGCTCCTGAACGATCGGCTGATCGCGCTCCTCTCGGCGGGCTTTGGCCTGTTGGCAACTTTGCTCGCCTCGATTGGGCTCTACGGTGTCATGGCGTTCGTTGTCGCACGCCGTCGCAAGGAGCTGGGGCTGCGGCTCGCGCTCGGGGCGGAGCCCAGCAAAGTGCTGTGGTTGGTGATGAAAGAGGTGCTGATTCTGCTATCGATAGGGCTGGCCGTCGGCATCCCCACAGCGATCGGCCTGGGCCGTTACGTTTCGTCGCAGCTCTACGGGATCGAGCCGAATGATCCATGGATTGCAGGATCGACGGTCGCCCTGCTTGCCCTCGTGTCCGCGGCGGCGGGTATGATTCCGGCACGCCGTGCCAGTCGCATCGATCCCATCCTCGCGTTGCGCTATGAGTGACGGTCAAAATTTCAACGAGGAGAAAAGGGGGTTGTCTGGGCCGTCAAGCTACCTTCGACACCGTGCGTGAGATTGGTCTTGCCTTCCCGGGCACCGAGGATGGCATGACCTACGGGACGCCTGCGCTGAAGGTCGGCGGCAGGATGTTCGCATGTCTCGCGTCGCATCGTTCAGCCGAACCCGACACGTTGGTCGTTTATATCCATCTCGATCAACGCGAGGAACTGCTCCGCGAGGAGCCGTCGATCTACTACCTCACCGAGCACTATGTGAACTACCCCGTGGTCCTCGTGCGCCTTCGCCGCGTTCACCGCGATGCGCTGAAGGACTTGTTGCTGGGCGCCTGGACGATTGTCTCGAGCAAGCGCAGGCGAAAGAGCAACGCCAAGGCCATCAACAGCACCAATAGAACCGGCAGTGCCGAGGGACGGCTGGCATCCCGGCGCCAACGTCGCTGACCTGTTCCCGACAACTAGCACGACCTCCATTCGGGCAAACGGCATTTGTGCTTCTAACCACGATCGGAGCGGCGCAGCCAAGCCTCACCGAGCCGATCGTGGCCGGTCGTTGATCGCCGCGCACAGAGTGAATAGATCGGTCCTCGGCCATAGGCGGAGGGCCGCATCGCCAGCGCGCGGAGATCGGTGAGACCTGCCTCTCGCAGCAGACCCGTGGCGTTGGACTGACTGACGGGGAATGGCACCCAGCGAGGCAGCGGCGTGTCGCTGTCGTACTCCACAATGATGCAGCTGCCGGATGGAGCGAGGGCTCGAACGACCCTGGCCATCAGGGTCGACTGCGCGCGGACGTAGTGGAGGGAGTTGGCGAGCAGCACGCCGTCGAGCGACGTCGACGGTAGCGTGAACCGCTCGATGTCACCATGGTGCCTGACGATTCGGATGCCCTGGTGGGTGGTCGGCAGTGACGCGAGCGCTCGGGCGTCGCGATCGATCGCATGGATTGCGCTCCCCTCACCGATCAACTCCGCCAGAGCCAACGTGAATGTGCCGGTTCCGCATCCCAAGTCCGCCCAGATGGCGGGTGCGCCCCAGCCGGGAGCCGGCGCGAGCATGGCGCGAGCCTCGCTAATGGTCATGACAGGCGCGCGTGGCTTCCGCCGTCAGGCGGAAGATCCCTCCTCGCTTCGTGCCGCTCGACCGTCGATTGCTGCAACGAGTACGCATTCGTTGCAATGTTAGTTAACAATAAAAAGGGGACAGTCCCCTTTTCAACAACCGTCAGTCGGCGCGGAGGGCCTCTACTGGGCTGAGTCGCGCGGCACGGCGGGCCGGAAACCAGCACGCCAAGAGCGACACCCCGAGCAGCACGGCCGTGGTGCCAGCGAAGATCCCGGGGTCTCGCGAGCTGACACCGTAGAGGAGCGAATCAATCAGGCGGCTTCCGACGACTGCCACGCCGAGGCCGACGCCGGCCCCTACGAATGCCACGATCCCACCTTGTCGCATGATCTCGCTCAACACCCGCCGCGGTTCGGCGCCAAGCGCCAGACGCACACCGATTTCTGCGGTGCGCTGGTTGACGATGTATGACATCACGCCGTAAATCCCGATCACGCCGAGGACGAGCGCTACAGAAGCGGCGAGAGCCAGCAGGACCATCGTGAAAGCCATCTGCGCCGATGCGCGGTCGAGCGTATGTTGCAAAGTGCCGACCTTGGCCATCGCAAGGTTGGGATCCACACGATCAATCGCTTGACGGACCGAGGTCACCAAACTCGTCGTCGCTACTGATGAGCGAATGATGTAGCTCATCTCCGCGACGTTCGGCCCGACGAGCAGGGCCTGCGCAGTCTCCGGCCCTCCGGCAATCGTCATCGGCATATAGAGTTTCGGCGTCGGATCGACCTCGACGAGCGCCGCCGATGGCGTGTTGCCCACCACTCCAACGATGGTGAGCCAGGCCGGTGGCGGCAACGACGGGGGCCGCGACGAAGCGACCCGGCGGCCGAGGGCGTCCTGATTCGGGAAGTACGCGTCGGCGAAGGCCTGGTTGACCATCACGTTCGCCTGCTGCCGTTCGACGTCGTCTCGATTCAGCGTCCGGCCGCGAAGCAGTCGCATGCCCATGGTCTCGACAAACCCATCGGCGACCGCACGAAACTGAACGACGGGTCGTGCTGCGGGTCGTTCTTCTCCGGGTCGTCGCTCGACGAAGATCGAATTGCCGAATCCCAGTCCATCGAGCGGGAGTGAGCTCACCGCGGATATCGCAGTGACGCCGGGGAGACGTTCGATCTCGTCGAGGATGGTCTCGTGCGCCGCGACGACCGCGCGGCGATCGGCATAGTTGCGAGCCGGCAACCCCAACGCGAAGACGAGAGACGATGACGCGTCGAATCCAGGGTCAATCGTTCGCAGCTTTTGAAAGCTGCGGACCAACAGTGCCGAGGCGACGAGCAACACGAGTGCCAGGGCGACTTGACCAGCCATCAACAGGTGCCGGGCGCGATGACGACGGCGGCTTGCCGTATTGCTTCTCCCGTGCTCGTGCAGCGCGTGCGCCAACGGCGCTCCGTGCAACAACGGAATTGCACCGAACAAAACGGCTGAGAGCACGCTGAGTCCCAAGGTGAACGACAGACTGACGCCATCGACACGGATTTCGCTGAGCCGCGGCAGGGTGGGAGGTGCAAAGGTGACCAGCAGGCGGACGCCTACCCACGCCAAAAGCACTCCAATCATGCCGCCAGCAATCGACAGCAGCAGGCTCTCGGCAAGGAAGAAACGCGCCACGCCGCGACCTCCGGCTCCTAGCGCTCGTCGAATCGCTACCTCACGCTGCCGCGATTCCGATCGGACCAGAAACAAGTTGGCCACGTTGGCGCAGGCTACGAGGAGCACCAACCCCACGGCCGCGAGGAGGATCCACAGCGCCCGAGTGACGTGACCGATCGTGGCCTCCTTGAGCGTTGGCACCACCGCCGCCATCTTGTCCTTGGCAAGCGACAGGGCGAGCGCGGACCCCGGATACGATTGCGGCAGTTCAGCCACCAGCCCCGTCAACTCGTCGCGCGCCGCCTCAGGAGTGGCGCCGTCATTCAAGCGTGCGACGGCCATGTGAGTGAACAGACCGAAGCCCGATGACCGCGAGAGCTGCTCGGCTCGCCACACATCGACACGCGCATCGGGAAAGGCAAACGACGCCGGCATGATGCCGATGATCTCCGTCGGTTCGCTATTCAACGACACGGAACGTCCGATGACGGTTCGATCGCCACCGAATCGGCGCAACCAGAAACCATGCGACAAGACCACAGCTCTCGGAGCACCAGGCTCGCCTTCCTCTGCGCTGAACCATCGCCCGTAGGCAGGCGTTACGCGGAGCACGGACTCGAGTGAGGGCGTGACGTTCGTGACGCGGATCCGTTCCGGTTCTCCCTGGCCTGTCACCGTCATGTCGATTGGCCAATACGCTGCGACGGACTCGAGCATGCGAGCGCGGTCGCTGTAGTGGAAGTACATCCCGGGTGGCATGGCATCGAACCGTGGAGTATTCGTCATGCGCGGCACTCGATGCCCGATGGTCACGATTCGATTCGAGTCAGGGTAGGGGAGCGGATTCAGCACCACGCGCTGAACCACGGCAAAGATTGACGAGTTGGCGCCTATCGCAAGCGCCAATGTGAAGACGGCCGCGAGCGTAAACACTGGGCTCCGCGCCAACCGGCGAGCGGCCTGCCGAAATTCCAGCACGATGCCATCCATGGGTGCCGCCCTCTCTCGTCGTTGACCTCGTTGTCTCATTTGTCGCTCTCGCATGAGTGCGCGCAACCGCTCGGACACCACCAGCCTGGCGACGCTCGTCAGCTCTCGCGCCATTACGAAAGCAAATCGCACCGGCCCGACGGCGCGCGCATCGTTCAATCGGCGCGCGCACGTCTCCTCCATCGCCGCGGCGTATTCCGTACGCCATGACGAAGGGCACAGGCGCAATAGCCAGCGATAGAGAGGCATCGATCACGCTCGCTGGGGATACAGCTTGCGCTGTCGCGCCGTCCGTACGAGCGCTTCCAACCGCCGCGTTTCCTCGGCCGCGGCACGACGGCCGAAGGCGGTCAACGCGAAATACTTGCGTCGTGGGTCGGCCTCCGGTGGCGCGCTGGCTGGCGCAATCAAGCCGTCATCGGCCAGACGGCGGAGCGATTGATACAAGGCTCCGGTTGTCGGGTCCAGACGGCCGTTCGAACGCTCCTCCACGTCCCGACCGATGGCATAGCCGTGGGACGGCCCATCACCAAGCGCCAGCAGGATGTGGAATGCGAGGTCGGAGACCGACGGCGCCTCTTTCATGTCGTTTTTCTGATGATGGCTTTGACGACGGGTGGTGCCCATTTGTTTCATTCAAACTGTAGTTGTCACTACTATAACTCGAGAAGCACAGACTTCGTGTGTGTAGGCGGCGCTTCGCGCCGGCGGCCGCTCTTCGAGCGGAGTGCGACACTGCGTGTCGAAGGCACGAGCGTGAGCGCGCTGCTGCTCTACTTTTGGCAGACCGCGCAATAGAAAGTCGATCGCCCGACCTGGACGATGCGCCGGATCAGGCCACGACAGCCGCGGGTCCGGCATCGCGCACCTTCGCGATCGTAGACACGAAAGCGATTCGGGAAGTACGCGGACTCGTCGCCTTCGCCACGCTGAGTCTGCCGCGATTCGCTGCGCCTGATCGCGTCGTTCAAGGTGTCTTTGATCGCCTGTGCCAATCGGCGGGCCCCGTCGCGCGGCGCGCCCGACCTTGTGGCGATCGTGGAGGCGCGGCGTCGTGGCGAAAGTCGCGCTCGATAGAGCGCTTCGGAGACGTAGATGTTGCCCAGGCCAGCGACGACTCGTTGATCGAGCAGCGCGGCCTTGAGGGACGTCCGTTTCCCCCGACAACTTCGGGCAAGCGAGAGCGGCGTGAATTCCTCTGACAACGGCTCCGGGCCGAGCCCACCAACGACGGGATGTGCGGCGAGATCGTCCATCGCGATGAGATCCATGTACCCGAAGCGACGCGGATCGTTGAACGTGACGGTGGCACCCGACGACATCCGGAACACCACATGATCGTGCGGAACGGCTGCGCTTCGGTCGTCATGGAAACGGCCGGGCGTCGCGGTCATGCGGCCCAGCTCGACGCGAAACGATCCCGACATGCCGAGATGCATCACCAGCACCTCGTGCGAGGAGAGCTCGGCCAGGAGGTACTTGCCGCGTCGGCCGAGCGTGCGCACCGTCTGACCTTCGAGACGCGTCGTGAAGCGAGCCGGGAACGCGACACGGAGATCGAGTCGACGCGCCACGACCTTGTCGAAGCGCGCGCCCTCGACGACCGGACGCAGGGCCCGACGAACGGCTTCGACCTCAGGCAGCTCGGGCACGTCAGCTCGGATTGTCGTTCAACGACTGGCTTCGACGAAAGTCCTGCGGGGCGGGGTCGAGCTGGCGGCGGGCGCCGCCAGCTGTGCGGTGCTGTTCGATTCAGTTCACTCTAGTGTCGCGTCGTCTGCGTAACCGTGGGCCGCAGGAGACGGACGCGCGCGTTGGCGAGGTCGTACGTGACGAGGAAGCGGCCAAGCCATGGCGTGCCGACCATCGGCGTCTCTCCGCGGTCGGCGAGGAAAACGATGGGGGTCTTCACTTCAACGGAACCGAGCGTGACGTTGGTCGCCAGACGGGTCTCGAGCACGCGAAGCGCGCCCGCTCTCGTCTTGACAGTTCCGGCGTCCTTGGGCTCTCCCACCATCTGCAGCGTCGCGGCCGCGGCCGTCGGCAGGATGAGGCCGCCGGCGAACAGTGGATCAACGCGACACTCGAGTGATTGCTCCGCGATGGTCAGCGGCAAGGTGAATTCGCCGGCCGGGCTCAGCACGAACACATCCTTGCCATTCGGTTCGGGCAGCGCGCCAGGTTCGAGCATCACCTTCCACTGCGAGTAGTCGACCGTCACCAGCTGGTCTTTCCACATCGTCAGGCTGACAATTCCACGAGGCTTGGTCACCTTGCCAAAGTCTGTCGTGAAACGGGCGATATCTTCAACGACCACCGCGGTCTTGAACGTGTGCGCGGGACCAAACCCCAGGTCCACGGTCAACTCGGTCGCTCCCTTCGCCAGTTTCAGCTTGAGCGTATCGGCGAGCTCGGGATCGACGATCGAGCGCTGATCCTCAGAACCCAGCAGGAACGGGAACGGGCCCTGTCCATTGATCGTGGCGCGCACAATCGGACGGTTGGCCAGGAGCTCCATCGAAATCATGACGGGCTGTGCGGTCGGCTGCGAGGTGCGTTCGGACGACACGGCACGCACAGCACCTCCAGGCAGCATGAACGACGCGATCAATAGAACCGAGACACGAGTGAGGACCGTCATGGGTGTGACCTCGTCGAGGGGATCCCACCTGCTGTTCGCGCGGCGAACAAGAGGCGGCCTGACGTGGCAACGCAAGGACCGAGCCAGGCAACGGGCGCGATTCGCGGCAGAAGTTGGCGGCGATTCGCGGCAGAAGTTGGCAGCAACGGGTCGGGACGCGACGCGCTGACTTACAAGACCGGAAGACTGGTTGCAGTTTCGTGTGTGTTCTCAGCCTACTTGACCTGCAGCAAGAAGCGCTGAACCCGGCGCCCGGTCGAGGCCTCGCCGACGTACAGATTTCCCTTCGAGTCCACGCTCATGCCATGTGGACGCAGCATCTGCCCGAGCTGACGGCCACCGTGGCCGAACTCGCCCACCACTTCGAGATCATTGCGGCGCAACACCCAGATTTTGTGATTCGTCCCGTCGGCCATGTAAAGCCACTGCTCGGCGCGGTCCTGTGAGGGGACGAGGACGAACGCCGATCCCGATGCCAACGTGCGTGGCGCAATAATCTTTTCCTTGACGAACTTGCCCTTCTGGTCGAAGACCTGAATGCGATTGCCCCGGCGATCCGCAACGTAGATGAAGCCATCGCGCGTGCCCGTGATGCCGTGCACCGTTGAAAACTGCTTGTTCGGTGGACCTTCCGGATTGTTCGCCGGCTTCTGCGTGTCGTCAGGAACCTCGCCGTAGGCGCCCCAATGCCGCAAGTACTTGCCGGTCGCTCCTTCGAACACGATCACGCGGCGGTTGCGATAGCCGTCGGCGATGAACGCCTCGTTGGTCTTCGGATCCACCCAGATTCCGGCCGGGCCACCGAGCAAGGTCGTGTCGTTGCTGCCTGCGGTCTTGTCGTAAGTGCCAATCGTCATCTCGAGCTTGCCTTCGCGCGTGAACTTCATGACGCGGTGATGCATATGCGTGCCAACCCACACGAAGCCGTTGTGGTCCACGAAGATGCCGTGCGGGTTGCGGGGAAAGGTCGACGGGTCCTGCGACGCGTCACCCCAGCCTTGCACCACGTTGCCTTGCGGATCGAGCTCAATCACCGTGGGCGCTGGCGCACAGCACGTCGCGATCGGCGGCTTCTGCACCGCGGACGTCTCCTCCTCGGTCAGCGTCTCCGGTAAATGCGTGACCCAGACGTGATCCTTTGCATCAAGGAACACACCGGTGACCGAGCCGAGGATCCAGTTGTTGGGCAACTCCTTCGGCCAGGTCGGATCGACCTGGAACTTTGGTGACGCGGCGGGCGCAGGAGGCTTCTGCGCGACGACTACTGTGACTGCCGCTGCAAGGGCGACAGCAGTCACAAGGTGCATGACGTGCCTAAGGTGCCTCGGGTGCCTGGGGTGCGGGTGCCTAACGTGCGGAGGGTGCATATCGTGCCTGATGTGCGTCATTGGTGACTCCGGAGCGCGTGCGGACAAGAGCTTACCTTGGCTGTCTCGTCAGCGCGTGGCGATTAGATGATCGGCCAGCGCCCGATAGGCGGGAAGAGAGGTCGGATCGAGGTTCACGTTGGCGCCCAGCGGATGCGAGGCGAACCGTCGCGATGACCATCTCCGCCAGCTGGATCGATGTAGATGGCCTGCCCATGAATGCCACGGGCCGTGTAGACGCCGTGATCGTCATGCGCGACCCACCACATGTTTCGATAACTCCATCCCGGCAGCAAGCCGTAGCCCGCGAGAGCAAAGTGCTGGCGGTCGGCGCCACGTCGAATGTCGTCGACCACGGCGGTCGGAACGATCGGCTGGCCATTGTAATGACCATCCAGCCGCATCATTTCACCAAAGCGCGCCAGGTCTCTCAGGCTCAGATTCAATCCTCCGCCTGCGAACTCGACTCCGATAGGGTCGATCGTGAAGTAGGCGTCCTGCTCGACACCGAGCCGCGACCACAATCGTTCGTACAACAACTCGCTGAGCGTCTGTCCCGTGACCCGTCGCATCACCCACGCCAGCGTGTCGGTGTTGATGGTCTTGTAGGCGAAGCGCTCGCCGTGGGCCGACTCTTTCTCGACCGTCTCGATGAATGCGTAGAAGCTTTCCGGTCCTTGATACCCTGGCGGTCGCGGACGAATGTTGCCGGCGCGACTGAACTGCCAAATCGATGAGTTCTGGTCGACGTAGTCCTCGGTGAACCTCAACCCGGTCGTCATGTCGAGCGCATGACGAATCGTGGCGTCCGCGTACCCGGATGCACGCAGCTCTGGCAGGTAATCGCTGACAGTCGCCGTCTCGTCGATTCGACCCTCGTGGATGAGCGTCGCCGCCAGCGTCGCCACGAATGACTTGGTCACCGAAAACGCGACGTGTTGGCAATGCGGCGCCAGGACGCCAAAGTAGCGCTCGTACACAATCCGCCCCTGGTGCAGAACCACGATGCCATCGGTGTAATTGGCAAGAAGGGACTCACCCCATGTCATCAGCCCGCGACGGCCGATGGGTTGAAACGTGACACCATCGAGGTCGGAGCGCTCGGCTCGCAGCAATGGAACGACCTCGTGAGTGCCGCGCGGGACGACGCTCGTTGGGAGCAACTGTCGCACGTGGGCGAAGGACCACCGAGTAAGCGGGAAGCGCGCATAGCTGCTATCGGCAAAGCGAATCTGTTTGTCTGGCGAGGGTGGCGACCCTACCATCCAGCCCATCGTGACGGGGTCGCTGGCCACGGCATCGAGAGGCGTAGAGGCAGTCGGCGGCGTTGGAGTGGACATCGGCAGCGTGATTCTATCGCTGCTGCCGCCTGCGAAGCCGCGCCCTAACCTACGAGCCGTCACTCACACCCTTTGGCGCGCGATTCCGGGCACAATGATGTCGGTCGAACGAGTCAAGTCCCGACTCGCCAACCAGCGGGAGGTTGGCGACTGCGATCAGCGAGGTCCTATGAGCGTTGATGATCTGCCGCTTCCACGCCGGGCCCGGCTTGTGGCGCCGGTCAGCCGGCACCTCCGCGTTGCAAACAGCGAGCGCAGCGTCGCCTTCTACCGCGATGTCCTGGGTTTCAGCGTGCAGAATGTCGAAGAGGACTCCGGTGTGCCTGCTTCCGCCGAAGTGTCGAATGGCCCGGCACGCATTCAGTTCTCTGAAGAACCAAGCGACACAATCCGCAAGGTGGTCTTTTTTGAAACCGACGATGTTGCGGCCCTCAGAACGGTGATCGCTGAAAGCGGCGGACGCCCGAGTGCGGTCGAAGACGTCAACTGGATCAAGATGCGGATGTTCGAAGTCCGCGACCCGGACGACAACGCGCTATGGTTCGGACAGTCGTACGCGGAACCGGGCACGTCACGACCGTCGCGAATGGTGGAAAGCATCATGCCCGAACTGCCTCTGGACGACGTCCCCGGTGGGGTTGCGTACTACCGAGATGTGCTGGGCTTCGACGTCAACTATCAGCAGCATGATATCGGCGTCATGGATCGTGACCAGGCTCGCCTGCTGTTGATTGCGCGGACAGAGCGCCATCGCGGGATTGGCTCGTGCTCGTTCTATGTCGTGGATGCCGACGCCTTGCACGAAGAGTTGGTCACCAAGGGCGCCCATGTCCAAGGACCGCCGATCAGTCATCCGTGGGGCCTTCGCGAGTTTCGTGTGCTCGACCTTGAAGGGAATCGGCTGTCGTTCGCCCAGCCATTTGAATAAGGACGGATTCACCGCGGAAAAACGTAGCCACGAAGAACACGAAGGCACACGAAGCCAAACCACAGAATCTTCGTGTCTTCGTGACTTCGTGGCTTCGTTGCCACGTCCGTGGTCCAGGCCTTATTTCTGGAACTTGACTATTGCGTCGACAACGTTGCCTTGAACTCTGGCGCTTTGCGCGCGTTGCTGACTTGTTCCAGCGCATAGGCAAACCCGAGCAGATCAGCCTCGGTGTAGGCCCTCCCCATGAAGGTGAGCCCGATCGGGAGCCCATGGCTGTCCCCAACCGGAATCGTGATGCTCGGAGTTCCAGCGACGGCGGCCATGCCGTAGCCGGCGCCGACGAAATGATCGCCAAGCACATGGTCGGTGGGCCACGCCGGTGACATACTCGGCGCGATGATCGCGTCGAGCTTTTCGCGCTCCAGCGCGGCCATCAGGCCATCGGCGCCCGCCATCCGCCGCGATTGAGCGCGTGCTTTGAGGTACGCGGGGTCGGTGAGTGGCCCCTTCGCCTGAGCCCGTTCGAAGATCTCCTGACCAAAAAACGGCATCGCGATGTTCGCGTTTGCCTTGTTCCAGGCAATCAACGCTTCGAGCGATTGGTGTGACGAACCAGCGGCCTTGAGGTACGCGTTCAAGCCATCCTTGAACTCGTACAACAGCACGTCGAATTCCACGTTGTTCCAGTCGTTGTAGGTGGCAACTTTGACGTCGACCAAGGCAGCGCCCTGCGCTTTCATCTGCGCCATTGCCGCATCCATTGTACGGTCCACGTCGGGATGGAAGCCCATGGCTTGACGGAGGACACCGAAACGCTTGCCTTTCATCGCATCCGACCGAAGCGCTGTCAGATAGTCAGGGGGAATCTTGCCGCTCGCCGCGGCACCGGCTGGATCGGCCGCGTCCACACCGGCGAGCCCGTTGAGGAGCAACGCCACGTCAGCCACGCTTCGGCCCATCGGGCCGGCCGTGTCTTGCGAGATCGCAACCGGGATCACGCCGCGGCGACTGACCAGACCAACGGTCGGCTTGAGTCCAACCAGGCCGCTGACGGCGGCGGGACAAATGATGCTGCCGTCGGTCTCTGTGCCCACGCCGATCGCGGCGAGGCTGGCCGCAATGGCGGTGCCGGTTCCCGAGCTCGACCCGCACGGATTACGGTCGAGGACATAAGGATTCTTGGTTTGCCCACCTCGTGAGCTCCAGCCGGACGTGGAGCGCGTCGATCGAAAGTTCGCCCACTCGCTCAGGTTGGTCTTGCCGAGAATGACGGCGCCAGCCTCGCGCAGACGTTTGACCAGAAACGCATCTTGCGTTGGTCGATTGTCGGCCAGGGCGAGCGAGCCCGCGGAATTGACCATGCCGACGCTGTCGATGTTGTCCTTGATCAGCACGGGGATGCCGTGCAGCGGCCCGCGGACCTTTCCGGCCTGCCGTTCGGCGTCGAGGGCTTCGGCATCCGCGAGTGCGCGGGTGCTCAGCTCGATGACAGAGTTCAGTTTCGGCCCTGCCTGGTCCACGGCAGCCACACGATCCAGATACGCCTGCGTCAGCGCGCGCGAGGTCAAGGTGCCAGCCGTCATACGATCGCGTGCCTCGATGGCCCCCAGCTCGATCACTTCGACGGAGGGCGCGGGCGGTGAGGCCGGAGGCGCTGTTGGCGCGTAGCAACCAGTAGCGAACAGGACGAGCGCGACGAGCGCAACCGGGCGAAGCATGTTCCGTGTTCCCGAGGTCAGGAGATGCGCTCCGGCTCGAGCACCTTCTCCACTGCCTTGCCGTTCACGGCATCGACGTAGTAGACCTTCGCCTCGGCGCGCGTCGAGACGACGCGCTTGACCTGGTTGTCTTCGAAATAGATGCCGGCGTCGTTGTCGCAGGCGTAGCCCGGCTTCATCGCTCCCGACGCAATCAGCTTGTGGTAGAGCGGCCGTCGATCCTTTTCGGCGTCGTAGTGCGGCGAGTGGCTGCCCTTCAGAAACCCGAGACACTTGACGATGGTGAGCTCTTTGGGACGCGAGTCGGTCGTGCCTTCCTCGAACCAGCAGAGAGAGCCGGCGCTGGCGCCGCCGAGGACGATGCCACGATCCCAGGCTTGCTTGAGAATCGCGTCAATCCCCTGCGTCCGCCAGATGGCCTGCTGATTCAGCGTGTTGCCGCCTGACGCGACGATACCGTCCACCGACAGGAAGACGTCTTCCCAGCTGCGCGTTTGGCGGGAGCTGGCGATGAAGCTCTCTTGTGAGGACGGCTCGACGTCGAGCGGGGCGCAATTGCGGAACCAACTAATAGTGCCGCTCGGCGAGTCTGCCGACGCGGTCGGAAGGTAGAGCAGCTTGGGGCGCTTTTTGCCCGTCAGCGTTGCCATGTAGCGGATGAAGGCGGTATTGAATCCGCCGCCGGCAATCAGAATCTTGCGCGTTGCCGAGATACCGCCCGTCTGCTCGCGGGCGGGGGTCTCCTCGGACCGGGACTCGTCCAGCGGACGGCGTGTCACGCCTACGCCGACGGACCCCAGCGCCGACGAGATCAAAAACTCTCTTCGCTTCATGGATACTCCGTTACAGGGCCTGTCGCCCGATGGCAGGGATGGTCCCCTCGTGACAGGGCCTGTCCCCCGATGACAAGACCTGTCCCCTGTCGCATTCTGCTCCCCTGTCGCGATTTCTGCGACGACAGTATACGGGCGCGCTCAGCCAGCGCACACGGCAGGGCGCCTCGTCAGCGGCCGCTGGAGATCTGTGGCAGAATTTCGGCCCCGGGGGTCATCCGTGAAAAAGCTTCTCGTTATCCTCGTGGCCGCGAGCATTTCGTGCGCCACACCTGCCACCACAGCTGACGTCAACAGCCGGGTCGCCGCGTGGGAGAAACAGGCACAGAACGTCACCATCATTCGGGATACCTGGGGCATTCCTCACGTCTACGGGAAGACCGATGCGGACGTCGTGTTTGGCGTGATGTACGCGCAGGCGGAGGACGATTTCAACCGCGTCGAGACGAACTACCTCAACTCGATGGGCCGCCTGGCCGAGGCCGAAGGCGAAAGCGCGATCTACCGCGACCTGCGCATGAAGCTGTTCATCGATCCTGCCGACATGCGAGCCAAGTACGAGTCGAGTCCCGACTGGCTCAAGACCTTGATGAACGCGTACGCCGACGGATTGAACTACTACCTGCACACGCATCCAAACGTGACGCCACGAGTCATCAAGCAGTTCGAGCCGTGGATGGCCCTTACCTTCAGCGAGGGCAGTATTGGTGGCGATATCGAGCGCGTGAACCTGACGCAGCTCGAAGCGTTCTATGGCAAGACATCTCGACAGCTCACATCGGCCGACGAAGCGCTGCGAGACGAGGAGCCGCGCGGCTCGAACGGTATTGCGATCGCACCGTCCAACTCAGCGACCGGCAAAGCGCTGCTGCTCATCAACCCGCACACGTCGTTCTTCTTCCGCGCCGAGGCGCAGATGGTCAGCGAAGAGGGGCTGAACGCGTACGGCGCCATTACGTGGGGCCAGTTTTTCATCTATCAAGGGTTCAACGATCGCACCGGGTGGATGCACACCTCGAGCGGTGCCGACAACATCGACGAGTATCTCGAAACGGTGGTGCAGAAGGGCGATGCGTTCTATTACCGCGTGGGGGCCGAAGAACGAGCCCTCAGAGCGACGAAGATTCAGGTGCCGTACAAGTCCCCAACCGGCATCCTGCAGAAGGAGTTCACGGTCTACCACACGCACCGCGGGCCGATTGTCCGCGAAGCCGACGGCAAGTGGATCAGCGTCAGGCTGATGCAGGAACCCCTCAAAGCCCTGACGCAGTCGTACTCGCGCACCAAAGCGAAGAACTACACGCAGTTCCGCGAGTCGATGGATCTGCATACGAACTCGTCGAACAACACCATCTATGCCGATGCCGACGGCACGATCGCTTACTTCCATTCCAACTTCATTCCCAGGCGCGATACCCGATTCGACTGGGCGAAGCCGGTTGACGGAAGCGATCCCGCCACCGACTGGAACGGTGTGCTGTCGATCGACGAGACACCGGGCGTGCTCAATCCCCGCAGTGGCTGGCTGTACAACACCAACAACTGGCCGTGGTCCGCCGCCGGGCCGAATAGCCCGAAGAAAGCCGACTTTCCGGTGTATGTCGAGCGCGGCACCGAGAACGCGCGCGGCATCCACGCAATTCGTGTGCTCGAGAACAAGAAGGATTTCACAATTGATTCGCTGATTGCCGCGGCCTACGACAGTTACTTGCCGGCGTTCGAACAAACACTGCCGGCGCTGTTGAAAGCCTGGGATCGGGCACCCGCTTCGAATCCGCTCAAGTCCAGGCTCTCTGAGCAGATCACCGCGCTTCGTGGCTGGGACTATCGCTGGGCGGTGACCTCCGTGCCGACGTCGCTCGCCGTCTACTGGGGGGATGAGATCTTTCGCCAGGTGTCGGACGAAGCGCGCAAGGCCGGTGTGCCGAACGACGAGTTCGTCGCGACCCGAGCGGCGCCGGATCAATTACTGCAGGCCCTGGCCACCGCTTCCGACAAATTGGCGGCCGACTTCGGCAAGTGGCAGACGCCCTGGGGTGACATCAATCGCTATCAGCGACTCACTGCGGACATCGTACAGAAATTCGACGATGCAGCACCGAGCATCCCGGTCGGCTTCACCTCGGCGCGATGGGGGTCGCTGGCGTCGTTCGGCGCTCGCACCTATCCAGGTACGAAGAAGATGTACGGCACGAGCGGCAATAGCTTTGTCGCGGTAGTCGAGTTCGGCGATCAGGTGCGCGCCAAGGCCATCACCGCCGGCGGCCAGAGCGGGAGCCCCTCGTCGACACATTTTGGAGACCAGGCCACTCGCTACAGCACCGGCGATCTCCGCGAGGTGTACTTCTATCGAGCGCAACTGGAGGGGCACATCGAACGGCAGTATCGTCCCGGGCAATAGCCAGCGCGTGGCGCGTGGCCGCGATCAAATCGCCATCGCCGGGTGACGGCGTCCGATGTTTGTCGCCTGCTCGTAACGCGTACGCGAATTCGAGCAAGCGCCGGTCTTCACGATATCGACCCACGATCTGAACGCCTACAGGGAGTCCTTCGTCCGTGAACCCGGCGGGGACCGACATGGCCGGCCGCCACGTCGCGCTGATCCAATACGCCGACTTCATCCACGCGACATAGCTCTCCATCTTGACGCCGTTGATGGACTTGGGCCAGTGCAGATCGGCATCGAATGGCGGTACCTGATTGACCGCGCACACGATGAACTCGTAGGTGTCCTGGAAGCTTCTCATCTGCTCCATCAATTGCCCGTGTCGCGTCATGGCGGTCGCGATGTCGGCACTGGTCAATTGCGCGCCTGATTCGATCTCCGCGAGCGCTTCGGCCTTCAGCTCGTCACGGTAAGCGGGAAGAAGCAGACCGAGTGTCGCTGCACTCCGGAAGCGCCTCAACGTCAGAAATACCTCATCTGCACCAGCGAGCGGCGGCACGGCATCGTCAACGATGCAGCCCAACCGCTCGAATGTCTGGCGCTGGGTCTCGAGCACAGCGCGTACGCGGGGGTCGAGCGGCAGCTCGCCAAGATCCAGACTCCACGCGACTCGAACACCAGCCAGGTTGGCGAGCTCGAATGGTTCGGCAAAAGTGCGAGGGTCCGATGGATAGCACCCCGGGTCTCGCGGGTCGGCGCCAGCCATCGTGCTGAGGAGCAATGCCGCGTCCGACACCGAACGAGCCATCGGTCCGTTGACACCGAAACCCAGCACCGGCAGCGGATTCGGCACGATAGGCACGAGGCCGACCGTTGGTCGGAGCGCCACGACATTGTTGAAGTTGGCCGGATTCCTGAGCGATCCGCCGAGATCCCCGCCGTCGGCGATGGGCAGCATGCCTGACGCCAGGGCGGCACCGGCTCCTCCACTCGATCCTCCGACGGTCTTGGTGACGTCGTACGGATTGACCGTCGTGCCATACACGACGTTGTACGTCTGCGAGCCCATGCCGAACTCGGGCACGTTGGTCTTGCCGATGGGAATCACCCCGGCGCGGCGGAGTCGCTCAACCAGGAGACTGTCCGTCTCTGGCATCACGTCCTTGAAGATCGGCGAACCTTGCGTGTACGGAAATCCCACCGCCGCCTGCATGTCTTTGAACGCGATGGGGAGGCCGTGCAGCGGCCCCACCGCCTCGCCGCGGGCCACACGCCGGTCGGCCTCATCCGCGAGCCGTAGGCACTCCTCATCCGGAAGCTTCGCGACGATGGCGTTGAGCGTGGGATTGAGGCGCTCGATCTGCGCGAGATGGGCGACCATCACTTCGCGGGCAGAAATCTCGCGGCTGCGAATGAGCGCCGCGAGCGCTCGCGCGTCCATGAAGCACAAGTTCGTGCCGGGCGTCGTGCTCGACATCACGTGTTGCTCAGCGTGGCTTGCGGAGCATGGGGACCAGCGGCGGCGAGGAGCCGACTTGAATTGTACCCAGCGCCTCGAATCCATGGCGTTTGTACAAGGACATGTTTCGAGGATTTGTCGACTCGAGATATGCCGGTAAGCGATCACGATCGCATTGGTCGAGCGCGAACTTGAGAAGCGCCGCCCCGTGGCCCTGGCCCTGGTGCGCAGGGTCGACGCCGATCAATGGCAGATACCAATGGGGCTCCTTCGGGTGATACGTGCCCATGGTCTCGAAGACCTGGAACACTTCCGATTGAAGCGACTCGGCGACCGACTGCTCTGCGAGCGCGATCAAGGCTTCCTCGTCGGGAGAAACGCCGGGAGGCAGCCAAAGCGCGACGCCGGCAAAATCGTCAGGTACTGTGCGCGGTGCCGTGCTCGAATGCACGCCCACCAAACGCGCGCGTCATGCTCGGCATGGAGCTGAGGTACTGCGCGGCTGACGGCCAGCTCCAGCGGGCCATCGGGTCGCCGGCGAAGGCGAGGACCACTGTTTGGATTGCGCGATCTCCCTCGGCGACTGGTGTCGATCTCACCATGGGCGTTTTCTCGACTCTCCGGCTCGGCTGGCGTAGAGGTGCTGTGGGCGACAATCACAAGGATAGTCGGCGGTGGGCACCGCCGAAAAGTACGCGTTACACGGCCTGTCCCCCGATGACAGAGTGTGTCCCCTGTTTAAATGCTGTTGAATGGTTGGCAGATTCTGCGCCGTCGCCGGCACCTAGAGGCGCAGACGGAATCCTACGTGTATCACCGGCGCCGGTTGAACGAAGGTCGTCGTCCGAAAGCTTTCACCGGTCACGACATACTCTTCGACCTCTTTGGTCATGTTCAGCGCATTGTAGACATCGAGAATCACGTCCAGCCGACGATTGCTGAAGTCGAATCCCTTCTGCAGGCGCAGGTCCAACGTGCCAGTGAACGCAAACCGGGAACGACCGTTCGAGAACGCCTGGATGGCTTCGGCGCCCTGATTGAGATCCGGAACAATCACCATGCGGGAAAACGGCTGACCATCCTGGTAGCGAGCGATTGCACCAAGCGTGAAGTTGGCCGGAAACCGATAGATGGTCGTCCACTTGATCACATAGGCGCGCTCGCCAAACAAACGACCTCGAGCAAACGTCTGAGCATTCGGATTCGTGAAGAGCTCGCCCAACACATCCTGATCATTCTCGGCGGCCCGAAAGCCGCGGGCGCCACCGGATCCGACGGCGGCTGATGCCGTTGCGGCAATCCGGAGCCACAAGCGATCGGTCGCTGCGTCCGCGGCGATCACCACCGCACCCATCGTGGCGGCTTCCATCTCGGGATTGGTCACGACGAACCGATCGCGGCCAAAACTTGACGGCAATCGGTTGTACACCGTCAGCTGCTGATCATCCGTCGTTCCGATGAGATCGACGTTGTCATCAGGAATCGTGAACGCCTCATAAGCCGAGGGATCTGCCCCGACGTTGACCACGTGAACGAGCGGCGACTGTCGCCGGGCGATGCCAGACACGCTCAGCGCAATCGACGAGCGCGGTCGCGCCCCAATCCCAATCAGAAACTCGTTGGTGTGAGGCCGTTTGAGCGACGGATCGATGCTGCTGAAGCGATCGTCGCCTCGGGTTCCTGGACCTGCCCGTGCGATGAGCGTTGCGTCGGTCGTCAGATTGCCGCCGGTCCACCGGTACACGTCAGCGGTTGGCGCAGCGGGATCACCGAACGCAAGCAGATCGAGCCTGATCGCATTGGCAGAACGTCGATATCCCGTCACCAGCTCCAAGTCGTACCGCGTCCCGAGGCGCCACTGCACGCTGACACGGGGAAGGAGTGAACGCCACTGAACATCGGACGAGGAGCCCTCTGCCCGCCCCTGGACCCAATCGAACGCGATGCCCGCGTCGAGGGTGACCCGTGACGAGACCGTCATTCGATCCTGGACGTACGTCGTGAGGCTCGCAGCGCTTCGTCTCGAGTCGAAGGCGGGGCTCAGGACGTTCCAGACTCTGGCGGGGATGCCGTCAACCTTCTCCCCAATCAAACCTGAGAAGCCAGCGCCTTCGGTCGAGCCGACGTGTTCGAAAGCGCCACCGAGAGTCACCTGATGCTGGTTCGCTCTTGACGGCAGGTTGGCTCGACCGCCGATTGACGCTCGCTGCTCGACCCGGTCGGCAGCGGGCAACCATTGCGCGAAGGGTCCATCGACGAGTCGATCCCTCGTCTGCTCGCCGCTTGTGACTGGCGAGTAATCATCGCGTCGGCGTGTGAACCCTCCGAAGAGTCGCCATCGTGCAACCGACGTTGAGTCACGCGGTGCGTGCTCGAGAGTCGCTTGCACGTGCATCGCGGCGGTGCCTGCCTGCCCCTCGAGGTTCTGAAGCCACAAGAAAGTTCGCAGCCGCGTGTCCGGACGAGGGGAGAGAACGGTCTGAGCAAACGCGGACCAGAGCTTGTCGACGATGCGCTCGCTGGCGCGGCTCATCGTCGCGCTGCGCATCCAGGTCAGGCCGCCGGTGAGTCGCAAGCGATCCCGGAACGCGGGACCACCCACGGCGACGGTGCTGTAAGTCCACTGGTCGAGTTGGTTGATGGGAGGCGGTCGACTGACGTCAGGGGCGGTAACCAGGAGTCCGCTCGCGGCGCTCGTCTCGAGCATCCCTTGCCACTGTGCGCTCGGCGACTGCGGCGTCAGATCGACCGCGAGCCCGGGTGCATTGCCATCGAGCGGCATCAGAGCCGTGGTGACATCGACGCGATGCCACGGCATCAGGTGAGGAAACAGAAGTGGCGTGCCATCGATTGCGCTCGAGAGATCAACGTCCCCGACTCGATATCGAGTTTGTCGCGGCGAGGCGAGGAAGGCTGTCGACGCCGGCAGATGTGCCACCATTCAACCCGCCGCTGTGAAACCCGTCGACGATGACCTCAGGCTCGATCGTCTCGAGGACGGCGAAGAGGTTCGCACCGTTGGGGAGATCGCGAAGGATGTCGGCAGTCAGCGTGCGGCTGGCGAGGGTGAAGCCAGAAGCCGTTTGGGCGTAGGCCTCACCCGCCAGCGCGAACACGAGGATGAGCGCGCGAACCGTCAAGATTCTGGATCGATACCAGAAATCGTCACTCGATCAACGAACGGCGTCAAAAATGCCGCAATGTTGGCACATTCTCCGCAGTTTCTGCGACCTAAGTTAACAATAAAAAGGGGACAGTCCCCTTAGTTCGTTCCCATGCGTGGACTGATCCCCATGTTGTGCATGATGAACGCGTAGATATCGGCGGTGGTCTCGATCTGCTTCGTCACATTGCTGGCGCCGTGACCTGACTTGGTCTCGATGCGAATCAGCGCCGGATTCTCCCGACCCGCGGCCTTTTGCAGCGTCGCCGCATACTTGAACGAATGCGCCGGGACGACTCGATCGTCGTGATCCGCGGTGGTGATCAGCGTCGCCGGATACTTCACACCCGCCTTGATGTTGTGCAGCGGTGAGTAGGCATAGAGTGCCTTGAACTCGTCCGCGGTGTCGCTTGATCCGTAGTCCGCTATCCAGTTCCACCCGATCGTGAACTTGTGGAACCGCAGCATGTCCATCACGCCGACCTGTGGGATCGCGACACGAAACAGATCCGGCCGCTGATTGATCACCGCGCCCACGAGCAGCCCGCCGTTCGATCCACCTTGTGCCGCCAGCCGGGCTGGGGACGTGTACTTGTTCGCAATCAGCCATTCGGCTGCCGCGATGAAGTCGTCGAAGACGTTCTGCTTCTTCGTCTTGGTGCCCGCATCGTGCCAGGCTTCACCATACTCGCTGCCGCCCCGCATGTTGACGCTCGCATACACGAAGCCCTGCTCCAGCAGGGCGATCCGCAGCGAGTTGAAGCCCGGCGTGGTGGCGATATTGAACCCGCCGTAGCCATACATCAGGGTCGGGTTGTTGCCGTCGAGCGCAAGGCCCTTCTTGTGCACGAGAAACATCGGCACTTTTGCGCCGTCCTTGCTCGTCACAAACACTTGTTTGGTTTCGTACTGATTCGTGTCGAGTCCCGGAATCTCCGGCGCGCGAAACACCGCGCTCTGGCGCGCCGAGATGGTGTAACGGAAGATCGTCGTTGGATACGTGAACGAGGTGTAGTTGTAGAAGACGAACTTGTCGTCCATGTTGCCGCCGAACCCGTTCACCGCACCGAGACCCGGCAGCTCGATCTCGTTCTCGAGCGTGCCTTCGAGGTTGTGCACGTACGCCCGTGACGCGACATCCTTCATATAGGTCACGAAGAGCTTGCCTCCGGCGGCTGCGACTCCGTCGATCGGCTCAGGCTTCTGTGCAACCACCGTTCGCCAGTTCGCGGGCGCGGGGCTCGCGGGATTGATCCGGACCACGCGACCGTTGGGCGCCTCGTTGTCGGTGAAGACCAGCAACTCGCCGCGCACGTTTTCGAGCACGTTGTAGCTGTCGTCGGTGATCTCCGGAATCAACGGCACGAACTTCGCGCCGGGCTTCGACAGGTCCATCACCATCACCGCGTTGCCTTGCTTCCCGGTCCCGCGGTCGGAGATGTCCAGAATCGCGAACCGCTCGTCTTCCGTCGTGGACAGGGTGTGAAAACGCTGCGGGTTCTTTGGATCGTCGTAGACGAGCTCGTCCTGGGACTGCGGGGTGCCGATGCGATGGTAGTAGACCTGATGATTTTCGTTGGCCGACGACAGTTCCTTGCCCTTCTCTGGCGGTGGATAACGGCTGTAGTAAAAGCCGTTCCCGCGCCACGCAACACCCGAGACCTTGACCCACTCGAGCTTGTCAGCCAGCGGCTTGCGCGTCGTCAGATCGAGGACGTTGTACTCCTGCCAGTCGGAGCCGCTGCGCGAGATGCCGTACACGGCGAGTTTCGCGTCCTTCGATGGGGCGAAGGCGTTGAGCAGGACCGTGCCGTCCGACGACCAGGTATTGGGATCGAGCAACACCTCGGGCTTCCCCTCGATGCCCTTCTGGACGTACAGCACGCTCTGGTTCTGTAGTCCGTCGTTCTTGCGGAAGAAGAAGTAGTCCCCTTTGCGCGACGGCGCCGAGTACTTGGCGTAGTTGTAGAGCTGCTTCAGGCGGTCGGTGAGCTGCGCGCGGAACGGGATCTTTTCGAGATACGCAAACGTCACCTTGTTCTGCGCCTCGACCCACCTGGCGGTGTCCGCCGACGTATCGTCCTCGAGCCATCGATATGGATCGGGCACCTTGACGCCGTGGTACGTGTCCACGTGATCAACGGTGCGAGTGTCTGGGTACTGAAAGCCGGACTGGGCGGACAGCGCAGCGGACATGGTGAGGATCGCGATCCCAACGCGCAGCTGTGTGGTCATGGCGGATTCCTAGCGAGGTGGAGCCTCAGACCAGCGAGCATGGAGGGACGGCTCCACCTCGCTAGCCACTATGTTGTTGTGCCCCGCTCCGCGGCGAGAGTCTTGAATGGCCCCGTGAAAAGCTTGACGCATTCGAAAGGAATTTGGCCATTCAAGACTCTAGCCAGGAAGCGTTTCCATGAGTGTACTCGTGGAGCCACGGCCCGACCAAACCCGTCTAAAGCGCCACACCCATTCGAAACGTCGCGTTGTAGCCGTTAGTGGTATCGCCGGCCAGTGTCGCCATCTCCTCGGCCACATCGTCACTAAACACGTTGTCCCGGGCGTTGGTCGTCGGATTCTGACCACCTGACGCGTAAGCGCCCGTTCGATAAACCGCAGCGGAAATATCCTCCGGGAACGCTATCTGCGTGACCTTCACGGATCGGCCGTTGACGGTGACCTCGACGTGGATGTGTGTCGCGCGCCCCTGATACCAGCCTGGATAGATCGTCGTAAAGGTCGCCATCCCGTTCGCGTCAGTCGGTTGGATTCCGCGGAGGTAGGTCAGATTCCGCTCGCTCCCGTACTGCGAGTAGTTCCCCGACGCATCACACTGCCAGATATCCACGCTCGCGTTGGCCACCGGCGCACACGCGTTGTTGGTGTTGACGACGGTGATCGCGAGAGTGACGGGCAGACCTGGCTTCCCTTCGCGGATGTCGCTGCGAACGAAATCGGCGAGCGATGGAAAGGGACCAATCGTTTCGGTTGGCGTCACCACGCACGCGCCCGTTGGCGTGGTCGGCGGCGTCGGTGTGGTGGGTGTCGTCGGCGGCGTCGGGCTGGTGGGGGTCTCCCCATTGCAGGCCACCGACAGCACGGCGCCGGCCGCGCTCAACAACCCAAGGGCCTGTCGACGCGTCCAGTGTTTGTCGGTCGAATTCTTGGACATCGGATTTCTCGAGGTGCCTGAGGTGCCTAAAGTGCCGTGCCTTCGGGCGAACGACGCTGGCATCTTCAGCGTAAAAGGTCGGTCAGAGCCGCGGAAGTCCTGCCCGGCTTTCCCCAGTGTTAAGCTGAACTTAACAATGGACCTCAAACGGATGGCCATGCTGGCCACTGTCGTCGAACACGGCTCGATGCGGCGGGCCGCGCGAGCGCTTGGCCTGACGCCATCAGCCGTCAGTCAGCAAATTCGCCAACTGGAACGAGAGACGGGAGTGACCCTCCTCCGCCGATCAACGCGCCATCTCGCGCTGACCGATGCCGGCGAGGCGTTCTATCAGGGCTGCTCCGAGATGGTGACGGCCGCACGGTCGGCGCACGAACGGTTGGCGGCGCTTCATGACTCGGTCGTCGGTGAGCTCAGCGTCAGCGCCCCCGTTGGTTTCGCGGCGGCGCACCTCACCAACGCTCTCTTGCCGGTTCTCCAAAAGCATCCGTTGCTGACGCTGCGCATCGTGGCGACCGACGACCAGCTCGACCTGATGAAGGAGCGGATCGACGTGGCGATCGCGATCGGAACGTCGCCCCCTGCCTCGAGCCTCGTCCGTCGACATCTCGCCGACTGGCAGAATGTCCTGGTGGCGTCCCCCGCGTACCTAGATGAGCGAGGCACCCCACGCCGAGTGAGTGATCTGGCCACGCACGCGTTCGTCACGCTGCCCTCGTGGCATCATCCGGCGGACGTGCTCACGGGACCGCGCGGCGAGCGCCACCGCCTGCAGGTGACGCCGCGCGTCGAGAGTAACAACCAGCACACCATCAAGCAGCTGGCGCTGGCGGGCGTCGGGTTATCGTTTCACGTCGTGCCAGAAATCGCGGGAGAGGTTGCCGACGGCCGGCTCAAGCGGGTGCTGCCTCGGTGGTCGTTGCCGCGGCTCAGCGTGGATGCGCTGATGCCGCCCCGTTCGACTCAGCCAGCAAAAGTGCGGGCAGCTGTCGATGCCCTTCAGGCCTATCTCTCGAAAAGGTATCGTTGAGATCTCACAGGAGAGACGTGATGCCACGGACCGCGAAGAGCTCGTTTGTGATCGACAGGAAGACACCCAACCCGGTCTCATTCGAAGGCGGACAGATGACCCACACGCGCTTCGAAAAGACTTTCACAGGCGACATCGTCGGCACGAGCGTCGTCGAAGCGCTGCTTGCCGGACTCGACAACGGTGGGCCCGCGATTTACGTGGGCATCGAGCGTTTCGACTGTACCGTGGCGGGGCGGAAGGGGACGTTTGTCTTGATGCACTCGGCCACACAGCACGCCGGGGGCGGCTCAGCGTCATGGACGATCGTCCAAGGCTCCGGCGCTGGCCAGTTGGCTGGCATCTCCGGCGCCGGCGAGATCTTGCCCAACCACGATTTCGTGCTGACCTATGACTTGGCTCCCTGAAAGACGCGGAGTAACCGCGTCAGCGGGTCATAGAACCGATCGACGACGCGCTCTTTCAGCGGGATGATGGCGTTGTCGGTGATCTTGATGTGCTCTGGGCACACCACGGTGCAGCACTTGGTGATGTTGCAGTAGCCGATGTTGTGCTTGTTCTTCAAGTCGTGCACGCGGTCGACACTGTCGAGGGGGTGCATCTCGAGCGCCGCCGCGTACGTGAAGAAACGCGGTCCAATGAACTCCTCGTGCTTGCCGTGGTCGCGCAGCACGTGGCACACGTCCTGGCACAAGAAGCATTCGATGCACTTGCGGTACTCCTGCACGCGATCGATGTCGCGCTGCGCCATCCGCCACGTGCCATCCGGCGCATCCGGCTTGCGCGGCTTGAACTTCTGAATGGTTTTCTTGACCTGGAAGTTCCAGGACACATCGGTGACCAGGTCTTTGATCAACGGAAACGCCTTCATCGGCTCAACCGTGACCGGCTCGCTGAGGTCGAGCGCGTTCAGTCGCGCCATGCACATCAGCCGCGGCTTGCCGTTGATTTCTGCCGAGCACGAGCCACACTTGCCGGCCTTGCAATTCCAGCGAACCGCAAGGTCACCGGCTTGCTCCGCCTGAATCTTGTGGACGGCATCGAGAACGACCATGCCTTCCGAGACGGTGGTGCGATAGTCCTTGAGTGCCCCTCCACCACCAGGATCACTTCGCCAGAGTCTGAATGTCGCTTCCATGGGTATGAGTCCGATCGGTTATCTAAAAACGGCGCGGCGTTGTCTCCGGATCACTGCTTCTGCGCTTCGATGACCTTCTTGAGTTCCTCCGGCATCTCCGGAATCGGCACGTGTGACACGACCACCTCGCCGTCGGCGCCGCGCTTGATCATGATATTGACGTTGCTGAACGCGGCCGCCTTGTCGGGATAGTCCTCGCGGAAGTGTCCGCCTCGGCTTTCCTTGCGCTCGATGGCCGAGAGCGTGATCGCCTCGGACACGGCCAGCAGGTTCTGGAGGTCAATCGCGGTGTGCCAGCCGCCGTTGTATTCGCGGTGGCCGCTGACGCCGAGTCGTGCAGCGCGCTGCTTGTAGGCCTGAATGCACGCGTACGCCTCGCGCATTTCGTCCTCCTGCCGCACGATGCCAACCTTGGCTTGCATCGTCTCCTGCAGGTCGTCTTGCAGCTTGAAGGGGTTTTCGCCGCTGACGCCGCGATCGAACGGGGCCAGCGATTCCTGGATCGAGGCCTGGATCCGGCCCTCGTCGGTTTTGACCGACCCATGCTTGCGAGCGAAGTCGGCGGCGTACTCGCCGGCGCGCTTGCCGAACACGATCAGATCGGACAACGAGTTGCCGCCCAGGCGATTGGCCCCGTTGATGCCCGAGGCACACTCGCCGGCAGCGAACAGCCCGGGAATCGACGACATCTGGCTATCGGCGTCTACCCGCACGCCGCCCATGATGTAGTGGGTCGTCGGACCGATCTCCATGGGCTCCTTCGTGATGTCGAGGTCGGCCAGCTCCTTGAACTGGTGGTACATGCTCGGGAGCTTGCGCTTGATGTGTTCCTCGGCGTTGGGCAGCTTCTCCCTGATCCACGCGATGTCGAGGAAGACGCCGCCGTGCGGGGATCCCCGCCCCTCCTTGACCTCGCGCACGATGCAGCGCGCGACGTGGTCACGCGTGAGCAGTTCGGGTGGCCGGCGGGCACTCTTGTCGCCTTGGGTATAGCGCCAGCCCTCTTCGGCATCCGACGCCGTCTGCGGCTTGTAGTTGTCGGGGATGTCGTCGAACATGAAGCGGCGGCCTTCGTTGTTCTTCAGGACGCCGCCTTCGCCGCGCACACCCTCGGTGACCAGAATCCCCTTGACGCTGGGCGGCCAGACCATCCCGGTGGGATGGAACTGGATGAACTCCATGTCGATCAGCTCGGCGCCGGCCTGAAACGCCAGGGCATGACCGTCGCCCGTCCCTTCCCAACTGTTGCTGGTGATCTTGTACGCACGACCCACGCCCCCGGTCGCCAGGATGACGGCCTTCGCGCCGAAGACGTGGAAGCGACCCCGCTCGCGATCGTACGCAACCGCTCCCGATATCCGGCCGGCATCCTGCAGCAACCCGATGACGGTGTGCTCCATGTGCACGGTCACACCGAGATACACGGTGTGGTCCTGCAGCGTGCGGATCAGCTCGAGCCCTGTGCGATCGCCGACGTGCGCCAGGCGCGGATAGCGATGACCGCCGAAGTTGCGCTGGTTGATGCGGCCATCCGGGGTCCGGTCGAACACGGCACCCCACGCTTCGAGCTCGCGGACGCGATCCGGCGCTTCCTTGGCGTGGATCTCCGCCATGCGCCAGTTGTTGACGTACTGCCCGCCGCGCATCGTGTCGGCGAAGTGCACCGGCCAGCCATCGCGGTCGTCGTTGTGCGCGAGTGCAGCGGCCATGCCGCCCTCGGCCATCACCGTGTGAGCCTTGCCGAGAAGCGACTTGCAGATCAGGCCAACGGTCACCCCGGCATTCGCCGCTTCGATGGCGGCGCGAAGTCCGGCACCACCCGCACCAATCACGAGAACGTCGTAGGTGAAGCTTCCATACGACGCCATCAGAGGAATCTCCAGTCAGTGAAGATCCCCATCGAGCACAGGCGAACGTAGATGTCGGCGAAGGCGACCGAAAACAGGCTCATCCACGCAAACGGCATGTGGCGCTGGTTGAGGCTGGTCGCGCAGTTGTAACAGGCGCTTTTCAACGGCGACTGAGACAGTTCATCCGAGTGGCCACCGAAGATGTGTCGTCCTGAATGGCAGCCGAACGTGTAGCTGGCCAACAGAATCACGTTGACCAGCAAGAGAATGGTCCCCACGCCGATGCCGAACTCCTTCCGCAAGGTCACCGGGTTCGTGAACCACAGCGCCAGCCACACGTCGTAGGACAGGATGAAGATGAAGATCACCGCGATGTAGAAGGAGTAGCGGTGGAGGTTCTGCAGGACCAACGGGAACGAGTTCTCGCCCAGGTAGCCTTTGCGCGGTTCGCCGACAGCACAGTTCGGCGGATCGGCCCAGAAGGCCTTGTAGTACGCACCACGGTAGTAATAGCACGTGAAACGAAAAAGGCCAGGGAACGGAAGGATCAGAAGCGCGGGTGAGAACGGAAGAAAGCCTGGCCACCAGGCCGGCTGCGGCCCGAGCCACGCGTGCGACGAATCACCCCAGAGCACCGGGGAATAGAACGGCGACAGATACGGTCCGAATTCGTAATGAGCATTTTGAAAAGCCGCCCACGTGCCGTAGACGACGAAGGCCGAGAAGACGGTAAACACGACCAGCGGGGTCGTCCACCAGCTGTCCCGACGCGACGTCTGACCGAAGCCTTGTGGGGCGGCCGTTAGGGGTATGACCTGCATGAAGGCGCCCTTTCAGGAGATAAACCTACTAAATATAGCAACAGGTGCGACGGTCTGGTCCACGGTGCGACGGGTGCGGTGCGGTGCCACGGGTGCCACGGTGCACGGGCCGCGGTGCTCGGTGTGCGGTCCACAGTGCGACGGTCCACGGTGCGGTGTTCGGTTGCGCGGTCCGACGGTCTACGGCGCGCTCGAACCTCTCGTCTCTTCAGTGTCCTTCGTGCGACGTCTTGCACCTAGCGCCTCGCCTTGGTGATATGCCTTATAGCAACATATCGCTCTGAAGCCTATGACCGACCGGATTCTCGACCGCGAGCTCAAGAAAGGCAGCGCCGAGCTCATGATCCTCGCCCTGCTCGATGCCCGCGCCCGCCATGGCTACGAGATCAGCCAGATCATCGAACAGCGCTCGGAAGGCGCCGTGCGGTTCAAGGTGGCATCGCTCTACCCTTTGCTGTACCGCCTCGAGCGACGCGGCTGGATCACTGGTCAATGGGTCGAGAAAGAGGGGCAGAGACGACGACGGTACTACCGGCTGACGCGAGAAGGACGAAAGGTGCTCGCTGAGCAGCGCAAGGGGTGGCTGCGGTTCGTCGCCGCCATCGGCCGCATCACGGAGGCGAGCAATGCGTGACTGGAGAGCTGAACTTGCCCGACGACTGAGTGCTAGAGGCCTGGACCCCACGCTGCACGCCTCGGTGATCGAAGAGCTCGTCCGATCCATCTCGAAGACCGCCATCGGTCGCTGTGCGCGCGCGGCCTGAATCCAGCCGATGCCGAACGCAACGTGCTCGAAGAGCTGGACGACCACGCGCTGGACCGGGAACTCGCCGGTCTCGAGCGCGGCCTGCCGCGACCCATCGCGACGCTCGGCGAGCCGCGGCGTTCGAACGTGCTGGAAGCGCTCGCGGTTCGATCTGCGCTACGCGCTGCGCGCGCTCCGCGAGGTCTCCCGGCTTCACCGTGGTTGCCGGTCTGACGCTGGCGCTTGGTGTGGGCGTCAACACTGCAATCTTCTCCGTCGTCAACGCCGTGATGCTACGGCCGCTTCCGTACGGCGACCCCGACCGTCTCGTCAGGATCTTCGAAGAGCAATCCCGCGCGCGGGTGGCCGCAGTTTTCCGCCTCAGATCCCAACTTCCTCGACTGGCGCGCGCAGGCCACGAGCTGGGAAGCGCTCGCCGCCCTCAACAGCGGCACCGTTTCGCTGGCGACTGATGCCGGCGCCGAAGTCGTTCCGGCGCTTCGCGTCACCACCGACTTTCTCCCCGCCCTGGGCTCCTCGCCCGCAATCGGTCGCAACTTCCGGCCCGAAGAGGACCGTCCCGGCGGCGATCTTCGTGTGACGATCATCACCGACGGACTGTGGCGACGCGCATTCGGCGCCAATCCCGCCATCGTCGGCACGACCGTGCGGATCAACGATGCACCGCACACGATTATCGGCGTGCTTCCCCCACGATTCGAATGGGGTGAGGCCGAACTGCTCCGGCCGCTCGCTCCCAATCCGGCCCGCTCACGCGGCGACCATCAGATCGAGGTGCTCGGCCTGCTCAAACCGGCCGTGACGCTCGACGAAGCCCGCACGGAGCTCGCGGGAATCGCTGCTCAACTGTCGCAGCAGTATCCGGAAGACGACGAAGGGTGGAGTGTTCGCCTGCTCACATTCTATGAGTGGCTCATTCCCGAACGTGTCCGGGACTCGCTCATCGTGCTGCAAGGCGCTGTCGCACTCGTCCTGCTGATTGCGTGCGTCAACGTCGCCAATCTCCTGCTCGCCAGAGGCGCGGCGCGCGCCAGGGAACTCGCGATTCGAGTGGCCGTCGGCGCCTCCCGCACTCGCATCCTGTGGCACGGCCTCATGGAATCGCTCCTGCTTGGCATTGTTGGTGCCGTGGCAGGCCTCCTGCTCGCGGCCGTGACGATTCGCGTGCTGTCGGTTTATGCCGAATCGATTGTGCCGCGTGTCGATGAAGCCTCCATCGATTGGGTCGTGGTGATCTTCGCCGCCACGTGTGCGATCGCTTCAGCGGCAGTCTTCGGCTTGCTGCCCTCCCTGCACGCCGCGCGCGAGCAGGGACACGCGTTGCACGAGACCAGCCGGGGAGCGACCGGCGGACGTGCGCGTCACCGGGTTCGCGCCGCCCTCACGGTTGCAGAGGTTGCGCTGTCGGTTGCCCTCTTAATCGGTGCCGGACTGCTGCTCCGCAGCTTCGTGAGCCTGCAGCGGGTCGAGGCGGGCTTCGATGTGTCATCGGTCATGACCGGACGCATCATGCTGGCGAGCGCAAACGCGTTCGGCACACGGGAGCAGCGTCTCGACTTCTGGCGCCGGCTCACGGCTGACGTCGCAACGCTACCAGGCATCACTGGCGTCTCGACCGGCAGTGGCATTCCCCTGACTGCGGGCAATACATCCACTGAGATTGCCGTGCCCGGCGCGGCAGCTATCTCCGGTGTGCAGCCGTCCGCCGACTGGCGCGTGGTGACGCCGGGGTACTTTGCGACCATGGGGATTCCACTGCGTGGGCGCGATTTCACCGAGGCCGATGTCGCAGACGCGCCACCCGTGATCATCGTCACCGAGGCGCTGGCCCGGCGGTACTGGCCCAACGAGGATCCCATCGGCAAGACGGTCGTGCCCAGCAGCCTCGGCAATCGCCCGCGGACCGTGATCGGCGTCGCCGGAGATCTTCGCAGTTTCGGACTCGACGGTGAGGTGCAGCCGATGATCTATTACTCGGGCATGGAGGCGCCCGTGTTCGGGCAGATGTATCTCGTGTGGCGCAGCGCGCTCGACCCGCAGTCGCACGTTACAGCGATACGCGAGACGATGGGCCGCATCAGTCCGCAGGCCGCGTTGTATGAAGTCGCGCCGGCCAAGGAACTGTTGTCCACATCGTTCGGCTCGCGTCGATTCAACCTCTACCTGTTCGGCGTATTCGCGGTTGTCGCGCTCTTGCTAGCGGCGATCGGCCTCTTCGGTGTCATGGCTTACCTCGTCTCGCAGCGCACGCGCGAGATCGGCGTGCGGCTGGCACTGGGCGCGAGCCGGTTGGAAGTATTCCGACTGATCATCGGCCGCGGGGTTGCGCTCGCTGCTAGCGGCGCCCTGCTCGGCGTCGGCGGTGCGATGTGGCTGACGTGGCTGATGGAGAACCTGCTCTTCGCCATTTCACCCAACGACCCGCTGACGTTCGTGGCGGTGCCGCTGTTGCTCATGGCGGTCGCGCTGCTCGCCTGCTATATCCCTGCGCGACGGGCGATGCGTACTGATCCCGTCAACGCGCTCCGCGCCGAGTGACCGCGCAGGACCAGGGTTTTCGCAGTGAGTCTTATGACAAACCGCATCCTCGATCGCGAATTGAAGAAAGGCAGCGCCGAGCTCATGATCCTCGCTCTGCTCGATGCCCGCGCACGCCATGGCTACGAGATCAGCCAGATCATCGAGCAGCGCTCGGAAGGCGCCGTGCGTTTCAAGGTCGCCTCGCTCTACCCCTTGTTGTATCGCCTCGAGCGACGCGGCTGGATCACCGGGCAATGGGTCGAGAAAGAGGGGCAAAGACGACGGCGGTACTACCGGCTGACGCGAGAAGGTCGAAAAGTTCTCGCGGAGCAGCGCAAGGGCTGGCAGCGGTTCGTCGCCGCGATCAGCCGGATCACCGAGGTCGGCAATGCCTGATTTCAAAGCGGCCGTGAGGCGACGGCTCGCTGATCGTCGCATCGATCCAACCTTGCACTTCGCCGTCATCGACGAGCTCGCCCAACATCTCGACGATCGCTATCGCGCCCTCCGCTCGAACGGGTTGGGCGCGGCCGACGCCGAGCGAGACACGATCGAGGAACTGGACGACGAATCGCTCGAGCGTGAACTGGCGCGTGCCGAGCGGATGCGGCCGGCTCCCCTGGCGCCTCTCGGGAGGCCATCCGACGGGAGCGGACTCCTAACGCAGTGGAGTCAGGACCTTCGATATGCGGCAAGAGCGCTGGTGAAAAATCCTGGCTTTACTGCCGTTGCCGTGATCACGCTCGCGCTCGGCGTCGGCGCAACGACTGCCATCTTCTCGGTGGTCAATGCCGTGATAGTCAGGCCGTTGCCGTTCGCCGATCCGGATCGTCTGGTCCGTCTGTGGGAGAGCAACCCGAGCGGCGGCTGGCCCCAGTTCTCACACTCACACCCCAACTTCCTCGACTGGCGCACTCAGCAGACGACCTTCGAGGGCCTCGCCGCTTACAGCGGCGCGAGCTTTGCCGCCTCCTCGGATGGCGGCGCCGAAATCGTCCGCGGACTGGCGATCACGGCGGACTTTCTGCCGTTACTCGGTGAGCAGCTCGCTCTCGGTCGGAACTTCACCGCCGAAGAAGACCGCCCCGGCGCTCCAACCGTGGTCTTGCTTGGGGACGGCTTCTGGCATCGCCGCTTTGGCGGCAGCATGGCGGTACTCGGGCAGACCGTCGCACTCAATGGCCGCCCGTATTCGATCATCGGTATCCTTCCGGCGTCGTTCCAGTGGGGCGCAACCAGCGTCGACGTGATGGTGCCGCTTGCCCCCGACCCTCAGCGCAGCCGCGCCGACCATCGCATCGCCGTCTTCGGGCGATTGAAGCCGGGCATCACGACCGACCGTGCGCTGTCCGATCTCGTGGGAATCACGGCGGGCCTGGCGGAGCGTTACCCGGACTCCAACCGCAGTTGGACCGCACGGCTGGCCACGTTTTACGATTGGCTCATCCCGCGCGAGACCCGCGAATCGCTGATGGTCCTCCTTGGCGCGGTTGGACTCGTGATGCTGATCGCATGCGCCAACGTCGCCAATCTGTTGCTCGCACGCGGAGCCGCGCGTCAGAAGGAACTCTCGGTGCGGATCGCGCTGGGCGCCGCGCGCTGGCGAATCTTCCGACAGTTACTGACGGAATCGCTGCTGCTGTCGATCGTCGCGGGCGGCGTCGGCCTGCTGGTCGGCCTCGCGACCACGCGCCTGCTCGTCACGTTCGGGCCCGATACCGTTCCGCGCCTCGATGAAGTCTCCTTCGATCGCAACGTGCTCGGGTTCGCAATCACGGTCTCTCTGCTTTCAGCGTTTGTATTCGGGCTCATTCCAGCGCTCCAGGTCTCGCGTCAACAGCCAGCGGCAACGCTGCGTGACGCCACTCGCGGCGCTTCTGGCGGCACTGGTCGCCAACGTCTTCGGTCTGCGTTGACGATTGCCGAAGTGGCGCTCTCGGTGGCGCTGCTCATCGGCGCCGGACTGCTGTTGCGAAGCTTCGCCCAGTTACGCCAGGTTGCCCCCGGATTCACTATCGATGGCGTCATGAGCCTGCGGATCAACCTGCCGAGCACGACCTATCCCACCGGCGACTATCGGCGAGCGTTCTACGAACGACTGCTCGCCGACGTCCGGACGCAGCCAGGCATCGCGGCGGCCGCAACCTCGAGCGGCGTCCCGCTATCGGGTGATAACACGTCGACCACCATCGTCTTGCAGCACCGGCAGCCGGCGGCGGGCGAGCAACTGTCGGCAGACTGGCGACTGGTCAGCCCCGGTTATTTCGAGACCATGGGCATTCCACTGCACGGACGGGACTTCACGACGGGCGACCGCGTGGACACGCTCAAGGTCACGATCATCAGCGAGTCGATGGCGCAGATGTACTGGCCGGGCGACGATCCAATTGGTAAGACCGTCGTCATCGGCAGCTTCGGTGAGGAGCCGCACACGATCATCGGTGTGGCGGGCAACGTCCGAAGCTTTGGACTGGACGCTGATCCGGCGCCCATGGTCTACGGATCCGCGGTGGCTTATGCTGGCTGGAATCCGATGAGCTTCGTCTGGCGCGCGGCGGCCCCTCCCGGCCAGCCTGGCCCCAGCAGTCCGACGCCGCAGGTGCCAGGTATTCGCGACGCCGTCCGTCGTATCGACCCGGCGGTGCCGATCTACGACGCGCGACTCCTCAGCGACATGTTGGCGGATTCGTTTGGGCCTCGTCGCTTCAACATGTACCTGTTGGGCGTGTTTGCGAGCATCGCGTTGACGCTGGCTGCCATCGGCCTCTTCGGCGTGATGGCTTACCTCGTTGCGCAACGCACTCGTGAGATCGGGGTTCGCCTCGCGCTCGGAGCCGGGCGCGGTGACATCTTTCGGCTCATTCTCGGCCGAGGCGTGGTGCTCGCGGTGATTGGCGCAGGCATTGGCGTTGGTGTGGCGCTGTGGCTGTCCAGCGTGATGCAAAGCCTGTTGTTCTCGGTGTCGGCGACCGACCCCGGGACGTTTGCCGCCGTGCCGATTCTCTTGATCCTCGTCGCAGCCTTCGCGTGCTACGTGCCCGCGCGACGGGCCATGTCGGTCGATCCGGTGACGGCGTTGAGGACGGAATAAACCGGTTCTCCACGGAGGTTCTGCACGAAGGTTCTCCACGGAGGTTCTCCACGGAGTTCAGTAAGAAAACCATCGTCGAGAACCATCGTCGAGAACCTTCGTTGAGAACCACCGTTGAGAAGCGAGCATCCGTTGAGAACCTTCGTAACTGCAGATACCTTCATTGAGTCGACGTCACCGGCTATTCATCATGAACGTGGCCATGCCGTGCAGGAACTCCCGCAGAACCTCGGCGGCCGTCGGATCGAGCTGCGTTTCATCGAAGGCGCGATCCATCAACTGCACCCAGCGATCGCGCGCGGCCTGATCGATGACGAACGGCTGATGTCGCATCCGCAAGCGAGGATGGCCGCGCTGCTCGATATATCGCGGCGGACCGCCGAAGCGACCAATCAGGAAGTCACGCAGCCGTTCTTCGGCGGCGGTCAAATCGTGCGCGGGATACATCGGCCCGAGAATGTCATCGTTCGGCACCTGCGCATAAAAGGCACGCACGAGGCGGGTGAAACCGTCCTCGCCGACGCGCGCATAGACTTGATCCTCGGGCAGGGTCACAATGGATGCAGTATGCCGGATGAAGCTCCCAAGAGCGCCTACGAGCTTGCGATGGAACGCCTGCGCCGCCGCGATGCCGAAGATGGTGTCGAAGAACGGGCGGTGAGCGACGAGCAGAAGGCGGAGATCGCCGAAGCGCGACGCGTTCACGCGGCCAAAACAGCCGAGGCGGAAATCCTCTTCAAGTCCAAATTGCTGACGACCTTCGAGCCTGAGGAGCGTGCCAAGCTCGAAGAGCAACATCGGCGAGACCTCGCCAGGATTCAGGGTGACCTCGAGAAGAAGTTGAAGAAGATTCGGCAGTAGACACGAACGGGCCACAGAGACTCAGAGACACAGAAGCGGGAAATTCCGAAGCCAAACAGCCTTTCTCTAAGCGTCTGTGTCTCTGAGGCCTGTCCGTGAGCCGTCTCTTAACCAAACACACTCTTCACCACGAACCAGACATTCGCGGGGCGTTCGGCGAGGCGTCGCATGTACCAGGGGAACCAATAGGTGCCGTAGGCAATGAGCACGCGGACGTGCTCGCGAGCGGCCGCAAGCCGTGCCTGCTCCGCACGCTGGATGCCGTACAGCATGTGAAACTCGTAGCTCCCCGGCGGCACGTGCGCGGCGCGGGCGTGTTGGCAGATGGCTCCGATGATTCGCGTGTCGTGCGTCCCAAAGACGAGCCGGGATGTGCCGCTGCGGGCGCGATCGTCGACCATGGCGCGACTCAGGGCGGTGTAGTTCGCATCGACGTCGGTCTTCGCCGCCAGCGCGACGTTCGGGGGCTCACGGTACGCGCCTTTCACGAGCCGCACACCCGCGCCCAGCCGCAGCATCCGGCTGAGATCCTCGCGGGTGCGGTGCAGGTACGCCTGCAGGCACACTCCGACCCCAGGAAATCGCCGTCTGAGCTCCTCGGTGAGGTCGAGCGTGACCTCGACGTACGGCGACTGCTCCATGTCGATCCAGAGATAGCTGCCGGCGTCCTGCGCGCGCTGCGCGATCGCGACCAGATGATGGCGGGCGCGATCTCGATCGATGTCCAAGCCGAGCTGCGTCGGCTTCACTGACGGCTCACACGCGATCCGGAGCTGCCGAATCCGATCGATACCCTCCAGATAATGGCTCGCCACGGCATCGGCCTCGGCCACATCCGAAACGTTCTCTCCTAGACGAGTGAAGACACTCGCAATCCCCTGCGGCTCGAGGGTCCTGGCGGCGGCGAGCATGTCGTCGAACGTCTCGCCCGGCATGAAGCGCGCGACGGCTCGACGCACGAACGGAGCACGCACGCCGTGCTCACGCAACCAGCGATTATCGGAAGCTTTCAGCAGGAGGCTTCGCATATCCCGGTCCTCTGACGACCTGGCCCGGAGTCGCGCCGGTATGCTCGCCATCGCGCAGCACCTGGACGCCATTCACGAACACATGCTGAACACCGGTCGAGTACTGGTGCGGCTTCTCGAACGTTGCATGATCCTGGATCTGGCCAGGGTCGAACACGACGAGGTCCGCGAACATGCCTGGGGCGATGCGGCCGCGTTCTTTGATCCCGAGGTTCTCGGCGGGCAGACTCGTGAGACGACGAATGGCTTCTTCGAGCGGGACCAGCCGTTCGTCACGAACGTAGCGCCCCAGCCAGCGAGCGAAGTTGCCGTAACCACGTGGATGAGGATTCGACTGCAGAAACACACCCTCCGGCGCCATCGACCCGGAGTCGGAGGCAAAGCTGACCCACGGCAAGCGAAGCTTCTTGCGAAGGTTGTCCTCCGCCATCAGGAAGTAAACGGCCTCGACTCGGCTGCCGTCCTCGATCACGAGGTCCATGGCGGTGTCTTCAGGCGATCGACGGCGCATCTTGGCAACCTCACTGAGCCGCTTGCCGGTCAACGGCTTCAGCGCTTCGCTCTTGAAGCCCGACAACAAGATCCCGTCCGGTCCAGCACCCGTAAAAAAGTTCTCCCACTTGTCGGTTGGGGTCGTCATCTCGCGCTTGACGCGGGCACGAATCACCGGATCCTTCAGCCGCATGACCCACGCATCGTACCCGCCCTCCTGCACCCACGGCGGCATCGTCGCGTTGAGTCCGGTCGCGCCAGCCGGATAGGTGTAGATGTCGGCCGTGATTCGCAGCCCTTCGCGGCGAGCGGCTTCGATTCGGGCGATGGCCGCATCGGTCTTCGCCCAGTTGTCGCGGCCGGCCGCCTTGAAGTGATAAACCTCGGCCGGTACTCTGGCTTCGCGGGCGATTTGAATCAGCTCGTCGATGGCTTCGAGCAAACGTGCGCCTTCACTGCGAATGTGCGAGATGTACATGCCGCCGAACTCGCCGGCCGCCTTCGACAGCTCGATCAGCTCGGGCGTCTTCGCATAAAACGCTGGCGCGTAGATCAACGATGATCCGACACCAAGGGCGCCCTCGCGCATGGCTTGACGCACGAGCTCCTGCATGCGCGACAATTCGTCGGGTGTCGGCTCGCGATCGTCGTAGCCTATTTCGTGAATGCGAACCGTCGTTGCGCCAACGAATGACGCCACGTTCGCCGAGATGCCTTTGCGCTGCAGCCCGTCGAGGTACTCACCCAGCGTCGTCCAGTTCACGGCGTACTTGAGATCGCCTTGGCCGTCGACCTGCTCCTCCTTCATGCGAGCGTTGAGGGGTCCCATTGACCAGCCCTCGCCAAACACCTCGAGGGTGACGCCCTGACGAATGTCGCTTTGCGACCGGCCATCCACGAGAAGCGGCTCGTCGGCCCAACTCAGCATGTTGATGAATCCGGGGGCCACTGCCATCCCCTTCGCATCGACCTCGAGCCGTGCCCGGGCATCCTGGAGCGGTCCGATCGCAACGATGCGCTCGCCGCGGACGGCAATGGCGGCGGACACACCCGCCGAGCCAGTGCCATCGAACACCTGGCCATTCCGAATCAGCAGGTCGTACTCAGGTTGGGCGGAGGAAGCGCAGGCGGCAAGAAGCAGAACTGAGAGCAGAGCGACAATCGGACGAATCGGCACGCCGAAGATTATGTCAGCACCTTCGGCGCCCGAGCACCGTCGGCACCTAGGCACCTTCGGCACCCTAGGCACCTTCGTCAGACGTGCGTCATCTTATGGTGGCCCTCAGGGTTGACCACCTGGTCACCAGGCTCCAGGTGCGTGCGGGGATGCTCCCAGTGGCCAAGGCTCAAACCAAGGAGAAGCCCGCCAAGGGCGAGCGAGAGACCGGCAATGACCGGGATGGCGAAATTGCCGATGGCGCGCTCGAGCACACCGTCCTGAGTCCCGAAGACGGTTGGCCGTGCGCCTGCGGGGGTCATGGCATCCGTTATCCCCATCACGGCGGCGAGGATGCCAATCAGGAACAGCCCGATGCCGAAGATCAGCCTCAGATTCATGGCCGCAATCCTCGCACAAATCGTGTGCAAAAGCGCGTACTTCGATTGAGGCAGCCGGCTGGAGGAGGGTGGAACGGAAGTTGAAGCCGGGCGGCCAGGAGTATCGGATGGTCCACTTCGCAGGACGATTCTTGGCGCCGCGTGCCGGCCTGGCGTTGCTGATCGTATTGACGCTGTCCTCTAGCGCGCACGCACAAACGGTGTCGGTCAGCTCCAACCAGTCTCAAGTGGGTTTCATCGGCGGCGGATCAATTGACCCGGAACAGGTCTTCGCCGGCGTGTTCTGGCAGTCCCCTCCCCTCGGCGGTCGCTTTCACGTGCGGCCGGGCATCGAGGGCGGGTTCGGCAGCGACCTGCGGTTGGCCACGTTCAACATCGACTTCGTGGTCCGCTTTCCGTTCGGCAGCTCGGGCTGGAATCTGATACAGGGCGGAGGCCCGGTCATCGTGCTCATCAAAGTCGATGGCTTCGAGGGTACCGAGACCAACGCGGGCGGCAGCTACATTTTCGGGTTCGCGCACGATGCCGGGTTCTTCGGCGAGTTCCGCATTGGCGGTGGATCAGTGCCGAATTTGAAGATGGGGGCTGGTTGGGCGATCAGGTTCTAAGGTGCCTCGAGAGGATCTATCCAGACTTGCGCATCTCGCCCGCCCAGCGCTTGGCGGCGGCCGTGTCGATGCCGACTTGATCCAGTAATCGGGTCACCGTGTAGTTGACGAGGTCGTCAACGCTCGCGGGACGATTGTAGAAGGCCGGGGTCACGGGACAGATCGACACGCCCATCCGCGCGAGCTTGAGCATGTTCTCGAGGTGAATCTCGTTCAGCGGTGACTCGCGGACGGCCAGGACCAGCCGACGCCGCTCCTTGAGTACGACGTCAGCAGCGCGATGAATCAGGTTGTCGCCGACACCGTGCGCGATCGCGCCGAGCGTCCGCATGCTGCAGGGCACAACCACCATTCCCATCGTGAGAAACGACCCGCTGGCGATGGCTGCTCCGACGTCGCCAATCGCGTACCGTTCTGACGCAAGCGCCTGAACCTGCGCAACCGTGTAATCGGTCTCGTGGACGAGCGTCCGAGCCGCCCACTGACTCACCACCAGGTGTGTTTCGACGTCGCTCGCCCGCAACGCCTCGAGCATCCGAATGCCGAAGATGCTGCCGCTCGCCCCGCTGATGGCAACGATCAATCGTCGTGGCGTCGGCTCTGTCATGGCTTCAAAATACACCAGACGCGTGGCCGGTAGCCGGTGCCGGGTGACCGGGTGACCGGTGGTCAGCAGCTATCTGTTACCAGTTTTCCAGTTCAAAGGGCAGGGACGCGAACTGGCAACTACCGGCAACTGGCAACCGGAGACCGGCGACGACCGACGCATTTCATCTTGCGTGGCACGGGGCGGCGTCCGATTTCGCCCATGCGGCCCACTCTTCGGCGACCGCGTCGGGGTCTTGGCTGAACCGCGTCGTCTCAAAAGGACCCCAACAAGGATCGGGACAGATATCCCATCAATGTCGGATAGAGTGCCCACGACAGAATTTGGGCACCGAGCGGCGGATGCCCGCCGCCCCCTATCAGATCGGCTGCAAGTGCGAGGAGCAGAACTGCCGCAGGAAGAGCAAACAGCAGCCAGGGTCGTTTCACCGGCCTCCAAACCACGACGGCAGCGCCATGTCGCGCATGGTTCGCAGGCCGGCGGGCGCGACGATGATCTTGGGTATCGAGTTCACAGTGATCGACGCGGTGGCAACGTCACCGTGGATTCCACCAATCACCTTCTGCTCGATCCGCGGATGGCCTTCGATCACCACTGAGTCGTAGCTCTCAGGGGCGCCGAGGTAAGCCTCCATATGGAGGGTGATCAGCGGCTTGCCGCCCTTCCAGCCGATTCCGTCCTGAATAATCCCGCAGACATATCCGGGGTCGACGGCGAGGTATCGCTCTCGACGGTCGCCTCGGCGATCTTCGGCTTGATCACGTCGGTCACCTTGTCCAGCTTCCAGCCGAACGCATCGGCAATCATGGTCACCGACTCGGCCAAGCCGACATGTCGGACACTCTGGTCGTCCACTTTCTTCTGGAACTGATCGGTCGTGAGTCCCGAACCGATCTTCTGCTGGAATGGCAACCGGCGGATCCGCGCGTCCTGCACGCGGTCGACGCGTACGCTGTCGACTCGCTCGCACACGCCGCTCAACGCAATCGGCAAGGCGTCCATGGCGAACCCGGGATTCACGCCCGTGCCGAGGACGGCGACCTTCGCCTTCCTCGCCAACGCGTCGATCTTCCTGGCCAGCGAGCGATTCTTGCCGACCGGGTACGACGAGCTCCTCGGTCGTGCTGACAATCGGGATCCTGGCCTTGAGCACCGTCTCGATCTGAGGCATCGTCTGCTTGAGCGACGAGTTGGTGCACAGGACCACGACGTCTGGCTTGGCGCGTTTGAGCGTGCCCGCCGCGTCGCTGTTGACCTTGACTTTCAGTTTCCTCCCCAAGCCGATCACATCGCCCAGATCCTGATTGAGCTTCGCCGGATCGATATCGATACCCCCGGCGATCTTGAAACCCTTGCGAGTCGCGATCTGACGTGCCACACCGGCACCGATCGGACCGAGTCCATAGAACATCACGCTGATTGCCATAAGCGACTGATTATAGCTAGCGAGGCTACGTCTGAGACCGTCGAGAAGATCCGCAGGGTGCGGCGCCGCTCCGCCCCGCCTCGCCGGAGGCGGGGCAAAGTGACTGCCGACCACGGTGTAAGATGCGCGCGCGGATCCATGGGAGCACCTCGAACAGCGAAGGCGCCTTACGGGCTAAGTACGTTCGGCGTCGCGTGTGGTGCCATCGTCGTCGCGATCGTGAGCTCGTTGCTCGATGCTCGATCGCAGGACCCGCCCCCGGTCCGCCCCTTCCCGGCAACGCTGATAGCGGCCCCACCCACCACCCAGCCGCGCCAAGCCGACGCACCGCTACCCGGTGCGCGATCTCCTCGAAACGCCAACTACGACATCGACGTTCGCTTGGACCACGCCACGCGCACCCTGACGGGCACGGCGGTGATCCGGTGGCGCAACATCGGGCAGGCTGCCACCGATTCGCTGCGATTGCATTTGTATTGGAATGGTTGGCGCAACACGGCCTCGACGTGGATGCGTGAGTACCAGTTGGCCGAGGGCGACACGACCGGCACACGGGCAGGCGATTGGTCGTTTATCAACGTCACAGCGCTGGCGTTGGCCGACGCAAACGGCACCCCGGTCACAGACCTGATGCCGACCTTCACGTTCGTCCAGCCTGATGACGGAAATCCGGAGGATCGCTCGTTGGCGGCGGTGACCTTGCCCCGGGCGGTGGCGCCAGGGAGCGAGGTGGTGTTGCAGATCGCGTGGACAGCTCGCGTCCCGCGCACCTTCAGTCGAACTGGCGCGATTGGCAGCTATTACTTCATCGCGCACTGGTTCCCAAAGCTGGCAGTCTTCGAAGGGGACCGATGGGTGGCGCACCAGTTTCACGCCAACACCGAGTTCTACTCGGACTACGGGAACTACGACGTCCGGATCACCGTTCCGCGCGGATGGGTCGTAGGTTCGACAGGCATCGAACAATCGCGCATTGACGCCGCCGAGGGGACCACGACCCATCGTTATGTAGAACAGGACGTGCACGACTTCACCTGGACGACTAGTCCCGACTATGTAGAGCATCGGCAACGGTTCGAGCATGCGGGCCTGCCGCCGGTGGACATTCGGCTGCTGATGCAACCCGAGCATGCCGGCCAGGAGGACCGCCACTTCGCTGCGACCGCGGCGGCCTTGCGCTACTACGGCGAGTGGTACGGGCCGTATCCTTACGGCCACGTGACGGTCATCGACCCGGCGTACCAGAGCGGTGCCGGCGGGATGGAATACCCCACGCTGTTTACGGCCGGCACGCGCTGGATTGCGCCGCGACAAACGAACTCGCCGGAAGCGGTCACCGTTCATGAAGCCGGTCATCAATTCTGGTACGCAATCGTCGGCAACAACGAGTTCGAACACGCGTGGATGGACGAAGGCTTGAACACGTTCTCGGAGGAACGAGTCCAGTCGATCGCCTTTCAACCCAACTACCGAGTCGAACGGTTCTTTGGCGGATTCGTTCCGTGGCAATTCCGCGATATCGCCCTGAACCGCGCGACCGATGGGAACGGCCTCAACGGGTACCGCTCGGCGGCCGAGTCCGACGTGCCCGCGACGCCGACCTATCGCTACTGGCCAGGTACGCACGCTCAGGTCACCTACAGCAAGACAGCCCTGTGGCTTCACACCCTGGAGCGAATGCTTGGCTGGGACACGCTGCAGCGGATTCTGTCCACCTACTTCGATCGCTGGAAGTTCCGGCATCCTCGCCCTGAAGACTTCTTTGCGGTAGCCAACGAGGTCAGCGGGCGAGACTTGACGTGGTTCTTCGATCAGGTGCACCGCAGCTCGAACGTGTTCGACTATGGCGTCGAACGGTTCGTCAGCGAACGCCTCGCCGTGCAAGGGCTCGACGACGGGCCACAGCCGAGTTTCGGCAATCGCGAAGCCGAAGGCACCTATCGCACGACGCTGGTGGTGCGTCGATTTGGCGAAGCAACCTTCCCCGTGACGGTTGTCACGACCTTCGCGGACGGGCAACAGCTCACCGAGACGTGGGATGGCATCGATCGATGGCGTCTCTACACCTACGATCGGCCCTCGCGAGCCGCCAACGTCGTCATCGACCCTGAGCGCACACTCCTGCTGGACATCAACTACACGAACAACTCGGCGTCGATCGCCCCGAGAGGTTCACGGGCAGCGAGTAAGTGGTCGTTGAAATGGATGGTGTGGCTTCAGGACCTGATGCTCACATGGGGTTTCTTTGTCTAGCCTCACTCACGCCTGGGCCGACGGCTGGCGGCGGACACTGCGAGCACCCTGGATCGTCGTTGGCCTGTGGCTGCTGACGTTTCTGCTCGCCCTCCCGCTTGCGCTCACGCTCCGCGGCATGCTGGCCGATCATCTCGGTGGAAGCCTGGCGGGCGAGACTGCGGCGACGAGCGTCAACTTCGACTGGTGGAACGAGTTTCTCGCCCAGGCGGCGGGCATCGGCCAAACGTTCGTGCCCGCGATTCTGGGATTCGCCGCCGTGGTCAAGAACATCAGCTCCATCGCTGACGCCGACTCGCTGCCGACCGTGATCGCGTCAGCCGTCACGGCGCACCTCGTCGTCTCGGTGTTTCTGCTCGGCGGCGTGCTCGATCGGCTCGCCCGTGATCGCTCGACCGGCGCCCACGGGTTCTTCGCGGCATGCGGCGTCTTCTTCTTTCGTTTCTTACGCCTGGGCATGTTGGCGGCGGCGATCTATTGGCTGTTGTTCGTCCGGCTGCATCCGCTGCTCTTCGACACGCTCTTCAGCGAGCTCACGCGCGATGTGACGGTCGAGCGGACGGCGTTCGCCTATCGCGTCGGTTTGTACGTGCTGTTTGGCGCAGTCCTCATGGCCGTCAACTTGATCTTCGACTACGCCAAGATTCGGATGGTGGTCGAAGACCGGCGCAGCGCCATTGGCGCGCTCAACGCAGCGCTTCGCTTCATCGCGCGACAGCCGGGCGCAGCCGCAGGACTCTACCTCTTGAATGGTCTGGTGTTTGGCGTGGTCGTGGCCCTGTACGCGATCGCAGCACCTGGCGCCGCCGGAGGTTGGTATGCGGTGGTGGGCCTGCTGATTGGACAGCTCTACATCGTTTTACGCGTGATCGTCCGCGTCGCCTTTGCGGCCTCACAGATCTCGCTGTTTCAATCCCGGCTGGCCCATGCCGGCTACGCCGCACGGTATACGCCCGTCTGGCCCGAGTCGGCGGGGGCAGAAGCCATCAGGCCGGAATAGGCTGCGCCTGCGTCGCGAAGGCTGCTCGCTCGCTCGCGGAAGGCCGCTCGCCTTCGGCTCGCGGGAATCGGCCGCTCACCTCGCGGCGGCCTTCCGAGTCCGGAGGACTCGGCTACCGAGCCGCCAGCGTCCCCACCCGTAGCTTGCCAAGCGCGTCGATGGCGGTGGCGCGAAGGAGTGGATCGGGATTGTCAGCCCATTCTTTCAATTGAAGAACGAAGCGGCTCAGCCGCAGCTCACCAATGGCATAAGCCGCGCACGATTTCAGCCACGGATCCTGACTGAGCATCATCACCGCGATAGCTTCCTCGCGGTCGCCAAGCGCTGCACCCAGCAGGCTGTTGGCGAGATGACCACGCTGAGCGATCGAGACGCCGCGGTCGAACAGCGGAACCAGCAGGCCCCGTAATTGCGGCGACAGGATCGTTTCGAGGAACTCGATCGCGTTGTCCTGCACGATCGGATCGTCGGCCTGCAGGCCGACGAACGCACTGTGCATGTCTTGCTCTGGATGCAGGATCTTCAGGAGCCGGAAGATCCGCTCGGCCTCTTGCGTGATCGACTCCCTCAGCCCCTGCACGACAGGGTTATGCGGGTCCAACTCGGTCCCCAGGCTGGCCAGCACTTGATACGAGCGATAGTGACCCATGACTTCTGCACCGAGGACCGTCTCGATGAGACGTCGATCGATGCGTCGATCCGGGTTGATCTGCCCCAGCTTGTTGAGCGCGGTGATGACGCGATGTCGGAGGATGGTGTCACTGTCGAGCACGCTTTCGAGCAGGACGTACTGTGCCGCCGGAGTGCCAATCGCCTGCAACACCGCTGGCAGCTCGCGCCGGATTTCAATCGGCGTCGACGGATCCACGAAGGCGTCGCGCAGCGTCCCCGACACCGAGTCGCCCATACTGGCGAGCATCGCCACCGCCGCGTCAGTGATCCCGGGCTGTGCCAGACGCTCGATCACCTGAGGCACGAGGTTCCGCTTGCGCAATCGGCCAATCGCGCGGATCGCCGCCGCCGTCACTTCCGGTGTCCGAATCCTGCAGCAGGATCTTGAGTTCGCGTTCAAAATGGTCGGGCACCGCGCCCAGCAACTGCGCCGCCTCGAGTCGCGTGCGGCGGCCGTCGCTTGCCCGACTCGGACACCATGGCCACGAGAATCGCACGCGCGGCGTCCAGGTTCTGCGCCGGCCCCGGCTTGGCGAGAAAGGCGGCCATCGCCGCCCGCAGCGAGAAGTCCGGAAAGTCGCCGAGCTGCTCGATGCGCTCGAGCGGATCGACGTGCGAATGCTGCGTCAGGAACAGCAGCGCTTCGGTGCGAACCTCGAAATTCTCGTCGTAGAGCAGCCGCTCGACTTCCTTGGTCAATGTGAGATCGCCGGCGCGCGCGAGCAGGCGCACCGCCTGCGCCCGTACCTCGGCCGACGTGTGCCTGACCAGTGCGCGCACCGCCGGATGGACCACGCGATCGTGCGACGCCTCGAACAACCGCAACGCATACAGGATCTGCTCGGCGCTCCCATTCAATTGCGCCGCAATCAGGTCCGACGCGGATCGCTCCAGAAAGGGCGTGCTCGCTCGCTCGGTATCGACGCGATGCTGGTGGATGCTTTCACGCAGGTTCTCCACGTACTGCCGGCGCGCAACGACCGCCGCCCAAATCCAGCCGCTCAACGCCACGAGAGCAATCCACGTAAGATGCCGCGGCGACCACCCGAGCACCGACGCACACAACAGGACCGCAAGACCCCCGGACGCATCCCCCAGTCGATAGACGACGGTATCGATGAACGATTTCACTCGGAACGTCAGGTCCGATCGGACGGGAAGATAAAGCAACTCGACGGTGGCCTTGTCGATTGAGTAGCGCAGAACCTGATCGCTGGCCTTCAGCCCCACCGCGGCCACCAACGACCCGAGCACCAGCAGTCCGATCGAGCTCAGCGTGAGCGCCGCCGGAACGATGAACAGCGTGACGCCGATGCCGGCGGATCGCAGGATGCGGCCGGTGAAGAGCAGCTGAAGGATCAGCGCGGCCACACCGGCGAGCATGTTGAAGGACCCGAAGAACATCGCCAGCTGGTCGGTCGCGGGGATGTTCGCTTTGGCAATCGCCTTGAACTGCCAACCGGTGATGGTGGTCACGAACGACGACAGCCAGATGACGAAGGCAATGGCGGTCAAATACGAGGAGGCCCGGACGAGGCCGAGGCTCGACCACAAGCTGCCTTCCTCGTCACCGGTCGCCGACGTGTCAGAGTCGAGCCGCGACGGGCGTCGCTCCCAAACACGCCACACGATGAAGGCCGACACCATCAGTGTGCCCGCGACCCAGAGCAGGGTGCTCTCGGTGCCAAATCGGCCGACGACCTGCCGCGTCGCCAGCCCGCCAACGATCCAGCCGAGAATGGCGCCGCTGCCAATCAGCCCAAACGCCCGCTTGGCCTCACGGGTCGTCATCACGTAATTCGCCAGCGTCCAGACCTGGGTCGGCACCAGGACGCTCAAGACGCCGACGAAAACGTAGATGGCGACGAACAGGGCGTCCGATCGGGTCGCCGTCGCCCTGGCCGACTGCGACCAGAAGAACACCGAGAGTGCGGCAAAGGTCACGAGGCTCCCGATTTGCACATTGCGCAGGTTGGTCCGCGAGCCCGCGCGAATGTAGAGCCCGACAACGAGACCCACGATGAGTGCGACAGCGATGTCCACGTAGGGCAGCGCGGTCGCGTCGAAACGGCCCAGAAATAGCGCGTCGCGTGCCGCCTTGCTGGCTACGGTCCCGGCTATTGTCAGAAACAGGTAAACGAACAAGGGGGCCGCTCGCCGCAGCTCTCGTGGCGTCAGGCCAAGCAGGCGTTGCAAGATGGCTGGCATCGGAGGTGCCCAGAGTGTAGCGTGGAAGGATTCCGGCTCTGTTAAGCTGAGCCTCTCATGTCAGAGCCGTCCTCGGACTCGCTGATTACCCGCCTCTTGAGCCCCGTCGCGCAACTCCGGCCCGGCGAGGCGCTGACCGCCGTGCTCCTGTTCGCCTATTCGTTCCTTGCCATGACGGGCTACAACGTGCTCAAGCCGGTCACCCGAGGTCTGTTCATCTCGAACCTGGGCGCTGACAACCTCCCGTGGGTCCAATTTGGCGCCGGCGTCGTCATCGGTTTCATCATGCAGGGGTACAGCCGCGTCATCGGCCTCGTGCCGCGCCGCTGGATGATCCCGGTGACGCAGCTCGGGATGGTGATTCTGCTGGTCGTCTTCTGGGTGCTCTTCAGCGGCCTGGGTGACGCGAAAATCGTCGCCGCGGCTTTTTATTTGTTTGGTCTCATCCTCGGCATCCTGCTGATCAGCCAGTTCTGGACGCTGGCCAACGACATCTACGACGCGCGACAAGCGAAGCGCCTGTTCGGTCTGATTGGCGCGGGGAGCAGCCTGGGCGGGGCGGCGGGCGCATCGCTCACCATGGCACTCGCCATCCCCTACGGTTCCAACTCGATGCTGCTGCTGAGCGCCCTCCTGCTCGCACTCTGCATGGCGATCGTGATCTCGATCGTCAAGCGCGAGAAACGCGCCGGCGCGTCGGACGCGAGCAAGACCGGAGAAGAGGAGAGCGTCAGCAGCGCCGAAGCGCTCAACCTCCTGCGCGGGTCTCGCCACCTGCAGATCATCTCGCTGGTCATCGGCTTTGCCGCGATCGGCGCGGCCATCATCGAGCAACAGCTCAACATGGCGACCGCGGAATCGAAGGGCGCGACCAACACGGATGCGATCACGGCTTTCCTCGCACAGATCACGGTCTACCTCTCGCTCATCGGCTTCGTCATCCAGGCATTCCTCACCAGCCGCATCCACCGGTATCTTGGCATCGGCTTCGCCCTCCTGATTCTGCCGGTGAGTCTCGGCAGCACCGCGGTGGTGATGCTGGCGATGGGGGCCTTGTGGACGACCGGGCTGGCGCGCATCCTCGACACGTCCCTCCGCTATACCGTGGACAAGACCTCGCGCGAGATCCTGTTCCTCCCCCTGCCCGCCGATCTGAAGTATCGCGCCAAGCCGTTCATCGACGTCACGATGGACCGCGTTGCCAAGGGCCTGGGCGCCATCCTGCTCCTCGTCCTCATCAAGGGCGTAGGCTTGACGTGGCGGCAACTGAGCTACGCGAGTCTGGCGATGATGGTGTTGTGGGTGTTCTTCGCGATGCGCGCGCGCCGCGAGTACCTGGCGGCATTCCGGCGGAGCATCGAGCAGCAGGACGTCGCGGCGACCGAGATCCGGCTCGATACCGCCGACCTCAACACCATCGAAACGCTTGTCACCGAGCTGTCGCATCCTGAGGCGCGGCGCGTGATCTATGCGATGGACCTTCTGGAGTCGCTGGACAAGCGACACCTGGTGACACCGCTCCTGCTCCGACACGAGGATGCGAAGGTCCGGGCGCGGGCGCTCGCAGTCGCAGAAGCTGCTGGTCCCGACAAGGCGGCGTACTGGTTACCCGCCGTCGTCCCGGCGCTCAAGGACTCGAATCACGACGTGCGACTGGCCGCGGTCCGCGCTCTCGCGGTCCTGAAGGGAGAAGGTGCATCGGAACTGATGCGGCCGTATTTATCCAATTCCGATCCGCTGCTGGTGGTGACGGCCGCATCGGCATTGTCGGAGAGCTCGAACGATTCGGATCGCGACGCGGCGGAAGCCGCACTGCGGCGGCTCGCGTCCGATACGCGCGAGCAGGCCGTCCCGGTGCGACTCGAAGTCGCCCGGTCGCTCGGTCAGGTGGGCAATCAGCGCTTCAGGCCGCTGCTGGTGCCGCTGATGTACGACTCGGATCTTGCCGTCGCCAAAGAGGCGATCCAGAGCGCGGGACGATTGGGGCCGACCGACTTTCTGTTCGTGCCGCCGCTCGTGTCGTTGATGCGCAATCGCCTGCTCAAGGGTGCGGCCCGCCAGGTGCTGGTCGGGTACGGCGAGCCGCTAGTCGAGGTGCTCGCGTACTTCCTCAAAGACAAAGACGAAGACGTTTGGATCCGTCGTCATGTGCCGTCGACATTGGGTCTCATCCCGTCGCAGAAGTCGTTGGACGTGTTGACGGAAGCGCTCGAAAACAGTGATGGCTTCGTTCGCTACAAGGCGGCTGGCGCCATTGAGCGCATCAAGCGGGATCGGCCCGACCTCCAGATCAATAGCGCCGTGGTCGAGCACCAGATCCAGCAAGAAGCGCTGCGCGCGTTCAGCTCGCTGACGCTTCATCACAACCTCTTCGTGACTGGCGGTCTCGATAAGAAGTCGGTGCTTGGTCAGGTGCTGACCGAGAAGAACGCGCGTGCGGTTGACCGGATCTTCCGCCTGCTCGGTCTGCTCCATTCGCCGGAAGACATCGCCGCCGTCCGGACCGCGCTCGCCAATCGTGATCCAAGACTGCGGTCTGGCGCGACCGAGTACCTCGACAACCTTCTGACCGGCGACGTGCGGCGTCGGGTGATGCTCCTCGTCGAGGAGATGCCGGCCGACGAACGGATTCGCAAAGGCAACGTGCTCTTCAAGACTCGCGGCCGGGACGTCGAAGACACGCTGGCGCAGCTGCTGCATGACGACGACCAGGTGATTGCGGCGTCGGCGATTCAGCTGGTCGAGAAGCGAGGCATGTGGTCGCTGGCCGACGATCTCGAGTACGCCCTGGCACATCGCGATCCGAGTGATTGGTACGTCTTCGAGTCTGCATCATGGGCGCTGGCTGCGCAAAGAACCTCGCCCGAGAAGCGCCGAGCGCTGTGGCTCGAGCCGCTGCCAGCCGTCGAATTGGCCGATCGGCTCCGCGGCATTCAGTTGTTCGACTTTGCTTCGGTAGACGAGTTGTTCCGCATCGCCGGGATGGGCCGCCAGGTCCGCCACGAACCGGGCCGGGTGATCTATGAGACCGGGCGATCGGCCGAGTCACTCCAGTTCCTGCTCGATGGGCGGGTCAGCGTCAAGGAGGCCAGCGGCGAAACACGCGAGCTCGGCGCGCCGGACGTCCTGGCGTTCGAAGCCGTCCTCGAAGGCAGTCCCATGTCGGCGACCGTCCGGGCCGTTGATACGGCGATCTGCTTGTCGTTGACCACCGAGGAATTCCTGTCGCTGCTGTCGGAGAACGTCGAGATCGCGCAGGGGATCTTCCGCTTGCTGATCGATCGTCGCGGGGCGCCGGAGTGGCACACGGTGATGCACGGGCGGATTGCCCCTTCGATCGAACGGAAAGTGGACGACACCGGCTTGCAGGCGGTCGACCGCATCCTGATGCTGCAATCGAGCCCGCTGCTCTCACGCGCGACCGCGGCTCAACTGGTCGGTCTGGCCGGCATCGCTCGGCCCGTCACACTCAAGGTCGGCGAAAACCCGGTGGCTGGCTCCGAACCCGGAATCCTCATCGTCTTGACTGGAGCGATTCGCGTGCAGCGCGATGACGCGGCGCCCGACACCGCCGGACCGGGCGACGCGGTCGGGATCTACGAAACGTTGGGAGGAGTGCCGTTCCCCGTCCGGACCGAAGTCACGCAGGAAGGCCAGGGATTGCGCTTCATGCGATCCGACCTCTTCGATTTGCTTGCCGATAACATCGACCTGTTGCAGGGCATTTTCTCGGGGCTCTTGCGCGTCCAAGTGCAGGCGGGGCAGGCAAAGTAAAGTCACTCGTCGCCGTGACTTTCGACAACCGGACGAGAGCTTTCCTGCTCGTCCGGCGTGACTCGCCTGTTGTTTTCAGGCCAGAAAACAGTCCGTTTTACAGTTCTTCCAGTCGGCATGGGGCTCGCTACGTCCTCAGCACCCCCTATGCGCATGATCCTTCTCACGGCGATGTTCGTGGCAAGCCCTATTCTCGATCCTCGTAGTCCAGGCTTGGTCCTGGCGTTTGGCGTCGTTCTGATGCTGGCCGCTCGGTCGCTGAGCCGACAGACCGCAGTCACTTAACAAACTCTTCACATCGCCGGCTTTACTTTCCGCGCCTCCGAGGCGTCAAAGTCTTTACAGAGACTTTTCGGAGGACTTCATGAACAAACATCTTCTTGCCGCGGTCGGTCTGGCCGCGATCCTTGGCGGAACGACCGCCGTGACCCTCGCGCAACCTCCCGCCGTGCCAAGGGGTGGAGAAGCCTGGCCGTGGACCGCGCGGCGGCGCTGGTCGCTCCGCTGGCTTCGGACTACACGGGATCGATCTGACCGAGGCGCAGCGCGAGCAGATCCGTACCATCACGCAGTCGCACCAGGACGCGACGCGCGCGGCGCACACCAAACTCCGTGAAGCGCATCGCGCGCTCGCCGAGGCCACGCACGCCGACACGATCGACGAGGCCGCCATCCGGGCGCGCAGCGCCGACGTGGCGACGGCAATGGCCGACGAGGCCATCCTGCGCGGCAAGATCCGGGCCGAGGTCCTGGCGACCCTGACGGCAGAGCAGCAAGCGACGTTGAAGGAGCGGCAAACCGCGATCCAGCAACGGCGGCAAGAACGACAGAAGAGACAACAACAGTAGGACTCGCTTCGCTCGTGGGACTCGCGCCTTCGGCGCTCGTCGGGCTCGACGGCTTCGCCGTCTCTTGCGGGCCGCGGCCGTTCGGCCGCGGCTTGTGGCCTCGATTGAGCACCGAGCGACGGCCGTAACGGCCCGCGCCCCTACGAGGCGGCGCAGCCGCCGAGTCCTACGATGCGAGCCGAAGGCGAGCAAGTCCTACGAGCGAGCTTTAGCGAGCGAGTCCCGTCAGTCTTTCGTCACCCTCAGCAACCGTAGTCCATTGAGTGTGACGATCACCGTCGCGCCGGTATCGGCCAGCACCGCCATCCACAATGGCGCAAATCCAAACGGCGCCGAGACCAGAAACGCGACTTTTGTCAGCAGGGCAATCGTCACGTTCTGACGAACCACACGCAAAGCGCGACGCGCGTGCGACACCAGAAGCCCGATCGCCTCGTCGTCTACGGCGGCGAGGACCACGTCGGCGTTGCTGGCGGAGTCGACGCGTGCGTCACGAGCACCGACGACAGTAATGCCCGCGTGCGTCAGCCCTTCACGTGTCGGCGCCGCCGAGGCAGCGCGCTCGAGGACAGCGCCACCCTTGACCAGCACGCCCTTGCGAGCTACCGACGTGAGCGCCGAGACCATGGTTACCGGCGTGGAGATGACCAGGGCACAGGGGCACGCGAGCACGAGAAAGACGAGCGCGCGGTAGAACCACACGCTCCATTGGCCATCGATGAGCGGTGGAACGAGGGCGAGCGTGACCGCAGCACCGGTCACGACCGGTGTGTAGACGGCGGCGAATCGCTCGACCCACTGTTCGACGGGCGCGGTTTGCTGCAGACCCTCCGCGATCAATGACGGCCCGCGACCAACGAGCGCGCTGATTTCCCGGCGAGCACGCTCGATGCTCCAGGCCTCCAGGCGATGCGCCAGCCCGAACAGGAACGCGACGGCGGCTCCTTCGGACCACTCACCAATCAGGCCGGCGCCGATGACCGTGATGCACACCAGCACGTGCATGTCGAGGCGACGATGACGAACCGATGCCAGCGCGCGTGGCCACATCGGCCACAGGCTGACGAACGCTGACAGGGCATAGAAGGCCGACGCTCGAGGATCGTGAGTGTGATGCACGAAGACGTCGAGCCAATGGTCGGACCTGGCGCCTTCGACGATCCAGCCAAGCAGGAATAGCGCGCCGCTGACGGCCGTCAACAGCGTCGAACGACCGTCGGCCTGATCGTGCTCGTGGCGGTGGCCACTCGCCGCGGCCTCCGCTTCACCTTCGACGACGGCGGTGTGGGCCGGCAGCCCTGTGCGCCGGATGGCAGTCAGAATCGCAGAAGGATCGGTCGCCGATTCGTCAAACGTCACCTCCACGTTTCCGTTGATCAGGTCGAACTCGACGGCGCGAATCGCCGGATTGGGTGCCAGCGCACGGCGGACCAGCGCGGTTTCGTCCGCGCAGTCCATCCCATGCACGTGCAACCGGAGCTCGGCCATCTCTCCATTATGGCCGCTCGCCGTTGGCTCGCGGATGGCCGACTCGCCTCGCTTGTCGGAAGGCCGCTCGCCTCCGGCTCGCGGAAGGCGGGGCGCTGACGCGCCCGAGGGCTGCGCGCCGCGCGGAAGGCCGCTCGCCTTCGGCTCGCAGAGGGGCGTATCATGCGGGCATGATCACTGTGCAACGGGCGCGAGGGCTTCTGGCTGTGGGCATGGTGGTAGCCGTGGGTGCGCTGGCCGCGGCCCGCGGTACTGACACGACCCAGCTGACGGAGCCGTTCAAGGGAATCACGCGCGACGGCACCACCGTCCGCGGGCTCTTCCCGGTTCGCGCGACCGGCGTCTCGACCGCCGGAGTGCAGAAGGCAGCGATCGCGTTTCTCGACGCGCTGAACCCGGAGCAGCGCAGCGCCACCTCATTCCCAGTCGATCATGAAGAGTGGCGCGACTGGCAGAACATCCATCGGTATGCGCGGAAGGGTGTGAACTTCAAGAGCATGTCCGAATCACAACGCGATCGGGCGTTTACGCTGCTCGCAGCATCACTGAGCGCCAGAGGGCTCGAGAAGACGCGCAACATCATGCGGCTCAATCACCATCTCGCCGAGTTGCGCCAGAACTTCGACGAGTACGGCGAGGGGTTGTACCACCTCACGGTGATGGGCACGCCGTCCGCCACAGATCCCTGGGGATGGCAACTCGACGGGCATCATCTCGTCATCAACTACTTCATCCTGCGTGATCAAGTGGTGATGACGCCCACGTTCATGGGCTCGGAACCAGTGGTCGCTGAAAGCGGTCAATACAAAGGCACGGCCGTGCTGCAGGACGAACAGAACAAGGGCCTGGCACTCATGACCGCACTCACACCCGATCAGCGGAAGCGGGCAACGATCGACGTCGCCAAGACCGGCAATAACGCCGTGACTCAGGCATTCCGCGACAACGTCGTCCTCGACCACGCCGGGATCAAGGCCACGGAGCTCGATGAGAAACACCAAGCCCTGCTTCTGGAGCTCGTCGGCGAGTACGTGCACAACATGGACAGCGGCCACGCCAAAGTACGGATGGACGAAGTCCGCGCGCACCTGAACGACACGCACTTTGCGTGGATTGGCGAATTAGGTCCCGAGACGGTCTTCTATTACCGCATCCACAGTCCGGTGATCCTGATCGAGTTCGACCACCAGCTGCCGGTCGGCATCCAAGGCCTGCCCAAGGTGCCAAACCGGAGGCACATCCACACCGTGGTTCGCACACCGAACGGCAACGATTACGGGAAGGATCTCCTGCGCCAGCACCACGAGACACAAAGACACTAGGCCGCGCCCTCACGGGCGCGGACAGCGGGCTCGCTCCGGTCGCCCGAGGGCCGCTCGCTTGCGCTCGCGGAAGGGGGCGCTCACGCTCGCTCGAGGGCCGCGACGGCGTTCATCACCTCGTCCGCATGTCCGTCGACCTTGACGTTGTCCCAGCGCCGCGAAACCTTCCCTTCCCCATCGATCAAGTAGGTCGTCCTGGCAATGCCCATGTACTTGCGCCCGTAGCGAGACTTTTCCTGCCAGACACCGTACTTCTCGGCCACCGCGTGATCGGCATCGGCGAGCAATGGGAAGTTGACGTCGTGCTTTTTGGCAAATTTGGCCTTGCTCTTCTCGTCGAGGATGCTGACGCCAAGAACCACAGCCTGGCTCCTGTTGAAACGCGGCAGGCGATCACGGAAGTCGCACGTCTCTTGTGTACATCCTGGCGTGTCGTCTTTCGGGTAGAAGTAGAGCACGACGGTTTGGCCGCTGTAGTCAGCGAGCTTGTGCTGCTCACCTGATTGGTCTTTGAGCGTGAATGAAGGAGCCTTCTTGCCGGGGTCGATGAGGGACATGGCTGGGATGATATAGGACTGCTCGCTAACGCTCGCTCGTAGGAGTCGCTCGCCTTCGCGCTCGCTGCTAGAACTCGCGGCTGCGGCAGCTCGTGGGGGCTCCGCCGTTCGGCCTCGCTGGCTAGAAGTTCCTATCGGATCTGAAAGCGACGCCGAACGGCGGCGAGCCCCCACGAGCGGCGCAGGCGGCGAGTCCCACGAGGCGAGCCGAAGGCGAGCGAGTCCTACTGCTGCGTGAGCAGTCCTTCTACTTCACTCCGAACAGCCTCTCCGTTTTCCCGAACCGGCGTGCGTTGAGGTCACGAACGGTTGCGACCACGCGGTAAACACCAGTGACGTCGCTGGGCGCGAGTTTCAACGTCGTCGTGCCACGCCCAGTGGCCAGATCGATCGCCTTCATCTCACTGTGAACACTGCCATCGGGCTTGTAGGCGACGACGTCCGCCGACGCCCGGCAAGCGCCCTTGGCATCGGGCTGACATCCTTGCATCATCACGACCACCGTCACGACTTCGGACCGGTCGACCTCGCTGTCGTGTTCGATCTCCTGCGTCGCGGGAACACTCGCGAGGTCTGCAACAGGTCGAGTCGTGATGGCGACCACCGATTTCAGCACCTCCCGCCTTTCGGTGAGCGACTGCTGGGGCGATGGATACGTGGGGGACTGCTTCTCTGAGGGAAGCTGAGCAGTCGCAAGACCAAGGCCGACAACAAAGAGAAGCGTCTTCATCTCTCGATCATAAAGGACTGCCCACGCAGCAGTGGGACTGATCACAGCAGTGGCGGTCGGGACTCGCGGCTGCGCCGCTCGTCGGACTCGGGCCTTCGGCCCTCGTAGGGGCTCGGCCGTTCGGCCTCGCTTACGCACTGGTGTTAGCGGTCAGAAGCGGCGGCGAACGCCGCCGCCCCCACGAGCGAGCGAAGCCGCGAGTCCCACGAGCGAAGCGAGTCCCACGAGATCGAAGCGAGTCCCACGAGTGAAGCGGCTGGCTGCCACCTAGTGCGTGGTAGCTTGCGCTCCACAAAGTGAGTTAACGCCCTGCGCAAACAGGGCTCTCAAGAAGGAGCAGCCAGCCATGGTCTATGGTGCCATCGATCTTCACAGCCGGTTCAGTCAAATTCGCATCGTCGATGCCGAGGGCGCGGTGCTCCGCGAGCGGCGCGTGCTGACCAGCCGGGACGTGCTGTGCAAGGCCTTCGCGGATTGCGGCTCGGTGCGCATCATCCTCGAAGCGAGTACCGAAAGTGAGTGGGTCGCAGCGGCGCTCGAGGCCGCCGGTCACGAGGTGATTGTGGCGGATCCCAATTACGCGCCGATGTATGGTGCGCGACAGCGTCGGATCAAGACGGACACGCGGGATGCCGCCACCTTGGCGGAGGCGTGCCGGCTCGGCATCTTTCGACGCGCCCACCGCGTCTCGCGCGCGCAACGCACGCTGCGCCAGGAGCTCGCGGTGCGCCGGCAACTGGTGCGGATGCGGACCGGGCTGATCGCGCACCTCCGGGCGCTACTGCGGCAAGAAGGGCTCCGGCTCGGATCGGGCAGCAGCACGACGGTGCACGATCGCGTAGCTCACCTCGACCTGCCGGCGCCGTTGCGCGTCGTCGTCACGCCGCTCCTCGAGGCCCTTACCGCGCTCACGCCGGCCATCGCCAGGACGACGCGCGCGCTCACCGCGCAGGCCGACGCCGATCCAATCACTGTCCGCTTGCAAACGGTGCCGGGCGTGGGGCCCGTCGTCGCGCTCACGTTTCGCGCCACGCTCGATGACGTCACGCGCTTTCCGAGTGCCGGGCACGTCAGTAGCGCGCTCGGACTCGTGCCGCGGGAGGCGAGCTCGGGCGAACGCCGCCAGCGCGGCCACATCACCAAAGTCGGGCCCAGTGAAGCCCGCACGATGCTGATTCAAGCGGCGTGGACCTGCTGGCGCAGTCGCACGGCGCGCACGACGCCGCTGCGCCAGTGGGCTGACCGCCTTGCGGCCCGACGCGGCGCGCGCATCGCGGTGGTCGCGCTCGCGCGCCGGCTCAGTCGCATCTTGTATGCCGTCTGGCGTGATGACACGGTGTTTCGCGTCACGCCGGCCCGCGCGGCGTAGGGCCGGACCGCTGGGGTTTCGCGCGAGCCACGAGATGAGAGGGAACCGCGATCGCTTCGCTGGCCGTGGGAAGAGCCGTCGTGCGAGATTGTGGTCCCTCTCTGCGTACTGCCAACTGCGTCGGCGCTGCACCCGAAGCGCCCACGAACGCGAATAGAAGGCCGCCCGGCATCGCCGATGGCCCAGTAGGCACATCGTGGCTCGGCCACCCGGTCCCCTGAGCTTGTGAAGGGGCCCGTGCGGCCTCGATGAACGATGATTTATGAAACGTGCTTGACGCGGAGTCGCCGCTTCATAGAAGCGAAGCGAGTCCCACGAGCGAAGCGAGTCCTACGAGCGAAGCGAGTCCTACGAGCGAAGCGAGTCCTACGAGCGAAGCGAGTCCCACGAGCGAAGCGAGTCCTACGAGCGAAGCGAGTCCTACGAGCGAAGCGAGTCCTACGAGCGAAGCGAGTCCTACGAGCGAAGCGAGTCCTACGAGCGAAGCGAGTCCTACGAGCGAAGCGAGTCCTACTGTGTCGTGCGCGCGCTCTCGAACGGCACGGCGGCATGCGACCGCCTCGGTTCGGCCGCTCCCTCCACGCGTCGATTCGCCGTGTCGACGAGGACGGCCGCGGCATACCCGTAGCGCACTTCACCTTTGCGCCCTATTTTCTGAAAACGATGACCTCTTGCCGCGAGGTCTTGCAACAGCGCGCGCGGCAGCCGGTCCTCGATTTCGATCCGCGCCTGATCGTCGAGTGGATCGGTTGGATCGCGCTGGGTGAGAAAACGCGGCGCCTCGATGGCGGCCTGCGCGCCCAGGTTGCCATCGATCACGGCAAGGATGATGTTGTACACGGACACGGGAATCCAGGCATTGCCGGCACAGCCGACGGCGAGTCGCGGGACGTCACCGCTGGCGGTTTTTTGGAACACAAGCGTCGGCACACTGGCCGTGCTCGAGCGCATTAGCGGCACCATGCTTCCGTACGCGCCTGGTGTGGTCCGCGACGATCGCAGGTGGTTGTTGTACAGGAAGCCGAGCCCCTTCGAGACATAGAACGTGCCGCCCCACGTGCTCAACGTCTGAGTAACAGCGATCATGTTGCCTTCGCTATCGGCGACGGCAAACGACGTGGTCCCGGTTCCAATCCGCGGCGCCGGCGCGGGGGCGTCGTCAGGCTGCGGGCGCTCGAGGATCGAGGCCTTCTTCGGATCGATTTTCCCGAATCGCTTTTTGGCATGCTCCAACGTCAAGTGTTCGGCGAACTCGACGGGAAAGCGCTCAGGATCCGATACACGCCGCACTTGATCCCTTACCTTCCACGCCTCGAGCACATGGTGGAAGTAATCCGCGTCCGTTGTCGTGCGGGCAGCCGCACGCGGCTGATAGTTCTCGAGGATCTGGAGCGACTCGAAGAGCTGAATGCCGGTGGCGACCGGTGGCCCGCCGGCATACAGCGCGTGGCCCCGATACTGTCCGACCACAGGCTCGCGCTCGATCGCGCGGTACTGCGCCAGGTCGGCGTATCCGATGATGCCCCCGTTGACTTCCATGTCAGCCGCAATCTTGCGAGCGATCTCTCCGCGATAGAACGTCTCGGCGCCTTCCTTCGCAATCGTTCGCAATGTTGATGCGTAGTCCCGGTTGAAGAAACGATCGCCAGGCTTGGGCACCTTGTCATCAGGCAAGAAGATTCTTGCCGACTCCGCGTACTTCTCAAGGTATTGCCGACCTTCGGCAATGCTGGTCGGCAACGACTCGTCGAGCACGAACCCTTCGTCGGCCAGCGTGATCGCCGGCGCCACGAGCTCCGCCCACTTCACTTTGCCGCTGCCGTACTTCTTGTGGAGATAGTCGAGGCCCGCAACGACACCGGGAATGTTGGCCGCCGCGGCGCCGTCGGCCACCAGGCGACCGTCAACCATGATCGCGGTGTTGTCGGTGGTGGCGCGAATCGGCGTCTGATCCTTGTAGTCGATGACGGTTGGCCGCTTCATCCCCTTCAGATGGAGAACCGCTGTGCCGTCTCCGCCGATGCCAGACGCTTCGGGCTCGACAACGCCCAAGGCAAACGACACAGCCACCGCAGCATCGACGATGTTGCCGCCCTTTTCCAGGGCGAGCCGTCCCGCTTCGGAAGCGAGCGGATGGGCGGAGACAACGACCGCCCCGGACGAAGTCACGACGGGCTTGATGAGCGGCTGTTCGGCCACCATGTCGTCAAGGATGTCCTCGAACTCCGCGTGGCCCTTGGCCTGAATCGCGCGTGGCTGGTACTTCTCACGCAACTGCCGCCATTTGTCGGTGGTCGGCCCGGTGGAGTAGTAAAGCTCGCGAACGGTGTTCCACACGCGCTCGAAGGCTGCGGTATAGAGTTCAGTCGTCGGCGCCAACTCCGTCATGAGCAGAGCGGCATCGTCGTGGACAGGCAAGGGCGCGGGCACCTTCCACAGTTGAAAGGCGCGCGTCGTTGCGAACAGCGGCACTGGCTCGTTCTCGCTCCGCAGCGGATTGCCGTTGTACACGGGCTGCGGCTCGGGCATTCCGCTGACCAGCAGCGTGCGGCCATCCGGGGACCACGCGGGCACACCACCGATCCGAGACGCCAACTGCGGGGGCGCGCTGGGACGCGGCCGCGGCACCGATGGTTCATTGGGCTCACGCGGTGGAGGATCGACGATCGCGACCCAGACGGATCCGACGCCTTCGCGCGCGGCGTAGAACGCGACCCGTTGGCTGTCCGGCGCCCACGATAGCGACGACTCTTCGCCACGAACACGCGTCACCCGGACAACCCGTGGCGGCCGATTCTCAAGCGCCGGGACGTCCATCAGCGCGGACTCCTGAGGGGTCGCCGACGATGCAGGAGGGTTGGCCGCTGGTCCCGAAGCGCTCGGCGTGTTCCGCGACACGCGAGCGCCGAGTGGCACGGGCTTGGCGACCTTCGCATCCGGCAGCGCCATCGCAAAGACATCGACGTCGTCCGCCGAGTCGCGATTGGAAATGAACGCGACGCGTTTGCCATCAGGCGACACACGCGGATGCGTCTCGCTGTCCGTAGTCTGCGTCAACGGCACTGGGGCCTGCCACGTCGACGAACCGGCAACCGGTGCAACGATGAACAGATCCCAGCGCAGCCCTGGGTCGGTGGCTCGTCCGGCCGGTTCATCCTCGCGATGCGCAAACACCAGTCGACCATCGGGCGTCCACGAGGGCCAGCGCTCGTCGCCCGGCATGGACGTCACCATGGTCGCCGGCCCACCCTTGAGCGAGGCAATGTAAATGTCGAAGCCGTCGCCCCGACTGGTCGCGAACGCGATGCGCGATCCGTCGGGCGACCACGCCGGCTCGCGTTCAACGCCGAGGGCTGCGTCCGAGAGCGCTCGGGCCTGCCGACCGTCCGGCGACATGGTCCAGATACGATCGAGATACGACACCGCGATCCGCTTGCCGTCGGGCGCCCACGCCGGATCTTGAACGCCGGTGGTCGGCGATTGGGCTGCACTGGAGATCTGGATCGCGGTCAGCGCGGCGAGCAACAGGCAGGAGCTTGGGCGATTGGGCATACGACTGGCACGTGCGTCAGCTGGTGGCGGTTGTGGCGCGCTCACGAACCTGACGTGGCTCCCGCCACCGGGGCCTTGACCGCAGCCACAATGTGGCTGGCCGAGATGCCAAACTTCTCCAGCAACTCCTCCGGTTTTCCGCTGCGTGGAATCTCACGCACGGCCAGCCTGGTCACGGTGTGGCCCCCAGCGGCCACGGCACGTGCCACCGCATCCCCAATCCCGCCAACCGGATAGTGATCCTCCACCGTTATCAAACGGCCGGTTTCTCGCCCGGCCGTCAGCAGGGTCGCTGAATCGATTGGCTGCAGCGAGTAGAGATCGATCACTCGGATGCTGATGCCCTCGGTCTTCAACCGGTCGTACGCCTTCAATGCCTCGTACAGCGTGACGCCGGCGCCGATCACCGTCGCCGAGTCGGCGTCGCTTCGGCGAAGGACTTTCGATCCACCGATCGGAAACGTGTCGCGATTGTCGTAGAGCACCGGCAGCTTGGGGCGCGACGTCCTGATGTAGACGGGACCGGGGCGCGACGCGGCCGCCACCACCAGGTGCTCGGCACAGACCGCGTCGGACGGATACAGGACGGTGATGTTCGGCTGCGAGGTCATCATCGAGAGATCCTCGAGCGCCATCTGCGATGGACCATCCTCACCGATCGACACACCGGCGTGCGACCCCGCCATCTTGACGTTGAGGCCGCTGATCGCGAGCATCCGAACGAAATCGGCCGCGCGAGTGAAAAATGCGGCAAACGTCGACGGATAAGGAATGGCGCCGCGCGCCGCGAGCCCCATCGCCGCGCCCACCATTCCCTGCTCGGCGATGAAACACTGATAGAAGCGATCGGGGTAAGCGGCCTCGAACCTCTCGCTGAAGGTGGAGTTCTTCACGTCGCCATCGAGCGCGACCACCCGAGGATCGGCGGAACCGAGACGCGCGAGGGCAGTCCCGTACGCTTCGCGCGTGGCGACGAGATCCCCGAGCTTGTAAGCGGGCGCCTCGACCTTGCCGGCGCGCTCTTCGATCGGAGTAGCGGTTGGTCGAGGAATCTCGATGGTGATCGCATCGCCTTCGGACGTCATCTGGCCTTCGAGCTCTTTGACCGCGCGCTCCAGCTCGTCGTGCTTCAACGCCTTTCCGTGCCAGTTGGACGCACCCTCGAGAAACGGTACGCCTTTGCCCTTGATTGTCTTTGCGAGGATCACGGAGGGCATTCCTTTCGTCGCTCGCGCTGTGGCCAACGCGTCGAGTATTTCCTCCAGTTTGTGTCCATCGATCGTGATGACGTTCCACCCATGGCCGGCCCATCGCCGGCGATGTGCTTCCATGTCGTGGCCGTATTGCGTCGGGCGGCTCTGCCCGAGCGCGTTGACGTCAACGATGCCGCACAGCGAATCGAGCTCGTAGAACTCGGCAATCGCCGCCGATTCCCACACCGACCCTTCCGCGGTTTCGCCATCGCCCATCAGCACGTAGGTGCGATAGTCGGAGCGAATCCGGCGTGCATTGAGCGCCATCCCGACACCGGCGCCGAGCCCCTGGCCGAGTGAGCCGGTCGCGACGTCGACAAACGGCAATCGCGGTGTGGGGTGACCCTCGAGGTCGGACGTGAACTCGCGGAGTCGGAGCAGTTCTTCGCGCGGGATGTATCCGACTTCGGCCCACGCCGCGTACAAAATCGGCGCGGCATGCCCTTTCGACAGCACGAAGCGATCGGCATGGGGATGGCGCGGATTGGCAGGGTCGTATCGCATCTCAGAAAAAAACAGTGCAGCCACCAGGTCGGCCGCCGAGCAACAGGAAGTCGGATGGCCGCTGCCTGCCGCGGTCGTCGCGCGAAGCGAGTCGATCCTGAGCCGTGCGGCGACGTTTTTGAGAGCCGGCAGCGTCGTGGTCGTTTCAACTGACACGTGAGTCCTCCGAACGCTCGCGATCATCTGCGAGCCTGATCCCGGTACCGATGGATGAATGCAGGGTCAGTATAATTCTCTGATGCGCCCGCTGCGGTACCTGTACGCACTGGCCCTGGTGCTGTGGTTGGGGGGAATGATGGTCGCCGGTTTCGTCGTCGCACCGACGACATTCAGCGTGCTCGAGGCCTGGGACGCCTCGACTGGTCGCGTGCTGGCGGGCCAAGTCTTCGGTGCGGTGCTCAGGCGCGTGCATCTCATCGGCTATGGCGCCGCAATCGTGATGCTTCTGGCCTTGACGCTGCAACGCGTGCTGGGGCCACGTCCAAAGCACTACGGCATTCGGGTCGGATTGTTGGCGCTGATGCTCGGCCTGATGCTCTACTCCGGCATGGCTCTCACGCCGCGAATCGATCGGATCCAGGCGGAAGTTACTGGCCCGATGAATCGGTTGCCGACTGACGACGCGAGGCGTTTGGAGTTCGACCGGCTCCATCGCCTGTCGACAATCCTCGTAACAGTCACCATCGCGGGGGGGCTCGTCCTTCTGGCATGGGAAACGCGGGAATAGGGCGCCATGGCAGCAGTAACCTACGACGACATCCTGGCGAGTCTGAAAACGAGCATTGCCCAAGCGCCCACACCAGACGAGGCGATGCGGCAGGCGGTAGCGATTCTCAAGCACCAGGTGCCTGACTACGCGTGGGTCGGGATCTACCTGATGGACGGCAATGAACTCGTGCTCGGCCCTTTCCTGGGCAAGCCGTCGCCACACACACGCATTCCGCTGAATCAGGGGATTTGCGGCGCCGCCGCCTCGCACAAGCGGACCATCATCGTGGACGACGTGGATGTGGATCCTCGGTATCTCGCGTGCAGCCTCGAAACGCGATCCGAGATCGTCGTTCCCATCATGCGTGGCACCACGGTACTGGGTGAGATTGATATCGACAGCGACAAGAAGGCCGCATTCGGCCGGTCGGACCGCGAGCTGCTGGAGTCGGTAGCCGCGCTCCTGGCGCGAAGACTGTCCTGACGTGACGCATCGGGTGACGCTCATCCCCGGAGACGGGATCGGCCCCGAGGTCACGAGGTCGGTCCTTCGCGTCCTCGACGCCGTCGAACTTCGCGTCGAATGGGAGGAATTCAGTGCCGGGGCCGCAGCCCTCCAGGAATATGGCACGACGCTGCCCAAGCCGCTCCTCGAGTCGATCAAGAAGAACAAAGCAGCGCTCAAGGGCCCCATCACCACACCCATCGGGGAAGGCTTTACCAGCGTCAATGTCGGCCTCCGCAAGGCGCTGGATCTCTATGCCAACCTTCGCCCGGTCTGGAACCTTCCGTCGGTACCCTCACGCTTTCAGAACGTCGACCTGGTCATCGTTCGTGAGAACACCGAGGATCTCTACGCCGGACTGGAACACGTCGTCGTCCCGGGCGTGGTCGAGAGTCTGAAGATCATCACGAGAGACGCCTCCACGCGCATTGCGCGCTTCGCCTTCGACCATGCCAGGCGTCACAAGCGGAAGCTTGTGACAGCCGTGCACAAGGCCAACATCATGAAGCTCGGCGACGGGCTCTTCCTCGACTGTGCCCGCAGCGTCGCCCGCGACTATCCGGAAATCCAGTACGACGAGCGTATCGTCGATGCCGCGTGCATGCATCTGGTCATGCACCCCGAAACCCTCGATGTCCTGCTGCTGCCCAATTTGTACGGCGATATCGTCTCGGATTTGTGTGCCGGCCTGGTTGGCGGGCTGGGTGTCGTCCCGGCGGCCAATCTGGGCGCGGATGGCGTCGGCGTGTTCGAAGCCGTGCACGGCACGGCGCCCGACATAGCCGGCCAGGACAAGGCCAACCCCACGGCGCTGCTGCTCTCGGCGGTGCTGATGCTGCATCACCTCGAGGAAGACGACAAGGCCGTGCGTGTGATGAACGCCCTCTGGCGCGCCCTGGCCGACGAGTCGGCGCGCACCGTCGATCTCGGCGGGCGCGCAACGACGACGCAGTTCACCGACGCGATTGTGGCGGCCCTGTGAAAGCGCTCTTCAGCGACGCTGCGCTTCAACCGCCCACAACGAAACGGGGCTGCTCCGCGTCGCTGATGGCATTGTCTTTTTGCCCCGCTCCGCGGGGCGAGACATCTTCTAAGGCCATCGGCCCACTTGCTCCACTCGCTGCACCCCTGGCCTTAGAAGATGTCTAGGCAATCGACCCGCCGGCGCGCAGGGAGCGTGCTATATTCCAACCGCTTGATTGATGAACTGACCGAGGCTGTACTCGCTCGCGAGGAAGTTGCGCGGTACCTTTCGGGCAGCCATGGCCCGACCGGCGAGGCCGCGCGCGAGCGTGTCATCAATTACCTCGACGAACTGCGGACGACGCAGCGATATGAACTGTATCGAGCGCTCGAATATCCTCTCTATCCCCTGCTGCGAAAAATCGAGCGTGTTGGCGAGAACGTCGCCAGTGCCGTCGATGCCGCCCGGCGCCATCGCCTGGTGTACGCGTCCAATCATCGCAGCCATACGGACTATCTCGTCGAGCCGCTCGTGCTCGACGATGCCGGCATCCGACCGCCGATCATTGCCGCCGGCATCAACCTGTTTGGCGGGCCCCTTGGATTCATTCACAAATACGTCACCGGTGCCCTGCCAATCCGTCGTAACACCAAGGATCCGGCGTATCTGATAACCCTGAAGGCGTACGTCGGCGAGTTGTTGCACAAGCACGACCTGTTCTTCTATCCAGAGGGAGGGCGGAGCTACAGCGGCGAGCTGAAATCGTGCAAAGTGGGACTGTTCGGCGCGTGCCTGCACTCGGACGTGAACAATCTCGCCTTCCTACCGACGGCGATAGCCTACGACCTCGTATTGGAGGACCACATCCTGGCGCGCCAGAAGGTCAAGCGCCAGCAGCGGCCGTTCAGTCGCGAAGTCGCAGAAATGGTTCGGTTTGCCGTCGGCTATCGCAGTCGCGCATTTGTCACGTTTGGCCGGCCGATTCCGGTCGATGGCTACGATCCCTCGTCCCGCAAGTCGGTGCTCGAGTTGTCGCACCTGGTCCGCAAGGCCATTGGACGGCTGTACAAAGTGCTGCCGACGGCACTCGTCGCCTCCGCGATGCGACCATCGATCGAACGGCGCGAGCTGATCAGCCGAATCGACTCCACCCTGGACACACTCCGGGCGATCGGCGCCAACGTTTCGGTGACGAGCGGCAAAGAGGCCGTGGACCTGGGCGCGGAGCCGTTTGAGGCACGCGGGATCATCGTCATCGAGGACGGTCGCTTTCGAGTGCGCGAGCGTAATGTGCTGCGCTACTACGGGCGATCGATTCGGCACTTGCTCTCCCCCGATGGCCCGACTCACTGATGGTTGACGCAGCATCGAAAGCATTCTTCCACACCCTCGCGCAAATCACGGTTCTGCAACGGCTGGCCTCACGCTATGGGATGTCCTCGAAGCGGGGCTTCGCCCGGCGCTTCATCGCGGGCGAATCGGTTGAAGAGGCCATCGAGGTCGTACGGCCGCTGCCCGATCGCGGCCTGCGGTTGACGCTCGATTATCTCGGCGAAAGCGTGAAGACGACTGAAGAAGCGGACGCCGCCACGCGAGATTACCGGCGGATTCTCGAGGCGATCGTCGCCTCGGGCATCGAGCGCAACGTCTCGCTCAAACTGACCCAGCTCGGCCTCGACGTCGACCGCGCGACCTGCGTCGACAACCTGCGCCGGGTTCTGGATCCGGCCACCGAACACAAGTTCTTCGTGCGGATCGACATGGAGAACTCGCCCTACACCGACGTCACACTGCGCATCGTCGAAACCCTCTGGGGCCAGAGTTATCGCAACATCGGCGTCGTGTTGCAGTCGTGCCTGATGCGCAGTGAGGACGACTGGAAGCGCGTGAATGCACTCGGGGCTCGTATCCGTCTGGTCAAGGGCGCCTACAAGGAGCCCAAGAACGCGGCCTATCAGAGGAAAAATGAGGTGGACGAGGCGTTTGTCCGATTGATGCAGCAACTGCTCGACCATGGGACGTACCCCGCGATCGCGACCCACGACCCGGAGATGGTCGACGCCACCAAGCGTTACGCAGAGTCCAGGGGGTACGCAAAAGACCGATTCGAGTTCCAGATGCTCTACGGCATTCGTCGCGACTTGCAGAGCGCACTGGTCAGTGAGGGTTATCGAATGCGCGTCTACGTCCCCTTTGGCAAACAATGGTTCCCCTACTTCATGCGTCGACTGGGGGAGCGACCCGCCAACGTGGGGTTTGTCCTTCGCGGGGTGTTTAAGGAGAGGGCGTAGGGCATGGGGCATCGGGCATTAGGGGGCGTGGAGCGATATCCCTGTGCCCTCCCCTATGCCCTGTGCCCTACGCCCTATGCCCTTCGCGAGTATCCTACCGACACCACATCCGAACGAGCTGCACCAGCGCGTCTCGGCAAGTCAGCACCGACTGCGTATCGACCCATTCCTCGAGTCCGTGCAGTCCGGCGCCTGTCGGCCCGAAGAGCACCGATGGGATGCCCGCGCCGCCGAGAATGGCTGCATCGGTCCAGAAGCTCATGCCGATCATCGCGCTCGTGTGGCCCACCGCTCCCGCTGCGGCCACGAGAGCACGCGGCAACTCGTGCGCGGCGTCGATCTCATAGGGCGCACGCGCGAACACGGTGCGACTAGCCCCGACGAACTCGGGATCGCCGGCCCTGAGCGCGTCGAGGATGCGACTGACCTCGTGACCCGCGGCGCCTTCAGCCTCGCCTGGAATACTTCGCCGTTCGATCTGCAGGGAGCAGCGATCCGGGTAACTGCTCAGTTCGCGACCACCCTCGATGAGCGACGCGTGCAGAGAGGCCGCACCAACGAGCGGGTGAGCGTGGCCTGCCTGCAATCGCCGGTCGAGCGCTTCGAGCTCATTCAAGACTCGCCCCATGCGGAGGATGGCGTCGCGACCATCACGGGGCCGGCTTCCGTGCGCCGCGCGGCCTTCGGTCTCGACTTCGACCCACTCGAAGCCCTTGTGGGCGATGGCCACGGCTAGATCCGTGGGCTCGGTGACCACGGCGCCGTCGGCCCGCCAGCGCGTGACGAGCGCCTCGGCGCCGACGCTCGCGTGCTCTTCGTCGACCACGCAAGCGACGATCAAGCGCCCGGCTTCAAGCGCACCGGATTCCGCGATCTGTCGTGCGGCGGCCACCATGGCGGCGACGCCGCTCTTCATGTCTTGCGCGCCGCGCCCATACAAGCGGCCGTTACGCTCGGCGGGATCAAACGGCCGCGTCATGCCGGCGACGCCGACGGTATCGACGTGCCCGCACAACATCAGCGACCGCCCTCGCGCGCGTCCTTCGAGCACGCCAATGACATTCGGCCGGCCCGGCGCGGCCTCCTGCAGATGCACCTCGAGACCGATCTGCTGGAGCTCTTCGGCCAATGCGCGCGCGACGGCTGCTTCCCCCGCGGCGCCGGCGACCAGGCTGGGATTCACCGAGTCGATCGCGACCAGGCGCTTTAGAAGAGCGACCGCGGGATCCCCGGAGCTCATGAGGCCTTCGCTGTCCGAGCGAGTCGACTCATCGCTTGAGCCTCGCTTCGGCGTCGCGAAGACCGGCGGCGAGCCAGCCTCGTTCGTTGCTGTTCTTGGACGTGGCATCGAGCGCCTTGAGCGCCGCAATCCGCGCTTCGAGTGAAGCCCGGTGGCTACCATCAACCGCGAGTGCCATGTCGGTCAGATAGAGCGCCCGCAGTGGAGCGGACGCGGCCAGTTCCGCAGCGCGGCCAGCCACGGCATCCGGACCGCCCGCTAACCGCACGATCTCGCCGTACGCTTGACTCGCCGGTCCAAACATCGTCGAGACGTTGCCGTCGAACCAGCCGACATAACCTTCGTAGATGCCGCGAATCGACCACGTCAACCGGCCATACGACTCGCCGATTTCGAGCTCCTTGGGCAGCGTGATCTCACGCATCAGCGTCAAGACATCCTTGCCCTCGTTCATGCCTTTGACCGTCGCGTCGTGAACGTAAAGGATGGCGTCACGATATCTCGAGAGTTGACGCCGAATCTCGTCGCGCCCTCGAATCGCAGGTCCGTGGCTTGGCAACACGAGCTCTGGTTCGAGCGCAAGGACTCTGTTCAGGGACTCGACATACTCGAGCGCCCACCGCGGACGGGTGCCGCGCAAGGTATAGAGATTGGGGAAAGACTCGTAGAAGTTGTCGCCAACGAACGCGGCCCTCAGCTTCGGGATCCAGACGGTGAGGTGATCGGGCGTCTCGCCCGGCGTGTGCAGCAACTCGAAGGTCGTGTCACCAACCGTAAACGTATGCGTCTTGTCGAACAGGACCGTCGGGTTGGCACGATTCGGCTCTACCGCGGCCGTGGCTCGCTTCGTCGCTCCGGCGCCTGAGACTCCACCGAACTGGGCGACGTTGCTGCGCGCGAAGTAGCCCGCAAGGCGTTCGGTGTACTGCAGGAACTCCGGATAGTTGCGGTGAGCAATGACAGCAGTCTCGGGCTGTCGCCATGTGGTGATTCCGCCAGTGTGATCTCCGTGAGCGTGGGTCAAGACTATCGCTCGAATCGGGCCTGCATTCATCGCGGTCAGCGCCGCCTTGTGAGCACCCGCCACCGCCGCGAGCGACGTGTCAATGACGACGTTGCCGCTGCTGGTCACCATGAGAAACGTGTTGCTCTGTGGCACGCGCACGGCGGCGCCGCCTATGACGCCGGTCGCCTGGTAAAGGCCGCCGCCGAGATCGATGACTCGTGCCGTTTGCGCGTACGAAACGTTCACGTTCAGTGCGCAGAGTCCGACAATTGCCATGAGAGCTTGCTTCATGACGCCTCCGAAGCAGGGTTCCACGGTTCCAAGGTTCCAAGGTTCCAAGGTTCCAAAGTTCCAGTGTTCCAAAGTTCCAGGGTTCCAGGGTTCCAAGGCTCGAGAGTTCCACGGTTCCAAAGTTCCAATGCTCGCGGTTGAACTTTGGAACTTTGGAACCTTGGAACCTTGGAACCTTGGAACCTTGGAACTTTGGAACCCTGGAACCTTCTTTAGGGTTGGACCATCCGACCATCCTGGACCCAGATCTTCGAACCGACTCTTACGGTCAGGTCGGTGAAGAAATTCCACCGCACATATCCGCCTGTCACCTTGCCGCCCAGCTCGGAGTTGTCGCCGAGCGATAAACGCACAACCCCGGCACCGTAGCCGTAATACGGAATCCACGGCTCGCGATCGGGCACTGCCAATAGTGGATTGAAGCCTAGCGCGAACTCACGAAACGCACGACCCCCGTCGCCGGCGCGGGCCATCTCGGCCTCGGCGGCCTCCCGCCCGCTGGTGGCGGTCACCTCCACCACTCGACCGCGTGAAAAACGAAGCCGTAGTCCGTCGACCGGTCTTCCATCCCACTGCGTGGGCGGGAAGTGAACGATTCCTTCGACGGTCTCCTCGAGCGGAGCGACGCGAATGGCGCCGGCCGGCAGTTCGATCTCCTTGTCGATTAGCACCAGCCCACGAACCGCACGCGCGCGCGACGCATCGCCATCTTGCACATTGACCGGCCGGTCACCGGATCGAAACCGCAAGTCGGTGCCGGTTGGGCCTGTGACATGGACCTCGCCCGACTTCAACGCAGCGACAAACTCCTTCTGGCGCGCACCAAGCGCGGAATAGTCCGTCGCCAGCAACGCGCGCTGATACGCGGCGTCAATCGCAAACCGTGGTGGCAATGGGGAGCCGGGCACGGCATATGCGCTCGCGCCCTCGACCCAGTGAAAGTGAACCGTTCGGCGACCACGGCGTTCCTTGAGATCGTCCTGCAGCCAATCCTGCATCGCGAGATACGCCGGGTGAGTGGTGTTGGCGCCTGGCATCATGATCGCCGCGTCGACGTCACGAAACATGGCCTTGTAGTGCGCGCGCGCATCGCGGGTGCCCTTGGCCAGCACCGCAGGATCAAACGTTTCGGGGACTGGCTCGTGCAGGACCTGCACCACACCGAGGTCGATTCCGCCGGCTCGCATGACTTCGTAGCGGACGTGGGTCATCAAGTCCGCGAACGTTCCCGGATGCGCCACCGACAGCACCCGCTCGCCCGGCTCGAGCGCGAGCTGCTGGACGATGCGTCCGGCCATCGCGGCATAGTCCAGCGTGAGCCGTGGCTGTGCGGTCACTTGGAGCGTCGCAACAACGGCGAGTGCGCAGACGAATCGAGCGATCACATCGCTTTGCGAGCGTCGGCTCGCAACTTGTGATTGAGATGATGGTATTCGCGTCGGATGGCGTGCAGCCGCTCCTGATCGTGCGCTTGGGCTGCCTGGGTGCGCTCGGCGCGCAGCTCCGCCATCCGCTGCTTCGTCCTGAGCTTGAGATCCCCGTGCGCGGCGTGGTGCTCGTGCGCGTCGATGCCCAGTGCCAGGCACAGCGCAGGCAGCAAGTGTTCCTTGTTCAGCTGGCTGAACCCTTGAACGGCTTCGTGATGAGTGTCCTTGGCAACCTCTCGCAGCTGCGCGATGGTCATCTTCTTCAGCGATTCGTAGGTGTGAGTCATGGACGCCCCCTGAAGAGAGTGGACGCCCATGCTAACAAAAGGTGGCGGAAGGGGTCGGTCTATTTGTGGCTGGTGTCCTTGAGGGGCTTCTCCCCGCAACCGACCACAAACTCGCCAGGCACTCGATACCCCTCCCCCGCGCGATATGCCGCAATCGACTCCAGGTACTCTCGCCGGGCGGCAAGCCGGGTCGACTCGTCGAACCGCGCGTAGGCGAGCGCTACCGGTCCACCGACAAACGCGGCGTCAGCCGCATCCTCAGCAGAGTCGTACTCGAGCGTCGAGGCCAGGTGATCCGCGTGGACCTTCTCGAATCCCGCGTGGGCGAACGAACTGGCCAGCGTGTCGTGTGTCCCAAGATTGAAGAACATCGGGCAGACATCCGACGCAACCCGCGACTCGACGATGGGGAACACCTCCGCCCAGCCGCATCGGGCCCGCGCACCCCACACAGCGGCGACCACGCGACCACCGGGCGCGAGCACGCGGTACATTTCTCCGAGCGCGGTCGCGACCTCGGGCACATACATCAGTCCAAGGGCGCACACGACGGCATCGAACGACGCGTCAGCCTCATCGATCGATTCCGCGTCCATGCGACGACAGGCGACCTGGCTCAACCCACGGCGCGTGGCCTCTGCGGCCGTTCGTTCCACCATCCGCTCGGAAATGTCCGTCGCGATCACCTGACCGGAGCTGCCCACCAGGGCTGCAAGCGGCCATGTGACCAAGCCGGTGCCGCACGAAATCTCCAGGACGCGCGCGCCGGGTTTGAGCCGAGCCAACCCAACCAGCCGATCCTGCGCCGGTTTGAGCTGCGACGACCATAGCCGCTCATAGTGATCCGCGGCGCGGTCCCACCCGTATCGCTGAATGCGGCGCTGAAGGGCGGCGTCCATGTGCGCGGGTCAGGGCGTTGTCACAGGTGTGATCTGTACTTCGCGAACCAGGGGCACGGGATTCACGATATTGTCACGCCACGAACTGTACCTGTCGGCGGTATCCAGCCAGCGATTGATCACGTCAGCGCTCGCGTCGCTTGTCACCCGAACCACATAACGAATCGCGGTGTGGCCCGGCCGAACCTCCTCGCTGACTCCCAGCTCGCCGCGCGCATCGAAGTCGGAGTGCACTTCGACCTCGAGTGACGAGAGCGGCACTTCGAGCCGCGCCGCCCACATCGCGTAGCCCAACACCAGACACGATCCGAGCGCGGCTCGACCGAACACGCCCGGCGTCGGCGACGTTTCGTCGCCTCCAAAGGCAGTCGGCATACCGGCGGTCAGCTTCCACGCGCCTTCTTCGATCTCACAGCGCAAATGCTCACCCAGCCTCACGCGAGTGACCTTGGTCCCCTGCCCAACCGATGGGCGCAACGTGACCGCCTTGACGTTACGCTCCAACGCCTCTCGGATGCCTTCAGCTATTGCCATGGATCTCGATCATAAGGGGCGCAGGGCGCAGGGCATAGGGCACAGGGAGGGAATAGGGCTATGGGGACTGTGCCGTGTTTCCCTGTCTCCCCTGCGCCCTATGCCCATTTCTGTCACAATCCGCATGCAGAGCCTCGGAGGAAACCCATGCCCAGCCTGGCGATTGTCGGTCAATAGCCGGGCTCGTCGAACCAATGACAGGACGCACGCCTGTTGCCTTGGCGCTCGCCGTCGCCGCGACACTGAACGCTCACTCGTCGGCCAACCAGAGCGCCGCTCGATTGCCCGCTCAGCTCGAGGAGTACCTCTCGAAGCATGTCAGGCTGACGCCGGCTCAACGCACGGATCTGCTCGCGGGCAAGCCAGTAACGCGAATGCTCGAGGCCGATGCTTCGCACGAGGTTTCGATCTTTGGAGCGATCTGGGTCAATGCGCCGACAGCGCGCTACGTGCAGCTGGTGCAGGATGTCGAGCAGTTCGAGAAAGGCGAGAACTTCCGCGTCACCAAACGGATCAGCAGCCCACCGCGCGCCGATGACTTCGCGCTCATGGACCTGCCGGATGAGGACGTCGCTGACCTTCGAACCTGCCGCGTCGGTGATTGCGAGTTGAAGCTGAGCGAAGCGGCGTTGACGCGGGTCCGCAACGAGATCGATTGGTCGAAGCCCACCGCCGAGGCGGACGCTGAAGCGCTCGCGCGCCAGCTCGCCCTCGAGTACGTCAACGGCTACCTCGAAGGCGGCGATGCTCGGCTCGCGGTGTACCGCGACTCGGCGCGATCAACGTTCGTGGCCGGCGAATTCAAGTCGATGGTTGACCGCATGCCGTGGCTTGGCGAGCTGCTGCCTGATCTGAAGCAATACCTGATCGGGTTTCCCGTGGCGACACTGCCCAACAGCGAGTCGTTTCTGTATTGGCAAGAAGCCAAGTTTGGGCTGAAGCCCACGATTCGCATCAATCACGTCGTCATCAACCAACTAGCGACACACGTTGCCGTGGCCTCGAAGATGATCTACGCGAGTCACTACTTCTGGACGGCGCTCGAACTCCGCGTGCTGATACCCGATCCCGCGCGCGGTCCCGGCTTCTGGTTCGCGAGCGTCAACCGCAGCCGGTCGGATGGCCTGAGCGGGTTCGTGGGGCGTCTCATCCGAGGCAAGGTGCGAGGCGAAGCCGAGAAGGGCATGCTGGCGGCGCTCAGTACCGACGAAGGCGCGGGCGGAAACTAAGTAAGGTGCCTGAGGTGCCGGAGGTGCCGGAGGTGCCGGGGGTGCCGGAGGTGCCTCAGGTGCCTAGGGTGCGTATTTTGCGGCCAACCGGCGCACGGTGTTGACGTTACGAAGTGTGGCTGGTTGCCCGAGCACCTTCTCGAGCGTGGCGCCGGACATGATCGATTTCAGCGAGGGAACGGCACACAGCCAGTAGAGCTCGCGCCCGTGGACCGTGAATTCGTCGTTCGGGGTACTCAAGACGACGACCTTTTGCCGCACCGCCGAACCCGGATGGTTCCGCAGAAACGCGACGTACACGCGGCCTCCGGGCGGGATCGGCCCACCAAACGGATTGCGCTCGGCTATGGCCGAAATCTCGTTCACCGTCCGGAGAAAGGTCGTGACCGGGTAGCCGAGCGCCTTCTCGAGCCCCTTCTCGATTTGTGTTTCGAGCTTCGGCGCTGCGGTCTTCGACGTGAAGATCACGTTGCCGCTCGCGATAAACGTTTCGACCTCGCCACACTTCATCGCCTCGAAGATTGATTTGAGAGCGGTCATCTTGACCACTCGCCCGCCAACGTTGATGGCGCGAAGAAAGGCCACATATCGACATGGCTGCATCGTGAACTTCTTCTCTCACTTTTCAACCGCGAACGTCGTCGAGCGATCGATGCATCACGTACGCATCGACGAAGCCGAGGGTGGCGTGCCTGAATGCGCGTGGCAGCGTACCGACGATGGCGAACCCCAGTTTCTGCCAGAGCGTGACCGCCGCCGTGTTGCTACTGACAACGAAGTTGAACTGCATGGCTTCGAAGCCCGCGCGCTTTGCCTCGCGCAAGCAGTCTTCCCCGAGCGCACGGCCAACCCCACAACCACTGGCGGACGGCGCCACCATAAAGGAGGCGTTGGCCACGTGGTTTCCGCGATCGATGCGATTGGGAATGAGCTTGTACATCCCGACAACCTGGCCATCGCGCTCCGCGACGCGAGAGATGATGCCAGGGCCGAAGAAGTAGGCGATGGCGGCGTCCCGCGCAGTCTCGGCAGCAAAGACATAGCTGTCACCAGTAGCGACGACATCGTGAAAGATCGACCACACGGCGTCGAAGTCGCCTTCGGTCATCGGTCGGATCACGAGCGAAACTCCACCTCAAACCGTCTGGCGGGCATTCCGCTGAACGCCAAAGATACAGACGTCAGCGCCGTTCATCGCATCGTTGCGCTCGAAGCGTTCGCCGATCTTCTCGGCGACTCGAATCGACGCCAGATTGTCGGGTTGAATGACGCTGATCACATGGTCCGTGTCGACGTTGGCCCACGTCCAGTCGAGTGCGGCGCGAGCCGCCTCGGTGGCGAAGCCGTTGTTCCAGCGCGAGCGCCGGATGATCCACCCGAGATCGATGCCCGGCCAGCCTTCTGGGTGCCACAGGCCGACGCGCCCAATCACCTCGCCGGTGGCCTTCTCGACGACGGTCCATTGACCGTAGCCGCGCATGTGCCAGTGCCCCAACATGATCGCCACGTTCCGCCAGCCGGTCGCTACTCCCCCGGACGTCGTGCCGAGCACGACATATCGGCCAGCTTCGGGGTCGTGATGTATTTCTGTCAACGGAGCGACATCGTCCGCGCATGGAACGCGCATCAGTAGACGCGCAGTCTCGACCGTGGCGAGACCTGCGTCGAACGTCGTCTCTCTCGGGGGAGCAGAGGGTCTGTTCACGCGGATGGTCTACTTAGGATTGTAACGAAGAGGTGCCTCAAACCGCCGAGAGGCCTTGAACCGCATGGTCACAAACCGACATTGGGTCTAACTGGCAATCCTACAATGGGTAACGTGTCACACCTCCTGGAGCAGGCGCGTTCGATTGCACGGTTGATTGCCGCGCACGGTGGCCGGGCACTGGTCGTCGGCGGGTACGTGCGCGACCGGCTGGTCAATCGGCCCTCACCCGATCTGGACATCGAGGTGTTTGGGATTCCTGAAGCACGTCTCGGTCCGTTGCTCTCGACTCTTGGTCGCGTCGAGGCGGTTGGACAAGCGTTTGCCGTCTACAAGCTCGGCGACATCGACGTCGCCCTCCCGCGTCGCGAGTCGAAGGCCGGTCGCGGGCACAAAGGGTTCACCGTCACCGGCGATCCGACGATGCCCCCGGAGGAAGCGGCACGACGAAGGGACTTCACCATCAACGCCATTTCGTGGGATCCGGTGACCGGCGAGTACATCGATCCGATGAACGGGAGGGCTGACCTCGAGCGACGAATCTTGCGCGTCGTTGATCCGGTCAGTTTCGCTGATGACTCGCTTCGGGTCTTGCGCGCGCTCCAGCTTGCGGCCCGGTTCGAGCTCACGGTTGATGAACAGACGAAAGAGATCTGTCGGCGGGTTCCACTCGACGACTTGCCAGCGGAGCGTATCTGGGGTGAGTTCGAAAAACTCCTGCTGCAAGCCGGTCGACCGTCGATTGGATTCGCGCTGGCTCGCGAGCTGGGCGTCACGGCAACCTTGCTCCCCGAGATGCACGCACTCATCGATTGCCCGCAAGAACCCGAATGGCACCCTGAAGGCGACGTTTGGGTTCACACGCTGATGGTGATCGATCGGGCGCGCGAGGCGAACCACGATCTCGATCGCGGTCGTCTCGCCGCAATCATGCTGGGCGCGGTGAGCCATGACTTCGGAAAGCCGGCGACGACATCCACGATCGACGGCCGGATTCGCTCCCTGGGGCACGAGGAGGCAGGTGTCGAGCCGACGTCCCGGTTTCTCGATCGCCTGAACGTCCACACGCTGGACGGTTTCGACGTGCGCGCTCAAGTCTTCGGCCTCACCGCGCATCACCTGAAGCCGGGCGCCTTCTACAAGGTGCGTGACGAGCTTCGCGACGGCGCGTTCAGGCGTCTGGCCCTGAAGGTCGACCTCGAACTGTTGGCCCGTCTGGCCCGTGCCGACTGCCTCGGTCGAACCGGCACCTTCGATTGCTCGGCGATGGATTGGTTTCTCGAACGAGCGCGCGCGCTTGGCGTCGAGCACAAGGCGCCGGCCCCTCTCTTGATGGGACGTCACCTGCTCGAGCTCGGAATGACACCAGGCCCGCGAATGGGCGAAGTCCTGAGGGCAGTCTACGAACTGCAACTCGATGGCGGAGTGACGACGTTGGAGGAGGCGGTTGCGGAGGCGCGGAAGAAGCTGTAGGACTGTTCACAGCAGTGGGACTCGCGCCTTCGGCGCGAGTCCCACGAGCGAAGCGAGTCCTGCTGCCGTCACTGCTCCTACTCTTGCAACAGCCCCCTAATCACGCCGCCGATCGAGCGTGCTTCGGGCGCTGCAACCTGGAGCGCCCAGCCACCAACCGCGGCAACCACGACCAACGCCAGCGCGGGCAGCCACGTGTACCGCACGACGGTCACCGCCCAATGCGACATTTCGTGCTTGGCGAGTCGTTGATACAGAGTCGAGACAATCGCAGCGTCGAGGGCAACTTCCGCGAGCAGGACCGGGGCCGTGTAGATCACGTAGAAAATCGCCAGCAGTCCGCCGAGTGCACACGCGAGAGCAAGAACCACGGGCCACATCTCGTCAACGTCGAGCGAGAGTCCGGATCCGCCGGACGAACCACCGCCGCTCGACCACGACGACGAGACGAGGCCCGACCAACTGTTGCCTCCCCCGCCACCACCGCTCCGACCGCCAGCGAAGAATGACGGCTGCGCCCCTGACCGCGAGGGCAGACTGAAATCGCTGACATCGATCGCGTTGACCAGGTCACCGACGGTGCCGCTCTCGGACCAGCGCCCTCGCCGGTGCCATGCGATCCAACCGCGGATGAACACGAGAAACGTGACGTAACCGACGATGACCGCCAATGGATACCGCAGCATCATCGAGTCGAGTCCCAAACGAAGCGTGACGATCGATGCGACGAAAGCCGCGCAGGCAGCGAAAATCATGATGAGGGACAGCAAGACGCGTGGAGCACCAGTGCGCGCCATCCGCTCGCGGGCGCGAGCCACGAGTTGACTCCGACTCAGCGAAGAGGCCTTCATCACGGGCTGATGTAGCGTGCGTACTGCTCCGGCTCGACGTTGCCGCCGCTGACAATCGCCACCACCGGTCCGCGGGAGGGCGCGATGTGGCCAAGGTTCCGCATCAGGGCCGCCACGGTCACGGCTCCGCTCGGTTCGACGACGAGCCGGGCGTTACGGAACAGCCAACTGATCGCGCGCACTATCTCGTCATCTGGCACGGTCACGACCTCGTCAACGAAGGCGCGCACGTGTTCGAATGTGAGATCGCCCGGACGAACCGTCAGTAGCCCATCCGCGATGCTGCCCGTCTTGTCCAAAGTGACAACGTGACCCGCTTCGAGCGATCGCTTCATCTTGGGCGCGCCCTCGGGCTCAACGCCCACGACGCGGATGTGCGGCGCTCGTTGCTTGATAGCGGCCGAGACGCCGGAACTCAGCCCACCGCCGCCAACTTCGACCAGGACGGCGCCCACGTCGGGGCATTGCTCGAGGATCTCGAGCCCGACTGTTCCCTGACCCGCAATGATCATCGAGTGGTCGAACGGCGGCACGATGGTCAAGCGCCGCTCGCGAGCCAGCTCCTCGGCTCGCTGCTTGCGATCGAGCGAGGTCGTGCCCGCAAAGGTTACTTCCGCGCCGTACGATCGTGCGCCCTCGACCTTGATCGACGGCGCCGTCGTGGGCATCACGATCACAGCCGGAGCGCCAAGGGTCCTCGCGGCGAGTGCGACCGCCTGGCCATGGTTGCCCGATGAGTACGTGATGACCCCACGCTGCAGCGCCTCTGGCGGGAGCTGCGCGAGCATGTTGTAGGCGCCTCGAATCTTGAACGCCCCCATCGGCTGGAGGTTCTCGCACTTGAGAAGCAGTCGGCCATTGCCGTCACCAGCTGGCCATGGCACCTCGAGCAACGGCGTGACACGGGCGGCCGGGCGAATGCGTACGGCCGCCGCCTCGATGTCCGCGAGCGAGACAAGATCCAACACTAGTCCTTCAAGACGTCTGGGAGCGTTTCCGCACGTTGGCGAACTGGTCGCCGTCGTTGTAACGAGGCATCTCCTGCTGCGCGGCAATGCGCCAGGCGAGCTGCGCGAGCAGCCGCATGTCGTCGACCGCGCCGCTGAAGTCCCAGTTCGGGTTGAACTCGTCACTGGGCTGGTGATAGTCCGTGGTGTTATAGGCTTCCTGCTTCTTCTTCAGATCCGCAGCGCTGGGGCCCACGAAGTCACGAGGCTCGCTGATCGACAGTGCCGGAACACCCGCCTTGGCAAACGGAAAGTGATCGGATCGGAAGAAGTATCCACGCTCCGGATGCTGGTCTGCCCCGAGCGTTCTGCCCCGTTCCTTCGAAAGCGCTTCCGCCATCGGTCCCAACGTGGACCGATCGGCACCGAGCAGCACGATGTCGTTCGTCTTACCGAGATAGTTGATGCCATCCACATTGATGTTGGCGAGCAGGGCCTCCATCGGCATCGCCGGGTGCTGCGCGAAGTACTCGGCGCCCAGCAGACCTGATTCTTCGGCGGTCGTGAACACGAACAACATCGACCGCACCGGCTTGACACCCGCCTTCGCCATCGCCTGCGCGATCATGAGCACGCCGGCACATCCGGAGGCGTTGTCGTAGGCGCCGTTGAAGATGCGGTCGGTGTCGGGTTTGTCGCCTGGACGCGGCTCGCGGGTGCCGAAGTGATCGTAGTGCGATGTAAACACGACCGCCTGCTGTTCGTTGACCCCTTGCAGTCGGCCGATCACGTTCGGTGACGTTTTGCGGGCCGAGCGTTGCTGCAGTGTGGCGGCCGCTCTGAGATTGAGCGGCACCGACTTGAATCCGCGCTGGACAGCGGCAGCACGCAACCGATCGAGGTCCTGGCCGCCGCGTCTAACCAGGTCTTTGGCGGCATCGTTCCGCATCCAGGCCTTGATACCGAGCGCCGGCGCACCCGCCGCGGGCGGCAGCGAATACTGCGTGCCCGTCCATGACGACTGCACCACCTGCCACGGATAGGTAGCCGACTCGTCGGTGTGGATCAGAATCGCACCGGCAGCCCCTTGTCGCGCCGCCTCCTCATACTTGTAAGTCCAGCGACCGTAGTACGTCAGTGCGTTGCCGCCGAACAGCGTCGGCTCATCGGGCGGCGCTGGTGGGTCATTGACCATCACCATCACCCACTTGCCCTTCACATCGACGCCGGCATAGTCGTTCCACTTCAACTCGGGCGCATTGATGCCATGACCGACGAAGACGACCTCGCCTTGCAGATGCACACGCGACTGCTCGGTCGCGGAAAACGCCACGATGTCGTCGAAGTATCGATACACCGCGCCAGGAACACTCAGCGTGAAGCTCCGATCGACGACCGATTCGACGATCGGCACCGGCTGGAAGTAGGTGCCGTTGTCGCCGGCCGGCTCGATGCCCGCAGCCGCCAACTGCGTCGCCAGGTACTCTGCTGCCAGGTTCCCGCCCCGCGTGGACGGCGCCCGCCCTTCCATCACGTCGTGGGACAGCATTCGAATGTGCGCGGCCAGTGGGCCGGTCTGAATCTCCTGCTCGGCCGGACCGGTCGGTGCGGCAGGTGCAGTTGAAGCGGGTGGTGGCGCGCATGCGGCAGCAATGACACCGAGCGTGAGCGTGAACGACGCAATCTGATTCTTGGAGGGCCTAAGGGCGACACGCGGCTCCAGCATGTCCGCCAGATTACTACAGCACTGTCGAGCGACCAGCTTGCCCGGCAGCCCGAGGTGAATGGTGGCTAGCGGCGGCGCCCTCCGCGGTACTCTTCGAGGAGCCGCGGGATGTTGGCCGAGACGCTGGACAACGTCGGCGTCCATCCCAATGCCCTCGCACGAGGACTGCGGACCCGCTGATCGAGGGCCAAGGCGTCGGCATAGGCCCCGAGCTTGCGGCGAGCTTCGGGCATTGGCATGTGCCGCACATCCGGTCGCTGAGCGACGTGATCGGCGATCGCGTCCACGATGTCGTTGACACGCTCGTCGCCCTCATCATTCGCGTGAAAGATACCTCGCGCGTCGGGCGCTTGCAGCAGCCGGACGTATAACTCGCCCAAGTCGCGATCGTAGACGGTCGGCCAACGATTCTTCCCTGGTCCAATGACACGGACCAGGCCATTCATCGCGTCCTTCAGCAGGTCGGACACGATGCCTCGCGAGCCTCCGTACACGATGCCAGGCCGAACGACGACCGTGCGGACTCCATTTGTGCCGGCGTCGAGCACGAGTTGCTCGTGAGCGGGCCGCCAGGCGGAATAGGCGGCGGGGTCGAGCGGCGCGGACTCGTCGACCGGCCCCGTCGTCGTGCCAAGCACCCAGACTCCGGAGGTGTAGATGAAGGTTCGCGTCGCGGCGGTCGGATGGCGAGTCAGCGCAGCGAGGAGTGTTTGAATCGCCTCTCGATCTTTATCGACGCCCCGCACCGAGCCTTCAAGCGCTGTGTGGACCACGGCATCAGCGCCGTCGATGGCTGCAAGGTAGGACGACGGTGTGCCGAGCTCACCGATGACAGCGGTGACGCCGCGCGCCCTGAGACGTTCCGCCTGCTCGAGGTCGCGGACGACCGCCGCGACCGCGACCCGATGACTGCTGCGAAGCAGCGCATCGAGAACCGCTGAACCGATGTAACCAGTAGCGCCCGTCAGAAATACCCGCATCCTGCACCTTGGTATCGCGAAGCCGCTAATTGTAATCCGACAACCCGGTACTCAAATGTCCCAGACGCGGCCGCCGTCGAAGAACGTAATCATCCCGTCCTCGCTGACCTTCAGAACCGGGCCGTAGCGACTGGCGGCCATCGCCGCGGTGCTTCTCGCCCCTTCGGTGGCGCCTTCAGCGGTGGCAAACGCACTCGCCGGATGGCGCAAAATCGCGCCGACGGCCAACAGTTCGCCCCCGGGCTCGGTCACGATCGCGCCGTCCAGCGTGGCCAGGGATTCGAGCACGCTGGCGTCGAGTTCCGTGACGGTCCGGCCAGCCAGCACGTGAAGCAGGTGGCGCCGCGAAGGCGTGTCGGCGTCCGACTGTTGTCCAACCAGTTCCATATCCAGTCGATCCTCGTCGGCCACCAGCTCGGGCAGCGACTCGATCGGGTGTCGGAGGACCACGAACAGTGCCCCCTCACGGTCGTCGGCCAGGTCAAGGGCGGTCTGGAACAGTCGGCGCGCCAACGCCGGCCGGCCGACGGCCGCCGACCACATTACGTATTTGGCCTGGAGGTCGAGGAGATGCCAGTCCGCGTTCCTGAAAGTGAAGATCTGTGCCCCCTCCGCGAACACTTTGATCTCGTGACTGGGGCTCAGCACGATGCAGACATGCTGCCCCAGCCGGGTCGCCTCCGCGTGGGCGGAGTAAGCCCTGGCGCACGGCACGTCCACCCCGCTCGGCTCGCCGATGGACGCCCATCCCCATCGGCCAATGTCGACAATGTCGAGCAGGCGGCCGTCGCGGGCGACGAGGAACACCGTCCGCACCCCGTCGGCCAGTCGGAAGAAGCTCTTGATGGACGTCAGCGCACCGGTGTAGTGAGGCGTGTCGCGCTCCGCGGCGGGATACGCGCCGATCGGATCGGCGTCCCCTTCGAGCAGCAACACACCGGTCGAAATCGGCTTGTTTTCGTAGCTCGAGAGCGCGGCGACTCGCATCATCTCGAGCACCTCGGCGACGCGATCCGATCGACCACCGTCAGCGCGCGGCGCGTACGGTGTCCCGTCGAAGAACGCGCCGACGTGTCGGTCCTCGATGGCGCCGCTGAACAGGCCGGCGCGCTCGACCATTAGCTCGGGATTCAGGATCGTCTTGAAACGGGCTTGGAGCACGCTGCCAATCGCGCGAGCAAATCGCACTTCATGCGGCGTGAACGGACGACGCGGCGGGACGCGCAGAACGTAGCGATTGCCAAACCACCGCACGACGAGCGCGCAGGGGTCGTCCGTCGCTTCGATCGCCAGCCGTCCATCGGACGAGGGCGAAGGCTCCGCGGCTGTCTCCAGGGTCGCTCGCTCGAAGAACCGGCGGAGCGCCCGCTGGAGGAAGATGTCATAGTGAGCGCCGACCGCAAAGGCAGGCGGGAGGTTCGTAGCCAATCGGCTGTGATCATAATCCGAGTGCGGAGTACGGGGGGCGGGGCGCGGAGTTGGGTCCAGCTGCCTAATGCGGAGTTCTTGTGCTGAGTTCGAAGTGCAGAGTTCGGGTGCCGAGTGCAAAGGGCGGAGCGCCGATTGCGTAATACCCTCGTCGACCTGTTCAGCGATCTCGAACGGCATCGCGGCGACTTTCTGGTATACGACGACGGGTATCGGGTCCGCAGATACACGTACAAGCAAGTGGCGCGCGGGGCGCGGGCGTTTGCCGCGCGACTCGCATCCTCAGGAATCCATCAGGGCGACAAAGTCGTCTTCTGGGGCGAGAACCGGCCCGAGTGGATCGCAAGCTATTGGGGCTGCATCATCGCTGGGGTCATTGTCGTCCCCGTTGACTATCGCGCATCCATCGACTTCCTGATCAAGGTCGCTCGCATCGTCGACGCCAAGGCCCTGCTGATCGGGAATGACGTGGCGCACGTGACTCAACCACCCGACATGCCCGCCGTTCCCGTCTGGCGCTTTGACGAGTTCGACTGGAACGCCGAGGCAGCGATGCCCCAGGTGCGGATCGAACGACAAGACGTCGCGCAGATCGTGTTCACGTCGGGCGCCACCGCGGAACCCAAAGGCGTGGTCATCCGTCATGCCAACGTGCTGGCGAACGTCGTGCCGGTCGAGAATGAGGTCGCCAAGTACAGAAAGTATGCCTGGCCGTTTCTCCCGCTGCGCTTTCTGAATCTTCTGCCCTTGAGTCACCTGTTCGGGCAGTCGATGGCGACCAACATCCCGCCGATGGTGGACGGCACGGTCGTGTTCATGCGGAGCTTCAATCCCCACGACATCGCGCGCGTTGTCAAGAGCTGGCGCATTTCGGTCATCGTCTGCGTCCCGAAGATCCTCGATGTGCTGAAGGATCATGCGCTTCGCATCGACCCCGATGCCGCGGCCCTGCCCGAGTCGAGACGGTCGATTCCCGGGCGATGGTGGCGCTACCGTGCAATCCATCGGCTGTTTGGTTTCAAGTTTTGGGCGTTTGTCGTCGGAGCAGCGCCGCTGCCCGCCGAGCTCGAGGAGTTCTGGAAACGCCTGGGCTTTGTCGTGATTCAGGGGTACGGGCTCACCGAGACGGCTCCGATCGTCACCTTGAACCATCCCTTCAAGACCAGCACGGGATCGGTCGGAACCCCCATCAAAGGCGTGGAGGTCCGAATCGCTGAAGATGGCGAGATCCTGGTGCGGGGGGAAAACGTGACCACCGGGTACTACAGCGTCGATGGCGCCGCCACCGGCGCGCCGTCACCGGGCCGCACGCTCGACGCGGACGGATGGCTCCACACGGGCGACATCGGCACGATCGATGACCAAGGCCGCGTTTTCATCAAGGGCCGCAAGAAAGAAATGATCGTCACGCCCGAAGGGCTGAACGTCTTTCCAGACGACGTCGAACGGGTCCTGAATGCGCAAACAGGCGTGCGCGAGTCGGCCGTCGTCGGTCGAGAGACCGACGGACAGGAACGCGTTCATGCCGTGCTCGTGCTCGAAGCCGAGACCGACCCTGAAGCGGTTGTGAGAGAGGCGAATCGGACGCTGCTGGACCATCAACGGGTTCGCAGCTTTTCCACTTGGAGCGACGACGTGTTGCCGCGCACCGAGGGCACCAGGAAGCTCAAACGGAGCGCGATTCGCGAGTGGGTCGCAGCGGGCGCAGGTCCAATTGCCGCGGGCGTCCACGACGATCCATTGGCGGACCTGATCAGCCGGTTCGCTGGCGGTCGGGCAGTCGAGGCCGACACCGCGCTCGATGAATTGGGACTCAGCTCACTCGAACGTGTCGAGCTCATGGTGGCGATTGAGGACCGTCTCCAGACTCGACTGGACGAATCACAGTTTGCTTCAGCCCGAACGCTGGGTGACGTCAAAGCGTTGCTCGACCGGCCGGTCGAGACGGCTGAGGTCGCCCAACCGGTCGACTTCCCCAAGTGGAACCGCCACGCCGTCGTCGGCGTGGTCCGTCGACTGAGTCAGGCCACCTGGATCCTCCCGCTCGCGCGATGCTTTGCGTGGATCACTGTTCGAGGTCGCCACCACGTTGAAGGGTTGCAACAGCCGGTCGTATTCGCGGCCAACCACCAGAGCCACTTCGACGTGCCGGTCATTCTGGCCGCGCTTCCCGGGCACGTCCGGAAGTCGGTGGCTCCCGCGATGTCGAAGGAATTCTTCAAGGCGCATTTCTTCCCGCAGGCCTTCACGTGGAGCCAGGTGTTGGGCAACCGTCTCAACTACTACTTGGCAGCTTTCTTCTTCAACGCCTTCCCGCTACCGCAGCGTGAGGCCGGCGCCCGACAAACCATGCGATACATCGGCGAGGTCACCGGCGACGGACACTCGATCCTGATTTTTCCCGAGGGGGTCCGCTCCGAGACCGGCGAGATGACGACGTTTCGGGGAGGCATCGGGATGATTGCCTCACGGCTGGATCTCCCGGTCGTACCGGTCAAGATCGAAGGCGTGCACCGGATTCTGCACGTGAAGTCGAAGTTCCCACGGCCAGGCCCGGTCACCGTCACCTTTGGCGCCCCGTTGCGACTCAAAGGTGACGACTATGCGGCGCTGGCGCGCGAGGTGGAGCAGGCCGTTCGAGGGTTGTCGTGCGGGTCGGCTCGGTAACCCAGGTATGGCATAATGGTTGCTTCGCCGAATGAGTAAAGATGATTTAATAGATATGCAGGGCACGGTTGTCGCTGTGCACAGCGGAGGTCTCTACCGCGTGCAAGTGGACGCCGGCCACGAGGTACTGGCCCAGTTGAGCGGCCGGATGCGGCGGTTTCGCATCAAGGTCGTCCCGGGCGATCGGGTGACGGTGGGCATCTCACCCTACGATCCTCAGCGTGGAATCATCACCTTCCGCGCCCGGTAACCCACATTGAGTTCATCATTTCCCGCATCCGCCCGGTCGTCGCGGCGGGGCCGATCGGGGTCCCGTCAGGGCTCGCCCCGTCTCCGCCGGTCGCACCCGAGCCAGGCATCGGCCGCCATCGAAACGACCGTGCTTGGTCCCGATATTCCCTGGGAGCCGATCGACCCGGACGCGGCACCGATGCCGTTCACGTCGCTGGCGATCCATCCCCAGTTGATGCAAGGACTTCACGACCTGGGATACGAGGGGACTCGCCCGGTCCAAGGCGCGGTCATCCCCCGCGCGCTCGAGGGCGGCGACGTCGTAGCGTGTGCCGAGACCGGCACGGGGAAGACGCTGGCGTTTGCCCTACCGATTCTTCAGCAGTTGCTGATCGAGCAGCCGCCGTTTGGCGATGCAGCGCGAGAGCCGTTCACGCGAGCGCTGATTCTGGCTCCAACGCGTGAGCTCGTCGTGCAGATCGAGGATGCGTTCGTCGGTCTGAAATATCACTCCCCGGTCTCCACGGTACCGGTGTTCGGCGGCATGGCGATGGATCCGCAGGAGCGGGGTCTCAAGGCTGGTGCGGACATCGTCGTGGCCACCCCGGGCCGCTTGATGGACCACATGCGGCACGGGTCCGCGGATTTCCTGCGCCTGCAGGTGCTCGTGCTCGACGAAGCGGACCGGATGATGGACATGGGCTTCTGGCCTGACGTGCAGAAGATCGTCGGCACACTGCCGCCCGAGCGTCAGACTCTGCTGTTTTCGGCCACGATGCCGGCCGAAATCCTCAAGCTGGCGCGAGACGTCCTGCGGATGCCCACCTATCTACAGGTGGGCGCCAATCGTGGCGCGGCGCGGACCATCAAGCACTCGATCGAACAATTGCCGCGCCAGTCGAAGATGGACTGGCTCGCGCACTTCGTGCGGCGCAACGCGACCGGCCCGGTGCTGGTCTTCGTCCGCACAAAGATTGGCGCCGATCGCGTCGCACGTCAGCTTCAAGCCAAGCACATTCGCGCCGCCGCTCTGCACGCCGATCGTACCCAACGGGAGCGCCTCGAGGCGGTCGAGGGCTTTCGCGCCGGCAAACACCCGGTGCTCGTCGCGACCGACATCGCGGCCCGTGGTCTCGACATCGAAGGCATCGCGCACGTCGTGAATTTCGAGGTGCCCGATTCGTCCGAGGCGTACGTTCACCGAGTCGGACGAACGGGCCGCTCCGGTGCCGAAGGACACGCCATCACTCTCGTGGCCCCCGACGAGCAACGCGCCTGGCAGGCGCTGGAGAAACGAGTTGGACTCCGGCTTCAATAACGGCAACGGGCCACCAAAACCGGGTGACACCCAGGCCACGCCGCTTTCGCCGGCCGCGGAGCGATTCCAAAGCTGTCGCTGGCGGAAAGCCGCGGAGGACGGGACGCCCGAGCACTGTACTCATCGCGACGTGCTGCCGATGGCCGGCACTGCCGGCTTCGTCCCGGAGTCGTGGTGCGTCGACTGCAGTTTCTATAAGGCCAAGCGGATGCCGCGCAAGAAGCCCGAGGAGTCGCCACCCAGCGACACGTGGCGACGGTGGTGAGAGTGGCACGCTAACGCTCGCTTCGTGGGACTCGCTCCGCTCGTAGGACTTGCTCGCCTTCGGCTCGCTTCATTGGACTCGCCGGCCTTCCGCCGGCTCGTTGGGGGCGCGGCCGTTCGGCCGCGCCTTGAGCTCAAAAGCCATTGAAGGAATAGCACTAAGACAATCCCGATGGCGCCCGCTTTACCGGCGACAGCTGCGCACTGCTTCGACTTGTTGGCCTTGATCAAGCCGTTCAGTGGTGCGGCAACTGCGCGTACTCGGATCTCGAGCTCAAGATACATGGCCTCGCTGACGTATCCAAGGCGCCTTGCCGCGTGAAGGGCATAACCGGTTTCGCTCAGGGTCGACGACGCGATGTTGAAGAATCTGAGGCGCTCCCGAGGCACGCTGCCAAACAACCAGCTTGTGATACGGAAGTGACATGAGAGCCTCCCGTCAAGTGCAACGAGTAGGCCGTACCACATCTTGAGCGCGGCCGAACGGCCGCCCTACGAGCCGCCGAAGGCAGCGAGTCCCACGAGCGGAGCGAGTCTGTCCTACCGTCGCAGAGTGATCCCCAGGGATTCTTCCAGGTCAAGCTCGAAGCTCGGTGGCCCCGGCGCCAGCGCCGTCTGTCGTCGATAAAGCCGCACTGTTGAATGTGCAGGCGTGGGATTCCCAGGCGCTACTTCGCGGACCAGCGACCAATCGCTCGAGCTCCCAAGCGCTCGCTTGAGCAGCTGATGATGGGCGGCGTTCGTCTCCATCTCGTCCATGGCGACGAATTCCACCCGTGCACGATCGAGGGCTCTCATGAGGGTGTCGGCGTCATGGTACTTCGACGCGTAGTTGGACCCTATCCATGATGAGTCGGCTAGAAATTTGCTTGCGCGGAGCACGATGGTTCGCGGCGACAATTCCCTCGTCGCGACCGCAGAAACGAAAGCCCCCTCCCCGATTGGGTCGGAGCACACGAGGGCCGTGCCGTTCGAGCGCAACCCCGTTGTCAGCATGACATCGGCGGCCTCAGAAAACCCTCGACGCGGTTTCTTTGGGATGTAGAAGCCCGTCGCGAGGAACAACAAGAGAGCAACCACTGCCACAGTTGTTCGAGCCCTCGGGATTCTTGGGTGCAGCTGAACCGCAAGCCACTGCAAACCAGCGACACAAAAGAGCAACAACCCTACGAACGCGGGCAACATGTACCGATGGGCGCTGATCGGGTAAATCGCCGAATGGAAGAGCCAGTCGCTCAACATTAGCGCCAGCAGGCTGTTCCATAGTCCATTGCCCTCACCACGTCCCACCGTTGTCCAGATGCCCAGCAGCCCGAGCGGGACGAAGATCAGTCCGGGCTCTCGGGCGAGCAGCACGATGTTCTCCCACCACGCGGTCCACTGCTCACCTCCCATTGCGGCTACAAACGTGATCATTGGCCACGAGAACACGTACCAAGGAAGACAGATCACGCACACGAGCAGTGGCACGCTCCACAGTGACCAGCGCTTGAAGATGAACCATTGGCGACTCATCGCAATCGCGATCGGCGGCAGGAAGGCCAACGCGACCGCGTTGTTCTTGGTCAGCATGGCGGCACTGGCTAAGATGCCGAAGAGCATCGCGTCTTGCCAACGCCGAGAATCGAGATATCGACCAAATATGACCGCGGCGGACAGTAAGAAGAGTGTGCAAGCCACGTCGAGTAAGACAGACGAGGTCGTCCGCTGAACCGTGGGCAGCATCACGAACCAAACGGCGCTTGTCAGCGCCAGCGCGAGGCCGAAGCGGGCGTGCATCGTTCGGAAGATCACGTAGGCAAGCAGGGTCGAGGTGATTGCGACCAAAACGAGTGCCGAGGCGGGCGACGCAACGGTTAGAAACATCCAGCTCGCCAGAGCCAGATGAAACATCGGAGGCCAGACACCAAACGCGACCTTGGGATAATGCAGGTAGTACTCTTTCGCAAATTGCAATGGAGACGCCCCGAGCGCATCCGTAACGTAAGTGCGAATCATCAGCGCCGTAACGTAGTGCGCTGCCTCATCCGGGTTGGCGGTCAAACCGGTCTGCAAGGCGCCGGAGTAGGTCAACGAAAGAAACGTCAGCGCCCCCAAGCCTGCGACGATTGCTGCCTGGATTGCTCCACGAGCGAACCGTGTGGGACCGGCAGGCATGTTTTTCTGGTAGAGCTTAGCATCACGGCAGAGTCGGTCCAAATCCCGGGCAGAGGTGCTAGTCCCCGCGCATCGCCATTACGGGTGGCACCCGCATGGCTCGTCTCGCAGGCGTGTAACTTGCCATCACAACGGCTGCGGAAGTGATTATGGCGACGACCATGAATGCAGTGGGGTCGGTCGGGGTTACGCCGAACAACATCCCTCTCAAGAGCCGCGTCAAGCCAAGCGCTGCGGCAAGCCCGGCACCGAGTCCCACGGCCGCGAGCGCGGCGCCCTTGCCAACGACCAACCGCAATACGTGGGTTGACTCGGCCCCAAGGGCCAGGCGAATTCCGATCTCACGGGTGCGCTCAGCCACGAGGTACGAGATCAGGCCATAGATTCCCAGCGTGGCTAGCAGCAGGGCCACTGCGCTGAAGACGATGATCAGCGTCAGGCTGAAGCGTCGCCCCGCCAGTGCACGTTCAAAGGCATCCTCGATAGTGCGAATCTGAATTGGCAAGTCAGGATCGATCTGCCGGGCGACTTGCCGTGCACTCGGTGCAATGCTCCCTGCCATTGTCGTTCGCAAGACCACGCTGAACCGTGTCGCCATACGCTGACGGTAATAACCGTAGAAGAGTGGACCTGGCAATGTTTCTGGTGAGATCTCCCGCACATCACCCACCACTCCGACGATACGAAACCCCCTGAGATCGCCGTCCATGTTTCCGAACTGCACGAAGCGGCCGATCGGATCCTGGCCCGGCCACTTCGTATCGGCCAGCGATTTGCTGATGACCGCGACGTGCGGCGCATCCGGTCCATCCCGCTCATCGAACAATCGCCCACGAATCACCGGAATTCCCATCGTCGAGAAGTACCCCTCGCTGACAATGCGATAGCCGGCGAAACCGACGCGTGTCTTGAGTTCGTCGCCCAGGCGAGCGCGATCGTCGAAGCTCTGGATCTCATCCACGCGCGTCATCTCGATGAACTGGCCGTTGGCGCCCGCGCTGCCAAGCGGGAACGCATTGATCAGCCCCGTGCTCTCGACGCCCGGAATGGCGCCGAGCTGGGTCATCAGCTCGTGCTGCGCCGCCTTGCGCTGAAGTGTGTCGGCAGGGTCTCGTGAGAACGGCCACGACAAATCGAGGACGACCGCGCTGTCGGTACGGTAGCCGGGATCGACGGCAAGAAGCTTGGCGAAGCTGCGAGCCAGCAGTCCGGCGCCGATCAAGAGCACGACCGTCAATGCGACCTGCGCGATCACCAATCCCTGGCGAACGCGCTCGGTGGTCTTCCCGCCGGCCATCGTCCTCGTCCCCTCACTCAGTGTGTCGCGGATCTGCTGACGCGATGCGCGAAGGGATGTCACGAGACCAAGGACGACAGCGGTCGTGACCGCAACTCCGATGGCGAACAGCATCACGCGCCAGTCCACCTGAATGCTCTGCGGGCGCGGCAAGTTGCCCGGCTGCAACGTCACGAGGGCCTGCACACCAACCAGCGCGATGGCTACGCCCAGCAGCGTTGCCGCCCCCGACAGCACCATCGCTTCCGCGAGCAGTTGTCGCGTGATGCGGGCGCTGCCGGCGCCCACTGCCAGACGGACAGCAATCTCTCGCTGGCGGGTGGAGGCACGGGCCAACTGAAGGTTCGACGCGTTGAGGCAGGCGATGATCAGCAGAAGCATGGCCGCGCCGAACAGGACCAGCAAGGTTGGCTGCGCGGTCGCCGTCAGTTGCTCTCGCAACGGCACCGCGGTCGCATCGGACATCCAGGTGCCGTCGCCGTGCTGCGTTTTGAGTTGTCGAGAGAGTGCACTGATCTCGGCCTGCGCGACCGGCAGCGACACCCCTGGTGCCAGCCGGGCGACGACCTGAAAATTGTGTGCCGTTCGCGATGGCTGCCGTGCAGTGATCTCACTCGGAGTCCAGAACTCGCTTGCACCCGGATAGTCGAACCCTGGCGGCATGACCCCGACGACTTGATGCACTTCGTTGCTGATGCGGAGCGTCAAATCGGATAACGGCGCGGCGTCGAGCCGGGAGCGCCAGAGACCGTCACTGACGATGACGGCACGTACGCCAGCAAGCTGGCGCTCGCCGTCAACGAAGAGACGGCCGAGCACCGGCGTTTGACGCATCACGTCGAAGAACTCCCGAGACACGCTCGCGCCGGTAATCATGGTGGTCTCGGACCGAAGCGCGACCGGAACCGCGCCGGAAGCCATCAGCGCCATCCCTGCAAAGCTTCGCGTCCGCTCCTTCCAATCCTCGAAGTTCGGTTCCGAGGCGTTACCCATGCGCCGCCCGGTGTTGTCGATCTGAAAGAGGCGGACAATGCGATCGGGTTCGCGGTACGGCAATGGACTGAGCAACACGCCGTTGATGGTGCTGAAGACGGCCGTGGCAGCGCCAATCCCAAGGCCGAGCGTGAGGATCGAGACAAAGGCGAACGCTTTCGCTCGCCACAGCACGCGCGCGCCGTAGCGCAGGTCGCGGATGAAGTCTTCGAGAAGGGCCGGTCGAAACTCATCGCGTGTCTGTTCTTTCACGTGCTCCACTCCTCCAAACTGAACGAAGGCCAGACGCCTTGCTTCGGCAGGATCCAAACCACGCCGGATGTTCTTCTCGGTCTGCTGATCGATATGAAAACGAATCTCCTCGCTCAACCCGGCCTCGACATCACCACGCCCCACGATCGCGCGGAGCCGACGCCAACGCTCAACGAAACGTTCCATGCTGTGCCCTGCTACGCCTGTGCCCTGCGCCCTGCGCCCTGTGCCCTATGCCTTTTCCAGCACCAGGTTGATCGCGCGAGAGATGCGGCGCCACTGCGCAAGCTCATCGGAGAAATGCCTGCGGCCTTCGCGTGTCAGGGCGTAGTAGCGCGCTCGACGATTGTTTTCTGTCACGCGCCACTCCGATTTGATGAGGCCCTGCCGCTCGAGCCGATAGAGTGCTGGATACAACGTCCCCTGTCCGAGTTGCAGGACTTGTTCGGACCACTGCTCAATCCGCTCGGTGATGCCCCACCCGTGCATTGGTTCGAGCTGCAAGGACTTGAGCACCAGCATGTCGAGCGTCCCCTGCAGGACGTCGGACTTCTCTTTGGCCACGGCGTTCCTTTCGATTGACGGAAGGAAGCTAGCCGAGGTTGCTTTCGATTGTCAAAAGGATGGGCCGACGGTGGGACGGAAAGGGACGGCGACGCAGCGTACGAGGACTCGCTTCGCTCGTCGGCTCGCGCCTTCGGCGCTCGTGGGACTCGCCCGCCTCCGGCGGGCTCGTTGGTGGCGCGGCCGTGCGACGCGCCCAAACGAGTGGGACGATCCGGTACGGCCTCCGCGTTGCAGTTGACGGGAGGCTCTCATGTCGCTTCCGTACCACAAGCTCGTTGTTTGGCAGCGTGCTGATGATCTCTTTATCGACATCCATCGTCTTACGGTGCAACAGTTTCCGCGAGAGGAGAGATTCGAACTCGGCTCGCAGTTACGGCGCTCTGCCTATTCTGTGGCGGCGAACCTCGTTGAAGGATCTGCGCGCGAGACTACGCGCGATCGTCTCATCGCCGCTAGACGTCTGGGCTACCTCAGCGAGGCAACATATCTCGAGTTTGAGATCCGCGTTCGCGCAGTTGCCGCGCCACTGAACGGCTTGATTAAAAGCACCAAGACGAAACGTACTACGGCTGCTGCGATCAAACTGGGCGCGGTGACGATTGCGTTGCTACTGTCTCTTGGCTGGTTTTGAAGTCACGGCGCGGCCGAACGGCCGCGCCTCCCACGAGCCGCCGAAGGCGGCGAGTCCTACGAAGCGAGCCGCAGGCGAGCGAGTCCTACGAGCAACGCGAGGCCTAGTCCGAGAACTCACGGGCGAGCTCGACCCACTCGCCCTCTGGCGCAAGCAGCTGATAGTCACGCCAGTGAAGGCGGGCCTCGCTCGACCGACCCATCTTCTCGAGCGTGACGGCAAGGTAGAAGTGCGCATCGGCATAATCAGGCTTCAGCGCCAGGGCGTCGTCGTAGCAGGTCTCGGCATCGAGATAGCGGCCGTGATCGTGGTGAATGTTGCCCAGATTGAAGTGCGCTTCGAAATAGGTCCCATCGAGCGCAATCGCGCGCTCGTAAAGGGCTTGCGCTTCCGCGAGCTCGTCGCGCGCGTAGCGAATGTTCGCGAGGTTGATCAAGGCGGCCACCAGGTACGGATCGTTCTCGAGAGCCCTCCGGTACGCCTGTGCCGCCTCTTCCTCCCGCTCGGGCGCCCCATCGTCCAGGGCCGAGCCCATCAGGAAATACTGTTCAGCGGTCGTCAGCGCGCTTCCGGTGCTCTCGGGTTGCGCTCGCAGGACGTCGGGACCCGGAGCCGATCGAACCGGTGCCACCGGCTCGCGGGGCTTGAGTGTGATGATGCGGGCGGGCTGCGCATCGATTCGAAAATCGAAGGCCAACTGTCCGATGCGGGTCGCCTGGAGATCTCTCAACACCGCGCGGAACGACGCGCCCTGCTGCAGGTCGGCGTGCACCTGACGAAGGACGGTCAGGTCGCTGAAGCCAAAGAACGTGTCCGCGTTGTTCTTGAAGGCCCGCCGAATGAAGCCCCATTTCTGAAGGTAGCGCAGGTGATCCTCGCGGAGGGACGGGTACATCGCGAGGACATCGCGTTGGCCGTAGTGCTTCTCGCGGAGCTCCGCCACGGTCGGCAGCCCGACGAGGCGACAGAAGTCATCTTCGCTCACCATCCGGATGCGGCCTGGATGCTCGGTGTTGATCTGGGCGGCGCGGCGGAGTTTCTGGCGATGCGTGCTCGGATCGGTCGCAAGCTGACTGATGTCCGGAACGCCGTCCGGGTAAGTCTCGCCGCCCACCACGACCAGGGTGGTCTTCATCGTGACGTCGTCTGCCGCCACACCACCCATCTGATCAACGACGCTTCGCGCTTCTTTACGACCGAGTGACCATAGTTTGCCAGTAAAGACGACGGTCTCCCCGTGGAGGGGATGCGCAAAAGGCAGATCTGACATCCGGACGCGTTCAAGATGGAGCAGATCGCCGCCGATGTCAATTTACAATCGTCGCAGTCATGACGAGGAGCGACGGGTACTCATGATTCTGGCAGGCGATATCGGCGGCACGAAGACGCTCATCGGCCTCTTCGACGTCGAAACCAAGCGACCTCGGGCCGTCGACATTCGCGAGTTTTCTACGACTGCGTTTGCCGGTCTGCCAGCCATCATCGATGCCTTCGCGTCGCAGCAAACCGGAGGGCGCCTGAACGTCACCGCCGCTGCGTTTGGTGTGGCCGGGCCGGTCATCAACCAATCAGCTGAGATGACGAACGTGGAATGGAGAGTCGATGCTTCGGAACTGGCTGCGCGACTCGGAATTTCGCGCGTGCGGCTCCTGAACGATCTCGAAGCCATGGCACACGTCGTTCGCGTGCTGGAGCCACACGAGCTGCTCACGCTGCAGCCGGGACAGCCCCGAATCGATGGCAACATGGCCCTGATTGCAGCGGGCACCGGATTGGGCGAAGCCATGCTGCACTACGTCGAGGGCCGCTATGTGCCAGTGGCAAGCGAGGGTGGACACACGGATTTCGCCGCGAGAACCGACCGAGACCTGGAACTGGTGCGGTTTCTGCGCGCCCGCTTTGGCCGCGCCGAGGTCGAGCACGTCGTCTCGGGCCCCGGCCTCGTCAACCTTTCCGATTTCACCCATCAGGACGCTGAGGACGCGCGCCGCCATCCGAACAACGCCATTCCAAAGACACCGGCCGAAGTCGGGAGCGCGGCGTTGTCGCGCCAGTGCCCGAAATGCGCTGAAGCGCTCGACTTGTTCGTCGCGGCCTATGGCGCGACGGCCGGCAACCTTGCGCTGACGGCCGTGACGACTGCGGGAGTCTACATTGGCGGAGGCATCGCGCCGCGCATCCTTCCCGCATTGCAGAATGGAACCTTCATCGAGGCGTTCAACGACAAGGGACCGATGAGGCCGCTGCTCGAAGCAATGCCTGTTCAGGTGATTCTCAATCCCCAATCGGGGCTGATCGGAGCTGCGATGTACGCGGACAGCTTGTAGGGCTGGGTGCGACGGGTGCGACAGGTGCGACAGGTGCAACAAGTGCGACGGGTTCGGTGCGGTGCACAGGTTGCACAGGTGCACATGTGCCTACAGGTGCGTGCGAGAGGTGCAGCGAGCCGGAACGCCAAGCGAGAACCTCCGGGCCGCCGCGCAGCCGCGGCGCCCGCCGCACCTGGCGCACCCGTGGCACCGCACCTCTCGCACCCGACGCATCCGTGCACCGCACTGCACCTGTCGCACCTGCCGCACCCGTCGCACCTGTCGCACCCGTCGCACCCGTCGCACCCGTTAGTAAGTGACCCTCACGCGATAGCGAAGCGTCGCACTGCCATCTGCGCCCACCGGCACGCTGAATTGCGCGGCCCACGCATCGGTTTTCGTGCCCTCGTGTGTGGAACGGAGGATGCGCCAGGTGCCACCGATCGGTTCATTCACTTCGACCGTCACCGCCGTGGTCTTGTGGTTCCGCAGAACAATCTCGTATTCCATCTCGTAGACGTTCGGGCTGATCTTCTCGAAGTCGATCTGCTTGCGTTCCGCTACGAGGTCAAAGGCATGGCCGATCTTCAGGTTGAGCGTTTCGTCCTTCGGGGTGTGATCGATACGATCCTCGCCGACGAACTGCAGCCCGCCTTTTGAATCGGCCTGGTAGACGCGCACCACGCCGGCCGGCATCGGCATTCCCAGGCCAGCCTTGGTTTCGTTCTTGAACTCGTAGTAGACCTTGACGACGTCCTTGATCGGCGACCCGGGGTGCTGAGCGTTCCGGTAGTAGAACGCCTGGCCATCGACGATATAGCGCTTGCGGACGGGGAAGCTGGTCGCGCCGAGCAGGCTGACCTGCTTGGTCTCGTTGTTGTTGACCGACGTCTTTCGCTCGAGGGTGTAGAGGTGATAGTCGGAGAAGGCCTCCTGCGTCATCGGTGCTGCCGCGGCGGCCCGCTCCTGCACTGCATAGGCCTCCATATCGCGACGTCCGATCATCTGCTTCACACGATTGAGATCCCCGGCCACCAGCTGCAGTTTCGCATTGCGAAACGCCGTGCCGCTGCCGTTGGTCAGCGTCACCCACCCGTCGATATCGCCGACCTTGTCGTCGCGGGCGACGGTCAAGACGTAGTCGGCACTCCAATCGAGCTTCGTCGCCAGATAGGACGCTTCGACCCGGTGACGAACGGCGCCCTGGTTGTCGAGCGACCAGATGAGCGTCGGTCGCGCGTAGAGGTTCTCGGGCAGTTCCGGGAACCTCATATGGTCGGCATGAAGACCGGTGATGATCTCGTTGCCGATCTGCCAAACCGGCGCAGTGTTGTAGCTGAGGAGCCTCGCCTTGACCTCTTCGTGGCGCGTGGTCCCATTCTCTTGACGCGAGCGCATCAGCACGACGTCGCGTCCCACGTACTTGCGAAGAAGCTTGTCGGGCTCGAGCAAATCGTACTCGTAGTTCTGCTCGAGAATGCCCAAGCGCGCCGGCTCGGTCAGTGAGCGAAGGTGCACGGTCGCCGGGTTGACCGTCGCCGCGATGTCCATGAAGCGCAAGTCGAAGCTGCCCTGCGCCAGGCGCACGTTCCGAACATCCCGAACGAGCGCAAGCTCCGAGTTGTAGACCGTCAGCGCGAGTTCGGACTGGTCGTCGAGGGTGGACGTATCCTGCCCTTCCACCCCTTCGACCGCCGCCACCGCGCGTGAGCTTTCGTGGTTCGCCGTAACAGCCAAACCGGCGACGACCGCGACGACGCGACCGCGAACCCTGGAACCTTGGAACCCTGAAACCTTGGAACCCTGAAACCTACCGTCATGGGGATGACTCCTTCAGGATTAGAACGGGGGCGGGGGGATTTCTTGCAGGGGCGATCGGTGGCCAGTGGCCGGTGGCCGAAGCGGGCCGGTAGCCGGTTAGTTTCCAGTTGTCAGTTTCCAGTTCAAAGGCCGCACTCCTTTGAACTGGCAACTGTAACTAACGAGAGCGGTCGTCAACGCCTTTCCCACGTCTTCCCGCGATTGGACGTCGAGAACCGGCGTCCGTCCGCGGTTGTGACCGTCGCCTGGCGGTCGTCGACAGCGACGACAGACACCAGGTCGACCTTCTCCGGAAACGGCACCGGGTCGAACCGGGTGCCGTTCGTCGTGACGAAGACCGATCCACCCCGCCCCACTATCCACGCAACCGACGGAGAGGAGGCATGACCGGCCGCGAGGAGACCCTGAGTCGACGTCAGCGCGGTCTGCCAGGAGATCCCCGCATCGATCGAGCGGTCGACGCGTGCCCCCCCGACGATTCGCCAGCGCATCGTCGTGTCGGGCGAAATAATTTCAACGGTCGTGTTTTCCCGTTCTTGCTGCGCCATCGCGAGTGGCGGTGGGGCCGACGGCTCGGCGCGACGCAACTCCGCCGCGCGTTCGTCGCGCCGGCCAGTGGCCGCGGTTTGCTCGGGGACTGCTGACGGCTTCTGATCGGCGAGCGCCGGCTGCTTGCTTGTCGCCTCGGCACTCCCGACTCGGACTCGCTCCGACACGTCCGCACGGAGGTCGGCCTCCTCTTTTGCTTTGCGGGCCGACTCCGGCGACGTCTTCTCCGCGAGCTTTTCGGTCTCGCGCGCGGCGCGCCCGCCCGCTTCGTTGGCTTGACCTCTCCGCACGGGCGCTGGAGCGGGAAGCACGGGCAGCTCCGCGTCGGCCAACGCGGGCGGCGAGCTCTGCGCGGTCATGTTCGACGGAGAAACGTAAGACTCGGCCGCTCCGACTTTCTGGTCCGCCACGGCCGGAAGTTCTTGTCGCTGCTCCGCAGGCGACGGCACGAATACCCACACGGCGATCGCGGTTGCCGCTGTCGCGAACGGCACGATCCATCGCAGGCGCCACCACGGTGTCGCGCGTGCCGGCGCCGCGCTGATCGGAGGCTCCGATCGCACGAACGCAGCCAGCAGCGCCTGACAACGGGCACAGTCGGCAAGATGCCGCTCAATCGTGGTCGTCGTCGAGGTCGGTAACGAACCCTCGACCCAAGCGGCCAGCGTTTCTCCGTCCACACATTGGTCGAAAGCAGACGCAGAACCACTCGCCTGCCGCAGCAAGTGATCCAACGACCGATCTCGAGAGTCCCCTGCGCTCACAACTCTGTGCCTGTAACCTGTGCCCCGTGCCCTGTGCCCCGTGCCCTGTGCCCTACGCCCTATGCCCTACGCCCTCTCTTCAGTAGAACGTTCCGGCGCAACTTCCTTGCCGGCAGACTCCGTGCCCAGCACGTCCGTCAGATCGAGCGAGCCCGCGTCGCTCACCACAGCCTCAAAGCAGTCGGTCACCTGAGCCTCACTGAACCCCTCTTTTTCACGGAGCTCAACCTCGATCTGCGCACGAATCGCACGTCGGGTGCGCGACAAGTGACGCGACACCGTCGCTTCGTGCTCACCCAGGGCTTTACCAATCTGCGCCAACGTCAACTCCTGCGCATAGTAACAGCCGAGCCGCAACCGATCTCGAGGCTGGAGTGCTGCCATCGCCGACTTAAGGCATCGCCGCATGAGCCTGACGTACTGCTCCCGCCTTGGATTGACCGGGGGCGTCGGCGCGGCAATCGCGTTTGGCGCATCGTCCGCAGGAACTGGATCCATGCGGCGAAGGCTCCGCAGGCGATCGACATGGCGTTGGGCAAGAACCGCACGAAGCCAGGTGGCCAGGCTGCTGCGGCCATGAAAATAGTGAAAATGGGATCGACGCTCGCCGTCGCGTGCTGTCAGCCCAAACAGCTCGCCGTACAACGAATCGGCGAGCTCGCGCGATCCGCCAGAACCGTCGATGGCGTCAGCCGCGCGATAGAGAATCGGCCGAAATTCGCGAACGAAGTGATCCCATGCAATCTCAACCCCTTCGGCACACGCGCACGCCAACGCCAGATCCTCGAGATGAAGCGCGCTGAGATGACGCTCGAGCGTCTGGTGATCGGGCGGCTCCGAAAATGCGCGGCGCGCGCTCTGTTCGAGCGCGTCAGCGAAAGCAGTCGTCGACAACTGCCAGCGATCGGCCTTCGCGCCGCGATACAGTCGCTCGACGCCGGCTTGGTCGAGCCGCCAGGACGGCATACGTCATTATTCAACGGCAGTGATCGGTTGTCAGTTGTCAGTTCAAAGGGCGACACGGCGTCTACGTCGCCGGCGCTCCGATCGCGCGCGCGAACTCTCGGGCGCCGACGAAACGGGCGGCTGGATCGGCGGCCAAGGCGCGTACGATCGCGGCCGATGCCGCGGCCGGAACCTCGGCTTTCAAGACTCCTGGTTCAACGGGAGGCGTGCGCAGCATTTGCCCGATCAGCTCGGGAAGGCTCGGCGCTCGGAACGGCAACACCGCGGTCGCCATCTGATAGGCCAGCACCCCCAGGGTGAACACGTCGGCGGGCGACGCGGGCGGACCGCCCATCAAGACCTCCGGCGGAATATACGGCAGCTCCTGCTCGTTCGCCTCGGCTCCTCGCAGTTCCTGCTCGCGCATCGTCGCCAGCACGTCCTGCACCGACGCGATGCCCGCGGTCGACATCACGACACGATCACGACCGCTCTCCTGGGTCAGGCGAATCATGTCCGGATTGACCCCCACGATGAAGCCACCGCGTGCGTTGAGCGTTGCCGTCGCGTCGAGCATTTGATCGAGCAAGCCTGCCACTCGCTCCCACGGCAATGCGCCGCAGCGGCGGAGCTCGTCGCGCAGGCTTGGGCCGTCGATGAAATCCGTGACGAGATAGACCAGCCGCTCGTCTTCTCCGTAGTCACGAACGTGCAGCAGATTGACGTGGGGGACCTGCAGGGTGCGGGCTTCCACGAGAAAGCGCGAGCGCAGCGAGTCCCAATTCGAGTGCTGCTCCTCGTGCCGAAGGACCCGAATGGCAACCGGGACGCCGAGTGCGCGGTGCGCGCCTCGGTAGATCGTGCTGCCAAGACGACCGCGCCCAACCGATTCGCCAAGCTCATACCGCGACAGCAGGGCATCGTCTGGCGCGTCGTGCTGAATCGGTTTCTCGCCGCCCACCGCAGCTTGGAGCGCGCGCACGAAGTCGGTCACCGTGGCGAATCGCGCTGACGGGTTCTTGGCAAGTGCTCGCAGGATGACCGCATCAATCTTCGACGTCAGGTTCGGCCGCCGCTTTCCGGGTTCGACCGGGTCGACCGACAGCGTTTGATTCACCAGCGACATCCGGTTGACCGATTCGAACGGCCGGTGACCGGTGAGCATTTCGTAGGCAATGACCCCGAGCGTATAGATGTCGGTCCGTGCGTCAGGCGGTTCGCCCCGCAGTTGTTCGGGCGCGGCGTACCCGAGGGTCCCCAGAAACACGTTCGAGTCGGTTTGAAGCGTGTCGGCATTGGCGCTGGCCTCCTTCACGGCGGCCAATCCGAAATCGATCACCTTGTAGACCCGCTCGCCCGACTCGTAGCGGTGACCGACGATGTTGGCGGGCTTGAGGTCACGGTGCGTGATGGCGCGATCATGGGCGAGCTGGAGTGCTGAGCCGATCGGCTTGAGCACGTCGAGCACGGCCGTCGGGTCCATCGGTCCACTCAGCGCCATTTCGTCACGGAGGCTGGGACCACTGAGGAGCTCCATCACCATGTACGGCTGCCCCGCCTGATCGATGTTGAAATCCAGGATGGTGACGATGTTCGGATGGCGCAACTGTGCGCACGCGCGGCTTTCGCGAAAAAATCGTTGCCTGAGGTCGGGTGGCGCGTCGCTCGAGGTCTGCATCACCTTGACCGCCACCTCGTCGCCGAGCAGCGGGCGTCTGGCGCGATAGACCTGACCCATTCCCCCGGTCCCGAGAGTGGCCACGATCTCGTAGCGGCCGTCGAGGATGGCGCCGGGGGTCAGCATGAACGGTACAGGCTACACGTGAACGAGTTCAGCCTCGGCCCGATCCAGCAAGTGCTCGAACCACAGATTCGAAATCTTTTCCTGCACCGAATTCTGGCGCAGGCGCCCCTGCAGGTTCGCAAAGTCGACCCGGTCGAGATCCTGATCCTGGTTATAGCAGGAGAAAATGAACGCTTCCTGGCCGGTCTCCGGATCGATGTGGCGCTGAAGACATTGCGCGCACACTTCCTTCATCATGCACTGCATCGGAGAGTTGATGCTGCCGATGCCGACATGACCAGGTGTGAGATACGGAGCCAGGGCGTCATGACGCGCCAGCCGGACGGCGTTCATCATGCCGTCCGATCCAATCGCAATGATGCGGCTGACCTCGTTCAGGGGCACGCGCTGCGGGCCGAGACGGCCTTCGGCGTAAGCCACCATCGCCTGCACGATGTTGCCGCGGACGTGCGCATCCTGCGGACGAGATGGACTGATCGGTTCTCCGAGGTCGGTGGCCCAGACCACTTGATCAGTCGCCGACTCGATCTCTTCGCGCTTGAAAAGGTCGGCGCCGTTTCTGTAGCCCGCAAAGTAGACCACGCGATTACCAGCCGCCTTGAGGGCTTTGGCGATCGAAAACAGCACCGCGTTTCCGAGACCACCACCGGCGAGCAGGACGTTGTCGTTGGTTGGAATCTCGGTCGGCGTGCCCGTCGGCCCCATCACCACGACCGGCTCGCCAGGCTGCAGATACGCGCACAGCCGACTCGACACACCCATTTCAAGCGTGATGAGGGACAGCAGTCCCGCCTCCTTGTCCACCCACGCGCCCGTCAGCGCAATGCCTTCCATCAACAGCGCCGCACGATGCCCATTCGTGCGCACGTGGGGGCTCAACCGCTCGAAATTCTGCAGACGGTAGAACTGACCCGGATGGAAATGGCGCGCCGCCGCCGGGGCACGGACGATGACCTCGACGATCGTTGGCGTCAGCCGGACGACGCGCTCGACGCGGGCCAGCAGTTGATCGTCGAAGTTTGAAACCATCAGGTCCCATCGCGCATCGCGCTCTGGCTGCTCTTCCGGATCCAACGCAGCAATCTCATCCTCGAACAGGCGAACGACGTGCGGATAGCCGTGCTTCGCCGACGCCATCGCCTTGACGACGTTGCCGTTGTAACGAGGGTGATTGTCACCGTAATAGCTCACGAACCGGCCATTGACGTTGTAAGACGTGAAGAATCCGTTGGCGTCGGGTTCGAGCACAAAACGACCATCGCCACCCTTGACGGCGCGGAACCCTTGGAAGAACTTTTGCCGACTGTCGAGCGCGAACGTGCCAGTGTGCTCTTTCTCGTACGTGATGTTCGGAACGGTCCCGGCGGCGACCAGGACGGTGCGAGCCGGCAGCTCCACGGCTGCAGTTGAGCCATCCAGCGCTTTACGAGTGAAGGCCATCGCCTTGACGTGGCCGAAATCGTCGCGAATCGCTGCCACCGGATCGAGGTTCTCAGCGAACACGATGCCTTCTTCGAGCGCCTTGGCGACCTCCTCGTGGTTCAGACGATAGGCGGGCGAGTCCTGCATCCGCTTGCGATAGGCAAGTGTCACGCCGCCCCACTGCCGCACGAGCGCGATGAGATCAGGCGCCTCACAGGCACTGGCAGCCCGTGCCCGCTCGGCCCGGACCACGTGGCCATGGGCCAGGAATTCATCGAGGATCTGCTGCTCTTCCGGATCCAGATGACCGCGAACCGCGGTCTCCCCAATCTCACGCACGAGCGCCTCGTAGCGATCGAGGATTTTCTCGACCTGCAACGGGTAATAAGCGAGGAGTTCGGTCGCGGTGTCGACGCCGGTGAGTCCCCCGCCAATCACCACGGCGGGCAGGCGCACCTGCAGGTTCGACAGTGCGTCCTCCTTGAAGGCGCCTGTGAGCTGCAATGCCATCAGGAAGTCACTGGCTTTCCTGATCCCGCGAATGAGGTTGTTCTTGATGTCGATGATGGTGGGACGCCCGGCACCCGCCGCGATGGCGACGTGATCGATCCCATAAGCCCACGCTTCGTCCAGCGGCAGCGCCCCGCCGAAACGAATGCCGCCGTAGATGCGAAGTTTGTCCCGGCGTGCAAGCGTCAGGTGGATCAGCGTCAGGAAGTTCTTGTCCCACCGAACCGTGATGCCGTACTCGGAGACGCCTCCGAAACCTTCGAGGACTCGCCCGTCAAGCGGCCGATAGATCTCCTTCCACTGTCGAATGGGACGAGGTGGCCGCTTCGCGGTGCCCGTCAACTCCTCGGGGAGTGGCTCGATTTTCAAACCATCAATCGCGATGACGCCGAAGCCTTCGTTGACCAGATAGTGCGCCAGCGTGTAGCCGGAGGGTCCGAGCCCGACCACGAGCACGTTGCGACCGTTGTAGGGCAGCGCGTACGGGCGCTGAACGTTCAGCGGATTCCAGCGCGTCAGCAGGCCATAGATCTCCACACCCCACGGCATGTTCAGCACGTCGGTCAGCACGCCGGTCTCGATCTGCGGAATGTTGACGGGTTCCTGCTTCTGATAGATACAGGCCTTCATGCAATCGTTGCAGATCCGATGGCCGGTGCCGGGGCACATCGGGTTGTCCACCGCGACGATCGCCAGGGCACCGAGAGCGTCGCCTCGCTTCCGCACCGCGTGCATCTCGGAAATCTTCTCGTCGAGCGGGCAGCCCGGCAGAGCGATGCCGAGCGCGTTTGTCGTCACCGCGCCGGTCTTGTCACGAATGCCCTTCGAGCACGTGTCCTTGTCACGCTCGTGGCACAAGACGCAGTAGTGAATCTCGCTGAGAACCTCTCGTGTGGTGTAGCGTGGGTCAGTCAGTTTGAAACCCTCGCGGCGCCGGAGTCGCTCGTCGGGACCAAACGCTGCCTCGGGTAGGGCGGCATTCGGCCGGACAACCCGCACCAGATTCATGGGCTCGAGCGTTTCCGGAAATCGGAAGATGACCCAGTGTCGATACCGCGGGTCGTGCAGGTGGGCTGCGCACCATCGCTTGAGCGATTCGATCTGGGGCGCGACGGCTTGCTTGTCGGCCTCCGAACCGCTCACGCGCGCCGCTTCTTCGCGATCCAACAAGTCGCAGCCGGCCCTCGCCAGCGCAAGCTCGCGCGCGCCCTCATCCGTGATTCCAGCCAGCAGTCCGTCCACGAACACGTGGTCGGCGGCGGTGGCCTCGATGTGCGCGCCGCCCTTGAGCAGCGGCACAGCCCGGCGCCGGACAAAGTCGATCTTGAAGCGGAAGAGGTCGTCGTACGCCTTCGTCTGACCGACCATGGCCTCGACTTCGTCGCCAATGCTGAACAGACGTGCGAGGAAGCGGCTGACGTGAGGCGCCATCGCCACGATCAGGTTCGATCGCGCGACCGGGCCGAGCGCGGTGGGCACCTGCCGATGCGCCGCCCACTCGGCCCACAATTCGGGCTCGAGGCGTCGCACGTCGTCGCAGAACAACTCGTACAGCGCCTGGAGGCGTCGGGGCTCGTGCAGGTGGGCGAACGTAAAGCCGGCGATGCCGAGCGCATCATGCGCGCTCACTGGAGAACTCATGAATTCCTCAAGGTACTCCCTGCCGTCACGACGAGTCAAACGAGCGTTCAAATTCCTTGCGGGTCCGCCGGCGACCGGGCAGCCGGCAAGCAGTCGACCGGCGACCGTGGAGTGTATACGCTGGCCTCGTGCGAATCCGACTGAATGGCGAGGCGTATGAGCTGCCGGGCCCCCTGACGGTGACCGAGCTGCTCGCTCACCTGGCGATCGATTCGCGGCGCATAGCCATCGAGCTCAATCTCACCGTTCTCAAACGCGCCACGTTCGATTCGGTCGTCGTCAATGAAGGCGACGAAGTGGAGATCGTGAACTTCGTTGGCGGCGGGTGACCAACTGACTAAAAGTCCTCAGCAGAAACAGACGGACGGGCCACCGAGACACTGAGACACCAACCAAGATTCCGTGTTTCCGTGTTTCAGTGCTTCCGTGGCATATCCCGAGCCTCGGAGTAAGATTTGAAGCTGACCCGCAGGAGCCCGTGCACACTACAGACCCCGCTGATTCGCTCGTCATCGCCGATCGGACGTTTCACTCGCGCCTCATTGTCGGCACCGGAAAGTATCCGTCGCACGCCATCATGCGCGCTGCGCACGAGGCGGCCGGTACGGAGATGGTGACCGTCGCGGTCCGGCGTGTGGACATCTCGCGACGCACGGAATCGCTGCTCGACTACATCGATACCTCGCGCATCTTCCTGCTGCCCAACACCGCCGCCTGCTATACGGCCGATGATGCTATTCGCACCGCCCACCTGGGCCGCGAGGCTGGCTTGTCGCATTGGGTCAAGCTCGAGGTGATTGGCGACGAGCGAACGCTGTTCCCGGACAACGAGGCGCTCCTCGAAGCGACCAAAGTGCTCGTCAGGGACGGCTTCGTCGTGCTCCCCTATACCAACGACGATCCCATCGTCTGCCGCAAGCTCGAAGACGCCGGGGCGGCGGCCGTCATGCCGCTGGGGGCGCCAATCGGTTCAGGCCTTGGGATTCAGAATCCCAATAACATCCGCATCATCAAGGCGCAGGCCGGCGTTCCCGTCATCGTGGATGCGGGCGTTGGCACCGCATCGGACGCCACAATCGCGATGGAGCTGGGTGTCGATGGCGTGCTGATGAACACGGCGATTGCCGGGGCCGAGGATCCGGTGCGCATGGCCCACGCCATGCGTCTGGCCGTCGAATCCGGGAGGCTTGCCTTTAGGGCAGGACGCATCGCCCGGAAGATGTATGCCACCGCCAGCAGCCCTGTGGAAGGGGTGGTAGGACACACCACTCGATGATTGAGCGTCCGCGTTCGATCAGCGAAGGAGATCTGACTCGGCTGAAACGCGAGCGTGACGAAGCTGATCGGCGGTACAACGAGGCGCTCACGGCCCTCGACGCCGCCATCCACAAGCTGCCAGAGTTTCCGCACCCGCCGTCGCCCCCCGACGATTCGCAGGTGCCGCCGCTCAATACGCGGTGGGAGGTCTTGAAGTCGGCGCCCGCGTTTCGCTCCGGCCTGCGCGGACGGCTGGCGCGGTTCGTGTGGGGGCTCGTCGAACCCGTGTTCACGACGCAGCAGGCGTTCAACTCGGCCACGGTCGATCACATCAACCGTAACCTGCCGCGCCAGCGTGAGACGCATCAGGCGCTTGCGAGCGCAATCGCTCTCGTCGAGCAGCAGGCGCACCAGCTTGCGCGCTTCCAGTCGTGCCTGATGATCTACCTTCAGCAGATTACGCCGTACGTCGATTCGAAGGACTACGAGTTCGCCGGAATCAGCCGTCGCATTACCGAGGACGCCCAGCAGGAGATCGACCGGCTCCAAGCCACTGCGCGGGGGCTCGCCGCGAGCGTGAGCGGTGTCTCCGACGAGATGCTCCGACGCTGGGAATCACTGTTCGCCCGCGACCAGCGTTACACCGGTCGCATCGATGAGATTCGATCCACGCTCGCAGTCGTGCGACAACAGACGACCGCGCTCAAGCGAATCGTCGAGCGTGAGACCCTCGAACGCGGAAGCACTCGCGTCCAGCCATCCGTCAGTGGGTCCGCGCAACCCCTCTCCGACGAGCCGACACTCGACGCATGGCAATATGTGGCGTTCGAAAACCTGTTCCGTGGCTCACCCGACGAAATCCGGAAGCGCCTTGACGACTATGGGCCGCTCTTCGAGGGCGCGTCCGATGTGCTCGACGTGGGCTGCGGTCGGGGCGAGTTGCTCGAGATTCTGGCGGCGCGTGGCATCAGCGCCCGCGGCATCGACCTCAACCGCGAGATGGTCGACGAATGCCGCGGTCGAGGGCTGGACGCGACCGAGAGTGATGCGCTGACGTACTTGCGATCACAAGCCGACGGGTCGCTCGGCGGCTTGATTGCCACGCAGGTGGTCGAACACTTCGAACCGCCCTACCTGCTCGCATTTCTCGATCAGGCGCAGCGCGTGCTCCGCCCTCGCGCGATCATCGTGCTGGAGACCATCAATGTCGCGTGTTGGCTGGCGTTCTTCGAAAGCTATCTGCGCGACCTGACGCACGCGCGGGCGCTGCATCCCGACACGCTGAAATACCTGGTCACTGCCAATGGCTTCGTCGACGCGGAGGTGCAGTACAGGGTACCAGTCGATGCCGGCACTCGCCTGCAGCGGGCGCCGAAAATGGCCCATCAGGGCGGTGATGCCATTGGTGCCCTTTCCGAAGCCTTCGACGGGAACGTCGATCGTCTGAATCGCATCCTGTTCACTTCGATGGACTACGCCGTCGTCGCCCGGCGGCCCTGACGACTCATTGGAGCGCCTCTCACGCCTTGTTCTTCTGGTGTCGGTCCTCAGCGCCGGGGCAGCTCACGCGTTTTTGATGAGTCACGTGGTTCCCGCGCTGCCGTGGGCAGCCGGAGCCTTGTTTGCCGCGTCGTTCGCACTGACGCGACTTGCGTTTCCCTTCGCGCTCCTGCCCGCGCTCCTCCTGGCGTACGCGTGGCCGGCACTCATACTGGGGGCCGTCGGCGAAGCCGGCGCACCCGATCCGCTGGCATGGCTTTCGCTGCTCGCCGGACCGATCGTCGCATCCAGCGATTGGTCACGATGGCACACGCCTCGGCTCTGGACACCAGTGTTGGCGATGTGGGCACTGACGATCGCCGTGACGTGGCCGATCGTCGCGGGACGTGAGATTGATTTCAGCCTGATTGCCGCGGCCACGCTCGATACCTCCAACGGGTTGCTGGCACCACCGCCGCCCATCGCGGCGGCTGCTGTCACCGGCACGGCGTTCGCTCAACTGCTGGGTATCCTGTGGCTCGACTTGCTCTGGCAACGGTTCGGCACTGACCGGCTGGAGCGTATGGAACGCTGGATTCTGCTACCGCTGGCGCTCAGCATCGTCGTGGCATCGATGGCAGGCGTCTATCAACGGTACGTCGACTCGACCTGGCTGCCGTTCTCGCAATGGTCCGAGTTGGGTCGCTCGGCGAGCCTGATGCTCGATGCCAATTCGTTTGGAATGACGGCGGCCATCTGGGCACCGTTGGCTCTCGTGCTGGCGCGCCGATGGGGCCGCTCGCTCGTATTGGGAGCAGCCGTGAGCGCCCTTCTGTTCGCAGGAGCGTGGTCATCGGGCTCGCGAACCGCCTTCCTCGTCTCGGCCGCAGGCGTGGCCGGGTGTTTTGCGGCGTCGCTCATTGAAAGTCGAACGTGGCGAGGACGGCTGGTCGTGGTTGTGGTCCTGATTGCCACGATGGCTGCTATCGGAACGGCGGCCTCGCAAGCCACCGGAAGCAGCCCTCTTCGGCGTCTGGTCGTCGACACCGCTCCACTTCCGGAAGACTGGAACGTACTGCGTGTGGCCCAGATTCTCTGGGAGCGCGACGGCTACGGTGTCGCGGCCGGACGCGCGATTGCCGCGTATCCCGCCACGGGTGTCGGAATCGGGTCGTTCAATCACCTGGCCAGCGACTTTGGTCGCAGCATCCACACCGGAGCGGTGCTCGGCCCCGATAATGCACAGAATTGGTGGCGGCAGCAGATCGTCGAGCTTGGGTTCCTCGGCGCAGGCCCAAGCCTGGCGTTTTCGTTCCTCATCCTGTTGATGGTGGTGAGTGCCCGGGCGAGGGAGGATGGTCGATGGTCAGCGATGGTTCTCCGCGCCGTCCTACTGGGGGTGGGGCTCATCTGCCTTCTCGCGGTGCCGACCCAACACCCAGCCGTGTGGTTTACCGTCGTCACGGTAGTCTTCTGGCTTTCAGCGCTCGTCCGCGGATCGGCGCCGATCGCGACAGGTCACATCACCAGTCGATCGATCTGGACCATTGTCGTGGTCGTGCCGCTGCTGGTCGCAGCCGGCCAGTTCCACAATGCGAAGGGTGATCTACGGGTTCCGGTGCGGGCCGCACGCGTCGGTTTTCCATATGCCTACGGTTTCACGGCGCCGGATGGAGATAACGTTCCGTGGATGGCCCGTCGCGCGGTCGCCGTCGTCCCGCCGCAGCACGCATTCTTTTCGTGGACGGCCGAAGGACCCCATCTGACCGAGCCGGTTCGAGTCCGACTGTGGCGTAGCCAGAGACTCATTGGTGACTTCGAGGTGTCGCGCGGCCAACCCGTCACTCGCATCATCGCGGTGCCAAGTGGCGCCAAGCTCTTCTCATTTGAAGGAGCGATCACCGGGCCGCTCCCACACAATCGTGGGCTGAAGATTACCGGTCAATGGTTGCGCGAAGTCCCGGCCGGAACACCGGCCGAAATTGTGGTGCCGTAGACGTTGAGCAAAGCAAGCACGGAAAACGGTTTTCATATCCGTGTTTCCGTGTTTCCTATTTTCGTATTCCGTGTTTCCGTGATCCGACCTACAGGCGAAACAGCTTGGCGCTCACCTCGCCCTTCAACGCGTTGCGTGTATCCACGATGAGTGGAAAGCGATCCAGCATGGATCGGTAGTTGAACTGTGAGTGATCGGTCACGATCACGGCGCAGTCCTTGTCGGTGGCAGCGTCGGCTTCTGGAATCGACCGAAGGTCGAGCGTTCCGTGACGTAGCTCCGGCACGAACGGATCGGTATAGGTCACCTCCGCTCCCCGTCTTTTCATCACTTCGAGAATGTCGAGCGCCGGCGACTCGCGCATGTCGTTCACGTCTCGCTTGTAGGCAATGCCGAACACATGCACGCGCGATCCGTTGAGTGCGCGTCGGCAGCTGTTCAGCGCCTCGGCCACTCGATCGACCACGTACTCGGGCATGGCGGCGTTGACGTGACCGGCGAGCTCGATGAAGCGGGCTTCGAACCCGCTTTGGCGCGCCTTCCACGACAAGTAGTAGGGATCGATCGGAATGCAGTGACCACCGAGGCCCGGCCCCGGATAGAAGGCCATGTACCCGAACGGCTTGGTCTTGGCGGCGTCGATGACTTCCCACACGTCGATCTTCATCCGGTGCGACATCAACGCGAGCTCGTTCACCAGGCCGATATTCACGGCACGAAACGTGTTCTCGAGCAGCTTGACCATCTCCGCCACCCGGGTCGAGCTCACCGGAACCACCGTCTCGATCACCTGGCTGTAAAACTCGACGGCGGCCTCGGTGCTTGCGGCGTTGATGCCGCCGACCACCTTGGGGATGTTGTGCGTGTTGTAGGTCGGGTTACCCGGGTCGACGCGCTCGGGTGAGAACGCCAGATAAAAGTCGCAACCCGCTACGAGACCTGATTCCTCGAGCGCCGGCTGCACGACCTCATCGGTCGTACCCGGATACGTCGTCGATTCGAGGATGACCAGTTGACCCTGTCGCAAAACCCTGCGCGTCGTCTCGACGGCCTGGACCACGTACGACAAGTCCGGATCGCGAGTTTTTCGGAGCGGGGTCGGAACGCAGATATCGATGACGTCGACATCGGTGAGAGCGTCTGCTGAAGTCGTGGCGCGCAGGTGGCCGCTTTTCACAACCGCCGCCAGATCGGCTTCCGCGACATCCGGGATGTAGCTGCGACCAGCATTGATCTCGGCGACTTTCTCATCGCTGATGTCGTAGCCCACAACCACGAAGCCCGCTCGCGCAAACTCGACCGCAAGCGGGAGCCCGACATAGCCAAGGCCGATGACTCCGAGCCGAGCGTCCTTCGACCGAATCTTCTTCAACAACTCCATCTCATCCTCGATAGAAGCGGGCAATGGCCTCAACGACCACGTCCTGTTGCCGTTCGGTCAGCTCTCCGTAAATTGGAAGAGCCAGCGACTCTTGCGCCGCGGCCTCCGCCTCGGGAAACGCACCCTCACCGTGTCCAAGGTTTCGGAAGCATTCCTGTCGGTGGATCGGAACCGGGTAGTAGATCTCCGTGCCGATGCCGCTCTTTTCCAGGTGTTTGCGCAGGCTGTCGCGACTCGGAACGCGAACGACAAATTGATTGTAAATGTGCGTACGCCCCGGGCATTCCACCGGCAGCCGTACGGTGTCGGTCAGTCCGGCGGACGCCAACAGCGCTCGATATCGCGCGGCATTGCGCCGCCGGCCGTTTGTCCAGTCCTCGAGATGCGGCAGCTTGACGCGCAACGCCGCCGCCTGCAACGCGTCGAGCCTGAAGTTTCCGCCGACGACGCGATGAAAATACTTCGGCTCCATGCCGTGATTTCGAAGCATGCGGACCGCACGTGCGAGCTCAGGACTACTGGTGGTGACCAGTCCGGCATCGCCCAGCGCGCCAAGGTTCTTGCTCGGAAAGAACGAAAAGCAACCGAACGCGCCGAGGCTGCCCACCTGATGCCCATCGTAGGTCGCACCGATGGCTTGGGCGGCGTCCTCGATGATCGGAAGGCCCGACGCGATCGCCGCATTGATGATCGGGTGCAGGTCGGCAGGCTGACCAAAGAGGTGCACCGGCATGATAGCGCGGGTACGTGACGTGATCGCCGCTGCCACCCCGGCCGGATTGATGTTGAACGTGTCAGGCTGAATGTCGACGAACACCGGGGTCGCACCGAGCCGGGCGACCACGCCCGCGGACGCGAAGAACGAATAAGGGCTGGTAATGACTTCATCGCCCGGCCCAATGCCGAGCGCCATGAGAGCCACGAGCAGGGCGTCGGTACCCGACGACACGCCAATCGCCTCGGGGACGCCGATCGCATCGGCCAGCTCACGCTCGAGCGCGTCGACCTCGGCTCCGCCGATGAATCGGCTGCTATCGAGAACCCTGGTCAGCGCGGCCACCAACGCGTCACGAATCGGCGCGTGCTGTGCCCCAATGTCAAGTAGCGGGACGGTCACAAACAACGGATCATATCGCGCTTTCACGTTGCAAGGTTCCAGGGTTCCAAGGTTCCAAGGTTCCAGGGTTCTAACCGACAATCTGAACCCGAGCCTTGGAACGTTGGAACTCAGGAACCTTGGAACCCTGGAACCCTGGAACCTTGGAACCCTGGAACCTATAAATGGTTGACGTCGCAGTCATCGGCGGTGGAGTGGTGGGTCTCGCGAGTGCATGGGCGCTTGCCGGCCGTGGCGCGAGTGTCTGCGTCCTCGAACGCGACATGCGTACGGGCCATGGCACCAGCTCGCGGAACAGTGGCGTGATTCACGCCGGCATCTACTACCCCACCGGCTCGCTCAAGGCCCGACTGTGCGTGGAGGGTCGCGATCGGCTGTACGACTTTTGCGCGGCCCACGACATTCGGCACTCGCGCTGCGGCAAACTCGTCGTGGCAGCGGATGAACATGAAGTGCCAATGCTCGAAGCGCTGGCCGCTACGGCCCGCGCTAACGGTGTCACCACCGAGCTGGTCAATCGCACGTTCATGCGCACCCGCGAACCTCACGTCGGCGGAGTGGCCGCTCTGTGGTCGCCCGACACCGGCATTGTCGATGCCGATGGCCTGGTCCGGGTGTTGACCAGACTGTCCCGAGATCTCGATGTCGCGGTGTTGGTCAGCTCGCCGTTGATCGATGCGTCGCCGGTATCGGGTGCCATCGAGCTCGTCACAGCTCACGAACGCATTCGCGCGCAGACCGTCGTCAACGCTGCCGGTCTCTTTGCCGACGACGTGTCGGCACGGCTCGGGGCCACGCGGTTCAAGATTTTCCCGTGTCGTGGGGAGTATGCGGAGCTCGTCCCCTCCAGGCGCGCATGGGTCAATGCGCTGGTATATCCATTGCCGCATGCGTCAGGCGCCGGACTTGGCGTGCACCTCGCCAGGACCGTCTGGGGTAACGTCACGCTTGGCCCCACGATTCGTTATCAGGATCGCAAGGATGACTACGAGGACAATCGCCTGCCGTTGGAGGACTTCGTGCTCCCCGCGCGACGTCTGTTGCCGGAAACCACCGTCGACGATCTTCGGCTCGGCAGCAGCGGGATCAGGGCCAAGCTGCATGGACCTGACGCGCGATTTGCCGACTTCCTGATTCAGTGCGACGAGACCAATCCGCGGGTGATCCAGGCGGCCGGCATCGATTCGCCTGGGCTTACCTCATCGCTCGCCATCGGTGAAAGAGTTGCGAGCATCTGGGCCGAGTCGCGCTGAGTCCATTACGCCAACACCCGGCCGGTCGTCAATCGAGCCACATCAGCGTCCACCATCATCCGCACCAGCCCGTCGAAGTTCACGGACGGCTCCCAGCCGAGCATCTTCCTGGCTTTGGCGGGGTTGCCTATCAGGTGATCCACCTCGGCGGGTCTCAGAAACGCCGGGTCGGTCCGAACGTGCTTCTCCCAATCCAGACCGGCGTGCTCGAATGCGATTTCGACGAGGTGCTTGACCGAGTGGGCCTCGCCGGTCGCGACGACGTAGTCATCCGCCGCATCCTGCTGCAGCATCATCCACATCGCATGCACATAGTCGCCGGCGAACCCCCAATCGCGACAGGCGTCGAGATTGCCCAACGCAAGCGTCTCGTCGAGGCCGAGCTTGATTCGTGCGACGCTGTGCGTCACCTTGCGGGTCACGAACTCGAGCCCACGGCGGGGCGATTCGTGATTGAACAAGATGCCCGACACTGCGAACAACCCGTAGCTCTCGCGATAGTTGACGGTGATGCAGTGGCCGAAGACTTTCGAGACGCCGTACGGACTGCGGGGATAGAACGGGGTCAATTCGGTCTGCGGCACTTCGCGGACGCGACCGTACATCTCGCTGGACGAGGCCTGGTAGAAACGGATCTTCGGGTTGACGCGGCGAATGGTCTCGAGGACTCGCGTAACCCCCTGGGCATTGTACTCGCCCGTCAGCATCGGTTGATCCCACGATGACGGGACGAACGACATCGCCCCGAGGTTGTACAACTCGTGGGGATCGGCCTGTTCGACCGCCCCGATGAGCGACAACTGATCGAGCAGGTCGGCTTGCACGAGTGTGATGCGGTCCAGGATGTGCTCGATGCGCCAGGCGTTGGTCGCGCTGAGGCGACGGACGACCCCGAAGACCGTGTACCCCTTCTCGAGGAGGAGTTCCGCGAGGTAAGAACCATCCTGTCCCGTGATGCCGGTGATCAAGGCGCGTTTGCTCATCTGTTCTCTGTATCCTTCAGGCTTCGTTCAGGTTCCGGCAGGCCGCCGTTGCCCTGGCGCAGGCCAGTCGTGCGCGCCGCTAGTCGCGACGCAAGATATCGTTCGAGAGCCGATTGCCACGTCGGCATGTCGAATCCCGCCAGACGCAGCTTCTCGTTCGAGAGTGCGCCGTTCCGCGGTCGAGGCACCCGCAGCCGTAGTTCCGCCATCGCGACCGGCTGCAACGTCGACGTGACATGGAGCTGGTGCACGATCTCCTGCCCCACTTGCAGCCACGTGCCAGCACCGGTGTTGACACAATGATAGAGCCCGACCGGCGCCCGGCTGCGGAGAAGATGCATCGTTGCGGCGACGACGTCGAAGACATAGCTGGGAGAAACAGTGCGATCGACGAATACCGGGGCAGGCTGACCTGCTTCGAGCGCTTCGGCAATGCGATCGATGCTGCTTCGAAGTTTGTACACCCCGCCAAACAAGCTCTCGACTCTCAGCACGTAATGCTGTGGTGCATCACGCGCGAACCACTCGCCCACCAGTTTCGACGCCGCATAGACTCCGGCCGGGCGCGGCACACTGTCTTCTGCGTAGGGTCGTTCGGCTTCACCATCGAACACGAAGTCGGTGCTGTAATGCACAAAGGGCACGCGCGCCTCCGCGGCCGCCCGCGCCAGATTGGCGACTGCGAGGCCGTTGACGGCAAACGCCTGCCTTGGTTCGTCCTCCGCGCGATCGACGGCGTTGTACGCGGCGCAATTGATGATCGCTGCCGGCCGAAGTTCTGCCATGGTGCGCAGGACCTCGCGGCCATTCGTCACGTCGAGATCGTGCCGGGTCAACCCGCGCGTGGGCCACTCCACCGCCAGGGTTTCGACCAGCGCCTGGCCCAATTGCCCCGCGGCACCAGTGATCACGATGGGCTCAGACACGGAGGGCAGAACTTTCGAAGTATACCTGAGGTTGCTACACGAGGGTTCTACACGAAGGTTCTACACGAGGGTTCTACACGAAGGTTCTGGACGGAGGTTCTACACGAAGGTTCTGACGACGGTTCGTGACGACGGTTGGTGACGACGGTTCGTCGGAGCAGTGGTTGCCACAGTTGCCCCTCGGACGAACCATGGTTGTCAAGAACCACCGGCGAACCTTCGTGTAGAACCTTCGTGTAGAACCTTCGTGTAGAACCGTCGTGTACGAACCGTCGTCCAGAACCACCTTCCAGAACCATCTTCCAGACAACCTTACAACGTCATCCTTCTCACTGTCCGTCAGGAGTGTCGATCAGCGTGACGAAGGCGTCTGGCGACGGTATGCGATCGAGCACACGCCATGCCCCGTGGGCTCGCAGCGCATCGGACCCGTAAACGCCACTGGCGACTGCAATCGTTCGCGCCCCAACCGCTCGCGCGCAATCGACGTCGTGTGGCGTGTCGCCGATGACGAAGACGTGCCCCGGCTCGATCGCCGCTTCAGGGAACCGCGCGCGAACCAGCCCCAAGGCTCGTTCTGCAATCCGCGATCGCGGACCGGCATCGGTGGAGAACGCGCCCCCTTCGAAGAACTCGGCCAGGTCGTAGTGCGTCAGCTTGGCCCGTGCGCCTCGCTCGGTGTTGCCGGTCAGCAGCATCGAATGGACATCCCGTCGATGGGCGCGCAGGTGTTCGAGGCTCTCACGAACGCCGTCGAGCACACGACCCTTGCGCAACGGGAGGCGCTCTGGCAGTTGACGCTCATAGACCGCCACCATTCGTCGCAAGGCGTCATCGTCTATCGGATGGTCAGCCTGCTCCATGATGCGCATCGCGACCTGATGATCCGTCAACCCATCGGTCTTGAGCGTCTGGAAGTCGAGCGATTGCCCTGTGACGGTTCGGCAGGCGTCCTCCCACGCAATCAATCCGGCGCGACCGGTCGTGAGCAGCGTGCCGTCGATGTCCCAGAAGAGTGCAATCATCGCAAGGTGCCTGGGGTGCCTAAGGTGCCTGACGTGCCGAAGGTGCTGGTGCCTGCGGTGCCGAAGGTGCGTAAGGTGCGTAAAGTGCTTCGGGTGCTGATGGTCAACAGCGGTGATCAAGCGATGCCGCACATCGTGTCGGTCAGTGTACTCCCGGTGCGGGCGGGGTCGGCGGATCGAGCCGAGTCAACTCCGGCTCCTCGCGATGCCGAATGGTCACCTGCAACTGCAGAACTCGCACGCCGTGCTGGGCGGCCAGCGCCTCGGCTTCGGCCAGACAGTCGGAGTCGATCGCATCGGTGCTGACCAGTACCGCGTCCACCTGCTTGTCTGTAATCAGCTGGCGCAGTCGATCGAACGTCCCCATCACGGGATATCCCTGAACTCTCACCCGCTGTCGCGTGGGGTCGTCATCCACGAACCCGACCACCCGGTACGGAGCATCCAAATTGGCCACGGTGCGAATGGCGAGGCTTCCTCCCGGACCTGCGCCATAGACGACCAGACGATCGCCCAGCTTGCGACGCCGGGTCGCAAACTCATCGATCAATCGGAATGAGGCGCGCGAGGCGCTCAGCAGCACGAAAATCAAGACGGCGTAGATGATGAAGACCGTCCGGGAATAGCTCTCGAACCTGTAGAGATACAGGACGATCAACTCCGAGAGGACCGTGCCGGCGAACACCGCTTTGGCGAATGTCACGCCATCAATCAGGCTGAAGTACTGCCAGATGCCGCGGTACGCCCCGACGACGAACAGGGCGCCGATCTGACTGGCCACGACGACCGGCAGCGACTGGAGGAAGTTCTGAAAGTTGGGATGAAGCTGCGGGCCTTCGAACCGCAGTCGATACGCTGCGTAGTATGCGATGGGAATCAGGCACGCATCCAGCAACACTTCGGCCACGCGGCGCTTGTAGACCAGGTTGACGACCAGCGGCGTCACTCGCGGGTTACGCATCAAGAGACTGAGATCTCGTCCTTCGTAGACGCGAACCTTCATCAGGTAAACCGTAAACACCGTCATGGCCAAGAGCAGCGTCGACGCGATGAGCACCGAAGAGCCCAGATCGAGCGAGCGAATGTAGAAGCCGGAGACACCAGCCAGCGCGGCGAGTCCCCACAGGACGGCGACGGCACGCCGTTCCGACAGCCCGATGGCAACCAGCCGGTGGGAGGAGTGGTCGCGACCACCCTGGGACGCCGAACGGCCAGACAGCAGGCGTGACAGCGTGACCAGCGTCGTGTCGAGGATCGGGATCATCAGGATGAGGACTGGCGCCGCAACCACGGCGAGCAACGAGCGATCGCCCGGCGCAGCGAGCGCGGCGCTTTCGAGAGAAACGCCGGCGAGGCTCATGCCCAGGAACAGGCTGCCCGCGTCGCCCATGAAGATCGAGGCCGGGTTGACGTTGTAGAAAAGAAAGCCGGCCACCGCGCCGACCAGGAGCGGCAGATAGAGCCCGCCGCCCACCGCCTCGCCTCCCGGTGGCATCAGGACCGAACCAAACAGAAATGCCGTGCCCGCGATGAGTGCGATGCCGGCACAGAGACCATCCATGTTGTCGAGCAAGTTGAACGCGTTCGTGATGCCGACCACCCAGAACAACGTCAAGAGACTATCCAGCGTCAGCGATTCAACCCAGTGCAGGCGATAGCCCATGAAGACAAAGACTGAGGCGAGCGCGATCTGCGCGACCAGCTTCGTCGCCGGCGACAGCGTCACGATATCGTCGAGGAGACCAACGAGTGCGATCAGGGCCGCGCACGCGACGAGCGTCCCATGCTCAGCGACATCGCCGCTGACGATGACGCCGACGAGAACTGGCAGCACGATGGCGAGACCGCCCAGGAGTGGTGTCGGCCGTTGGTGCCAGCGATCGGTCTTGGGGGCCGAGACACAGCCGACACGAACTGCCATCCACTTGCAGACCGGAACCAGCGCCGCGGCCCCAACCAGCGCCAGCAGTGCCGCGGTTAGAGAACTCACGAGTTGTACGCCATCGGGAGCGAAGGCGCTGAGCGAGCGCGGAAACAAGTGGTACAGTCGGCGGTTGGCATGTCGGAGCGTGTCCGGGTCGTTCGAATCATCACAAGACTAAATGTCGGTGGACCTGCAATTCAAGCATTGTCGTTGACGAGCCGGCTCCAGCACCACGGGTTCGACACGCTTCTATTACACGGTCAAACCGATGCTGGCGAGGGCGACATGCGCACGGTCCTCGAGACGGGCCCTCTCTCGGACCTCTACATCGCCTCTCTGCGACGACCGGTTCGTCCGCTGCACGACATCATCGCGCTCCTGACGATCTATATCCAACTCTGCCGTTACCGCCCGCGTATCGTTCACACGCACATGGCCAAGGCAGGAACACTCGGCCGCCTGGCAACCCTCGCCTACAACCTGACGTTTGGACTGGGTCACCCCGCCAAGGCTGTTCACACATACCACAGCACCGTTCTCGACGGGTCCTTTTCGCCGTTCGTTTCCCGAGGGGTGGCCAGCGTCGAACGGATCCTGGCCCGGTTTACCAGCGTGTTGATCGCGATTTCCTCCCGAATCCGGCACGACATCGAAAACGTGTATCGAATTGGCCGGGCCGAGCAGATTCGCCTCGTTCCGTCAGGTTTCGATCTCGCACGCTTTGCCGCGATTGACGGACCCATGCGGGTCGCAGCACGCCACGATTTGCGCATCCCGGCGCTCGCGTCGGTCGTCACGACGGTTGGCCGCTTGACCGAGATCAAGCAGCAGCACGTCTTCCTCTCGGTCGCTCAGCGGCTGGCGCACGAGCATCGATCGATGTTCTTTCTCCTCGTTGGCGATGGCACCTTGAGGCCCCAACTCGAAGAGCAGGCACGCTTGCTCGGCATTGCCGACCGTGTGAGGTTTCTTGGATGGCGCGCCGACCTGGACCGCATCTACGCAGCCACCGACGTGTTCTTGCTGACATCGGCTAACGAGGGAACACCGGTCGCGCTGATCGAGGCGATGGCCAGCGGCGTTGCGGGCGTCAGCACCGATGTCGGGGGCGTGGGTGACGTGATCTCGAGCGAGAGTGTCGGGTTGCTCGCACCTGCCGGCAACGTGGAGGGCCTCGCCCGCGCCGTGGCGACGCTACTGGCCGATACCTCGAGGCGTGCGGCCATGGGAGAAGCCGGCCGAGCGTCGGTCCTCTCGCGATATGGACTGGAGCGCCTCGAAAGCGATGTCGTGCGCGTGTATCGCGAGTTGCTCCGCTTTAGACAGCTTCTTCGGCCAGCTTCGCTATATTTTTTTCCCTGCGTCGCACGCGTTCCTTGACGGCTGCACGCGTTTCTCGATCCACTTCCCGCCGTCGTATGGTTTCACGCTTGTCATGCGCCTGCTTGCCTCGCGCCAGAGCGAGCGCGACTTTGACCCGACCATTCTTGAAGTACAACCGGGTCGGCACCAGCGTCAATCCGCGTTCGATCGTCTTGCCAATCAGCTTCCGGATCTCCGCGCGATGCAGGAGGAGCTTGCGGCGTCGCTTGGGATCGTGGTCGACGTAGCCACGGTGGCTGTAAGGACTGATATGGACGTTGTAGAGCCACACCTCTCCCTGCTCGACCCGCGCGAAGCTGTCGCGCAGGTTGGCTCGACCTTCACGAATGCCCTTCACCTCCGTGCCCAGAAGCGCAATTCCCGCTTCGAACGTCTCGAGCAGGTGATAGTCGTAGAGCGCCTTGCGGTTGTCGGCGATGAGCGTGTCGCTCGACGATGATTCCTTCGAGTCCTTCCCAGATGATTGCTTGGCCGCCACGTCGTCCTTGCCCCACAGGATATCGTGCGGGGACATCGGCGTAGTATCACATCTTCGGTATCGCGGCTCCAATCTTCGCGGCTGAAAGCCGGAAGCCACGAGTGCCGAACGATATCCGTGATACCGAACGATATCCGTGATACCGCCTTCAGGCGGAAGTTGGGCGCGGACAACATAGACCTTCCGGCTGAAGCCGGAAGCCGACGCGATCGGTTTATTCACAAGCTCTAAAGCCCGATGCCACGAGTGCCCGAACGAGCCATTACAGGCGACCAGCTATCGAACAATCAGGACCGCACTCGCCGCGACGACCGCCAGGCCAACCAGAAAGACCACGACGCTGGAGGGTAACCGTGCTGCCAGAGTCGGCCCAAGGGGCGCGGCGATCATGCCTCCAAGCAGAAGCCCGGCCATCGCGAGCTCCGGTCGCAGGCCCCCGATCGTTGCGAACACGATGGCGTGCACGGCCGTCACGAAAAACTCGGCGACGATCGACGACCCGATCGCTACGCGCGGCGTAACGCCAGCAATCATCAGGTTGGAGGTTACGATCGGACCCCAGCCGCCGCCCGCTGCATCAAACAGCCCGCCCGCAAACCCCAGCGCATGTGGCCGGGCGGACGCCCGTGAGATTGACTTCAATCCGCTGCGGGCGCGCCAGCAGAGCCAAAGACCGAGGACTAGCAAGTACAGCGCCACCACCCGACGGGACCACTCGACAAAACGCGTCGCGAGGACGACAAGTAGAAGGGCGCCGGTGGCGCCGCCGAGGCAACCGGCCAGAGCGAGACGCCGCACGAGTGGCCACGACACTTGACGACGTCGAGCGTGAAAGACACCGCTGAGGCCGCCCGTAATCAACTCGGCAAAGTGAATGTTGGCCGTCGCGCTCAGAGGCGAGAGGCCGGCGCTCAATAGAGCCGTCGCCGACACCACGCCATAGGCCATCCCGATCGTCCCGTCCACGAGTTGCGCGATGAACCCAATGACGGCGAAGGTCAAGAAGTCGGGCGTCACACGCGATCGGAGTGGCCAGAAGAATCGCCTGCTAACCGAGCGGCCAGCCGTACGGCTTCGATCATGCTGCCTGGGTCAGCGATGTTCTGTCCAGCAATGTCAAACGCTGTCCCGTGATCCACCGATGTTCGAATGATGGGCAATCCAATCGTCACGTTGACGGCTTGCCCGAACGAAAGGAGCTTCACGGGAATCAGTCCCTGGTCGTGATAGCACGCGATGACCGCATCGAACTCGCCGCGCGACGCTCGCACGAAGACCGTGTCGGCCGGCCAGGGTCCGCTCACGTGGACGCCCTGACGGCTGGCCTCGGCGACGGCGGGGCGAATTACTGACTCGTCTTCGCTCCCGAGGACGCCATCCTCCCCCGCGTGAGGGTTGAGCCCCGCCACGGCCAGCCGCGGCCGTGCGAAACCAAAGCGCGGCAACCAACGGGCGGCCAGGAGAATCGTTTCGAGCAGGCCGGACATGGTGAGGAGCTTGGGAACCTCGGCGAGCGGCACGTGCACCGTGGCTAAGACGACGATTAGCTTGGGTGCATGAAACAGCATGGCCACCGGCGCCGCATCGCAAAGGTGTGCGAGCAGATCGGTGTGACCCTTCCACGGCAGCCCGGCGCGGGCAAACGCGAGCTTGCTGATCGGCGCGGTGGCGATCGCCTCGACTTCGCCCGCGCGCGCCGCGCGCACGGCTCGCACGATGGTGTCGTACGCCGCTTGTCCAGCGTCTGCCGACAGCTGGCCGGCGCGAAACGCCTGATCGGGCGGAGGCGCAAAGAGGATCGGCTCGCATTCCGCGATCACGCGCGGATCCACGGCCGCCTTCGCAGCGATCTCAGGCCCGATACCGGCCGGATCTCCGACGGTGATCGCGACACGTGGGCGGGGCATGGGGAGAGTGTAGTAGGGCACAGGGATCAGGGCACAGGGATCAGGAGGGATTAAAGGGCTCTGAGCCCTCCCCTGCGCCCTGCGGCCGTACGCACCACCACGCGCTCCGCGCCGCCAATGTCCGGCGTAGGCAGGAGGAAGACAATCCGGCGAGCGCGTGGCCGGACCAGTGCCGCCAGCGAAACACCCACGCTATAATGCCGGGCTCGGTTTCCGTCTCCGTCTGCGCTTGCCAGATCCTCTCGCCTGTTCCCATGAATCAGCCTATTCGCGTCCTCAACATGGTGGCCCGCCTCAATGTCGGCGGTCCTGCCATACACGTCACGCTGATTACGGCACGATTGGGTTCACCGACTTTCGAGAGCACGCTCGTCGCCGGAAAGGTTGGCGAGGCGGAAGGCGACATGAGCTACTACGCCGCACAGCACGGGGTGGTGCCCATCATCATTCCCGAGCTTGGACGCGAGCTGCATCCCGTCTGGGATCTAGTCACCCTGTGGAAGGCCTACCGGTTGATTCGTCGCATCAAGCCCGACGTCATCACGACGCACACGGCCAAGGCCGGGTTCATCGGCCGCCTCGCAGGACGGCTGGCAGGCGTCCCCGTGATCGTGCATACCTTTCACGGGCATGTCTTTCACGGGTACTTCTCTCCACTCAAGACGCGGTTTTTCATCCTGCTCGAACGGATAGCCGGTCGGATGTCCGACACGATCATCACGTTGACCGAAGGGCAGCGAAACGGGCTCGCGGACACGTACCGCATCGCGCCGCGCAGCAAGTTCACCGTCATGCCCTACGGACTGGATCTGGACGGCTTTGCCCGCGCGCCGCGCAAGACAGGCCAGTTCCGCCGCGTGTGGAACATCCCGGCCGATGCTCCCCTCGTGACCATCGTGGGTCGCCTCGTGCCCGTCAAGAACCACGCATTGTTCCTGGAGGCTGCGGTCAAGGTCCTGGCTGAGATCCCACAGGCCCGCTTTGCGATTGTCGGCGATGGCGAGCTGCGCCAGGAGTTGGAGGCCCAAGTGGATGCGCTCGCAGTTCGACAGGCCATGACGTTCACGGGCTGGCAACGCGAGGTGGAGCCTGTGTACGCCGATAGCGATCAACTCGTGATCAGCAGCGTCAATGAAGGCACGCCGTTCACAGTCATCGAAGCCATGGCGACAGGCTGCCCGGTTGTGGCGACCTCGGTGGGCGGCTTGCCAGACTTTCTCGACCATGGCAGGCTCGGGGCCCTCGTGCCATCAGGCAACGCCGACGCGCTCGCCAACGCCATCGTCCAGACTCTCCGTACGCCGCCAGATGCCAAGCAATTGCGGACCCTTATCGTCGAGCGCTACGGCATCGCCCGGCTCGGGCGGGATCTGGAGGGGCTCTATCGCACCCTGCTGGCAGAGAAAATGCCGATCAGACAGAGGCCGTAGTGGGCGGAGTAAGCGCATCGGCATTGTGGCGTTGGCACGGACACTGGCCGTTGCGCTGTGGCGGTATGCGGAGCACGAGGTCGTTCCTGAAAGCTCCCTGCTGCCCTGAGCACTGAGCCCTACGCCCTACAGATTCACCGCCAACCAGTCCGCAACGACCTTCGTCCCGGCATTCCGAGTCACAGCGACGACCGCTTCATCCACGGCCGCAAACGATGCCCGTGCTCGGTCACCGGCGTAGGCGCGAGCAAGCCGCTGCAGTCGATCCCGAAGCGACGGATTGGCCAGCAACCTCTCGTCGGCGCCTGCATTCAAAAGCTCGATGTCCCGAAGCATCGATGACAACAGCCGAAGCGTCAGCGCGACTTCGGCTCGGTCTCGATCCCGCTTCGAGCTGACCGCCAACGCCGTGGCAGCCTGCATCCGCGTCGCGGTATTCCCTTTCGCGGCACGCTCCAGCAGTTGCAGGGCAAGCTCTCGAAGCTCTTCGAGATCGTTGGATGCAAGCGCGAGCGCATGACCCACACTGCCGTCGGACAAGGCGGCAACCACACCCGCCTCCCCCGGCGACAATCCATGATCACGCGAAAGCACGGCGGATACTTCGGCCTCGGTCAGACCCCCGACCTGCAGCCGCATACACCGCGATCGCACCGTCGGAAGGAGCGCGCCAGGAATTGCCGTCGTGAGGATGAAGATGGTGCCGGGCGGCGGCTCCTCGAGCGACTTCAGGAGCGCGTTCTGCGCCGCCTGCTCGCTGTGCTGCATCGCATCGGCATCTCGAAGGACGACGACGCGGCGCTTGCCTTCGAAGGGCCGATACCCCGTCTGCTCCAGAACGGTCCGAACCGCCTCGACTTTGATTTTCGCGGTGTCGTCAGGCTCGACGGTCAATAGGTCGACGTGAACATCGCGGGCGATTCGATCGCACGATCGACACGCGCCGCAGGCGTCGACGGCAAGCCCCGCCTGATCGACGCGCGGACTGAGACAGTTGATGGCCGCGGCGGTCGCACGGGCAATTGCGTACTTGCCGACGCCGACGGGCCCCGTCAGCAGGAGCGTCGGCGGGACCGAGCCACGAGCGATGGCGCTCGCGAGCAAGCTCTTGACGTTACGGTGACCAACTATCGCTTGGAACGCTGGAATCAGGCGACGGACCTCGGATTCAGCGTATCACCGAGACTGTGGTCGTCAGGGGAGCGTCAGCGCGGACGAGGTTTTTTCTCGTCGTTCTTGTCGCCACGACCGAAGACTCGCCCCCAGAAGCCGCGTTTCTTCTTGGGCGCTTCCTCGGCTGTGGCCGTCGGCTCGTCGGCACGGCTCGCGGCTTGTGCCGCCGGCTCCTCGACACGGTCGGGGCTTTGGGCGACCGCTCGGTCTTGTGTGGGTGTGGTCGGCGAGGCGCCGCCGACCCAACCAGCCAGACGACTGAAGATTGAGGGTACTGGCATGGACGTCGCAGGTCTCGTCGGGCTGCGTGCCTCGGACGAAATACTCGGTGTAGACGCTGGGTCCTGTCACCTCGGTGCCGTCGACGGTGTGCGTGATCTCGCCGTAGCAGTGCTCGCCGGGCCGCTTGCCCGACAGTTTGCACACCTCGACCGCCACGATGCCGGCCGGCGCCTTGTACCAATCCGCCGGATCGTCCGCGGTGGCCTTCTTCATGAATCCCGCCCACAGGGGAACGGCCACCGTCGCCGCATAGCCGCGGCTGACGATCGTCTGTGGCTGGTCGAAGCCCACCCAGACGCCCGTCACGAGACGAGGCGTGTAGCCCACGAACCAGGCATCCCGATAGTCGTTCGTCGTCCCGGTCTTGCCAGCCGCCGGCAACTTGAAGCCCAACTGGCGTGCAGGGTAAGCGGTCCCGTGGTTGACGACGTCCGCGAGCATATGGGTCATGAGATACGCCGTCTGCTCCGAGATGACCTGGCTGACTTCCTGCGATGCTTGGTAAAGTACGACCCCTTCGGCGTCCTCGACCCGTTTGATGTAGGTGGGTGGACGCCGGGCGCCCATACTGGCAAACACGCCGTAGGCGCTCGTCAGCGATTCGAGCGTCACCTCGCCTGCACCCAGTGCGAGTGAGGGCACGCCGGGCATCTCACCCATGCCGATCCGCTTGGCGTAGTCAACGGCCTTGTTGATCCCCAAATCCTCGAGCATGCGCACGGCGGCCCGGTTGCTCGACGTCTTCAGTGCCGCCCGCATGGTCATCGCGGTAGCCTCTGAGTGATCGTCCTCGGGAATCCACGCGCCCTGCACGGTGTACACAGGGTCATCGAGGTTGGAGATCAAAGTGGCTGGAGTAAAGCCGGCTTCGAGCGCCGCCGCGTAGACAAACGGCTTGAAAGCCGAACCAGGCTGACGTTTCGCGCTGATGGCCCGGTTGAAGTTGCTTTGGACGAAATCGCGACCGCCGATCAGGGCTCGCACCTCACCAGTGCGCGGATCGATGGCGACGAGCGCCGCTTGGAGCGCAGCAGCGTTGGCCGGTGGGGCTTTCGTACGCGAGTTACGGCGCGTGTCGAGATCCTTAAGAACCCGCTGGACCTCGGCATCGGCTGCTCGCTGCATGTCGAGATCGATGGTGGTGTAGACCTTCAGTCCGCCCTCGTTGACGCGATCGGCGCCAAACCGCTTGACCAGCTCGTGCCGGACGTGCTCCTTGTAGAAGCGGCCGTACGGCTCCTCGTTCGAGAGCGAATCCGTCAGCGTCACCTTGGCGGTACGCGCCCGATCGAACTCATCGCGATCGATCGCACCCGATTCGAGCATCGCCTGCAGGACGACGGTGCGACGGCGGGTGGCGCGGTCGAGATTCGCCGTCGGCGCGTAGTTCGACGGGGCCTTCACGAGCCCCGCGAGCAGCGCTCCCTCGGCCAGCGTGAGGTCGGCGGCACGCTTGCCAAAGTAGCCGCGCGCCGCGGCTTCGGCGCCATACAACCCGGCGCCGAAGTACACCTTGTTCAAATACAGTTCGAAGATCTGCTCTTTGCCGAAGTCGTTCTCAATCAGCGCGGCGAGAACCGCCTCCTGGAATTTGCGGGAGTACGTCTTGTCGAGCGTGAGAAAACTCATGCGCGCGAGTTGTTGCGTGATGGTGCTGGCGCCCTGCGCGCGATTGCCTTCGCGAAGGTTCGCGATTGCCGCACCGGCCATCCGAACAAGGTCGATCCCCTGATGATCGTAGAAGCGCTGGTCCTCGATCGCGAGCATCGCCTTCTTGAGATTGGGCGATATCTGATCGAGCGGCACCTCGATGCGCTGTTCCTTGAAAATCGTGAAAGCGGGCCGCCCGCGATGGTCGTAGAACACCGACGAGCGCGCCATCTGCGTGACGCGGGTCAAGCTGCTGCGATCCGGGACCCCGGTCAGCACCTGATGCGCAAGCAGCGCCGAGGCGCCCATCCCGAACCAGAACATCGCCCCCACCACCGACATCGTGGCGACGAACCCACGAGGGTAGCGACTCACGAACTCCGCGCACCACTGGCGCAGGGTGGCGAAACGTGAGAAGGGGGACGGGGCGACCATGTGTAGTTTCTTCCTACGTAGCAAACCTCAGCCGCATGAATTCACGACGCTGCACATCCAATCTCAGCATCTTACCTGTATGGTGCAAGAGGAGTTCCGCCCTCAACTCAGGACGGATGAGGTAGCCATTCGGTGCAGAAGCGCAGACTGCCATATGCCACGCGGTCGATTCTTCGACTCGTTCCGCCTGAAGTTGCGATCGAGACTCAGGTTATGGGCTGACGGTCGCGCATGTTAGCCTCCTTCCCGCTGCAGGCCGACGCTCCTGACTTCGGCCGCGCAACTCGATGCTGTTGCCGACGCTCTGGCTGCTCGCGGGACTTACGACATCCTCAACGTTTGAGCAGCTGGCTGCGCCACGAGATGAGGGCCGCGAGCTCTACCGCGCGGCGTGCGCGGCGTGCCACGGGTCGGACGGGCGCGGGCAGCCCCGACACACGGTTGGCTTCGACACGCCGCTCCCCGATTTCACCGACTGCGCGTTCGCGACCCCCGAACCCGATGCCGACTGGATGGCTATTGTTCACAGCGGCGGCCCGATCCGTGCGTTCGACCGACGGATGCCGGCCTTCGGCGAAGCGCTGTCCGAGCGCCAGATGCAACAGACCATCGACTACGCTCGCCGCTTCTGCGTAGAAGGTGCGTGGCCGCGAGGCGAACTCAACCTGCCTCGGGCGCTCGTGACCGAGAAAGCGTTCCCTGAAAATGAAGCCGTGCTGAGCATCGCGATCACCGGTGGTGATTTGGCCGCGGTCGAGTACCGAATTTTTGTACGAGAGGCGGCTCGGCGCCCGCACCCAATTCGAAGTCGTCGTACCGATCGCGCACAAACAGGACGCCACCGGCGGCTGGCAGTCCGGCCTGGGCGATGTCGCCTTCGCGCTCAAGCACGCCCTGTTTCACTCGCTCGACACTGGCACCATCGTCAGTGCCGCCGCCGAGTTCGTGCTGCCCTCGGGCAAGGAGAACCAGGGTCTGGGTAGCGGCGTCACGGTGTTCGAGCCTTTCGTCGCGATCGGCCAGATGCTTCCATCGGATGGTTTCGTCCAGTTCCAAGCCGGCGTCGGGATTCCCTGGGCCCAAGAGGAACACAGTCGTGAAGCCTTCTGGCGCACGGCAATCGGGAAGAGCTTCACACAGGGTCGATTCGGACGCTCCTGGGCACCGATGCTTGAAGTCATTGGCGCCAAGGAGCTCGAACCCGACGAGCGCGCGCAATGGGATCTGGTCCCGCAGATGCAGGTGACGCTCAGCAAGCGTCAGCACATCATGATGAACCTCGGCGTTCGAGTTCCGGTTACCGAGCGTGGTCAGCGGGATGTGCGAGTTCTAGCCTACCTGCTCTGGGACTGGTTCGATGGGAGGATCTTCGATGGCTGGCGGTAGTACCACCACCATCAGCATTGGGCTCGCGCTCACCCTGGGCGCTATCGGGCTGGCGCAGCGGTCCGGCCCGTCGACCGCCGCGCCCCCATCCGTCCCCGGGCCGGCGCTGCCCCATTTCCAGACCGCCGACGATTGCCTCGCGTGTCACAACGGCCTGACCACGTCGGCTGGCGAGGACGTCTCGATCGGGAGCGCATGGCGTGGATCGATCATGGCCAACGCCTCGCGCGACCCGTACTGGCAAGCCTCGGTCAGACGGGAGACGTTGGATCATCCGGCGCAGGCGAACGCGATCGAGGATGAGTGCGCCACCTGCCACATGCCGATGGCGCGGACCCTCGCGCGGGCCCGCGGCACTGACGGCCAGGTGTTCGCACACCTGCCGATTGGGGAAGTCAACTCGGCCGCGGCTCGACTCGCGGCCGACGGCGTGTCTTGCTCGCTGTGCCATCAGATCAGCCCAGATCAACTTGCCACCGCGAAGAGCTTCACAGGGGGCTTCGTTGTCCCGCCCGCGACCACCGCGGGAGCCCGGGTGTTTGGACCATTTGAGGTGGATGCGGGCCGCGCGCACCTGATGCAGTCCGCCACCGGCGCCACACCGGCCGAGGGTCGCCACATCCAGGAGTCAGCTTTCTGCGCCACGTGCCACACGCTCTACACGAAAGCCTTGGGGCCGCGTGGCGAGGTCGTCGGGTCGCTTCCGGAGCAGGTTCCCTATCTCGAGTGGCAGCACAGCGCCTACCGTAACGAGCGGAGCTGTCAGTCGTGTCACATGCCCGAAGTCGTGCAGGAGACGAAGGTGGCGTCCGTGCTCGGCGAACCACGATCGGGACTGAGCCGACATACGTTCGTGGGTGGCAACGTCTTCATGCTTCGGATGCTGAACCGGTATCGGTCTGATCTCGGTGTCGAGGCCCTTCCCGGCGAACTGGAAGCCAACGCGCGCGCGACCTGGCTCCAGTTGCAGTCGGATACCGCGACCGTCTCCGCAACCGGATCTCGCACGGACGACGGAACGCTGGCCCTCGTCGTGACAATCCGGAACCTCACCGGTCATAAGTTTCCGACCGGGTATCCCGCGCGCCGCAGCTGGGTGCATCTCACCGTCCGCGACCAACCCGGGCGGGTGGTCTTCGAATCGGGCGCCGTGCAGCACTCCGGTGCCATCGCGGGCAACGACAACGACGCCGACCCCGCCGGCTACGAACCGCACTACGAAGAGATCCGCTCGGCCGATCAGGTCCAGATCTACGAATCGATGATGGTTGACAGCACCGGTGCGGTCACCACTGGCTTGCTCCAGGGCACGCGATTCGTGAAAGACAATCGGCTCCTGCCGCGGGGATTCGACAAGAGAACGGCGGTGCCGGACATCGCCGTGCAGGGCAACGCCGCAACCGACCCCGACTTCGATGCCGACGGAGATCACATCCGCTATCGAATCGCACTCGCCGACACCAGTGGGCCGCTGGTGGTCGAGATCGCGCTTCGCTACCAGCCGATCTCGTTTCGGTGGGCCCGCAACCTCGCAGCCTACGACGCGGCAGAAGTGCGTCGATTTCTGTCCTACTTCGAGGCAATGTCCGATCAGTCCTCCGTGGTCATCGCCCGCACCACCCTGCAAGTCCGCTCGATCAGCCCGTGAAAAGCCCGGTCGTCAGTCGATGACGACGTAGCGCCACATCCGCGTGGCTTCTTTCTCGCCCACATACTTTCCGATCTCTTTCAGGAATTGCTCCCGGGTTTTCCAGGGACGATATTCCTTGAACTCTCGGACCATGCGCTGGCCGGCCCCTGGGATGCTGAGGATGTCCGCATCGCTCGCGGTGTTCAGCCGAATCGGGATGAACGTGTACTGAGCCAGCTGCGCGGTCTTCTCGGCCCCGACATACTTCCCGATCTCCTTGTCGAACTGCGCATACGATTTCCATGGTCGATACTCGTCGAATTCATGGACCATGCGCTTGCCGGCGCCCGGCACCAGCAGGATCTCGTCGGGCGTGGCAGTATTCAGGTTGATGTGGACGAAAGCCTTGCCGTAGAACTCCATCGCCTGCACGGCGGTCAGTCCCTGACTCAGTAGGAACGCATTCAAATCCGTGATGCTCGCGAATGGACGCTTCTCAATCAGCGCCTTCACCCGTGCCGCATTCATGTGCGGCATCGCGAGCAGGTCCTTCTCGGCTGCCGTATTCGCGTCGACGACGCCCAGCGACTTCCCGACCTGGGCGTCCACTGTTCCAGCCAGCACGACAAAGAGGATAGCGAGCGCTCGAATCGTTCTCATGCGGTAGTCCTGTTCTGCGGCTCGTCCGGACCGCGCCATGCCAACGACGGATGTCGATAAGTGTAGAGCAGCCCGAGCAGGCCAAGCTGGATCATGTTCGCCGGGGCGAGGGCAGGCGGCGCCTTGGCGGTCATCACCGCCTGAATGAGAGCCCACCCTTCGATCGTCGGGTCGATTTCCCGCTGAAACTCGCGGTTCCCGCGGAAGTGCAGGACGATGCCGAAACATCCCGCCGCGATCAGGCCAATCATGAGGATCCGCAGCACAATCACCACGAAAGGCCGATTGCTGACCAGGAGCCACGCGACGACGAGCAGGGCGAAACCAATCAGCGCGAGCGGCGGGAGCTGCCAGGCGTCTTCATAGTGCTCGAGCAGCACGAGATCGGCGGCGGTTCCCACCATCCCCACCGTGACCAGCATCAGCAACAGGCGACGCATCGCACGCTGTACCACCGGTTCCGATTGTTCGGTGCGGTCCTGCATGTTGACCAGGTGTGACGCCTCCTGGTTTGGGCTCGAGTCGTATAGTACTCGCGTCACACCACCTGAGGCACGGCAACTCGTGAAGCAGGCCAGTCAGATGAAAACGCCATGAAGACCCGCGAGCAGGCTCCGGCATGCTCGGCATCGTTCCAGGTCCGACGGCCACGCCCGGCGACGTCGTTCGCGGGGAAGGGCTGCACCTTGAAGGAAACTATTCGCTTCGCAAAGCGGTGAGCGGCATGATGCGTGTCGCCCTTCGTGCCGGCAGGTAACTCGCTGCCACTGCGGCGGCCGCGAGCAGCGCAGGTGCGAGCGCGAAGACAATCGGGTCGAGCGGGCTGACTTCGTAGAGGAAGCCGCTCAGCGCTCGCCCGATCAGCGCGGCCAGCGGCAGGCCGAGCGCCAGGCCGATCGCGGTGAGCCACACCCCCTCGCGCAGCACGAGCCAGAGCACGCTCGACGATCGTGCGCCGAGCGCCATCCGGATGCCGATCTCCCGAGTGCGTTGCGACACGAGATATGACTTGACTCCGTAGATACCGACGACGGCAAGCGCGAGCGAGAGCGCTCCGAAGATCGTCAGCAATCGGCCGCCCATGCGGACGCCCCACAGCCCCAGGCTTCGATCATGAAAGCGCTGCATCGACGACAGCTCGAGCACCGGTAGAGCCTCATCCACGTTGCGCAGCTCTTGTCGAACCGCCGAGAGCGCCGCGGCTGCGGCCTCCCCGCCGTCGCGCGCGACACGCGCGTGAAGGTGCATACCGGAGCGGTAGTGACTGCCGAATGGGACGTACAGGTGAGGAACCGGCGCGGCATCGAACAACGTCGCTCGCAGCCCCGGCGCGACGCCGACGATCTGCATCGGCTCGAAGTCCACTCCCCCGGGCTCGTCCTCGTGCCGCGTAATGCGAATCATCTGCCCCAGCGGATCCTCGTTCGGGAATAACCGGCGGGCCAGTGGCTCGTTGATAATCGCGACGCGCGGCGCATTCGGCGATTCTTCCTCGATGAGAGTGAACTCGCGACCGCGCAGCATTCTGAGACCGAGCGTCTTGAAGTAGTCGGCGCCGACGATCATGTAGCTCGGCGATCGGCCTGCCACGGTTGCCGAGGCGCCGCCCAGCCGCTCCACCGGCCGACCCTCCTGAAACTCGCCGAACGGCACGATCGAGGTCATCGTGACCGATTCGATGCCCTGAACGTTCCGGACCCGCTCGAGAACGTTTCGATACGCGGCTCGAGTCCGCGTTTCGTCGTAAGCAGCTAGCGCCGGGTCGAGGCTCGCCAGCAGGATGCGCTCGTATCTGAACCCGGGATCCGCCGCCGCCGCTTTCAGCGCGCCGCGCGCGAAGAGTCCCCCAGTCACCAGCAGGGCCAGCGACAGTGCGATCTGGCCGACGACAAGCAGGTTGCGCGCGCGGAACCAGTGGAAGCGCCCCTCGCGACCTCCCAGAGCGTCGAGGGTTTTCAGATCCGCCACGACGTCGACGCGTGACAACTTCATCGCGGGCGCCAGCCCAAACGTCAGCGTGCTCAGGACCGCGAACCCCATGGTCACGGCGAGGACGGTGGCGTCCGGCGTGGGCGTGAATTCGAGCGCGAGCGGCAGCAGCGGGAGGAGCGTCGCCACGAGCAGCTTCATCGCCCAGAACGAGAGGACCAGCCCAACGAGGCCTCCCGCAACGGCCAGCGCAAGGCTCTCGGTCAGCAGCTGCCGCACGATCCGCGATGGCCGGCCGCCGATCGCGACCCGCACGGCAAGCTCTCGACGCCGAGCCGAGCCGCGGGCGAGCAGCATGTTGGCAATGTTGAGACACGCGATGAGCAGCACCATCGCCGACATGCCCATCAAGAGCGCCATGGCCGCCGCGACCGGCGTGTCGCTCTGCGGCGACGTGCTCGTGGACATCCGCGGCAAGGGATTGATCGTCAGCGCCTGATCCTTGTTCTCCGCCGGAAACGCGGCCGCCATCTGCCGTCCCAGCGTGTCGAGCGCCGGCGCAGCCGTCTCCAACGTCAACTCGTCGTTCAACCGCCCCGCCAACACCAGCGCGTGGTTGGTGCGGTCCTCGAGTCCGGACCCCCGGTTCTTGAAGATGTCATTGACGACCGTATCGAAGGTTCCAAGCGGCAGCCAGACCTCCGGGGCCACGAGCGCCATCGTCCCGGTGAACCCTCGGGGCGCGACACCCACGACCGTGAAGTCACGAGCGTTGATCTTCACGCTCGTACCGATGAAGTCGTTTCTGAACCCCGCCTCGCGCCAGCGCTCGTAATTGACGACCACGGCGAAAATGTTCGCCCCGGGACGTTCCTCGCCCGCATTGAACTCGCGACCGGCGGCCAGCGGCACGGCCAGCGTCGCGAAATAATTCGACGACACCATTTCGGCGAACGCCCGCCGCGTTGTGTCGCCCGCAGGCACGCCGACCAAGGCGAAGGTATGCGCCATCAAACCGGCGAACACCGTGTTCTTGTCGCGGATGTCGGCATAGTTTGGATACGAGAAGCCGCGATAGGAGTCAGGCTTCGTGCGGTCGTGGCTGAAGAGCCCAACCAGCTCCCCCGCCTGGCCCGCCAGCGGCCGGAAGAGCAGGGCGTTGACGACCGTGAACATCGCCGTGTTTGCCCCAATCCCGAGCGCGAGGACGAGGACCGCGACGAGTGAAAAGCCGGGAGTCCTCAGCAACGCACGAAGCCCGTAGCGGAGGTCACTGATGATCATCGTCTTGCTTCTTCCTCAGGGTCCCCTGCTGTTGACGGGGGGTCGGGCCGGCGAGGTTCCCAGGTTTAGGCCGTCATCTCCAATCGCCGGCGGCAACGAACGCCGCCCAGTAGAACGGGTGGGTGCTGAGACCTTTGCTGCGCCGATCGCGGAGAACCGCCAGGCTTGCTTCCTGCACGGCATCTGCCGTGGGGCGATTGTGCTCGAAGCGGCCCTCGTAAAGGGCTCTCATCCACGCGCGAGTGGACTCATCCTCCACCGACCACAGGCTCATGATGACCGAACGAGCTCCCGCAATCTGGAAGGCTCGGCGAAGCCCGAACACGCCTTCCCCCGCCGTGATCTCGCCCACGCCGGTATCACACGCAGAGAGCACGGCCCACTCCACCCCGCTCAGGTCCAGGCCGGCCACCTCCTCCGCGGTGAGGATGCCGTCGTCACCCTCGGCGCTGGCTGAGGCGCGGTGATTTGCACCGGATAGGGCGAGGCCCGAGAGGAGCAGCGGGTTCTCCGCGGGAGGTGGCCGTGCGCCGGCCAACCCACCTACACCTCGCGTCCCGGCGGCGGCTTTCGCGCTGCAGGTATCGCTAAGAAAGAACCCGTGCGTTGCCAGGTGGAGCACGCGGTACTCGTGAGCAGACTGTTTGAAAGTGGTCTCTCGCGCGTCGGGTCCGACGAGGAGCCGGGCAGGCTCGGCACCCCGACGGGCCGCCCACAGGCGAGAGATTGCCTCCACTTCGGCGAGCGTGCCAGGGAGAGGCGGGAACTGCAGGCTCTGAAGCCTCGCGCAGCCTGAAGCCGACGACGTGTCAGCCACTGATGCAGTAGCGACAGCAGGCGTGGATGTCGGAGAGATCGGCCCGGCAACTGCAGGAGGCGCGTCGCCAAAGGCCGGTCCGCCGAGGGCCAGCATTCCCCGGGCGCCGGTCTGCACGGGTACGGTGATGGCCACGAGATCCCGTTCCGCCGACAGGTAGTGGATCGGCGGCGATTGCTCGAGCAGGTACGACGATGCTCCGGCCGGCAGCGCCGCGATTGGCACCAGGCCGATCGCGCCGTCGGGGATCACGAATATTCGGGTCGCGTCCCGCAGGTACGCGGCGATCGGATCCCAGATTGTCTGGCGGAGGGCATCGCCAGCGCGGTGATACTCGCGCGCCGCGGTTGCGGCATCGCCGCCCGACAGCAGGCGTGTCCCGCTGGCTTCGATGCGAAACGCCGAGACGAGTGGCTCGATGGTCGCCACTGTACCCAGCGGCACCAGCGCGACACTCTGCTGATCGGCACGCAGGATGAATGCCGCAATCGACGGCGTCTTGCGCAACTCCATCCCTCCGGCAGGGCGGCGCGTGCTTCTGTTGAATTGTACGAACGACACCAGGACCGAACCGGCTGGCAGTGCGCGACGGACGTCGTCGACGCCCAGCGACGCTCTCGCGATCTCCGCCCGTTCCGACGCGCTCTCTTCCGCCAGGGAGCGTTCGGCGTCTTCCTTCTCCTGCCGGGCCTCGTCCATCAACGATCGCGCCACCGGCTCATCGAGGCTGCGAACCAGCAGGTTGGCGAAGCGGTGCCGGGCCTGCTGGGCGCGCTGGTAAGTCGCTGACATCCGTGGGCCAGCACGCCGGAGCGCGTGGGCACGAGCGGCGAGCTCGTCGAGGATCAGCCCGCGTGACCTGATGAGCGCATCGAGCACCTCGGCTCGGCGACCAGGTGCGGCCAGCGCCGCGGAAAGCGCCAGGTCGAGTCCGCGCGGCCGTCTTGCGGCATAGGCCAATGCAACGCGTTCGGGCAGGTAGCGTGCCGTGAACAGCAGATGCGAACGCCCTTCGCGCTCGGCGGCGAGCGCAGCAGCAAGCGCGGCATCCGGCGACCCGGCGGCGAAGTCCACTTCGGCGATCGAAACCTGCGTGCTCGCCACGAGCGGATGAGTCGGGCCGAAGCTGCGCGATCGCTGGCTCAACGCCTTTTCCAGATCGGCGCGGCCTTCGTGCACCCGGCCCGTGCGCGCCAGGAGAAGTCCTCGGAGTTCGAGCGCTTGTGCAAAGCGATCGGGGTCATCGCCCGCGCCGGAGCCCTCGAACACCGCCACAGCCTCGTCTGCGAATCGCCGTGCGTTGGCAGGCTCCCCGGCCTTCAAGGCCACGCCGGCCATGCTGGCGAGCGTCCACGCCACTTGAGGGTGCGTGGGCCCGAGAGTCTGCCGTCGCATGGCGAGCACCTGCTCGTACAGCCGCCGGCCGGCGTCAAACCGGCCTTGGGACGAGGCCACATCCGCGAGGCCGGCGAGGGCGCGCGCGACGAACGGATGATCAGGTCCAAGAGTCTGCGACCACAAGTCTACAGAGGCTCGATACAACCGCTCGGCTTCCGCCCAGTCGCCCATCTCGACGGCGATGGACGCCTCGTTGTTCGCCGCCGTCGCGCGCGTGGACGGGTTCGGCGAAACGCCAACGGCTTTGACGCAGTCGTCGAGCATGGCGGCCGCCTTGCGATACAGGCGGCGCGCTTCCGAGTAATCCCCTTCGGCCTCGAAGGAAATGGCGAGGTCGTTCACCAGGATGGCTGAGTAGGGATTGCATGGCGCAAACCAGCGCTCGCCGATGCCAAGTGCCTGCTCTCGCAGCGTGCGCGCCTGCGGAAGGTTTCCTATTGCGGCCTCCGCCAGGGCCAACCGATTCAGCAACGCCGCCACCGCGACGTGATCCGGTCCGAAGGTGCGTTCGACGATGGTCCGGGCATCGCTCCAGATCCGCGAAGCGCCGACCGTATCCCCGGCGAGGAAGCGTAGATCCCCTTGGATCTCAAGGGCGGCGGCGACGTCGGGATGGTCGGGCGCGTACTGACGCCGCAGCGCGAGCGACCGTTCGACGGCGGGGCCGGCATCGGCGAATCGGCCCGATAGGCGGTGCATCAAGCCGACGAACTCGAGCGTCTTCGCCAGCGCGAGAGGCGCCTGAGTCGCACGCGCTTCGCGGATGGGCAACGCGTCGGCGAGGTGCTTCCCGGCCTCGTCGAATCGTTTCAGCCGAATGTGGGAGAGCGCCACGAGGTCGAGGCTGTCCGCAACGCTCCCGTCGTCGGACCTTGACCTGTGCCGGATCTCGAGCGCGCGCATGTGCAAGGCCAGTGCGTCGTTGAACTCGCCCCGATCCAGCCGAATCAGCCCCAGGTTGTGCACGGTCCGGGCGATGTCGACGTCGTCGCGCCCCAGCGCGGCTTCCTTGACCGCTAACGCATGCTCTGCAATTTTCAGCGCATCGGCGGTCCCGCCCCGACCGTTCTTGACGAGGGCTGCCACCAGCCGATCCTCGACCCGGGCGAGCTCCACCGATGCCGAGCCGTACCGGGTAGCGACGCGCTGGTGGAGGTCGGTGGCAAGCCGCAGCGCTGTCTGGTAGTCCCCAGCCGCCAGGCGATCGTCGAGTGCTCGAGCCTCGCGTTCGACATCGTCGGCCGACCGTGGGCCTCCACAGGCGATGCCCACGACGAGGAGTGCGAGCGCGACCAGGGCGATGCGGCGGACGCGCTCCCGACGGTCCGGTGCCGTTAGGCAGGTGAGGCGCGATCTGGGTTCAAGTGCCATGCGGTGCACTCCGGCTACAAGACGAGTTTCGTCCTCACTTCAGGACGGATGAGGTAGTTAGTTACCTCCAATCGCCGACCGCGACGAACGCCGCCCAAAAGAACGGGTTGGTGCTCTGGCCCTTGGCCTTTCGGTCCCGGAAAACCTCGACGCTGGCCGCATGCACGGCGTCGGCTGTCGTGAGGCCCTTTTGAAACCGTGCGTCGTACAGCGCCCGCATCCATGCGCGGGTCGCCTGGTCATCGACGGACCAGAGGCTCATGATCACGGAGCGAGCGCCCGCGACCTGAAACGCGCGCCTCAAGCCGAACACGCCTTCACCGGCCTTGACCTGACCGACTCCCGTGTCGCAAGCGGAGAGAACCGCCCATTCGACGTTCGCGAGGTTCAGTGCCGCCACTTCTTCCGCCGTGAGAATGCCATCGTCCTCGTCCGGTCGGGCGCGCTGACGACGGTTCGCGCCGGCGAGCGCAAGACCCGACAACAACAAGGGGTTTTCGACTTTCGTCGCGGACGGCCTGGTGGACGACGTTGCAAGCCCACCAACCGCTCGAGTACCCGAAGGGACGGATGAACAGGTCTCCCCGAGGAAGAAGCCATGCGTGGCCAGATGCAGCACGCGATGACCCGGCGCTTCCTGCTTGAACGTGCGCTCGCTCGCGGCCGCGCCCACGAGCACACGAGCCGCTGTCGCGTCGGCAGACGAGCGTCCCTGCTTGCCACAGATTGGCCACTTCCCTGACTTCCTGCAGCGTGCCACTGAGCGGCTGGAACCGGATCGCTTGGAAGCTTTCGCAAGCCGCGCCCGCGGCGCGGGTGGACGCCGTGGCTTTGCTGACTGCCGTTCCAGAACTCGTGCTGTTGCCTGCGAGCCTTCCGCTCGTCGCGCCGAAGGCCGGTCCACCCAGTGCCAGCAACCCTTGGGTCGTCCGCGTTGACGCGGACGGCGGGAGCACGAGGTCGCGCTCGCTCGACACGTAGTGAATGGGCGGCGCCTGTTCGAGCAAGTAAGAGCTTCGACCCACAGGCAGCGCCACGAAGGGAATGAGACTGAGCGTCCCGTCGGGCACGATGAAGATTCGGTTGGCGTCATTCAGATGAGGGGCGAGCGGATCCCAGACGAGCTTCCGGAGTGCAGCTCCCGAATCGCGCGACGACCGTTTCACGGTACCGTCCGGTCGGGACTGCCGCACTCGTAGCCTCGATAGCAATGTCCTCTCGCCACTGCGAGACGAGCCGATCGATCGCGCTGGTCGAACCCAGGGGAACAGCAGTGGGCGCCTGATGTGGCCGAAGCACGAACGCGAGATAGGAAGTGACCGTGCGTGGCGATTGTCGGGTCGTGGCGCTAGACGCCTTTGGCGGCGAGATTCTATCCAGCAGGGTCCGCTCGTAACGGACGAACGACACCAGGGTCGCGTGAGGCGGAACTGACGCCTTTACGTCGTCGAGGCCGAGTTGCGCCCGACTACGTTCCGCTCTGTAGTCAGCACTTTGTTCCGCCAGCGCTTGCTCGGCGATCTCGGCTTCGCGACGCGCATCTTCGAGGACCACTGTGTACTGAGCCGGTGACAACTGGCCCGGTCCACGCACTACCAGATTCGCGACCCGCTGCTGCGCAGACGTGAATGCCGCCCGAAGAGGATCCGAACTTGACGTCGCGGTCTGTGAGATCTGTCGCGTTGCCATCTCGTCGAGGATCAATGCCCGGCTTCGAATCACGCCGTCGAGCGCAGAGTCGGCCGCTTCCGGCGTCAGGAGCGTGACTGAAAGAATCAGGTCCAACCCTCGCGGGCGCGCCGCCGCATAGTTAAGCGACTGGCGCTCGGGCAACGATCGAAGCATGGTGCGCAGGTGGTCACGACCGGTTGTCTCGGCACTGACTGCAGCGCTGAGGGCGGACCGGTGGTCACCCAGCTTCGCAAGTGCCAAAGCGAAGCCGGCTTCGGCATCGGCGTATACAGGGTTCGAGGTGCCGAACACCTTCGCACGAATTGCCATGGCGCGCGCATAGTAGTTCCTCGCCGCGGCGTCGTCTCCACGACGTGCCTGCAGCTCGGCATAGAGTGCGAGGGCGGTCGCATAGTCGGGTGCGTCGGGTGCGTCGAGGCGTTCCCAGATGCCGAGTGGCACGTGTGGCTGCCGCCTGCGCCCGTGTCGTCTGGCCGGTCTGCGCCAGCGTCGACGCCAGATCCGCAAGCGTCCGAGCGACGTTGAGATGAGAGGGCCGAGGCTCCTCTCCCGAATGGCAAGGGCGCGATCCAGCAGCGGGAGCGCTCGAGTCGGCGAGCCTTGTTCGCGATATACCGCCGCAAGCTCCATCAGCACGTTCGCAACGTAAGGATGATTCGGGCCACCGACGCGTTCACGGATGGCCACCGCCCGAGACAGTTCGCGCCGCGCATTGGCATAGTCGCCAAGGTTCACGTCTGCGACGGCGAGTACTCGAAAGGGTGGTGGCCACAAACTCGTGCCATGGCCCGTATCGCGCTTCGAAAATATCCAGTGCCCGCTGAAAACGTTGCCGCGCGGCCGCATACGCGCCCTCACGCAGCTCGGCAGACGCGAGTGCGTGCAGATATTCGGCCGTCATGTGGTGGCTTCGGGCCGAACGTGCGCTCCGCGATGGCCAAGGCGCGCTCTCTGAGCGCAACGGACTGTCGCATCTCGCCCAAGTCGGCTAGCGTTGCCGCAAGAAACCGGAGCGAGAGTGCGAGTGTCGGATGATCGGCGCGCAAGGTGCGCTCGGCGACCTCAACGGCTCGTTCAGACGCGGTTAGAGACTGGCTTAGATCGCCTTCGAACCACAGTTGCTGCGCCATGAGGTTCAGCGTTCTTACATATGCGGGATGATCGGTGCTCGCGGCTTCTTGAATCGCAGCTGCCCGTCGGAGCGGCACACCAGCGCGGTCATAGGCTCCCATGCCCTGAAATACCAACCCGATCTCCTCCAACGTCCGGGCGATCGCTACATCCGCCTTGTCGAGGGCTTTCTCTTTCAGTAGGAGGCTCTGGTCCAGGGCCCTCAACGCTTCGTCGTGACGACCCGCCTCGGAAAGAGCGCCTCCCAGATGGTCAAGAGCCTCCGCCAGATCGAGCCCGGAGGTCGCGCTCCTTGGACACAACGCGACAGCTCGCTCCACGACCGCGATGGCCTGTTCGAATAGGGCATCGGCGAGCAGCGCGTCGCCCAAGTTGAGGAGGGACGGCACGAGATCGCGGTGCTCGGCTCCGAGAGCGGCTTCCTTCGTCCCAAGCGTGCGCTTGGCGAGCGCGAGGGTCTGGGCGTCGGTCCCGCGGCCATTCAGAGATCAGCGCGCGCATCAGATCGTCGGACGCTGCCGCCACCTCTGAGGCGCCCTCGCCGAGTGAGTCTTGGAGTGTTTTGACGCGACTGCGGGCCGCGGTTTCCGCTTGCTCGTACAGACCCCGGCCAGCAGGGCGCGTACATCGGGACCAGTTTCCTGCGGCGCCGAAAGCCCGATCGCCCCCGCCAGAATCACCGCGGCCACCGTCGGGCCAACTGGGGAGCGAATCACATGATCATTCCTTTGCCGTTGCTGACCACGGCTTTTGCGGACCGGTCGATGCGGCAGCATCAGCTGCAGCTGTCATCCGGGTTTGCAACGCGTGGGCAATCTGCATCCGCTTTTGAGTCAGCAGCACGCGAATTTCAGCCAACTCCGCATCCGCAGCAGCGGCCACTGCTTGAGGCGAAGAAGGGCCACTGACGGGCCTGCGCCGTGACCTCGAGGGCGCGCTGACCGGGGCGACGAACGCGACGATGAGGTGTCCCCCGAGGTCGATTGCCCTCTGGAAGATATCTGCTGCCGCCCGATCCCTCCCACCGAAATCCTGCAGCGCTCCGCGCCGGATCTCCTCGTCGCCGCGCCGGATCTCCTCGTCGCCGCGCCGGATCTCCTCGTCGCCGCGCCGGATCTCTTCGTCTCCGCGCTCGATGCCGGGCTCGGCCAGCCTCCGCAATTCCATCTTCTGCCGTCGAGCCCGCCTCAGGGCCTCATCATCTGGCATGATCTCCTCCTCGATCTCGCAGTCGGCTAACTGGATTCCGCAAGCGCATGCACGAGTTCACTCCACCGCGTGTTTTCAGCGAAAGCGAATTTGTTATACAAGCCCTTCACGAAGCTGAAGTCCCTGTGAGGCACCACGTGCGGGGCGTAGAGACTGACGCCATTGAGCCGTGCCGCCTCGCCGGTGTTGCGACCGTGCTCGATGATGAACGGCCGAACGTCCGGGCTGTTGGCATTACCGACCACCCACGATGTGGAGTGACTCGTGGACCGATCAACAAATCGCCCAAGTCCCTCGCCGCCCCGTAAATGAGGCGGTCTCCGCTGCTACGCATCAAGTTGAGACAAAGGTCAGCCACGTCGACGAATGGTTTGCCCGGCAAGGTCTGCGACTGCACAAACAAATTGGCAATCCGGTCCCTCGCGTCAGCGTCGCCGATCGCTCTTGCCAACACCAGCGCCAACATCTCGGCTTGCGTGAAAATGTCTGGCGCGCACTGCAGGTTGAGGAGTGTCAACGAAACCGCCCGAGATTCTGCTTTGTAGGATTCGCAGAATCGACGCACCGTGTACGCGCCCAACTCGGCCGGGCCCATGACACTGCCATTGGGACTGTAGGGGTGTCGCAGCCGATCGAGAATGCGGTCGTAGGGCCAGCCCGGAAGCGGGATGCCAATCTCCGAGCCGAGGAGGTAGTGCGCGAACCGATCGAGTTGGCACGCAATCTCTACCGTCGAAACATCGCACGCATCGAACCCGAGGATATGGAGCTTCGCGCCCGGCGCCTTGAGTTCGATTTGCAACCTTTCCAGTAGACGTGACAACTCGGCAAAATCGAGTGCGTCGATGATCCCTTCGTTGGTCGGCTCTCGGCCGAAGGCGAAGGCATAGGCGTGGCCCCACAGCACAAGTAGGGAGTAGTGGTGAGGATTGTTGGGGTTGTGTTTCGCACAGTCGAATGCCCACATGATGAAGCCGATGAGGGCCAGGCCCGCATCCAGCTCGCGCTGATCCTGCGGGACCTCCTCGAGCGCATCGATCCGGGTCGGCATACCTTCTTTGATCCAAGCGCGTCGCGGAACAACGTCCCTGCCCCGATGGATCTGGGCGAAGATGTTCAAGGCATCGCCCGAACCCACGGCTGCCATCTCCTCGAGATCGGCCTGAGCGGCTTCGATGAGCGGCGCATTCCCATCGATGGTGGCAGCACCCATAAAGACCATGACGGTCCATTTCGGATCATTCGCCGTAGGCTCGGCGGCTGTGACTGAGCGAGCGCCGCTGTTTGTCCTGCGAGATCGGTCTCTGCCACAGCGTCACCTCATGACCTTCAAACGGTCCTTCAGAAGCCCCCGCCCGGACGAGCGGCGAGTCTAGCTCGGCTGGCGTCTACTTTCCCGGATTTTCGAGCGTCAACTGTCGCACCCACACGCCCCGCACCGTCTCTTCAGCATTGGTCAGCGGCACGCCAAACTCGCGCGTCAGCCCAGTGCTCGACGGCTTCGCCGGCGCCTTGGCCAATCCGCCCACGCCGCGCAGCACGCCTGCCAAATCGGTCGATACCGGAGCCGCCGGACTGTCGGCGGTCGGGCGCGGCAGCATGGCAAAGATGCGATCGAATGCGGGCGACGGCGGATCCGGACTCGCGAAGATCAGGAAGTGCTCCCGCCCTCCCGCGCTCGTCACACGCCACGTGAGTCGCTCGCCATTCAAAACACCCGGAATATCGTGTCGCTGTCCTGCTGGCAGCGGATTCGACAGGTCTTGTCCAGGCAGCGGAAACAACAGGAAAGCATCCCCCCGATCGTCTTCGTTGACGACGAACACGTAGGTGGGGATGGAGCTGACCACTTGAAGTGAGAGTCGGTCGCCAGGCGCAACACGCGCGCCGGGCTGCAGGCGCACGGGCCCGCCGCCTTCCTCACGGTAGAACGCGGCCTCGATTCGATAGCTGTCATTTGCGGGAGTACCCGGCGTTGCCGCGGTGACTCCTGCCGACGTCTCGACCGACTGCCCGTCGGGACCCGTGCGTGGCGCAGCACTCCAGAGCCAGTATCCAAGTCCCAACGCGACCGCCGCGGCCGTCGCGGTGAGGCCACGCCGCCACGTGATCTGAGGCGATGAAACGCGGCTTGGCCCGCGAGTGTCGCCGCGGAGCGCTTGCTTCAACGCCGACTCGAGCTCACCCGCTGTCTGATATCGGTTCTCAGGATGCTGGGCGGTGGCACGATCGACCACGTTGATGAACGCATCGGGAAGGTCGGGCCGCACGTCGCGCAGGAGGCGACGTGTCGCCGGCGTTTCGTGTTGCCTCTCGACATCGGCACCAGTCCGACCCTCGACGGGATACGACCCGGTGACCAGGTAGTACAGAAGGACGCCGACGCTATAGATATCGCCGAGCCGGGTACGCGGGCCGCCACCAAAAAGCTCGGGCGCCAGATAGAGCGGCGTTCCGGTGACCGGACCAGGCGTCGTTGTGGTATCGCGACGGAGATCGTCGCCCGCGCCGAAATCCATGAGAACGATGCGGCCTCCCGCGGCGCGCATGACATTAGCGGCCTTGATGTCGCCGTGCACCAATCCCGCGCCATGCACTGCCGCGAGCGCGTTGCACACATCCAATCCGACGAGCATCGTTTCGTTGCCATTCAACGGTCCGTGCTGCCGGATCAGGTCTCGAAGCGTCCGTCCGTTCACGAACTCCATCGACAGCCCAACCTCCGGTCCAATCTGTTCCGCTCTGTACACGCGGACGACATTGGGATGGTTGACCTTTGCGAGGAGTCGCGCTTCGTGTAATCCGCGGCCGGTCTCGTTGGTCGTCGGCTCTGGCGGACGGATGATCTTGAGCGCGACTTCGATGTTCAGGGTGGGATCAATGGCGCGATAGACCGTGCCAAACGCACCATGCCCGATCTCGCCCGTGATGGTGAAAGGGCCCCACGTGTTGGGGATCGGATCGCTCATTTGCGAGAGGCCCTCGAGAACGCGCAGCTGCTCGATGGTCGCGGTTTCGGCGTCCGAGCCTGGCGCAAGCTCAGTCCAATTCACCGGCTCGCCGCGGGCGATCGTGGATGCGACGGCAAGCAGCCTCGATTCTTCAGCGCGGGGGCTTTCGGTCATGTGCCATCTCCTCAGCCAGCCGCATCAACGCGCGGCTCACGGCCATATGCGCGGCGGCCGCGCTGGTCTTGCCGAGCGCCTCGGCGACTTCGGCATGCGACAGACCCAACTCGATACGCGCGATGATCGCCTCACGCTCTTCGGGCCGCAGACGTTCCATCGCGCCCTCGTAGCGTGCGAAGACCTCGCGTCCCATGGCCTCCTCCAGCGGCGAGGCCGTCGGGGATTCGATATCGGCGTCGAGCGCCTCGGACGGCCCACGCCGCTGCTGCGTGCGGGCAATATCCCTGATGCAGTTCCAGAGCGTCGTCCAGACATAGTCGCGAAACGCGCCGGGGTGTCGGGGTTCGAAGGCTGGCAATCGCTGGAAGACCTTGATCAGGGTCTCCTGCACGAGGTCCTGTGATTCCAAGGCGCCGCGCGCGCGCGCGGGCAGCCGGCCGTGTGCCCACCGGCGAAGTCGCGCGCCGTATCGATCGAAGAGTTCGGCAGTCGCCGCCTGATCGCCGGATTTGGCTCGCAGAACGAGATCCATCGTGGACTCGGCGTTTTCGGACGCACCGATCGCGTCGACGACGGGCCGTTGGCGACGGGCGACGGCATCTTCCATGGGGCGAAGGCCGTTTAGGACAGCGCTGACCGTGCCAATCATACATGCCGTTTCTTGGGTTCCCGCCACCAAACGCAGGGCATTCGGGCGGGTTTACATGGTGATAACGACGCCGAGCGGATAATCGAACACCCCTGGACGCCTTAGCAGCCCGCTGGTGATGCAAGTCTCACTTCACACTTTTCTCCCATTTGGTCGCGTTCGATTTGTCCACCCGAAGCGTTTGTTCTTGTGAGACCAGCGAGGCTTCGCCTCAATCGGCCGAGCATGTGGGGCGGCTTTGGCTCCGCCTCGCTGGTTGCAATGTTGGTTTTGCCCGCCTCCGGCGGGCGGACGTCTTGAAGGCCATGAGAAAACTGCGCAAAAGCAAAGACTCCCGGCCTTCAAAACGTCTAGCGTTCAGCGAACCGGGAGGCATAAATGTCAGTCGCTTGTCGCCAGCACGATCAAAGGCCCGCATCCAACGGAGGCGGCCGTCGCCGAGCGAAGGGCCCGCTCTGCGGATAGTTCCCAAGGCTGAGCTCGACCTCGACCGGTACACGGGCGAGGTGACCAAAGCCGTTGCGTTCGTGGCCAAAACCTTCCGATTGTCCGCGGGCGAGGCCGAGGAACTCGAGTCGGACGTGTGGGTCAGACTCCTGGACCGCGAGGCGCGGGTCCTGCGCAGCTTCCGGGGGCGAGCCCGGATTGTCACCTATCTGGTGAAGATCGCGCGCAACTTGCTGCTCGATCGGCGCAACAAGGAATGGGGTCGCTGGCGGCCGTCGGCCGCCGCATGCCGCACCGGCGCGGTGGGCGAGGCCCTGGATCGGCTGTTGTCGCGCGACGGATGGTCGCTCGACGCGGCCGAGCAATCGCTCAAGTGCGCCGGCCTGGTGCCGAAAGGCGTTTCGCTCAACTCGCTCGCCGCGTTCCTGCCAGTCCGCCAGAAGCGGACGTTTGTCGACGTGGACGTGCTGAAGTCGATCGCCTCGAACGTTCAGGAACAGCCTGGGTCGTGCAGCCTGGAGCGCGTGCGAGCGGCAGGCAGCCTCCAGAGGGCGCTCGACAGCGCGCTCGGGACGCTTTCGGCCGCCGATCGCCAGTTGCTAGCGTGGCGCTTCGTCGACGGCCTCACCATCGCCGCGATCGCGCCCCTCGTGCGGGTGGAAGCCAGGACGTTGTACCGACGTTTCGAGAAGCTCCTGTTTCAGCTTCGGCATCAGATGGAAGCAGCGGGTGTGGATTCCGCAACCGTCAGATCAATGCTGTCCGAAACCATGCCCGGCCTGGAGTGCGATCTGCGCGTTCCTCAGTCGATGACGACACGCTTCGAGCGCAAACTGGCGTAACCAACGAGGCGGGCCAGCCTCTCGACGTCGCAGATCGCGTGGCTTCCGGCTTGAGCCGGAAGACCAGCCGTCCGCTGGGATCTTCCGCCTGAAGGCGGAAGCCACCAGGCATAAAAAGCGGAAGCCACCATTAGAAAGGGAGCAGCGAGACTCGTTCCACAACGAGTTCCCGGTGCGCGCCCTGCGCCGGTTTCGTCCTCTTGCACAGCGACGGCAACAGTAACGCATGCGGTGGGCGGCTCTATGCCGCCCCGCCGCGCTTCGCAAGGGGGCGAACTCGCCGGGCGCAACACCATGGCGGGTGAAGCAATCCTTCAGGGAACGAGCTGGGCAAAGAAAGCTTCAGTCTGGCACCAGCCGGTGTAGCGCGTCCGGGCGTCACCACCCTGCACTACAAGGACAACAGCGAAGGCACACTCGGGTACAGTTCAACGACGGGTACGGCATCCTGGACCGCGGTGGACTGCAGGGGACATTTGCCATGTTCCAGGGGCGCGTCCAGTTCGGGTTCTGGGTTGAGTCAAATATGTCGCGCCTACGGACCAAACTGTGCCCCGGTCAAGGGTGGGGCGATGAACCGCGGGAAAGGCGAAGGATCAAATGGGAACGACAGGACGTGAACGCGTATGGAGGGCAGCGGGCGTTGCGGCACTGCTCGCGGCAGCGGCCGCCTGTGCGGCGGCGCCGCGTCAGCGGCCGCTCCCAACAACTCGGATTGAGAGTGGCCCAGGCACGCTTGCCGAAGCGCGCAAGTTTCTCGAAGGCCGATGGGCCTTGGAGTCCTTCGAAGTGCATCCACCTGGCAAGCCGCCGATCACTCTCAAGGGCTCCGGGGTGCTGAACTACGACGACTTCGGCAACATGCGCATGGAGATCCGCGCCGACGAAGCCTCGTCGGATCTGCTTCGGGCTGCGGGGATCAACATTACCGACGGCGTCATCTCGAGCGACGGCCGCACGGTGATCGATCTGCCGAACCGCACCCTCACGTATTTCGTCGAAGGCCAACGTTCCTCGATGGCCACTGGCGGAGGGCCGCTCGCTCTCAATCGCCCGCGGCACTGGGAAGTGACGGCCGACACACTCACGCTGACCACGAAGGACGACAGCGGCGCGGCGCTGTCGATCAGCCGGTGGAAGAGAAGCCCGTAAACCGAGGAGGACAAGCCGTGACCACTGCGAGAATCGTGATGACCGTACTGCTCCTGGGCGCCCCCGTCTGGGTCGCGGCGCAGGCAACCAGCCCCGCGACCGGGGCGCCGGAAACCTTCAGCGCCACGGCACAGGCGAAGAATGCCACGGGCGGCGTCTCGGGCACGCTTGAAGTTCGCGTCAGACGCTACACCCCGGACTTCGATCGCAAAACCGTGGAAGAGGCGCTCCGTCTGGGTGGGTACCCGCGGTTTGTCACTGCCCTGCGCAATGCGCCCGAAGTCGGGCAGCTCGTGCTCGGTGGAGGCCAGCCGTACGTGATCCGGTATGCGCGCGAGAAAGTCGAGTCCGGCGGCCGAACGATTGTGGTGGTCACCGACCGGCCCGTGTTCTTTCTCGGCTCCTCGCGGCCCGACGCCAAGCCGCGCGAAGGCTACGAAGTGGCCGTGCTCGAGATTCGGCTGGACGACAAGGGACCGGGACGCGGGACGATGGCGGCTGCCGCGCGCGTGCGACCCGACGGCGACGGCGGCGTCCGGCTCGACAACTATGCCGAGACGCCCATTGAGCTGACCAACGTCACGCGAAAACCATCGTAGCGGCAATCCTGAGTTGTAGAACGACTCAGGAGGGGTCTACAGGAGCGCTAATTTGCGCGCCGTGGCATCGTTTGTCGCCACCAAAAGACGATCGACCGTGACGTTGCTCTACAATGGCCTGAAGTCGGCGCACGTACTCGCTGTTCACGGCTCCCCCCGTCAGGACGATCGATGCCGGAACCGCGTGACCCTCGCTCCATCATCGAAGCGGCGGAACAGGCTGCGGCTGCTGGCAACTACGCCGCCGCCGAGGACCTCTTGCGCGAGGCTGCCCTCCTGCAAGAGTCAAGTCTCGGCCTGCTCCATCCAGACCTCGCCAACACGCTGAACAACCTCGGCGTCGTGTGCGAACGCGCTGACAATCCGGTCGACGCGGAAGAGTGCTTTCGGCGAGCGTTTGCGATCGCCACAGCGGTGCTGCCGCAAGACCATCCCTTTGTGGCCACGAGTCGAAAGAATCTTCGTGACTTCTGTGAAGCCCGGGGGATCGCGGTCGATGTGACAACTTCGCCACCGGCAGTGACGGCCGCGTTGGAGGCATCGGCTCACGCCGGAGGCACCAGCCACACCGGAGGCTTCTGCCACCTCGGATGAGGCACCTGCCACCCTGGAGGCACCTGCCACGGCTCCGCTGGAGCCACCGCACGAATCGCCGTTGCTTGACGAATCGCAAGACGAGGAGCCCGTGCCGAGGAGATCCTTCGGACTACTCGCGATTGGCGCCTTGACCGCTGGTGGGATGCTGATCGTGATTCTCTTTGCGGCCCGCTCGTCGCTCAGTTCGAGTAAGCGACCTGAGTCCTCAACGGAGATCGCGATAGCCCCAACGCGGGAGACTCCTGCCCCGCGACCCATGCGGCACTCCCCCGAACCGACTCGTTTACCCGCAGCGCCGACGAAGATCGTTGAAAGCCGCGCCGATGGAGTGCGGACGATCAGCCGAATCCCGGCAGCACCGACACCCGAACGACCAACGGTGGTCAAAGCGCGGCTCTGCGCAGAACTCGAAGAATGGCGATGCGATCCTCCGGACGTTCCGGTCCCTCCCGGCCTCCTGTTCTTCTACACGCAGGTCAAGTCCAGCAGCCCCACCACCGTGACGCATCGGTGGTATCGGGGCAATCGCTTGTACCAATCTGTCGATATTCGCGTTCAAGCCAGCCCAGGCGGGTTCCGCACCTACAGCCGCCACATGATGAACAGCGAAAGCGCAGGCGACTGGCGAGTCGAGCTCAGGGCCGAGGATGGCACTGTGCTGCACGAACAGCGTTTTTCTGTTCGCTGATTCAGTCCGCGACCAACGAGCGTGGACTTACGCGTGGGATTTCGCGACGCGATCTTTGGTGCTACGATCCCGCACGACCCGACACCTCACCATCGCAGTTGATGGCGAAGGCGACGTTGGTCTCCGGGCGGATCACCGAAGAGGTCAGGATGCTGAACGATCGTGAGCGACGGCTGCTCGAATTCTTAAACGCGCGCGTTGGCGACGTCCCTCTCCAGGCTGCGGCTGATGCGATCGGACTCCCCCTCTACCAGGCCCGAAACCTCGTATTGCAACTCCGGAACGCCGGGCTCGTCATCACCCCACAACTCGCTGGCGTCCAGATTTCAAAACTCGGCATGCAGGCACTCAACGCTACTGCTGGCGGGTTTCGGTGGATCGTACGAACTGGTGACTCCGGCGGTTGGCAATTGGTCGACCCCCGCCCCGAATCGGTTGAAGCAATCCGCCAGGCGCTGGAGGAAGCCATCTCATTGATGAACATGGCGGCCGGTCCAGGCGAACAGGTGTACAACGACGGCGATGCGATTCGTTTGCAGTTGGAGACCGACCTGCAGATCGCATTGGCGAGGGAGTCCCGAAGCACTTAGCCTGAACGTCGCAAAACGACGAGACGAACGTTGACGTGCTTCAGTTCGCAGCGAGTGTATCGTCGAAGACCACCACCTCTTCTGATCTTTGGCGTGGAGCATCTCGACAACGGCGCTGCGCCGTTTAGGCTCGATGGCGTCGATTTCCGTTCTCCAATTACTCGGTGCGCAGGTTGCGTGTGGGATAAGGGGTAGGCATTTATCATTGGCCATTCACGCCTGACCGTTTACCTGAGCATTGGGAGGCCTGACGAGATCCTGTGCTTCTGGTTGGCCATTGCGGCTTGACGATGCCTGCGGCGCGCCTCGAGGCGCAGTCGAACGATGGAGGCCTGGCGAATCTCGTTCTGACCTGATTCTGCGCGGAATCACCTGCAAGGCGGGGCGGCCAGGGATTCGCACGGTGGCCACTTCACGTTGGGCGCTCCTACACGGGGGCTCGCAGGAGGTCTCGCAGGTGGATGCGGCCACCGTCAGGGCGGTGGCGGCGTTCAGCGAGAGTTTCCGCTCGCAGTTTGCGATATTTCCGCTTGGATCCTCGACAGGCGGGTTCACCTTCACCTTCGACGAGCGATCGGGCGTTTATACGCGCAATACCGAAAGCTTCGGCCCCGCCTTCGGTGAGCGGGCCGCCACCATTGGCCGGCGTAAGCTGAGTCTCGGCCTCAACTACCAGCACACCGGCTTCGATTCGTTTGGCGGCGAGAATCTTCGTGACGGCTCGATCAAGTTCTATCTCCGCACACGGACTGCTGCTCAATGGACGTGCCGCCACCAAGCGAAAACATCCCGGGCCTAGAAGGTGACATCCTTCAGGCCGACCTGCTGCTCGACGCGACGACCGACATCGTCGCGCTCTTCGCCAATTACGGCGTGACCAACCGTTTCGACGTTGGCCTCGTCATTCCAGTGACTCGCGTTGAGCTCGAAGCGAACCTTCACGCCCACATCATCCGCCTGTCCACCGCTGACAATTCACGCGTCCACACCTTTGTGGATGGGGAGGACGTGAGCGAGCGATCTTCACGCAATCGGGCACGGCGACGGGGATTGGTGACATCATCGTCGCACCAAATACAACTTCGTGCGTTCGCAGAATACGGGCGTCTCCGTAGCGATGGACTTGCGGCTTCCTACTGGAGACGAACGCGATCTGCTGGGACGGGCACGACGCAGACGAAGATCTTCGGCATCCTGTCGTCGACGCGCGGCCGGCTGTCGGCTGACGTGAACGCCGGGTATACGGCGTCAGGGCGCGGGCCACGCGAAAGCCTTTACGGATTCGAACCGCTGGGTCTCAGCGACGAAGTGAACTACTTCGGCGCAGTCGAGCTCGTTGCCCACGCGCGCTTGACCATACTTGCGGAAGTTCTTGGTCGGACGCTGCTCGACGCCGGCAGTATCGAGCTGGAGACGCGAACCTTCGACTATCGCGTTGGCTCGATGGCTGGCGCCGCGGTTTCTGAGCTCACCAGCAGCACCAATCCACTCACCGGCGAACCGTACCAGCAGCTGGCGCTGCGGCCGAACAGTAATGTCTCCGTGATGCATGGATCGGCAGGGTTCAAGTTCAACGCGGCGACCAACGTGCTGATCGCGGCGCACGCGTTGTTCCCGCTGAATAAGTCAGGGTTGCGCGATCGACTCACGTTGGCTGTCGGTTTCGATTACGCGTTCTAAAGTGGTGGGCGGGTCCTCACCACGATCGAAACATCGTGATGGTCCAGCGGTCGCCCTGCTTTTGAAACACAAACTCCTGTTTCTGCTCCGGATATCGCTTCCGCGCCGCAATTTTCGGTTCTATCAGATGGATCAGGCGGCAGCGTGCGGTGGCACTGGTGCCGTCCGCTGAGAGCTCGAGACGATCGACGTAGATTTCCAGCCGATACGACTTATAGGTGGCAAATGTCTTCGCCAGGTTGTCGGGTGCGCCCGGAAACACAGCTTCTACGCCCGCGGCATCGAGATTGTCATACGCACTTTCGTAGCGACTGATGACCTCCCTGATTCGCGCTTTTTCGTCCGGGTGACCAAGGACGATGTCACCTTGCCGCTGCGGCGACGGTGAATTGCCAGAAACGGCTGCTTGTTTTGCCGCAAGCTGGAAGCGCTCGGTCGCCAGCCAGTACGTCCGAATCGCCGCCTCCTTGTTCCTCGCGTTTCGGTGCCCACGGCCTGCTGCTCAAGCCCGAGCGCCTGACCAAAGAATTCCTGGGAGAGTGTCGGTGCGCCGACGTTGACGGCCGATGTTTTGGCAGTGGCGGTGGTGCTTTCTGCCGCACGTAGCAACGAGTCGACAATCTTCTGCAGTTCCGCGTCGCTCGCATCCAGCCGCAGGCCTGACGCCGCGGCATCCAGCGCTTGCGCTCGCTGGCCTCGATTCAGATGATCCCGCGCCGTCGCACGAAACGGCGCGAGTTGCCGGTCGCGCAGTTCGCCGCTGGTGTGGTCGTCGACGTTCCCGAGACCTGTGGGGAGGTGGCTGACGCGGTGGTCGGCTGACTATTGCCGGGCGATGGAGCGGGAGCAGTTGGACTCTCTGGTGGCCTGGTGCCCGAGGCCGAGCTATTTGTTGGAGCGACCGCAGGCGGACGCGGGGATGGAGTGTCGAGAGGCTCTATTTCGGCGGCAGGCGAATTCGGTGAGGTCTGACCGTAATACAGCAATGCGATGGCGCTGCTTAGAAGAATTGCTGCTGCTGCTGCCGCCGCTGCTGAAAGCCGCCAGGTCGCTTGCGCGTCTCACGTCGCCGTATCGCGGAGGCCGTCGTGTGGATGGAGTCGGTCGTGGCTCGGTCGATCGCCTCGATAAGGCGCTGCACGTCGGAATCCCAGCGCGCGTCGCTGAGCTCGACAGCGTTGCGATACGCCAGATCCACCAAATCGGGAGGCAGGTCCTCGGGCGCCGGCATCGTGCTGCGTTCAACCAGCACTGGAACGACCCGAATTCGTTCGTTCTTGAGTGCGGTGGCGACTTCGGTGCGGAGGAAGTCGTCCGGATTGTCGAGGCGGCGCTGCTTGAGTCGGGAATCCTGAATGGTGAGCCACTCCCGGCCAATGATCGCGAGCATGACCGAGCAGGTCGCGAGCTCGCGCTTGATGAATTTGAGGAAATCTACGCCCGGCGGGATCGTGTCGGTGTCTTTGAAAACGCGGTCGGCGCCGTAGTGCTTTCGCAGCGCTGGCAACAGGGCAAGCACGTGCCTCGCGCTATCTTCGCGACGATAGCTGATGAAGATCCGGGACGAGGCTGCAGATACTTCGTCACCCATCGCTCGGATTAGGCGCCGTGCCCACTCTGTCGCCTCATCTGTTAGACGGCCACGCCGCGCGCTTTAGCGAAGACCAGGCGGCTTGGGCGATTTCACCGGTTGCGCCGGCGCCTTCTCATCCTTGGTCAGCCCGTCCTCCCCTACGACAGTACACGCAGATTGTAATAGCTGAACCGAGGCGAAAGGGGTCGGGCCTATTTTTTGGTTTCTGCGTACCCGCGAATCCGCCGGCAAACGCGCGTGGGCTTCGACCGCACGCCGTCAGTCGATAGGCTTGCGACATTGCCGGGTCGTGATCTTCGGCGAGTTCGTGCTCCAGGATGTGATTTTGAAAACTGACCGCGGAGGTTCGTCAGCAGCGCGGCTTGCAGCTCGCGATCTCGCGCGCCTCGTCGACCTACGCGACGTCCGCCGGCGATGCCTCTTGTGCGCGCAACGTCGCCCTGGTGAGACGAAGGCTCGCGTGCTCACCGAACGCTTCCCGCGGCGCCCAGCAAGGTGCACAAGAATCTACCTTTCACGTGCAGCCGGAGACACAATCATGGGGCGCTTGGGCCGTCGCGTGAAACACGGTGTCTATGGTCTCGGGGGAGTCCGGCTGTGGAATTCCGACATTTCGTGCAACTCATCGCCATCGGGTTACAGGCCCGTATCCCGATGCACATGACCGGCTTTCCCGGCGTCGGCAAAACGGAGTTCACCAAGAGCCTCGAGGCGGGATTCGATCGCGTCGGGATCAAATGCAAGGTGGTGGTCCTGGTCGGGTCGATTCGGGAACCACAGGACTTCGGCGGCTTTCCGGTGTCGACGCCGGACGGCGTGCGCCTGCTGCCCATGGCCTGGGCGCGCGACGCGCAGCGCCTCGCCGAGGAGGGCTACCTGGTGGTGGTCTTCCTGGACGAGCTCACCACCGTTCCGCCGACGACGCAGGCGGCGATGCTGCGCCTGCTGACCGAGAACGTCTGCGGTGAGCTGCGGCTGCCGGACTACCAGCCGGGGAAGGGCGGCGTCGTCTATCTGTGCGCCAGCAATGCGGTGGAATGGGCCGCCGGCGGACAGGAAATCCAGGCGCCGATGGCGAACCGGTTGTGGCACGGCGAGTTCCCGATGGATCACGAGACGTGGTGCGATTTGATGGTGAGCGATTTTCCGGCGCCGGGCAGCATGCCCGTGCTGCCGGCCGACTATCTGGGCCGATACCATCACGGCCAACGGGCGACGATTGCCGCGTATGTGAGGGCCGCCGGTCGTGAGGCCTGGCTGGCGCCTCCCACCGATCCGGCCCGGCGGAGCGGTCCGTGGCCGTCGGGCCGGACCTGGTATCTGGCGTCACGGTTCCTCGCGGCGATCGACGCCGTGTCGCCGGGCAATCGCGTGCTGCAAGGCGGGGCGCTCGCCGGTCTGGTGGGCGACCAGGCGCTGCCGTTCCTGGAGTACCGCGAGACCCTGAATCTGCCGGATCCGGAGGACATCCTGAAGGATCCCCGCCGCTTCGTGCTGCCCGATCGCGTCGATCGCGCCTATGCCGTGTGCTACGCGCTCGCCGGTGCCGTCATCAACAACAACACGCCGCCGCGGTGGGAAGCGGCGATGATCGCGCTCGGCGTCGCGTGCAAGAAGAACGCAGACATCCCGGCCTCTGCGGCGCGCACGTTGTGCGACCAACGGAACCGTCCCGAGGGTCTGCTGAAGCTGCCCGAGGAGTGCCGTCCGTTTTACGACCTGATGCAGATGGCGAAGCTCGTGCCACGGGACTGACGGTGAAGTTTACATTCCACGATCTGATTCGCCGCTCGCATCAGGAAGCCGACGGGTATTCCCGTGCGCTGCAGGCGGCTCGCGTGCGGGCGGCCTATCAACGCAGTTATTTCGCGCCTGCGCTCTTCAGCTTGATTCCGGTCGCCACCGACCTGATCGACAGCATGGCCGTCGACGTGCACTGGCGCCTGTACTACAACGACGTCTGGGTGGCGCGCCACACGGTCGAAGAGAACGCGACGCTGCTCATTCACGAGGTAGGGCACCTGCTGCGCGACCACGAGGCGCGAAAGAAGGCCGCCGGCATCACGGATCATCGGCGCTGGAACACCGCCGGCGACTGCGAGATCAATGACGATCTCCACGCCGAGGGCCTGCCGCTGCCAGGCGATCCGCCGTTACCCGCCAAGTACGGACTGGAGAGTGGGGACACTGCCGAGGTTTACTACAAGCGGCTGCCGGGACCACCGCGTGCAGACAGAGGCCAGGCGGCTGATGAAAGCGGGCAGGCCGGGCAGGAATGCCAGGACTGCGGGTCGGGCGCACACGGCGAACGGCGATTCTGGGAGCTGCCGGAAGACGATGAGCGCGAGGGAGGGACACCTAGTGTCGACCGGTTGAAGGCAGAGCTCGTGCGTCGCGAGGTGGCCCGGCGCATCGACGAGATCTCGCCCTACGCCGGGGAGGTCTCACCCGCGTGGCGCCTGTGGGCGCGCGCCACGCTCGCACCGAAGGTCGACTACCTGGCCACGATCCGTCATGTGGTCCGCAGAGCCTTGCGCGAGAGTACGCTGGGCCGGTACGACCGCACCTACAGGCGGCCGCATCGACGGCAGGCGTGCTACGGCGAGTTCCTCATGCCCAGCTTCCACCAGCCGCGGCCGCGGCCAGGATTTCTGATCGATACCTCGAGCTCGATGGAAGACTCACAGTTGGCGCGAGCCCTGGCGGAACTGGCGGGCCTGACCCGCCAACTCGGGTACGGCGCAGACGTCGTCGTCGCGTGCTGTGATGCGGCGGTCCGCGACGTGCGGAAGGTCTTTCGAGCCGAACAGGTCGAATTGTACGGCGGCGGCGGCACGGACCTGAATCTTGGCCTGCGCGCGTTCATCGAGAGGACGCACGATCCGATCGACCTGCTGGTGATTGTGAGCGACTGCCACACGACATGGTCGAACGACGTGCCTCCGTTTCCCGTGATCACCATCCGCGTCGGCGACGGCGCGCCGCCGCCTTGGGGAAATCGCGGCGGCAACAGCGTGATCTCAATCGAAGACCGACGTGGCTAAGCGATCGAAGACCGACGTGGCTAAGCCAGGGCGAGTCCCCTCGGGAGGGTGGTGGCTAACTGGACCGCCCGAGATCAGCCCGTGGCGGCGCCGCGGGCTGAAGATTCCACCGGACTCCTTTCACGCGTGGGTCAGGCTGGGCACATGGGAATTCGCCATGGGCGTGCTCTTGTACGCGATCTTCGGCTTCGGCACACAACTGATCGCCTCGGCACCTCACAGCATCGTCACCGTGTTCGACTTCACGAACTGCTATGGCGCTCCGCCCGTCGCGCTGCCATGCGAACGCGTCGCGTACCGGGCGGGCGGCCTGAACGCAGCGCTCAACGCGTGGTGGGGTCTGCTGCTGATCGCCGTCGCGGCGTGGCTCGTGTGGGACTTGTGGAGCGCGGCGGCGCCCAAGCCGATCACCGACGACTTCCTTAGGCTGCTCGACGACTCGTTCGCGCGGGACTGGCGCAAGCTGCGCACCTGGCCATGGAAACGAGTGGCGTGGGCCTACGGCTTCACGCTCGTGGGCGTCACATCGGGAGTGGGCATGTCGCTGCTGATTTCAGCGCTCTCCGCCTCACCACCAGCCAGGACGCCGACCGTTGAAACGTCCCAGCAGTTCAGAGTGATTCAGTAACGGTGCTCGATGAACGCGGCGTTCGCGTGCTCACCGAGATCGGAAGAGTCCGAAGGCCCCTCAGCGCTCCTCCCCCTTTCCGGTTCAGTGCCGCCAACAATCTTCGGCGCATACAGGATGCTGACGTCGAGGACGGCGTGTTCCGATCCACGCGGATGCGCGGTCGCTGCCGTTCGCAACGGAGTTCTTCGACGCGGTCACGTCCTCACTCAGCGACGCCGTAGCGTACAAGCGAAGCTGGACAGAGGCTACGACGACTACCTTGAGAGACGCATCTCCGACGGATTCTGCACGCGGAAAGCAGAGGAGTGGGAATCCGAGTTGAGCGCGATCAATACGGAACAGGGCCGACTGTCTCGCCCGACACCGACATACGCGGCGACGGGCGAGAAGATTTTAGAACTCGCGAAAACCGCGCATTTCCAGTATTTGCAGCAGTCGTTTGTCGAGCGGCGTTGGCTCCTCGATTCCGTGCTATCGAACTGCACCTTCGATCGCGGAACTCTTTGTCCGACGTACGTTAAGCCGATCGACCTGCTGTCTCAGGGGAACGAAACTGGGAATTGGCGGGGTCGACGGGACTCGAACCCGCGGCCTCCGGCGTGACAGGCCGGCGTTCTAACCAACTGAACTACAACCCCGTACTGCGTCTGCTACTGAATCTCTCTTCCTTTTCCCTTCCCTCGTCCCTTCCCTGCGCCCTAAGCCCTACGCCCTGTTCCCTTGAATTGAGTGGGCGGTACAGGACTCGAACCTGTGACAGCCGGCGTGTAAAGCCGGTGCTCTACCAACTGAGCTAACCGCCCCGGCTTTCAACACTCGCAACTCATTATGGTAGCGAAAGCTGGACCTTGAGCGCAAGCAGCGCCAGCGCCACGACGAGCCCGGCGACGGTGTGGTGCTCGCGGTTGCCGATTGCGCGCGTCAGGCTGAAACGGCGAGTCATCGGCGTTGATCCGCACTGCACGTACGAATCGTACTCGCCGCCGAACTTGTCGCGCAGGTGCGCCTCTTCAGCACGAATCGCGGCCGGAATTGTTGTCCCGATGTACACCAGGACGATGAGTGCGACGACAACGCTCCCGCCTGCAATCGCGACACCGAGACCCATGAGCGATGTCCCGAGATAGAGCGGGTGCCTCACGAAACGATAAGGACCAGATCGCGTGACTTCGCGGCTCTTTTCGAGATGCCCGGCGGCCCAGATTCGAATCGACTCCCCGACCGCCGCAACCGAGGCACCGAACAGCAACGACGCCCCCGTGGGACGAGCGAGCCACAGGACGAGCGCCCCCAGGACAAAACCGAGTGGGACTCGCCAGCGCGCAATGCGCTGGGAGTACAGTGGCGCGCTCACGCGGATTGTCCACTCGCGCGCGACAGACGAAGCCTGACGGCGTGCACGACTTCGTCCACACTGATGTCGTTGATGCACATGTGCGCGGCGCCGCCTTCGATAGGGCCGTCACGCTGGCACTGGCGCTTGTGGTGGCAGACACACTGTGTCGCGCGCGAAACGACGACGTCGTCGGGATCCCAGGGACCGTTGCGTTCGGGCCAGGTCGGCCCATACAGGCCGACGATTGGCGTCTTCATCGCTGCCGCGATGTGTGTCGGCCCGGTGTCGCCGGAGATCATCAAGGCGGCGCGCGATGTCAGCGCCAACAAGTCTCCGAGCGACGTTTCGGGCGCCCGCACAGCCGCGCCTCGCGAAGACGCGATCACTGCGTCCGCGAGCGCCGCCTCATCGCGGCCCCACAGGACGAACGTCGGCAGGGTGTGCTCCTCGCGAATCGCAGCGGCAACGGCGCCAAACCGGTCGGGAGGCCAGCGCTTGTTCGGCCACCCCGCACCCGGATTGATGAGCACAAACGGCCCCGGACCGCGCGCGGCGGCGTCGACGACAACCTGACGGGCCACTGCTGAATCGGGGACGACGAACGGAAACCGTACGGGACCAGGCTCTACTCCGAGTCGGACGAGCGTCGATAGGTTCTTCTGCACGACGTGGGCACCGGCGGGCACCGCGCTCGTCTCGGAATAGAACCAGGCGGCGCCCTGCTCGCGCAGCGCACCGCTTTCGAATCCAATCACACGTCCCGCGCCGGAGAGTCGAGCCATGGCGGCCGACTTGAGGAGTCCCTGCAAGTCGAGCGCGACTTCGTAATCTCGGCTCCGCATCGTTTGGATCGCCTGCCTCAGTCCCGGGCGGCCGATGATGCGCGTCGTCAGGCCCTCGACGAGATCGAGAACGCCGGCATAAGGACGGTCGACCAGCCAATCGATTTCTGCGAGCGGAAACGCCTCTCGGAGCGCCGCCAGTACCGGTAGCGCGTGGACGATGTCGCCGAGTGCGCTCATCCGCACGATCAGAATGCGATTCATCGGTGCGGCTAGCGAAGCTCCGCCGCAAACCGCCGGGAAGAGATGTGTCGGCTCCGCTTCGCTAGGGCTATGTTGTTTTGCCCCGCTCCGCGGGGCGAGACATCTTCTAAGGCTCGGTGGAAACTGGCTTCGATTGGCATGATCATAGCCTTAGAAGATGTCTAGCGATCATTCAGTAGGATCCGATTGGATCTTGCGAATGTGCGACAGCAGATCGCGTGTGGAATGGTCCTTCGGATCACCGACGATGGCGACGCGACCACCGTAGCCGCGGACGATGTCACGCTCGGGAACCGTATCGGAGGTGTAGTCGGTGCCCTTGCAGTGAACATCCGGGCGGATCCGCTCGAGCAGTCGGGCGACCGTTGCCTCCTCGAAGATCACGACGTAATCCACTCCGCGAAGCGACGCCACCAGCTCGGCGCGGTCGGCGGCTGGGAGGATGGGACGACCGGGTCCCTTGAGCACGCGCACGGACTCGTCGCCATTGATGGCCACGATCAATCGATCGGCCTCTTTGGCCGCCGCCTGCAGGTACCGGATGTGTCCGACGTGAAGCAGGTCGAAGCATCCGTTCGCGAAACCCACCGAAAGCCCACGTTGACGATCGTCGGCCACTCGAGCAACGAGGGCGTCGGGGGTCAGGATCTCGCTCACGTCAGGTGGCTCGCCTGGCGTCGAGCTCGACAGCGTGCCGCAGCTCGTCGGCGGTCACGGTCGCTGTTCCCCGCTTCATGACCACCAAGCCGCCAGCATAGTTGGCGAGCCTCGCCGCTTCTTCGAAGGTGGCGCCCGCGCCGAGCGCCAGCGTGATCGTCGCCATCACGGTGTCGCCGGCGCCGGTGACGTCGGCGATTTGATCCGAACCAAAGATGGGAATGTGGATGGTCGGTTTGTTGGGCTCGAAGAGCGCCATGCCGCGACTGCCCCGTGTGATGAGCACGGCTTCCATTCGGGTGCGCTCGAGAATCGTGCGACCGGCACGTTCGAGCACTCTCGGCCGATCGTCAATCGTCACGCCGAGGGCATGCTCGACTTCGGATTCGTTTGGCGTACAGGCCGTGAGGCGCGAATACCGCGTCAACGCGTAGCGCGAGTCGATCAACACGGGCACGCGGCGTCGTGTCTCGTACGCGACGCGCGAGGCGGTGGACAAACGCCGGCGTCACGAGACCCGAGCCGTAGTCAGACACGAGCACGGCGTCGGCACGGAGGCATGCCCGCACCGCGGCGCGCTCGACCGCCGAACGGTGCGCATCCGTGACGCCTTCGTTTCGCTTGTCGATGCGAACGACTTGTTGCTTCGCTGAATGAATGCCACCGGCCAGAATGCGCGTCTTGACCGGCGTTTCGTAGTCCGAGGGCCGCACGATCCCGTCCCGAGCCACACGGCGCGGCAACGCCGCGAGCAGGCGCCGGCCGGCTTCGTCGCGGCCGGCCAGACCGACGAGCGTCGCTCGGCCGCCGAGGCTTGCGACGTTATTCACGGCGTTCCCCGCGCCGCCCGGCAGCACCTCGGTGGAGTCGTACTCGAGGATCAGGACCGGGGCCTCGCGCGAGACGCGCGCGACGCGACCGTAGACATACTCGTCGGCGAGCAGATCCCCGAAAACGACGACCGTGGGGTGGGCGAAGCGGTCGATGAGGTGAAGCAAGCGCCCCGTCGGCGCTGCGGCAAGAGCCATGCGGGTCTCAAGATTACCCGAGAATCGACGCGGCCGCCGCGATGAGCGTGTCGGACGTCATCGTTGGGCGCGCGACGTCGGCGGGCCAGTGGGCATCCTGCGATCGGCCGTGTCCGGTGTGAACCAGCACGGTCCGCGAGCCCACGGCGTGTCCCAGCGCGATGTCTCGCCATTGGTCGCCGATGACCCAGGACCGCTGGAGATCGAGCCCGAACGTTCGCGCAGCCTCGAGTGCCATGCCCGGCTCCGGCTTTCGGCAGGTACACGGCCCGGAAAACTCCGGGAGCAGCGCTTCGGAATGATGCGGACAGAAGTACCAGCCGTCCACGATCGCTCCTGCGGCGCGGAAACGCTCGTCCAGACGCCGATGTGTCTCCTCGACGAATTCACGCGTATAAAGGCCGCGCGCGATGCCGCCCTGGTTGGTCAGGACGACAATCGCAAAGCCTCCGCGCCGCAGCAGCCGGATGGCATCGAGGCTCCACGGGTAGATCGTCAGCTCGGCATCGGGCGTCAGGTACCCCAGTTCGTCGAGGATGGTTCCGTCGCGATCGAGAAAAATCGCCGGGCGCATGTCTCGATCAGAGCGACACGGCTTCGAGCACCGCACGCGCGCTGATCTGCGTCATGCAGCGGTGATCGAGCGGGCACTCGCGGAGCATGCACGGGCGGCACCAGACGTCGCTCGACATGATGGTGGGCGCGGGCGCATTCGCGCTCGCAAACAGCGGCGAGGTGTGCTGATAGTCCGTCGGACCGAAGACAGCGACGACCTTGGCGCCGACGGCCGCCGCCAGGTGCATGGCGCCCGAGTCGTTGGCCACGGTCGCCGCGCTCAACGACATCAACGCCGCCAGCGTTGTGAGGTCGGTGCGTCCGCACAGATCGATCACGCCACCGCCTGCGGAGACGCCAATGTCTCGACACATGGCCGCATCAGCGGTGGTTCCGACGAGCACCGTTGCAGCCCGCTCCTCCGCCGCCAGCGCCGAGAGTTCAGCAAACCGTGTCGGCAGCCACTGCTTGGCGCGTCCGTAAGCGGCGCCCGGCGCGATGACGACAAACGGCCGGCCCTCGGAGAGCCCGCTGTCGCGCAAGAGGTTGCGGGCGACGTCGATCACCTGGCGATCGAGGTCGAGCCTCACGAGACGTGGACCGGGTGAGATACCCAGACCCTCGGCCAGCGCCTGGTAATACTCGGCCTGGTGCACCGCGGTCGTCGGCCGCTTGAGGGCTCGCGTCAGCAGCCGTCCCCGCAGGTCGCGAGCAAAGCCCCATCGCTCCGGAATGCGCGCGCGCGACGTCAGCCACGCCGACCAAAATGAGTTCGGCAATAGCAGCGCCGCGTCAAACTTGCCCTTACCCAGTTGTTGCGTGTCGCTGCGCCAGGTCCGCAGCGTGTCGCGACCCGATCGACTGCCGAGGGTCAGCACGTCGCCCACCGCCGGCACCATCGTGAACAACGGGGCAACGCTGCGGCGCGCCGCCACCGTGATGTGGGTGGCGGGCCAGGCACGATTCAGATCGGACAACAATGGCAGCGCCATGATGGCGTCGCCGAGCCAGTTGGGCGCCATCACAACCAGCCGACCCGGGGCGCGCACCTCACTAGACATCTTCTAAGGCCTCAATAAATCGCAATTGAAGCAAGTTTTCGACAGGCCTTAGAAGATGTCTCGCCCCGCGGAGCGGGGCAAAACAACATAGCCCTAGCGAAGCGGAGCCGATACATCTCTTCTCGGCGGTTTGAGGCGAAGCTTCGCTAGCCTTGACGGCCCGAATTCCTAGAAGACGAGTCAAGTGTTCTCCGGCAAGGCGACTGCCCCGCGCTGGGGACCATGTAATCCATTTCAGGCTTCAAGATCCTCATCGGCACGAATGGCCGGATACATGCCCTTGACGTCGGCCACCGGCGCGTCTCGCCATCGCCGATGCATCCACAGCCAGAGCTCCGGGTGCCGCCGGACGTACATCTCCAGCACATCGGTGCAGCGCTGCGTGAATTCGTGAATCGCATCCGGTGCATCCGTTTCCGGCGGTTCGACGGCATGTTCGTAAATCATGCGGTACCGTCCACCCGGGACCGGCAGGGCGAACACGGGTACGACGGGCGCGCCGGTGCGCAGCGCCAGGGCGGCCAGCGTCGACGTCGTGGCCGCGGGCCGCTCGAAAAAGTCCACCCAGATGGCATCCGGGCTGTGCATGTGCTGATCGATCAGCATGGCCACGCCCTGCCCCGCATGCAAGGTCTTGAGGACCCGTCTGACGGCGCCCTGTCGGTAAATGACGGTGTTGCCGGTCTTCGATCGCAGCTCCTCGAGCAGGTGATTCAGGTAGGGATTGTCGAGCGCACGCGCGAGCACGCCAATCGGCTGAAAATGCAGGCCATGAACGATGGCGTGCAGCTCCCAGAACCCGAAATGGCCGGTGAAGAACAAGACGCCCTTGCCTTGTGCGTAGGCATGTCGCGCGCGATCCTCGCCTTCGAACTCGACGCGCTGTCGCATTTCCTCGTGCGACAACGTGCTGAACTTGAGCATCTCGAAGAGGAGCCGGCCGAAGTGGCAAAACATCTGACGTGTGATGACGTTCCGTTCCGACGGGGTCCGAGCAGGAAACGACTGGGCCAGGTTGGCATCGGCGACTCGCCGGTGCGGCCGATCGAGTAAGTAAAACGCCAGTCCAACTGCGGCTCCGAGCCATCGCACCACCCGACTGGGTAAGACCCCCAGCAGTTGTCGAATCGTCACGACGACCCCGTATTCGAGCCGGTGCCTCACGTCGCCTCCCGCCGACGAGCAATGGCGTGTGCCAGCAGTGCGGCCAGATCGTCCCAGCCCTCAATCGACAGGGTCAAAGGTATCGCCTGGCATTCGAATGGCAAGGGCTCAAGGGGCTCGAGGCGCACAAGGTCCTTCTCTGTTGTCACGACGCACGCGGCTCCCGCCGCCTGCACGGCGGCGTGGATCCGGTCTACATCCGAACGCGTAAAGCGATGATGGTCGGCGAATTCGAACGTATCGACGACGCGATACCCGGCGGCGCGCAGCATCGCGAAAAACTCCTTCGGCCGCGCGATGCCCGCGACCGCTACGACAGCACCCAAGGCACCGTCGGCACCCGCAGCACCGTTGGCACCAGCACTCGAGGCACCTCCGGCACCCGAGGCACCCTCGGCACCTTGGAGCCTCCTCCGCCCGGCTACCACCTGACTCACTCCCAGCGTCCAGGCCTCGGCACGCGCGCTCGCTAAATCACTCTCGAGAATCACCACGACGTGAGCACGGGCCGCGGCGCCAATTGGTTCGCGCAAGCGGCCCATCGGCAACACCCGCCCGCCCGTGATCTCTCCGGGCGCCGTCATCAGGATGTCCACGTCGCGCGCCAGCTGTAGGTGCTGGAACCCGTCGTCCAGGAGGTGCACGGTGGCTCCCAGTCGACGCTCCGCGAGCGCACCGGCGAGAAATCGATCCTCGCTCACGACCACCACCGCGGGCGGCAAGTGCCGGGCGAGCATGAAGGGCTCATCGCCCGACTGGTGCACGTCGGCCAGGACACGTTGACCATCAGATACGACGACCACACCGTCGCGCCGGTCTCGACGGCCATGGCCACGGCTGAGAATGGCAGGGCGCTCGCCCCGATCCAACAGCCAGCGTGCGATGAGCGACACCATCGGCGTCTTGCCGGTGCCACCCACGCTCAAGTTGCCAACGCTGATGACCGGCTCCCGCAGCCGTCGTCGGGCATCCGGGTGGCGCTCGAACCAGCGCCGCCGCCGCGCGACGACGTGCGAATAGAGAAGGTCAAGCAATGGGTCGAAAGGGCCTGACGTTGGAGGTGCTTTCGGGCAGCAGGCGCGAGAGTACCGCGAGCGTCCTGTCCTTCGCCCCGCGGTTGGCCTCGACAAGGGCTCGGGCAGCCGCGCCGAGACGGGCACGGCGGATGGGATCCGTCATCAGCGAAACCAGAGCATCGCCGAGCTCGCGTTCACTGCCAACGCGAACGGCGGCGGCATTGGCGAGGAAGGCGTCCGCAATCTCCGCAAAGTTGTCCATGTGCGGGCCGAACACGACCGGTTTGCCGAAGACCGCGGGCTCGAGAATGTTGTGCCCACCGGTGGGCACGAGGCTTCCGCCAACGAAAGCAACGGTCGCGAGCTGATAAATCGTCGCCAGCTCGCCGATCGTATCGAGCAAGACAATGTCCGCCCTTGGCTCGGCATCGATTGGCAGCCCACTCCGGCGAAGCGTCTTGAACCCTTCCTGCAGGCAGGCTTGATGAACTTCGGCCATGCGCTCGATGTGGCGCGGCGCCAGAATCAGCATCGCCCCGGGTACCGACGTGCGAACCCGCCTGAATGCATTGAGCACAGCCCCTTCCTCACCTTTCATCGTGCTGCCGGCGACGATGACCGAGCGGTTCGGAGGGATGCGGAAATATCGCAGGACACGATCCTTCGCTCGCGTCTGAAGCGTCGGGGTACTCAGGTCGAGCGAGTCGAACTTCAGGCTGCCGGTCACGGTGACGCGACCAGGGTTGGCGCCCAGATCGATGAACCGGCGCGCTGACTGTTCACTCTGGACGCAGAAGCTGTCGATGTCGTCGAGGACACGCCTCATGAACCCTCGAACCATCCGGTAGCGAGGGTACGAGCGCTGAGACACGCGACCGTTGACAATCGCCGTCTTCACACCTCGTCGCTTGCACTCGCGCAGCAGGTTGGGCCAGATCTCGGTTTCCATCATCACGAACAGTCGAGGCTTGACGAGGTCCAGCGTGCGGCGTACGAACACGCCAAGGTCAAACGGAAAGTAGAACACCTCGTCGACGTCGGGCACGTTGCGGCGGGCCAATGCCTGCCCGGTCATGGTCGTGGTCGAAAGAAAAATCTTCAGACGGGGGTATCGCGATCGTAAGTCCTTCGCCAGCGGCCGTGCTGTCAATACCTCGCCGACCGAGACGGCGTGAATCCAAATGGACCGCTCGGCGTCCATGTTGAACGACACCGGCAGATAGCCCATCCGTTGCGAGAGGCTGCCGATGTACTTGCGGTATCTGATGGCCTGGTACAGGAACCATGGCGAGACCACCACGAAGAAGCCCAGCACCAGAACGCTGTAAAGGAAATACATGAAAGGACTTACAAGGAGCGAGTATAACGATGCATTTGACCCCCCGCAAGACGGGCCGTATAAAATGAACCGTTTCTGCTGGCCCGGCAGTGGCACGAAATTCACGACCCGGCCCAAGCCGGGCCCCTCAATCAGGGCGCGACTCGAGGGACATAAGGCATGGCCATCAAGGTAGGGATCAACGGCTTCGGACGCATCGGCCGCAACATCATGCGGGCCGCGCTGGACGACGACGGGATCGATTTCGTGGCGGTCAACGACATTACCGACGCCCGAACGCTGGCGCACCTACTCAAATACGACTCTGTGCTCGGCAATCTCGACAAAGACATCTGCGCGACCGGCGATTCCATTTCGGTGGATGCTGACGAGTTCAAGGTGCTCGCCACCAGGGACCCCGGGCAGTTGCCGTGGAAGGACCTCGGGGTGGATGTGGTGTTCGAGTGCACCGGCATTTTCACCAAGCGTGACGACGCGGCCAAGCACCTCGCCGCGGGGGCGAAGAAGGTCGTCATAACGGCGCCGGCGACCGGGCCGGATGTCACCATCGTGCTCGGCGTCAACGAGGACATGTACGACAAGTCCAAGCATCACGTGATCTCGAACGCGTCGTGCACGACCAATTGCCTGGCGCCACTTGCGAAGGTGGTGCACGAGCAGTTCACCATCCGCAAGGCCTGGATGACCACCGTGCACGCCTACACCAACGACCAGAATCTGCTCGACCTGCCGCACAAGGACCTTCGCCGAGCGCGGGCGGCGGCGATATCGATCATCCCGACCACGACCGGCGCGGCGAAAGCGGTAGGAGAAGTGCTGCCGGCGTTGAAGGGCAAGGTGGACGGTATCGCGATGCGGGTGCCGACGCCGAATGTCTCGGTCGTCGACCTCGTGGCGCTGGTCGATCGCAAGACCACCGCGGAAGAAGTGAATGCGGCCTTCAAAGCATCCGCCACCGGGGGGCTGAAGGGAATCTTGCAGTTCTGCGACGAGCCTCTCGTCTCGATCGATTTCCGCGGCAACCCCCACTCCTCCATCGTCGATGCCGACTACACCAAGGTGATGGATGGCGACTTCGTCAAGGTGTTGGCGTGGTACGACAACGAGTGGGGGTACTCGAATCGCTGCGTCGATCTGGTGCGAAGGTTGCTGTAAGCACGTACAAGCCACCGAGACACAGAGACTCAGAACGATTCAATCTCTGAGACTCTGTGTCTCTGAGGCCCGTCCGTAGATCCCAAGATGCCAAAGTACTCCGTTCGCGATCTGAGTCTCTCGGGCGCCCGTGCGTTCGTCCGTGTGGACTTCAACGTCCCGATCAAGGACGGTCGCATCACCGACGACACCCGCATCACCGCGTCGCTTCCGACGATCGAGCACGCGCTGAAGGCCGGTGCGACCGTGATCCTGGCCTCGCATCTGGGACGGCCGAAGGGAAAGCCGGCAGCGGAGTTCAGCCTTGCGCCCGTGGCGACGCGGCTTTCGGACCTGCTGAAGCGTGAAGTGACGTTTGCCACTGACTGCATTGACGAACCGGCACGCCATGCGGTGACGAGTGCTCATGCTTCGAGCGGATCCAAGATGGTCTTGCTCGAAAACCTTCGGTTCCATCCTGAGGAGGAAAAGAACGACGCGTCGTTTGCGAAGGAGCTGGCATCGCTCGCAGATGTCTACGTCAACGATGCATTCGGCGCTGCGCATCGCGCGCATGCATCGGTCGCGGCGATGGTGCCCTTGTTCGGCACGCGGGCGGCCGCGGGTCTCCTGATGGAAAAAGAGCTGCACTATCTCGGGCTCGCCTTGGGTCGGCCGGATCGGCCGTTCGTTGCGGTCATCGGCGGCGCCAAGGTTTCCGACAAGATCGAAGTGATTGAAAACTTCCTGGGCAAGGTGGACAGGTTGTTGATCGGCGGCGCGATGGCATACACCTTCTTCAAGGCGTTGGGCCTGCCGACTGGGCGATCGCTCGTCGAGGACGACAAGCTGGATGCCGCGCGCGACATCATCACGCACGCCAAGGCGCGGAGTGTCGAGCTCAACCTTCCCGTCGACCATGTCGTGGCCGCTCGAATCGACGCGGCAGCCCAGACCGCGGTGCTGAAGGTCAATGACGCCGCGATCGGGGATCGCATGGGCCTCGACATCGGGCCTGAGACGACCGGGCTCTATACGGGCCTCCTGACCGATGCCAGGACCGTCGTGTGGAACGGCCCGATGGGGGTCTTCGAGGTCGACGCGTTTGCGAATGGTACGCTCGCCGTGGCGCGGGCCGTCGCCAACGTCAAAGGCACGACAATCATCGGCGGCGGCGACTCGGTGGCGGCCGTCAACAAGGCCGGGGTCGCCGATCGCATCACCCATATCTCCACTGGCGGGGGCGCCTCGCTCGAGTTCCTGGGCGGCCGGACGCTGCCAGGAGTCGAGGCGCTGCCGGAGAAGTAAGGCTGCCGGCGGCCGGCAGCCGGCGACCAGCCGTTCCCAGTTGACAGATGGCGAGATAGAGTAGGAATTCCTTGCTGTCCCGCTTGCCACTGGTGGCTGGCGGCCGGCAACTGGCAGCTGATCATGCGCAAGCCCGTCATCGCCGGCAACTGGAAGATGTTCAAGACGGTGCACGACACCGTCCGTCACATCAAGGAACTGCGGCCGCTGCTCAAGGACGCGCGCGGCGTGGAGGTCATCGTCGCGCCTCCCTTTCCGGCGATCTATGCCGCAGCCGAGGCCGCTCGCGGCAGCGACATCGAGATTGCGGCGCAGAATCTCCACTGGGAGCGCGAAGGGGCGTTTACGGGCGAGGTCAGCGCGCCGATGCTTCGGGATGCGGGCGCGGAGTACGTCATCGTCGGGCACTCCGAGCGTCGAACGCTCTTTGGCGAGACCGACCTCATGGTGAACAAGAAGCTGGTCGCAGCGCTTGCCGCCGGGTTGGGGCCGATCGCCTGTATCGGCGAGACCCTCGATCAGCGCGAGGCGAACCAGACCCTCGACGTGCTCGATCGACAGCTGCAGGCCGGGTTCGACGGTCTCACTGCAGAGCAGCTCGCTGAATGCCTCCTGGCCTACGAGCCGGTGTGGGCCATCGGCACCGGCCGCAACGCCACGCCCGAACAGGCCGGGGAAGCACACGCCCACATTCGCGGTCGCGTGCGTCAGTGGTTTGGCGCGGACGCCGCCGAGCGTTGCCGCATTCTGTACGGGGGCAGCGTGAAGCCCGATAACATCGCCTCGCTCGTCGCGCAGCCCGATGTCGATGGGGCGCTCGTCGGCGGCGCCAGTCTCGACGCGCGTGCGTTCTCCGAAATCGTTCACCTCGCGCAGAAGAGGGGCGCGTAGGGCGTGGTGGGGCGGGTCCGTCGGGTCGGGCGTGAGTCGGGCCACGCGAGTCGGGTCGGACGAGACCGCCCAACCCTGCGCTATACTGTATGTTTGCGTCCGATCCCGTTGGGCGCGCCAGATCATGCTGTATTACTTGCTCATTTCGGTTTACGTCTTGGTTTGCCTGCTGCTCATCCTGGTGATCCTGCTGCAGCAGGGTAAAGGCGGCGATATCGCCAGCGCGTTTGGCGGTGGCAGCAGCCAGGCGGCGTTCGGCGCGCGTGCCGGCGCGACGTTGCTGACGAAAATGACGGCCGGGCTTGCCGCGGCGTTCGTCGCCTTGGCATTGACGCTCGCCGTATGGGGACAACGTGGACCGGCATCGGTGGTGGGTGGCCTCGGCGCTCCGCCGCCGCCGCCCTCGCTCAATCTCCCGGCTGCGCAGCCGGTGACGCCAACGCCAGCCCCCGCAGCGACGCCGACGAATACGACGCCGCCGAAGTAGTTCACGGGGGTTCTGCACGGGGGTTCTTTACGGGGGTTCTTGACGAGGGTTCTTCACGAGGGTTCTTCACGAGGGTTCTTCACGAGGGTTCTCCACGACGGTTCGATGAAGCGTTGGTGCTGTCAACCTCAGACGGCATCACTCACCACTTGCGGAAGTGGCGGAATTGGCAGACGCACCAGCTTGAGGGGCTGGCGCTCGCAAGAGCGTGGGGGTTCGAGTCCCCCCTTCCGCACCACTCGACTCGGCCCTTCGGGCCTCGCTCGCGGCGCGTCAGCGCGACTCAGGCGCTCGACCGTCGGCTTCGCCTCGGTCTTCGGGCACGAGTCCCCCCTTCCGCACCACCTTTAAATCAATGGGTTGCACAGCGTGCTCTTGCAGCAGCGTTCAGGCGCACTTCGTGCGAGAGATGTGCGAATAGGTTGAGAACAGCCGCTCACAGCGGCCGCGCTGTCGGTATCGGCCACGACAGCTCCACCAAAAACAAACTGCGTGTCCGTACTTCTCAGTCTCACTGGCGGACCGGTTGTTTCCGTCAAGGTCGACCTAGGTCGCCGGCTTTGGCTGGAAGCATTCGGAGCCTGTGTAAGACGAGCAAGCGGACGCGACCGTCTTCGATCGAGGCGGTACGCATGCGCTCCTCGCCGCAGAGCCGATCGCGACGATCGAATCCGCGCGCGGTGACGAGAGCCGAAGCCACTCACTCAGCTGGTCACCGCCGCTCGGCGAGCGCGTCGCCGAGCGTGTTGACCGCGAGGACGGTCGCGAAGATGAACACGCCCGGGAACAACGCCAGCCACGGCTCGGGTACTCATCGTCGTCTGCGCCTGATAGAGCATGTTGCCCCAGCTGGCCGCCGGCGGCTGCACGCCAACGCCGAAAAAGCTGAGCGCCGATTCGAGCAGGATGCTGCGTGCGATTGCCAACGTGCCGGCGACGACGAGCGGCCCGGCCGCGTTGAGCAGCAGATGCCGCGTGAGCAGCCGCGGAAACCTCGCCCCCGCGGCCCTGGCGGCGATCACGAATTCGCGCGCGCGCAGCGAGAGGATCTCGGCGCGGGCGACGCGTGCGGTTTCCATCCACCCGACGGCGCCGACGAGCACGACGAGGAGCGCCACCGATGGCGAAAGCACCGCGCCGAGGATCATGAGGAGTAGCAGCCGCGGCACCGACAGCATCGCGTCGGTGAAGCGCATGAGCACGCTGTCAGCCCACCCGCCGGCGTAGCCGGCCACGCCACCGATCGCGATGCCGATGCCGCTCGCCATCAGTCCAGCCAGCAGGCCGACGGCGAGCGATACACGCGCGCCATGCAGCACGCGCGACAACATGTCACGCCCGAGTTCGTCGGTGCCAAACCAGTGCGTCGCCGACGGCGCCGCGCGCCGGTTGGCGAGATCCAGATCGTTCGGCTGATGCCGCGAGATCACCGGCGCCGCCGCAGCCGCGACGAGGAGCACGAGCAGGACAAGCGCAGCGGCACGGCCCGCTGACCCCGAGCGCGCGAGGACGTTCACATCGTCACCCGCGGATCGAGGAGCGCATGAATCGCGTCGGCCGCGACATTGACGGCGACGATGGCACCTGAGGCAACCATGAGCATGGCCATTAGCACCGGGTAGTCGCGGCGCGCCAGCGCCTCCGTGAAGAGCGTTCCGAGGCCGGGCCAGGCAAACACGCTTTCTGTCACGACCGCGCCGGAGACGAGGAGCGCCGCGTCGAGCAGTGCGACCGTCACCACCGGCGGCAGCGCCGTGCGGAGCACGTGCCGCACCATGACGCGACGTTCAGGAGCGCCGCGCGCGCGGGCGGCCGACACGAACGGCTGGCGCCAACGCCTCGATCATCGACGCACGCACGTATCGCGTCCACGCGGCCGCATGGATGCCGGCTAGAACGGTTGCGGGTAGCAGCAGATGTAACAGCCGGTCGATGATGCCGCCGTCCCCGAGCGTGACGCGGCCAGAGGAGGGCAGCCAGCCGAGCGTGGATGCGAACAGGAGCTGCAGGACGAGGCCGAACCAGAACGCCGGGATCGCAATGCCGGCCGCTGATGCGCCGCGCACGAGCCGATCGGGCCACCGTCCTCGCGTCGCGGCTGCAATCATGCCGAAGAGCACCGCGGCAATCGCTGCCGCAACAAGCGACGCGCCAACCAGCTCGAAGGTGGCAGGCGCGCGTTCGAGCACGCGGTCCATCACGGGGCGGCTGTCGCTGAAGCTGTAGCCCCAGTCGCCGCGGACGAATGCCGCCAGCCAGCGCAGATACTGCACCCAGAGCGGTTGATCGACGCCGAGCGCGCGCCGGAGCCGCTCGATATCCTCCGGCCGGACGCCGGGGTTGGAGAGAAAGACCGCGGTGGGTCCTCCCGGCGCGGCGTGAATCAGGGTAAAGACGCCGATCGACACGAGCAGCAGAAGGGGGCCGCCCTGTGCGATTCGATTGCGCAGATTCATTCGGATTGCGCGGATGAACAAATCGGCGTCATCTGATCTCCCATTCGTGCACGTTCCAGAAGATCCCGGCATTCGTCGGGTTCCCTTTGAAACCGTGAAGCCGGGCGGGGATGGCATCGAGCTTCGTCACGCCGTACAGAGGAATCTCGATCGCGAGGTCGGCGATGCGGGCCTGCGCGGCGGCGAGGTGATGCTTCCGCTCGTCGAGATTGACGGTGCGGTCGGCGGCGTACACCAGCCGAGTCAACGCATCGTCGTTGATGAAATTGATGTTGCGCCCGGCGGGCGGGGTGCGATCGGAGGCGAAGAACAGCGTCAGCTCCGGGTCGGCGGGCATCTGCCACCAGTGCAGCATGGCGTCGAAGTTCCCCTCGAACCAGCGTTGGCTGATGCTCGTGCCGTCATGCAGTTCGATGCGCATATCGACGCCGACGTCGCGAAACTGACGTTGCAGCACCTGGGCGACGCTCTCGCGCACGACGAACCCGGCCTGCGTGATCAGCGTAAAGGCAAGCTGTTGCCCGCCGCGCTCGCGTATGCCGTCGCCGTTGCTGTCACGCCAACCGGCGTCATCCAGGAGCGCACGCGCGCGCGACGGGTCGAATGGGTATCTCGCGATGTCGTCGGTGTAGGCCCACGACACCGGCTGAATGGGACCGTGCGTGACCGGGGCGAGGCCATCGAGAATCGTGCGGACGATGAGGTCGCGATCGACCGCGTGGGTGAGCGCGCGGCGCACGCGGATGTCGGCAAATGCCGGGAACCGCCGCTGGTTGAGCGTCACGTGCTCGTAGGCATTGCCCGGCGTGCGATGCACGGTGAGGCCGGGCACGCCGGCAATCTCGCGGTACTTGTCCCACGGCACCGTCCCGACGACGTGCACCTCGCCGGTCTTGAGTTGATTGATGCGTGTGTTCGTGTTGGCGAGGAACTTGAAGAGCAGCTTTGCAATCCTAGGAGCGCCGCCCCAGTAGCTGTCGACCCGCTCGAGAAGGATGTACTCGCCCGTCTTCCACTCAGTAACTCTGTACGGCCCGGTACCCAGCAGCGCGCGATTGTAGTCGTTGGCGCGATCGATGTCGCGGCCCTGGAGCACGTGTCGCGGTAGACACCCGCGAATGAACTGCAGCGCGTAAGGCGCATACACTTCGCGGTAGTGGACGACGGCCGTGAGCGGATCGGGCGTGTCGACGGTGCTGATGCGGTCGAAACCGTCCGTGCTCTCCGGGTTGTACGCCGGATCGTTGATGGCGTCGACGGTGAACTTTACGTCGGCCGAAGTGAACGGCTGCCCGTCATGCCACTTGATGCCCGGACGGAGCCGCCAGGTGACGTCCATGCCGCCGTCGGCGCGCAAGCTGACGCCGCCGTTGGCGAGCGTCGGCACCTCGCGCGCGAGGAGCGGCCGGATGTTCATCTGCTCGTCGGTGATCGTGAGCCCTTCGACCACCGGCGTTTGGATGTCTTCGAGGATGTGCGTGCTGAAGCGGTTCAGCGTGTCGGGCTCGCGGTCGTAGCCGACGATGAGCAGATCGTTCGAGAGCGTAGCGCCCGCGGGACGAGGCGAGCAGGCCGTCGCCAGCACGGTGCACGCGAGCAGCGCAACCATCATCAGGCGGGCGATCAGCGGCACGGGAATCGCACCGTAACTCAACAGTCGATCGTGAAACGAGCCAAGACAAAAAGCGGCCCCCTCCCGCGCTTCCGCCGCGCGCCGCAAGTCGTGAATGGCGCGCGTGCCGAGCCAATACATGGCTGCCGTTCCGGGAAACATCGAATTCTTCACCGCTTCGCTTTCCGCAGCCTCGGCGGACATCAAGGCCTGCTCGCGATAGAACGCCGCTGTCTCGTCGAGTGTGCGAAGGCCGCTATGCAACTCCAGGTCGGCAACGGCGCGAGCGAGCAGCCGCACCCGCGTGTGCTGCTGCGCGAGGGACTCGAGCGGCGTCAGGAACCCGACTTGCTCCATGAGATCGCAGGCATAGCACGCCCACCCCTCGGCCAGCGTGCCGCCCGAGAACATGCCGATGCGGCTCGCGCCGTCGACGGCCGCTACCTGTCCAATGCGCGAGCGTCCGCGATAGGCACAGGCGTTCTGGACATGATGACCGAGGGCGCCGTGATGCACGACGTGATTCAGCTTGATCGCGCTGTCGTTGGTCGTGCGCAGCCGCCGTCGCTGCTCGTGTTCTGGCAGATCCGCGTCAATCGGCGTGACGACGTAATCGTGAACCGGGAGTCGATCGAACGGTGCCGGCGAGCGGTAGAACAGGTAGTACAAATGCGGCGCCGCGTGGCGTGTGTGTTCGGGAATCGGCACGTAGCGGAGCGGCGCCTCCGGCCACGTGAGCAGCCGATGGGCGACGGCCGCGTCGCGACAGGCCTCCCACACACGCGCGAAGCGCGGGAGATAGTCTTCGCGCGGTGGATGAGCGTTTGCGATCTGCTCCTGCGCCTCGCGCCAGCCGCCATACTTCCGCGCCTGACGATCGAGCGTCGACCGTTCCGCCTCCAGTGCGTCTCTCGCCTCCTGCACCAGCATCTGCGTCGCTGTCGTGCACCAATGGCCGCGCCGAAGCAGCAGCGCGAGCAAATCGGTACCGGTGCGGCTTGCCGATTGAGACGCTTCAGGCAACGCGCGTTGCACCCATGTGCCGAAAGCGTTGAAAGCGTCGCTGGCCTCCGCCGCCGCTACATTGGCCGCGGCGATTGTCTGGGCGGGCAGCTCCTCCGCCCCCCACCATCGCGGCAGGCTGTCGCGCAAGAGCGGGATGGCGGTCGCGCACTCGCGCACTGCACGGGCACGCCACGGCACGGGAGCCGACTGCAGGACGCGGGTTGCCGTCGCGAGAAAGGCGGGAATGGCCCGCATGCGCCCGATCGCGGCGTCGAGTCGAATGTCGATCGGGGCGAACGGCCGCGTGACGAGCGCGATGAGGCTGAAAATTGCTTCGCCCGTCCACAGCGCCGGGTTGCGATGAATGAAGTGGCCGCTCTCGTGCTCGGCGATTTGGATTTCGAGGAACGCATCGGCGAGCGTCAGGTCGACCTCGTCTGGGAACCCTAGTGCCTCACGGCCGGGCGCGGCGCTGCCGAGGATCGTCCGAAGCGTACGCATCTCCGAAACCGTGGCTTCCAGGCCTTCAGGAGACCAATCGGGCAGCAGATGATCGTACTCGTGCATGCCCGTGAAAGTCGCCTGCACGGGTCGAGCACGGTAGTAGTGTTCGAAAAACCGATCGAGCGCCACGACCGGGGTCAGGCGAGCGGCAGGCTGACCCATCTCCGCTCCCGAAATGATTGCTCTACGGCGTTCACGACCTCCTGCACCCACGCGCCATCGTCGAAGTTGCCTTCGTTCTCCGGACTGTCGGAGAGAATCTCGGTGATGAAGCTCGCGATCAGGTTCGCGTAGAACAGCGTGCGCCACGATTCGCGGGCGCTCCCGCCGGGCGGATAGAAGCGATCGGGAATCGGCAGGTCGCGAAACTCCACGTCGTCAGGCGTGGCGACCTTGAGGGTTTCGCAGATGCCGCCCTCTTCGACGAGCCGGCAGATGAGGGCGGCGTCGCGACCGTACAGGCGTGCTTCGATCCCGGGATAGTTTCCAATGGTCACAAAGCTCGTTTGTACCGAGCACAGCGCGCCGTTGACGAATTCCCCCAAAAAGATATCGCCGTCGTCGATGTTCATCCGCATCATGCGGCCGGTGGCGCGGACCATGCGCTCGGGGATGAAGTTGCGGAGCGTGCCGACCACCTGGGTCAAATCGCTGCCGACGAGGGCGTGGCCGATATCGATGATCGGCGCGCCGTACCCCTCGAGCGAGGACACGTGCAGGATCGACTGATCGGCTTCGTGATCCACCTGTCGCAGCGGTGTTTCCGGCTCGAGCCACTGCGAGTTCTGTTCGTACCCGTTGAAGATGAACGGCGTGCCGACGAAGCCCTGCGCCACGAGCTCGCGCATGTATCGCACCGACGGAGCATAGCGGAACGTGAATCCGAGCTTGGTCTTCAGTCCTTTCGACCTGGCCAACGCCGCCGCGCGACGCGTGTCCCGGAAATCGTACGCGACCGGCTTCTCGCAGAGGACGTGCTTGCCAGCCTCGAGCGCAGCCCACGCGAGCTCGAAATGCGTATGGCTGGGCGTGCACACGTCGATCACGTCGATGTCGTCGCGGTCGATCACCTCGCGGTGATCGCCGGTCGCCGTCGGAATCTCGAAGCGGTGTGCCGCGTCGCGCGCCAGCGCACGGTTCGGGTCGGCGATCGCCACGACCCGGCACCGCGGATCGCGGTGATAACCAGGCAAGTGTGCCGCCTGGGCCCATGTGCCGGCGCCAAGCACGCCGACTCGCACGACACCGTCTCCCGTCCCGCTCCGCATCCTGGATGGCCGTGCGACACTTTACTCTGCCGTCCGGCCCCGAGGAACAACCGTTCACCGCGGTCGTTGATTTGACGCGTTGGCTGCACGGAGATGTCACGATCGCGCGCAAGGCGTTGGGGCCGCTGCACCCCGATACGCTCCTGTACGGGCGCAATGCTATCTCCGCCTGTGCGAGAGCTGTGCCTCACTCCAGGCGCCCTGCGCTATCAGCCTCCTCAAATCGCGCAGTCGCAACGGCCACGCGGTGTGCGAATTTTGTGCGAATAAAGTCGTCGCTGGCCTTTGCTTCCGCACGCTTTCTGTGCAACATCCGTCGGCAGGATACGCGTCAGTTCATTCCAGCACGCGATTTCGATCAGCTTGAGGGGCTGGCGCTCGCAAGAGCGTGGGGGTTCGAGTCCCCCCTTCCGCACCAACTATAAAGTCCCTGAGTTGCGGTAGCATGGCGAGCAATGCCCCTGTCTATCTACCGTCGGCACACACGGGACTGCCCCCACGCTGGCGGATGCCGAGGCCCGGAACCTCAAGCCTGAGAGCGTCAAGAAAATCCGAGACGTCATCGAGCGGCGACTGTTGGACTACTGCTCCCGTGAGGGATATCGCGCACTGAAACAGCTCGATGTGGATGTCTGTGGATGTTGTGAACCTCGTTGAGGATACTTTCGACCGAGGTCGCGCTTTCGAGCGCGAACGCGCCAAGTTTCAGTCATTTTGCGACGCGCTCACCGATTCAGATTGAGCCGGACAAGTTGCGCGCCGGGGGTGAAGGCGCGGCGGCAAGGAAGGCGTGGTAACGGCCGACAACCATCCAGGCGTGTGCCGCAACTTGTCAAAAAGACCCCGGGCGTCCAAGCAATGGCGTCTTCGAGATCGATCGGCGCGCAGGCGGGGTATCGTCGGTGCCGTAGCCGGCACGCTTTGTCCTGTACTCAGTAGTGCTGAGAATTGGCGGGACTTGACATCGTTAAAATCTGTTGTGATGTAAGGATTGGTGCAAGTTGACAAAGGCGGCTCTGGCCGCCTTTGTCGTGTCGTCAGTGAGAAGAACGCAGAAGACCGCCGCCCGATGGGCTACGGGCAAGTGGCCGAGACCATCTTGATAGCCGTGACCCTCATGTAGTGGTCGCCCTTTGCCGGCGTTGGCTTCATGGCTTCAGCTTCGGCGCTCGGCACATCCGTCCCCGTGATGTCGATTTTGTGACCGACGTGCGCGGCTAATGGTTCCTTCGCTTCGATAATTGAGATCGTCTTGGGCCCCTTCTCGGCCGTGTTGGTCACTACGAAGGTGTTCGCCGCCGCACCCTTTTGCAGGCACCCCGTCATGGTGTGCTCTTTTTTTGCGGCAGGCGCTGGCGCTGGCTTCTCCTGTCCCCCTAGCAGACCGACATTAACGACACAAGCGATGACGAGCGTTCCAATGAGCGACGCTTTCATGGGTCCTCCTGCTTGATAGGCCGTATGTTGAACGAGAGCACTAAGGAACCGGCGACCCGTAACGGTTTTCAGTTGTCGTTACGCTCAAGTCGTCGTCCAGCTCAGGAATAGGCTCAATCTGGTCAGGATTCTCGACGTCCGGCTGGCCCTGATCATCGGCAATACTGCGGTCCTTGTCGGACCGATGAGCAGGAATTGGTTGGTCGCTGTCAAAGTCCGGCTGATTACCCTTGTTGGGGTTCTGCTGTTCCAGACCTCTCTCGTTTGGGTCCATGTGGCCTCTCCGCGCCACGGCAGAGCAAGGACTGTGCCTGGAGTTGCTGAAGGGTGTCGCCAGGTCACAAGGCGCCAACGTCAGCGCTGAGTCCCCGCCATCGAGCACAGGAGCCACCTGAGGGCTGCGGTTGATTGGCTAGCCGAGGTTGACCCGTGACTTAACTGCTTGTGCCAGCGCGTGGCGCTTGCCAGCGCGGCGAGACATGCCTGACGAGGGGTTAGCGGCCCATGTTGAAGAGCTTTTGGACTTCCCCGGCCGAGAGCACGCGGTTGTAGATACGAACATCATCGATCCTGCACTCCAGATGATTTGCGTCCTCAGTTCTGGCGATATCCAAGTTGCTGGCATTTTCTGACGTGGCTGTAGTCACTACGACGTGTTGCCATCGCCCGGCAACCAACGCACTCGTCTCTCCGATACACCCGCCGACCGGGGCGTTGCATGTAGAAGATGACCACACCAGGTTCACGCACAAACAAGCGACGGATAAAGTCGAGTATGCAGAATATGTCTCGTCGAGTCCTCGTCCGTGTAGGTGAGTTCGGAACCGAATAGGAACATGCCTAAGCGGCTGTCCCGATGATCGCGGAATAGCTGCGACCAGAACAGCACGTCGTTCACCACGATCCGCAGCTCGCGGCCATGCGGGTAGATCCGCACATGCGTTTCGGCGACGCAAGAATCCTTATGGAGACGCCCAGACCAAGTGTTCAGGCGCCGGAGGCCTCTCTGGTCGATCAACAAGCCTGACGGTCATGGTGGGATCCTGA
>CAWJEM010000006.1:0-95173 GCA_963841905.1 uncultured Acidobacteriota bacterium
AACGCCGGTTGCGCACGGATCGCGCGCGAGTCGAGGGAATTGGTTGTGATGCCCGCACGAGTAAGCAACCATCGTTTCCCGGCGCAGCTGTCTCCTATGCCGGGCAATTAGCGACCCCCCGGATTTCCTAAGAAAAACACCCGACACCTGGCACCGCTCGTCAGGCGCTGACCTTGCTCAGTCGCCATACGGCCGCACGCACGACGTTTCCCGGTGGCTCCTGACCTCAGTCAACGGTCCTCTGGTCGGTTGCGTGCGGCTGTTGTCACAACCACAAAGGAGAGATACCATGCGCACGACCCTCGGAGCGTTGCTGCTGGCAATGCTCATCGCGTCGCCCGTGTCGCCGGTGATCGCGCAAAGCGACAAGCCGGCGCCCGCCGCGAGCAAGACCGCACTGAATCTGAACACAGCGACGCTCGATCAGCTCGAAGATCTGCCTGGCATCGGTCGAGCCACCGCCGAACGAATTGTCGAGTACCGCCAAAAGCAGGGCGGCTTCAAGAAGATCGAAGAGTTGATGAACGTGAGGGGTATTGGAGAGAAGGCCTTTCTCAAGCTCAAGCCACTCGTCATGGTCCCCGCCAAAGCCGACAAGCCGACGGGCGAGCGATAACGGGCCGGGCCGCCCTCAATGGGGTTGCGGGCGGCCAGCCTTCTTCTCGAACAACTTCATTGAACCAACGAAGAGAACAAATGGTGATGAAGCGCCTGGACCGTGGTGCGGCGTTAATTGATCTGGTCTTTGCGTGTGGGTTGATCGGTCTCATCGCAGCCATCGCGGTTCCCGCCATCCACGCATCACGCGACCGCGACGCGGCACGAGCGGCCGCTCGCTACGTCGCGCACCGCCTGCAAACGGTCCGCCTCGAGGCGCTCCGGCGTAACGTCTGCGTCGCCATCCGGTTCGACCCGATCGACATCGGACGATTTGGCGTTTACATCGACGGTGACGGCGACGGCGTGCTGCAGACCGACGTCGATGGTGGCACCGATCGCACGCTGACGGCCGATGCGCGGCTGGCCGACTTTTTTGAGACGGTCGCGTTTCGTATCGCGAACGATGTTCCCGATCCGGAGAGCACCGCGGTCCTTTCGGCGAACTCCGATCCGCTTCGACTCGGGTCCTCCAACTTTCTGTCGTTCAGTCCACTCGGTAGCTCGACGAGCGGAACACTCTATCTGGCGGCGCCCACCGGTCCGCAGATGGCCGTCCGCATCATGGGTGCGACCGGGCGGATGCGGGTCCTCCGGTTCGACCCCGCCGCACGGGAGTGGCGCGACGAGTGACTGTTTCCCTCGAACGGCGACGCGGTTCCCGCGTTGCGCCCGAACACACACCATGGGCCCGCGCTGCGATTCTGCGACCCGATCAGGACGTCGCCATCATCGATCTCAGCCCAGGCGGCGCCCTCATCGAATCGTCCCTCCGCATGAAGCCGGGTGCGCGCGCGGAGTTGCAGCTGCTCGGGCCCTCGCGCTGTGTACTGCGCGGGCGAATCGATCGCTGTCGCGTCGTGGCGATCGAACCCTTGCAATACGAAGGCGCGATCATTTTCGACGAGCCTTGGGAATCGGGCCGGATGGGTAGTGAGTATTTGCTTCCCATGCCGACGACGGTAGGCGTCCTGCCGCGGGAAGAGACTACCCAATACGAGACGAGTGGCCGTCTGGCGTGACCAATGCGCCGTAGGGGACCACGAACGGGGATTCTTGGCATCGGCCTTGTTATGGGACAGATGAACGGGAGCTTGAGAGGGACATGGATGCAGCATCGAGCGCAAGCAGGGGACCGAGCGGACTTTCGCGCCGCAGGGCGGATCGCAGGGCCGGCATCCACCATCTTGTTCGCGATGTCGCGGTGGCCTGGAGCCAGAATGCCGAGCCCGACCTCAAGGAGGCCGTGGTCGGTCATCTCCAACGCCTGCTTTCAGCCAAGACGATCCGGCTGAACGAACTGTCCAGCGCCACGACGATTCGCGTGGGGCAGCCGGTGAAAGCGCGCGACTACGTGGCTTACGCCGTGCCGTTGGCCGATTCCAGTCGGCGAGTGGTACTTGAAGCATCGTTTCCTGGCGAGCGTGGCGTCGATGAATGGACCTGTCAGATGCTGGAGACCGCCGCCAACTTGACGGGACTGCTCCTCGACGCGCAGAGGCGAGCCCGTCACAGCGATCACACAACCAGCGGCAGTGGCGACGGTGCCGCGCCGCTGATTGGTTCGAGCCTGGTGATGCAGGGCTTGAGAGAGCGGGTCGAACGTGTGGCGACGACTGACTTTACGGTTCTGATCGAGGGCGAGAGCGGCACTGGCAAGGAGCTGGTCGCCCGACAGATTCACGAGCTGAGTCGCCGACGGCAGGGACCCTTCGTGGCCATCAACTGCGCGGCCCTGGTCGAAACGCTCATCGAGGCGGAACTCTTCGGCATCGAGGAGCGCACAGCGACTGGAGTCAAGGGCCGTCGCGGCAAGTTCGAGCATGCCGATGGTGGGACGCTATTCCTGGACGAAGTGTCGGAGCTATCGATGGCGGCGCAGGCCAAGCTGCTCCGTGCGATTCAGGACCTCATGGTCGAGCGCGTCGGTGGCAATGGCAGCAAACGCGTCGACACGCGCATCGTTGTCGCTACCAACCGACCGTTGGCAACGCTCGCAGAAAAGGGGCTGTTTCGCCCGGATCTGTACTACCGCCTGAGCGGCGTCGACGTGCGCGTGCCGGCACTGCGGCAGCGTCGTGAGGACATCCTCGAGCTTGCGTACTACTTCTTGTCGCGACATGGCGGTCGAGGGCGGCTCACCATCAGCGCAGCCGCCGCCGATGCGCTGCTCGCGTACGATTGGCCGGGCAACGTGCGCGAATTGGAACGAATGATCGAGGGGGCCGTTGCCACTTGTGAGTCGCATCAAATTGCCCTCGACGACCTGCCGATCGCGCTGCGCGGTTCCTACGGCGAAGTGCTCATGCCGTCGATCCAAGCAGGCGACTCGATGCGGGCCTGGGGAAGTCGCTACGCGCGCCTGGTCCTCGAGAAGTCCGACCGCAACAAGCGTCAGGCGTGCGATGTTCTCGACATCTCCTATCACACGCTCAACGCCTATCTGAACTACCAGCCGCGCGATCGCCGGCTGTCCACGCTGCCGCCCGGAGCCTTGGCCGAGGTGTCCGAGTCGCGGCCCGCATCGGAGGCAGGGGAGGCATTGAGCTAGACGACGCACGGCAGGGCCGTGCTGACAAGCGGATGGCCGGGTGCCTCCGGCTGGAACATGCGGCGAGGCGGGGCTGAGGTCCCGAGGTCACGCGCCGCTCGATCACCGCTCGGAAACGAGCGGTGGGCGGGAGCGTGTCATGACCAGGGTGAAACTCGGTGTCGGGATGGTGGTGGTGGGACTGATGCTCGCGACGGGAGCACCGACGGCGCAACCGGTTGCTCGCGACGGGTGCCCGAAGTGTCAGGTCTCTTTTCAGTTTGGAGGCGACCCAGAGGGCTCGTGGTTGATCGCTTCGAGCGGCGACGGGGCGACGCTTTCGAAACGCGTCAGCCGATCCGGACTCTCAATCAACCTTTCCGCAAGTGGCGACAGCGTTGACGTGACGGCGGCCAGCACGGGGACCGTCACTCTCGCGAGACGAGGTGTGGTCATCACGGTCGAACCAAACGACGTGCTGGCAGATCATGCGGAGGGCGTGTCGCGTCTGCTGGGGGAGTCGGCGGCGATTGAGGGTCTCGAGCGGATGGTCCAGGCCGTGCGGACCAGCAAGCGCCCGGAAGCCATGTCGGTGTTGGCCACGTTCGCACTACTGCGGTCGCTGCAGGGCGACACGATGGGAAACAGGTTGCTCGCGCAAGCGACCGAGCAGCGCCGTGTCGTGAGCCTGGTTCCCGCGGCGCAGCCTTCGCGCAGCGGAAATAGCGTCGATGACTGCTGGGCCGAGTACAGCGTACGTTGGACCGCAATTACGACCGCTACAGCCGCTGCCTTCGTGACTATTGGTGGAATCAGCCCGTACATACGCCTGCGGCCTCGAATTTGCGATGGTCGCGGAGCTCGCATTGTTCAATGTGATCGCCTGCTCGGGAGGTTTCCCGGTGGGAGGATAACGTTGGTCGTCGAGGGGGGCCGGCCGTGACCGGCCTCCTTCGGTTATTCGCGATGTCAGTTCACCATCCCGGAGGTCACATGGTGCTCAAGTGGGAACGGCTGAGCGGACGGCTCGGTCTAGGTCAGTTGGTCTGGCGTGCTCGCGTCGAGGGTGGATGGCTCGTGATGACGACCACGGTGATTCTTGGAAGTCCGAGTGGGATCACCTTCGTGCCGGATCAGAGCATGCGTGGGGACGAACCGGGGCTTCCGCCTAGTGTCCCGGCCGCGTGATTCGTGACATAACTGCGGGCGGGGCATCCCGGCTCGTTACCCCGTTCTATGCCCATTCTCACTCGTCGGCGCCTTGCCATCGGGGCGCCGGCCATTTACGCCACCGGCCACCGGCTACCGGCTACCGGCTACCGGCTACCGGCTCTCCGGGCCACCGGCCACCGACTTATGGTCGCTGCACGAGCACGACCTTGACCCAGCCGCTGACGCTGGTGCCCTGCACGTTGACGTACCCGTTTTCCTGCTTTCCGATCACGACGACGTCTTCGCCGCGCACGAGGTTGCCCACGACTTTCGCGCCGTCCTGCGGCTGAGAGACGATGACCACCTTGCCGATTTTTGGAACGAGCACGTCGCCTTCTTCGAACACGGCGCCGGCTGTGGTCTTGCCGCCCGCTGCCGCTTCTTCGCGCAGCGAGCCGACGCTGCGCTGGAGAGTCGGGTCCCCGCGCACCACGCCAACGATCTGGTTGTAGTTCTCTAACAGCGCCGCAGCGATGATCTTGCCTTCGTTGGTGTTGCCGTACCCGCCAAGTGCTCCGCCAGCGCCACCGCCGAACAGTGCCCCGCCCACGTTCAGATCGGCCTTGCGCGTGCTGCCTTCCGCCGCCGCCACTTGCACGCCACTCCGCGAGTCCGCCACCAGCATGCTGGTCTGCGCTTCTTTGAATTTCAGCCCGCCGGCAACCGCTCCGGCGGCCCGGCCCGCGCCGCCAAAGAGCCCGCCAACCGCCGCGCCGACGCCGCCGGCATTGTTCTCGGAGAAAACGACGGCGGGCGTAAGAATGAAGTCCGCGGCGACCATCTGTCCGCCGCCTACGTTGGACGACTGGCGGAGCTGGCCGGAGTTGGACAGCTGCCGCTCCTGCATCATGTTCTGCATCCCGACGCCGCGCTCGACGACGATGAAGCAGTTGGACTGCTGGATCATCATGCGAATGAGGCCGGAGGGGGATTGCAGCTGGTAGCGCGCCAGCGCGTAGAGGATGTGATCCTGCGGCTCCACGACCGCCATGGCGCCCATCGGCTGGTCACAGTGCTCGAGACCTTTGTCGCCCTGCGAGCCACTCGTGCCCGCTGACCCCTGAACGACGCTGCCACCCTTGCCCTGTTTGGGTTGGGTGACGCCTTGCCCCGCGGCGGGTAACGCGCAAAGGGCCAATGACCCCGCGAGTGCCAGAATCCGGTCGGTCACAATACGCGTCCGCATGTCTTCGATCTCCTGGCGACGGCCGTACAGACGACCAGCCGCGACTGGGGGCGTGTCGAGGTTCTGATTGTGGTTCGGTCGATGGTGACGCTTCCCGTAAACCTGATTAGTTAGACGGACCTGAGCGGAAATTCGACCAGATGAGCTCGCCAGTGTCAAGAAATGCGTGCGCAAGTTCGCGCGGCTGCATGCTCCAACCTTGACCGTGATCGGGGCCCATAGTACCGTGAGACGTCTGTACGCCCTCCGGCGATCCTGGCAGACACCCTTTCGATGACCGAGCCTGCTGGCGCCCCCCTCAGGAAGACCTCGCTTTACGCAACCCACGTCGATCTCGGCGCCCGGATGGTGCCCTACGCCGGGTGGGAAATGCCGGTCGAATACTCGGGCATCGTCTCCGAGCACTTGGCGGTTCGGGCGGCCGCCGGGCTCTTCGACGTTTCGCACATGGGAGAGATCGAGATCGCCGGGAAGGATGCCTTGGCGGCCGTGCAGCAGATTTCCAGCAACGACGCCTCGCGGCTGCAGGTGAACCAGGCGCACTACTCCGCGCTGACTACGCCGGACGGGACGTTCGTGGACGACATGCTCGTCTACCGGTTCGCGCCCAACCACTTTCTCCTCGTGGTGAACGGCAGCAATTCCGACAAGGACTACGCGTGGATTGCCGCCCAGGCCAAAAGCGCCGGCGACGCGGCGGTCGTGAATTCCAGCGATCGGTACGCACTCATTGCGATCCAGGGGCCGAAGGCGCGCGGCATCCTGCAGAGTCTGACGGGCGTCGATCTCTCGGCAATCAAGTACTACTGGTTTGCTCATGGCGAGTTCGCAGGCTTACGTGGCACGGTGTCGCGCACCGGGTACACCGGCGAGGACGGGTTCGAAGTTTTCGTGCCGCCAGCGATGGCGCCACGGCTGTGGAATGCGCTGCTCGATGCCGGCAAGGGCGACGGCCTCATTCCCTGCGGGCTCGGCGCTCGCGACACCCTGCGGCTCGAGGCGGCGATGCGTTTGTACGGCAACGACATCGATGACGAGACGACGGTGCTCGAAGCCGATCTCAACTGGATCATTGGGTGGAACAAGCCGTCGTTTATTGGTCACGAAGCCCTTCGCCGGCAGAAGGAGCAGGGCGTGACCCGCAAGCTCGTGGGGTTCGCGATGGTCGACCGCGCGATCGCTCGGCACGGGCATCCCGTGATGCGCGGCGACGAGCAAGTGGGCGTCGTGACCAGCGGCACGCAGACGCCGTTTCTCAAGAAGGCCATCGGCATGGCCTATGTGCCGACGCGCATGACCGAGCTCGGCACCGAGCTCGAGATCGACATTCGCGGCCGCCGCGCGAAGGCGATTGTCGTCGCCCTGCCGTTTTACAAACGACCCAAGATCAGTCCCTAAGCCCGGCCCTAAGCTTCCCTGTGCCCTGTGCCCTGCGCCCTGATCCCTAGGAGAAAAAATGTATCCGGCCGATCTGAAATACACCAAGGAGCATGAGTGGGTTCGCGTCGACGGCGACACCGGGGTCGTCGGCATCACGAACTTCGCGCAGCTGCAGCTCGGTGATGTCGTCTATGTGGACCTGCCCGAGGTCGGCACGACGTTCTCGGCGGGGCAGCCCTTTGGGACGATCGAGTCTGTGAAGGCGGTGTCGGAGCTGTTCGCACCGGTGGCCGGCGAGGTCGTCGAGGTCAATGCCGCGCTCAAGGACAAGCCCGAGGATGTGAACACCAAGCCGCACGAGGCGTGGATGATCAAGCTGCGCCTGTCGAATCCTGCGGACCTGAAGACGCTGCTCGATGCCGCGGCGTATCAGGCCTTGACGGGTGAATAGCCAGCCGACTTCATGACCCTCAATCCCACAGACGAATTCGCTCCCCGTCACATTGGCCCTTCACTCGAGCAAACGGTCGCGATGCTCGAGGTGGTTGGGGCTCCGTCGCTGGATGCGCTGATCGACGAAGCGTTGCCTGCCAGCATCCGGCTGAAGGGACCGCTCGACTTGCCCGCCGCCGAGAGCGAGTCGCAGTACTTGAGCCGACTCAAAACCATCGCTCGGAAGAACCGAGTCCTCAAAAGCTTCATCGGTCTCGGCTACTCCGACTCGCTGATCCCGAGCGTCATCAGGCGCTGCCTGTTCGAGAACCCGAGCTGGTATACACCGTACACGCCCTATCAGGCGGAGATCGCGCAAGGGCGGCTCGAATCACTGCTGAACTTCCAGACGCTGGTCACCGACTTGACCGCGATGGACGTGGCAAACGCATCGCTGCTGGACGAGGGCACGGCGGCGGGCGAGGCGATGACCCTTCTTCATCGCGTTCAGGCCAAGAAGCTTGGTGAGGCAGGCGGGACCTTTCTCGTGTCGGATCGCTGCTTCCCTCAGACCATCGAAGTGCTGCGCAGTCGAGCGGAACCTCTAGGGATCGCCCTTCGCATCGTCCCGATGGCCGACATGGATGTTGAGGGAGACGTATTTGGCGTGCTACTGCAGTACCCGGACGAAGCTGGCGCGCTCTACGACCTGAAGCCGTTCATTGCCCGGGCCCATGCGGCCGGCGTTCTCGTGGCGGTTGCCACCGATCTGCTGGCGCTCGCGCTGATCACGCCGCCGGGCGAGATGGGCGCGGACGTCGTGCTTGGCAATTCACAACGCTACGGAGTCCCCCTCGGATGCGGTGGCCCGCATGCGGCTTTCTTCGCCGTCCGCGAAGCGCACGTCAGACACATGCCGGGTCGCATCATCGGCGTGTCGATCGACGCGCAGGGGAAGTCGGCGTACCGAATGGCGCTGCAGACGCGCGAGCAGCACATTCGCCGGGAGAAGGCGACGTCGAACATCTGCACGGCACAGGCGCTGCTGGCCAATATGGCGGCGATGTACGCCGTGTATCACGGACCAGTCGGGCTCGAGCGTATCGCGTCGAGGGTTCACGACCTCGCGCGCGCGCTCGATGTGGCCCTGCGCGGCGCAGGATATCGTCAACACAACGACGCCTTCTTCGACACGCTCCGCTTCTCGGTGCCGCCGGGCATCCTCGATCGGGTGCGGACTGCGGCGGAGGCGGCGGGCTACAACTTCCGTTACGCGAAGGACGGCACGATCGGCATTGCGCTGGATGAAACCGCCACGGTCGAGGACGTCAAGCAAATTGCGGCGATTTTCGCGGCCGCCAATGGAAAGGAAGCACCAGAAACGGTCGAGAAACTCCTGGACGGCGCGCGCGAGGTGATTCCTGTCGCGCTGCAGCGGACGTCGCCGTATCTGACGCATCCCGTCTTCAATTCGCATCACTCCGAAACCGAGATGATGCGCTACATGAAAAGTCTGGAACGGAAGGACATCGGCCTGGACACGTCGATGATTCCTCTCGGCTCGTGCACGATGAAGCTGAACGCGGCCAGCGAGATGTATCCCGTGTCTTGGGAAGAGTTCTCGCGAATCCACCCGTTTGCGCCGGCGAACCAGTTGGAGGGTTACCTGCAGATTTGCCGCGAGCTGGAAGCCGCGTTATGCGCCATTACCGGCTTCGCCGCCGTGTCGCTCCAACCCAATTCAGGGGCGCAAGGGGAGTTCGCCGGCCTGGCCGTGATTCGCGCCTACCAGCACGCCCGCGGCGAGGCCCATCGCGACGTGGTCCTGATTCCGGCGTCGGCACACGGCACCAATCCCGCCAGCGCGATCATGGCCGGCTATCGGGTGGTGGTCGTCAATACCGACGTCCATGGCAATGTGGACGTTGCGGATCTCAAAGCCAAGGCAGGACAGCATCGCGACAAGCTCGCGGCGTTGATGATCACGTATCCATCGACCCACGGGGTGTTCGAGGATGCCATCCAGGAGGTGTGCGCCACCATCCACGCGTGCGGTGGCCAGGTCTACATGGATGGCGCAAACATGAACGCGCAGGTCGGGCTCACGAGCCCGGCGGCGATTGGCGCCGACGTCTGTCACCTGAACCTGCACAAGACGTTCGCCATCCCACACGGCGGCGGTGGCCCTGGGATGGGACCGATTGGCGTGGCGAAACACCTGGCGCCGTACCTGCCCGGACATCCGCTGGCCACGGTTGGTGGCGAACACGCTATTGCTCCCGTTTCAGCCGCGCCGTGGGGCAGCGCGAGCATCCTCCTCATCTCGTACGGATACATCCGCATGCTGGGCGCGGCCGGCGTGACGGATGCGACGCGCTACGCCATTCTCAATGCGAACTACCTCAAGGCGCGGCTCGAGAAGCACTACGACGTGCTCTACACGCGAGCGAACGGCCGCGTCGCGCACGAGATGATCTTCGACTTGCGGAAGTTCAAGGCGAAGGGGGTCGAGGAAGGCGACGTCGCCAAGCGCTTGATGGACTACGGCTTCCATGCGCCGACGGTTTCATTTCCGGTGCCGGGAACCTTGATGGTCGAGCCGACCGAGAGCGAATCGAAGACCGAGCTCGATCGCTTCTGCGAGGCGTTGATCGCGATCCGCGAGGAGATCGACGAGGTGGTGACGGGGAAGGCCGACGCGAAGGACAACGTGCTGAAAAACGCCCCCCACACGGCGGCCGCCGTCATGTCAGACGAGTGGACGCATCCCTATTCCCGCGAGAAGGCCGCGTTCCCCCTCGCGTGGGTGCGATCGAACAAGTTCTGGCCATCGGTGGGGCGTATCGACAATCCGTACGGCGATCGGAATCTGATGTGTGTGTGCCCGCCGGTTGAGATGTACGCTTAGCCGTCACGTCGGGCATTGCCCCTAGTCATCAGAGCTCGCTAGCTCAACCACGCATGGTGCAGTCATTACTTATCGGTTGACTTTGCACGAAATCTTAGCGTGCGAAGTTTCTCGCCGCAGTTCGAAGAAATGCGATCGCGCCCGCGATAGCTCCTGCTATTCTCTCGCACGCAGAGCGACCCCTTCAGTTGGAACAAAGAGCGTTGGAGAGAACCATGCAAGTTGCTAACAAGCGAACCAAGCTTTCCGCGACGATCACCGTGACAGCGTACATGTGGGCGCTGGTATTGCCCACGTTGGGAAGTTCAGTGACGGCACAGGCGACGCCCGGTCTCGAGCCTGCGGAGGTCTACAGAATCCTAGGTCTCGACAACGTCAACGCCGTGACGAATGCTCAGGACCGCATCACCCTCGGAGACAGTGCCAATGGTGATGCCCCGCAGGCCGCGGGACAGCCGTCGGAGCTCGACGAGCGCTCGCCACTGTCCGCAGCGCTGATGGCCAGTGTCGGTGCTGCGGGGACGCGTCCTCTTTGCCGACTGGGACGGTCGCGAAGATCTCACAGCTGATCGGGGATCGAAAACCATTGGCTTCGGCATTCCGTGGACGCGTAACGCGATCTCAGCCCACACGGTGGCGAATGGCTTCAACGAGAACATCTTTTACACGGGTGATTCCTCAGGGATTGTGCTCGTCAATGTCGATACAAACCCCGGTTCGGGGCCTGGTCCGGAGGGTCATACGGTTGACGATTTTACGTTCATCAATTTGCCGACGGTCCTGAACGCATTTGGGACATTGCTGTCGGACACTCAGGTCGTCGTGACCGGTGTCTGCGTCAGCCCGGTCGTGGACCTCACCGCGTGGCCCAACGTCAACGGAGCCTTCACACCGTTCCTCAACCAGATCGGCGAAACCCTGATCGTAACGTACACGGATACGGGCGGCGGTCTGCGGCTGGCGGCCAACAATCAGATCGTGCGAAGCGGCGTGCTGGCGTTCCCGATCGCCGACACCGTCAGCCCCGCAGCGGTGCCGCCGGGGGTGTTGAGTGATGCCGGCTTCCCGGTGACCGTCGGCGGCGGTTTTGGCGTGGCCTTTTCGACGTTCTCCAATCTTGCGGGCTGCGCGGTGGACGACGACGGCAACGTGTACTTCCAGCAGGTTGATCTGCAGCAGTTCAGCGGTGCAAACATCGTCAAGATCACGAGAGCGGGGACAAATCAGGATCGCGCGATGGCCACCAGCGGCTTCATGACGATCACTTCGCTGAATCCCGCGGGAGGCTTGTACGGCAGTTCCTCCGGTCCGGTCAGCCAGGTCAACCGGCTCACCAACTACAGCGGAACGTCGTCGGCCTTTGGCAACATCACGGCCCTTGCGGCCGGACCCGGAAATACGTTGTATGCGGCGATGGCTTCGTCAGCTGATGCAGGTCTGAATGGCGGCCTCTTCCAGAATCCTGCGGCACTGGGACCAACGCCCTCGATGGTCGTCAGCTTTGCCGATGCGATTGGCACCTTCAGCCCCAGTGCTGATGTGGTCGTTCCGGACGGCTTTGCCGATGCGATCGGACCGGGAGCGGCGGTACCCGGTGTCAACAACTTCAGGACCTTCGTTCATGGAAACGGGCCTGACCGTCGGGGGTCGGCCGCCGTCTTCGGAACCGTGGCCGATACCCTCAAGGTCGACCTGCAGATCGACTACACGATCTTTTCTGGTCTCGCAGTCAACGAAGACCGGCAGTTGTTCGTGGTTCACGGGGGGACGCCGGCTGGAGTCGGCCGCAACCCGTCGGCAGGCTTCGGCGAAATACAGGTCTACCCCGACGACAGCCCCGCCGATCGGAGAGGCGACTACATCGATCTGCGCGGTAACGTCCTGCCGAACCCCCCCGCAAGCGGTGGCAACGTTGGCGACGGCGACTCGGATCGTTTCGATCACATTTTCGCGCTGGCACCGGTCGATGCGGTGACCGTGGCGCCGACCGGGTTGGCCGGGCTGTCACGAGGCTTCCTCCGGTACACGAACCGCCTCGCGCCCAATCCGATCAGCCCCGGGGTGACCCTCGGCCAGACCGCGCGGGTGCAAGGAGATGATGCCTCCTCCGGTCCGATTTTCTTCGAAGGCCTCGATCCCGGTCATCAAGTCGCTGGCGGCGACGATCAGAACACGCCGTTCCGAGGTGACGACTCGGACGGTGGCGGATTCCCGGTGATCGCGGGCCCGCTCGCCGGGGGCTTCGAGTTCAACTTCGGCGTCACGGTTGGCGTGTGTACCGCGCCCTGGAACGCCTTCGTCCTGAATTCGAACGGCAATCTGACGTTCGACATCGGCGATACGACATCTCCTGGGGCGACGGCCACGGACGCTTTTCTCACCGGACCGGGACGAATCGCCCCGGCCTGGCGAAATTTCAACCCAGACGCGCGTCAGCCCGGCGCTTTGCATCACTTCCCGGTTCAGGCGCTCGGCTTTGCCGGCGTCAATCACTTCAAGGTGCGCTGGATCAACGTGGCGAGATCCGGAGCTGGCGCCGTGGCCTCCCGCAACACGTTCTCGGTTTCGCTCTTCGACGACGGCGTGGCCATCGACGAGAATGCGACCCAGGCGCTGAATCCCGCCAATCCAATCGGAGACAACACGGGTACCGTTCGATCGGCAGGAGGGTCCGACCGACACGCGATTCATTGCCGGTCCCACTGGTCTGGCGCCCTCGAGCCCCCGTGCGGAAGGCCAGGCGCCCTTCCGGTTCGAGTATGGCTCGATGGATTCAGCCATCGATCTGAATGCCGGAGGCAATGCCGTCGTCACCGGATACTCGATCGGAGGACAACTGCCCGGCGCGGCCGCCGAGATCAATCTCAGCGAGGTCGGACGCACCGCGATCATCGGCAGCGGCGCGCTGGCCGAGGTGGCGCTCTTCGAAACCTTCCTCAACAACGACTTCGATTTGCGGTACGAAGGCAACGATGCCGCGTCCGCAACGCCGGCCGGCCAGCCGAATCCCAACCGCGAGGTGCTGGCGTTCTTCGGCCGGGCCTGTGCGCCAGCCACACTGGCGCTCGTCGCGGCCGTCGTCGGGAGCGGCACGGTCACCAGTCCCGGCATCTCCTGTCCAGGTGATTGTTCCGAGTTCCTGCCGTCGGGAACAGTCGCAAGCCTGACGGCGACCCCGGCCGCTGGCTTCGTGTTCTCCAGCTTCATTGGCTGCGATAGCGTGGCGGCCAACGTCTGCACGGTGACGATGAATGCTGTCCGGCTCGTGACGGCAGTGTTCACGGCTGCGCCGGCGCCACTGGTTCCGTCGCTCAACCAGGCGTCGTTTACCACCGGCCAGACCATGGTGCTGTCGGTGACGCTCGACCCGGCGTTGGCCGGCCCCGGACCGGTCGACGCGTACATCCTGCTCGATACGCCGACCCTCGGGACATTCTCGCTGCTCCTTGGGCCAACCGTCGTGCCTGGGCAGTTGCCCATCGTGACCAACTTCACGCCAATTCCGTTCTCGGGACCGGTGCTCACGATCCCGCTTCCGGCAATTCCGGCGGGAACCTACCAGTGGCGCGCGTTCCTGACGCAGGCTGGCACGGGCACGGTCATCGGCACGGCGGGGGTGGCGACGTTCACCTTCACTCCGTAAGATCGCTATAGGGTTTTGGAGCCGGGCCACAAGGCCCGGCTCCACGACTCGCGCGGGCCCAGACCGCTCACCGAACGGCTGCAGCAGTCATTTCATTCGCGAGGCGTCGATACTCGGCCAGGAGTTTCCTGGTCACCGGGCCAGGCGAGCCAGCGCCGATCGTCTGACTGTCTACCTGCACAATCGGCACCAGTTCCTTGGTGGTGCTCGTGAAGAAGGCTTCGTCGGCCGCGAACAAATCCTGATCGAGGAGCACACCTTCCTCCACCGTCAGGCCAAAGCCTTTCCCGACCTCAATCACGAAGGCGCGTGTGATGCCGGCCAGCAGTCCGGCGTCGAGAGCTGGCGTCTTCAGGACGCCGTCCTTCACGACGAACAGGTTGGACTGGGAGCACTCGGAGAGCTCGCCACGATAGTTCCGGAAGACGCCCTCGACGCCGCCCTTTCGTAACGCTTGCTGCATGCCCAGGGCGTTGTTGAGCAAGTTGTTGCTCTTGATGAGCGGATTGACCGATCGCGGGTGGTTGCGGATGACGTCCACCATCCAGACCTTGACGCCGCGGCGGTAGTGGTCGTCGGGTACGACGGGCGCAGGCTTCACGATCACAATCACCGACGGATGGGGCGTAGCGGCAGGATCGTACGTGAGGTCGCCGATACCGCGCGTGACGAGCAGGCGAACATAGGCTTCGGCGAAGCTGTTATCGGACGCGCGGCCGAGACCGGCGGCGGCCATCGTGTCGATTGACCGCTGGAGAAACTCGTGATCGGAGAAGGGGATGTCGAGCGCGATCATCGCCGCCGACGCGCGCAACCGTTTCATGTGCCGATCGAACAGGAACGGTTCGCCGTTGTAGGTGCGGGCGACCTCGTACACGCCCTCGCCGTACAAGAACCCGTGGTCGAACACCGAGATGGTCGCACGATCTCCGTCAGTTATGCGGCCGTTGACATTGACGAACACGCTCATAGGAGAGCAGCGTACCCCGTGTGCTAGACTCGCAGCAAATTTCGGGCTTTGCCCGAAATTTGCGTGCCCCGGGTGCCTAAGGTGCCCCTGAGGAGAGGAGGAACGAACCGTCATCGCCTCAGCACCTTGTGCACTCGGTACTTTAGGCACTTCGACAGATTCAGGCACCTAGGCACGTTACGCACCTTACGCACGTTACGCACCAGAACCATAGGCACCATAGGCACCCCCGGCACCTCCGGCACCTTCGCGAATGCGTATCCTAACCGCCGAGCAAATGCGCGAGGCCGATCGGCGCACGATCGAGGACATCGGCATCCCTTCGCTCGTCCTGATGGAAAACGCCGGCCGCCAGGTCGTGGCGGCGATGGAATCGTTCTATGAGGACCTCGCCGAACGCAACGTCGCCATCATTTGCGGCAAGGGCAACAACGGCGGGGACGGCTTCGTCGTCGCACGCACGCTGCATCAGCGCGGCATCGAGGCCTCGGTCTTTCTGGTCGGCCAGGTCACAGACGTCAAGGGCGACGCACGAATCAACCTCGAGATTCTCGGGCGGCTGGGGGTCACCGTGGTCGAGATCGTGGACGAAGGGCAGTGGGATCTGCATCTGTCCGAGATCTCGAGCCACGACCTCATCGTCGACGCGCTGTTTGGTACCGGGTTGAAGTCGGCGCTCTCGGGTATTTACGAGACCGTGATTGCGGACATCAACGCGTCTGCGATCCCGGTCGTGTCGATCGACGTACCATCCGGGATGTCGGCTGATACGTCCGATGTCATCGGCGACTGTATCGAAGCGTCGCTGACGGTGACATTGGGTGCCCCCAAACTGCCGCTCATTCTGCCGCCGGCAGAGCAGAAGTCCGGCGAGGTGGTCATCGCCGACATCGGGATTCCGGTATCGGTGTTCGAGTCGCTCGACGGTCCCCGCGTCGAGTTGATGACCCGGGAGCAGATTCGCAGCGTGATCACGCCGCGCGAAGCGGATGCCCACAAAGGCGACTTCGGCCGCGTGTTGATCGTCGCGGGATCGCGCGGCAAGACCGGCGCAGCTGTACTCGCGGCGCAAGGCGCGCTCAAGTCGGGCGCCGGACTCGTGACGGTGGCCACGCCGCGTTGCTGCGCGGCGATCGTGGCGATGCAAGCGCCCGAGTACATGACCGAAGCGCTCGAGGAAACAGTCGATGGCACGGTCGATTTCGCCGCGGCCGACTACGCGCTGGCACTGAGCGCCGACGCGATGGCGGTGGGCCCGGGACTCGGCCGCGGCCAGGGGGTCGCGACCTTCGTCCGGGAGTTGCTCGAGAACAGCGAGATCCCACTCGTCTTCGACGCGGATGCGCTCAACGCGTTCGCTGACGACCCGGCGTCCCTGGTGGGACGTGACGGACGAGACGTCATCATCACGCCCCATCCGGGAGAGATGGCGCGCCTCGTCGGATGCGCCGTGGACGACGTACAAGCGGACCGGCTGGGGATTGCGCGGGACTTCGCCTCTGCCCACAAGGTCTACGTCGTCCTCAAGGGCTACCGCACGCTCATCGCAACACCAGACGGGAAGATTTTTGTCAACCCGACGGGAAGCCCCGGCATGGCGACCGGCGGCACCGGCGATGTCCTCGCGGGCATGCTTGCGGGGTGGTTGGCGCAGCTCCTCGACGCCGAAGCCGCCTGTCGCCTGGCTGTGTACCTTCACGGCGCGGCGGGCGAGCTGGCCGACGCTGACGAGGGCGAAGTCTCGATGACCGCGGTCGATCTGGTCGCACACATCGGCGATGCTGTTCTCGAGCTCACGGCACGCCGGCGAGTGGTCCAGAAAAACGAGTGAGCCATCAGACAACTCACGTCACGGGTTCAGAGGACGAGACACGCCTGGTAGCCTCGCGCCTTGCGGCCGGGTTGCAGTCGGGAGCGGTCCTCCTGCTGTCGGGGGAGCTCGGCGCAGGCAAAACGACGTTCGTTCGAGGCCTGGCGGCCGGGTTAGGCATCGATCCCGATGAGGTGACGAGCCCAACGTTCACTCTCGTCCATGAATATGGTGGTGGTCGCCTGCCGTTGGTGCACGTCGATCTGTACCGACTCGATCGCGCCGATCTCGACGACGTCGGCCTGGACGGCGAGCTCGCCGCGCGTGGTGTGCTGGCGATCGAGTGGGCCGAGCGGCTGACCAGGACGCCTTTTGGCGCGGTCACCGTCACGATCGAGGATCGAGGAGGGGAGGGACGGACGATTACGATAGTTACAAGTTACAAGTTACCAGTTCAAAGTTAAGTTGGTCAGTTTCGCACAGCCAACTTGTAACTCAACTTGGAACTTGTAACTTGTAACTTGTAACTATTCCGACCGGTAGTTCGGCGCTTCCTTGGTGATCGTCACATCGTGCACGTGGCTTTCGCGGAAGCCAGCAGGCGTGATGCGAATCATCTGGGCTTCGCGCTGCAGGACCGGAATGGTGGGCGCACCGCAATACCCCATTCCCGCTCGAAGGCCGCCAACCATCTGATGGATCACCATGGCGACGCTGCCCTTGTGCTGGACGCGGCCTTCGATGCCTTCAGGCACGAGCTTTTCCGCGACGCCCTTGCCGGCCGGGCCGGTGCCGCTCTCGAGCTCGAAGTCGTCCTGAAAATACCGATCGCGGCTGCCGCGGCGCATCGCGCCGATGGAACCCATCCCGCGGTACTCCTTGAAGGTTCGACCCTGATAGAGGATCAGCTCCCCGGGGCTTTCGTCGGTGCCGGCGAAGACATTGCCCAGCATGACCGAGCTGGCGCCCACGGCGAGCGCCTTCACGACGTCCCCGGAATTGCGAATGCCACCATCCGCGATCACGGGCACTTCATGACGTGCCGCCGCAGCGGCGCATTCATGAATCGCGGAAATCATGGGGACGCCGATGCCGGCCACGATGCGAGTCGTGCAGATCGATCCCGCGCCGATGCCAACCTTGACGGCGTCGACGCCACGATCGATCAGGGCCTCGGTGGCTTCCGCGGTGGCCACGTTCCCCGCGACGATCTCGACCTCCTTGAAGGCGCGTCGGAGACCTTGGACCATGTCCAGTACACCCTGCGAATGTCCGTGTGCGGTGTCGATCACCAGCACATCGACGTGGGCCGCGACCAGGGCGTGCGCACGCTCGAGCGTGTCGCGCGCGATGCCGACCGCGGCGCCGACGCGGAGGCGCCCCAGCGAATCCTTGCAGGCGTTGGGATACTTGATGGCCTTTTGGATGTCCTTGACCGTGATGAGACCCTTCAACCGGAAATCGTGATCGACGACGAGGAGCTTCTCGACCTTCTTCTGGTGCAGGATTTCCTTGGCTTCGTCGAGGGTGGTGCCAACCGGCACGGTGATCAGGTTGCTATTGGTCATCACATCCGAGACCGGTCGATCGACATTGGTCTCGAACCGCAGATCGCGATTGGTCAAGATCCCGACGAGCCGCCCTTCCTTGCTGCCGTCCTCCGTAATCGGGACCCCAGAAATGCGGTATTTGCTCATCAGGTCGAGGGCTTCACGGATCCTGCGCGTGGGCGACAACGTGATCGGATTGACGATCATGCCGCTCTCAGAGCGCTTGACGCGGTCGACCTCCGATGCCTGGTCCTCGATCGACAAATTCTTGTGAATGACGCCCAAGCCGCCGTGCTGGGCCATTGCGATGGCCATCTCCGACTCGGTGACGGTGTCCATGGCGGCGCTGATGAGCGGGACGTTGAGGGCGATGTTGCGCGTGAGTCGCGTGCTCACATCGACCTGCGCCGGGACGACGGTTGAATGCCGCGGCACCAGTAGGATGTCGTCGAAGGTCAGCGCGGTCCGGAGACCGCTGTCGAGAGAAAGCTGGGTGGGGAGTTCGAACTTCGTGTGGGCCATCACGAATTATAAGGCCTACGGCCGACGGTCGACGGCCTACGGTTAGTTTTCAAGTTGAAGTCGCCTTCTTTCCGTGGACCGTACACCGGCGACTGTGGACCGTGGACCGTGGACCGTGAGCCGTGGACCGTCTACGCCCCATGGCATTTCTTGAATTTCTTGCCGCTGCCGCACCAGCAGGGGTCGTTTCGTCCAATCTTGGGCTCCTCGCGTCGCACCGTCTTGATCGGGGCATCGTCTCCGCCAACCCGCGCCGGCCTCGGCCCACCGTTGGCGACCGCCGCACCACCGGCTCGCGTCGCCGCAGCGCCGCTCGCGAACGCCGGCGCTTGCGAGACACTGGGATCGTTGTATCGCAGCTGCTGCGGTCGCGCGGGAGCTGGCCGTGACCGCACTGGCGCCACCGCCTGATCGGCCTCGCCTTCGACCGGCCGGAGCCACCAGAGGTAGCGAACGACCTCTTCCTCGATGCGTCGCCGCATGTCCTGAAAGAGCTGAAAGCTTTCCTTTTTGTATTCAACCAGCGGATCGCGCTGACCGTAGCCGCGCAGGCCGATCCCTTCCTTGAGGTGGTCGAGCGAGTAGAGGTGATCCTTCCACTGCCCATCAACGATCTGGAGCATCAAGTCACGCTCGACGCGGCGCATCAGGTCGCTGGGAACGATCTTCTCTTTCTCGTCGTACTTCGCCTTCACCCGTTCCCACAGCATGTCTTGCAGCTCTTCGGTGCTCCGATTCTGGAGGCCCACTTCCTCGAAGTCGCGCTCGGTCAGTCCGAAGGTCTGCGTCAGATCGCGCTTCAGCGCGTCGAGGTCCCATGCGTCCTCATCGGTATCCTTGCCGGCGTACTGATCGACTTTGTCCTGCAAGATCTCTTCGGCGGTGGCCATGACGTAGCCGCGGGTGTCGCTCAACTCCTCTTCGCTGAGATGAATCGAGCCCTCGAGAATCTCCCGCCGCAGCGTGTACACACTCTCACGCTGCTTGTTCATCACATCGTCATATTCGAGGAGGTGTTTGCGGACCGAGAAGTTCTGCGCCTCGACCTGCTTTTGCGCCCGCTCGATTGCCCGTGTCACCATGCCGTGCTCGATCGGGACGTTTTCTTCCATCCCGAGCTTCTGCATGAGGCCTGAGACGCGATCGGTGCCGAAGATTCGCATGAGGTCGTCTTCGAGCGACAAGTAGAAGCGGGAGGAGCCAGGGTCGCCCTGACGGCCTGCGCGTCCCCGAAGCTGATGATCGATGCGGCGCGCTTCGTGACGCTCGGTGCCGAGGATGTGGAGGCCGCTGAGCGCCACGACGTCGTCGTGCTCGGCTGCGCACTGTGCCTTGAAGTGTCCGTAGACGCGATCCCAGTCGCTTCGCTTGACGCGATAGAACGTATCGACCATGAAGAAGTAGACGAACTCGTCATCGTCGACAAACTTTTCTTCTCCGCGCGGAAGCTTTTCGGCGACGCCTTCGTTGAGCGCTTGCTGGCGAGCCATGTGCTCGGCGTTGCCGCCAAGCAGGATGTCGGTGCCGCGGCCGGCCATGTTGGTCGCGATGGTGATGGCGCCTTTGCGACCCGCCTGAGCGACGATTTCGGCTTCTTGCGCGTGGTACTTCGCGTTCAGAACGATGTGCTTGATGCCCTTGCGCCGGAGCATGCCCGACAGCCGTTCTGACTTTTCAATCGAGACCGTGCCGACCAGCACGGGACGGCTCTCTTCCTGCTTGGCGATGATGTCTTCGACGATCGCCGTCCATTTTTCAGCCTCGGTGCGGTAGACGAGATCCGGCTCCTCGACGCGGCGGAGCGGCCGATTGGTGGGAATCACGTTGACGTCGAGGCTGTAGATCTTGCCGAACTCGGGTGCCTCGGTTTCCGCAGTCCCGGTCATGCCGGCGAGCTTCTTGTACTTGCGGAAATAGTTCTGGAACGTGATGGTGGCGAGCGTCTGATTCTCGCGTTCGATCTTGACGCCCTCTTTGGCTTCGACCGCCTGGTGGAGACCGTCGCTCCACCGGCGCCCAGGCATCAAGCGGCCCGTGAACTCGTCCACGATGACGACCTGGCCATCCTTGATCATGTATTCGACGTCAAGGCGATAGTGCACGTGCGCGCGTAGCGCCTGCTGCACGTGGTGGAGCAGCGGCATGTTCGCCGGGTCGTAGAGACCACCCGGTTCCATGCGATGCGCCAGCATCTGCTCGGCCTTGGCCATGCCGGCCTCGGTGAGGGTCACGGTCTTGTGCTTCTCGTCAACTGTGTAGTCGCCCGATGCCTCGAGACGGTCGCGGTCTTCGGCCTTGACCTGACCCTGATGGACCTCGCCTTTCTTCAGCTTGGGAATGATCTTGTCGACTTCGTAATAGAGATCCGTTGAAACTTCAGCGGGTCCCGAAATGATGAGCGGCGTTCGAGCTTCGTCAATCAGAATCGAGTCCACCTCGTCGACGATGGCGAAGTGATGACCGCGTTGGACCATGCTGGACAGCTCGAACTTCATGTTGTCGCGCAGGTAGTCGAAACCGAACTCGTTGTTGGTGCCGTAGGTGATATCCGCAGCGTAAGCGACCTGTCGTTGGGCGTCGGTCAGCTCGTGCTGGATGACGCCGACCGACATCCCCAGGAACCGATAGATTCGGCCCATCCATTCCGAGTCGCGTCGGGCCAGGTAATCGTTCACCGTCACGACGTGAACGCCCTTGCCGGCGAGCGCGTTGAGATACGCCGGCAGCGTCGCGACGAGGGTCTTGCCTTCGCCGGTCTTCATCTCGGCGATTTTGCCGCCGTGCAGCACCATGCCGCCAATCAGCTGGACGTCGTAGTGCCGCATGTTGAGCGCCCGGCGACCGGCTTCGCGGACGACGGCGAAGGCTTCGGACAGCAGGTCGTCCAGGGCCGCGCCGCCGGCGAGCCGCTCCCGGAATTCCGCGGTCTTTGCGCGAAGCTGGGAATCGGACAGCGACTCGATTCCCGACTCGAGCTCGTTGATGCTCGACACCAGCGGTGCCAGCCGCTTGAGCTCACGATCGTTCTGAGTGCCAATAACCTTGGCGAGAAGCTGACCTAGCATGACTAGTGCCCGTGGCTGTGGTTAACCCGACATTATAGGTTCCACGGTTCCACGGTTCCAAAGTTCCAAAGTTCCAGGGTTCCAGGGTTCAGACCTTCGAACCGTGTGACCTTGGCGCTTGAAAGCCTCGATGGCGCGCTGGAACCCTGAACCTTAGTACCGTGAACCCTGAACTCTGAACCTTGGAACCTTGGAACCTTGGAACTTTGGAACCCTGGAACTTTGGAACCTTGGAACGAGATCTCAGCGCCGGTAGTTCGACAGGAGATGGAGCGGGTTCAGGAGGCGGCCGTTGACGCGGACTTCGTAGTGGAGGTGTGAGCCGGTCGAGCGGCCCGTCGAGCCGACGAGGCCAATGATGTCGCCTCGCTTGACCTTGGCGCCGTTCGGGGCCAGGAACTTCGACAGGTGCCCGTAGCGGGTCTCGAGGCCGTATTCGTGCTGGATGACAATCAGATTGCCGTAGCCGCTCTCGTGCCCCGCTGACGTAATGGTGCCATCTGCCGTGGCATACACGGGGTTCCCGCGATCGGCTGAAATGTCGAGGCCTTCGTGAAAGTCTCGGCCGCCGTGAATCGGATCGCGTCTGGTCCCGACCGTCGACGAGAGCCAGCCATGTGCCGGCCAAATCGATGGCGTCGAGGCCGCCAGCGCATTGCGCTTGTCGACGTCCGACCGCACCGTGCTCAGGCGGCTTTCCAGGCCTTGCAGAACCTCGCGGAGGAGGCCGAACGTGTTCTCCGGCGACTGCAGCGCCGGGAGCGTTCCCATTTGCGGCGCGGCGGATGTCGGCGTGGCCCCGCCCATCGCCTGGTTCTTCACGACGGCAGGGAGCTTGTTCATCGCCGCGTGCAGCGTGGGGTCCAAAGCGGCTTTGGCACCCAGCTCGCCGATGGCCTCCTGCAATCCTTGGATCTGGCCGGACAGCGCCTCGGTTGCGACACGGTAATTCGCGTTCTCGATTTCAAGAGCCGACGCGGTGGCGTAAAGCTGCGAAACCTCGCCCTTCGCCTTGAGCGCCGCGCCGGTTCCAATCAACACCGGTAGCGCCAGGACGCCCGCGACGGTTCCTAATGCCGGCCAGAACGGCACCGTGAACCGACGCACGACGCCCGTACGTCGATCGGCGAGGACAATCGTGTATCGCCTCAAAACATCAATCTCGCGGAAGTTCGAACCTTTAGTCTTCGGAAGTGGAAACTATAGCACGGGCTCAACAGCAGGTCTGCCAACCCGTGCAACCTTTCGCTATTTGATCGTTTGCGGCGTCGGCGGGTCTTTCGCGGCGTCGGCGGGTCTAAAGACCCGCCCCTACGTACACGAATACGATCACTCGATCACACGATACTGGAGCGCTTCTGCCAGATGATCCGGCGCGATGGCGCCTGCGCCGGCAAGGTCTGCCACCGTGCGGGCGACCTTGAGGACGCGGTGGAATCCGCGAGCCGAGAGCTGAAGACGCTCCGCGGACCGCGTCAGCAGGCGCTGCCCGGCGTCGCTCAACGCACACGTGCGCTCGAACGCACGACCATGCAGGGTCGCATTCAGGCAGCCGGAGCGACCGGGCCGTGTGATCTGACGCTCGCGAGCGGCCGACACCCGGGATCGCACAGCAGCCGACGATTCGCCCACGTGGTCGCCAATCAGGTCGCCGATGGCGACCGGTTCGACATCGACGATCAGGTCGATTCGATCCAAGAGCGGGCCCGACAACCGTCCGCGATAGGCAGCGACCTGCTGTGGCGTGCACCGGCACGGACGTTTCGGGTCACCGCGATACCCACAGGGACAGGGGTTCATCGCCGCAACGAGGACAAATCGAGCCGGGAAGCTGACGGTACGGGCCGCTCGCGCGATCGCGATACGTCCCTCCTCGAGCGGTTGACGCAGGACGTTGAGCACATGGCGACTGAACTCCGGCATTTCATCCAGGAAGAGCACGCCATGATGGGCGAGGCTGATCTCGCCCGGCCGAGGATTGGCGCCGCCGCCCACCAGGGCGACATCCGAGATCGTGTGATGGGGTGCGCGAAAGGGGCGGTCCACGAGCAAGCCGCCGCCGGCGGTCAAAGTGCCTGCAACCGAATGAATGGCCGTGCACTCCAACGCCTCATCGAAGGACAGGGGAGGCAAGACTCCCGGGAGCCGTCGGGCGAGCATAGTTTTGCCGGCGCCCGGGGGACCGACCATCAGCAGGTTGTGACCACCGGCGGCCGCAACTTCCAGCGCCCGCCGCGCGAACGACTGCCCGCGAAGATCGGACAGGTCGAGCAAGGTGTCGGCTGCCGCCGGATGCTGAGTGCGGCCCTCCAAGCCGGTCGGCTCGGGCCATTCCGTCGAGGGCCGCTTCAGAATCGCCACCGCTTCTGCCAGCGTGCGTACAGGCAGCAGGCGCAACCCCGCAACGACCGCCGCCTCGGCCGCGTTGGGCGCGGGCAAGAGGAGCGCGGCCGCCCCTCGTTTCCGCGCAGCCGCTGCGATGGGCAAGACTCCTCGTACGCCGTGGATGGAGCCATCGAGCGACAGCTCGCCGACCAAGACGACGTTCTGTAGCCCACGCGACGTGAGGACGCCTTCGGCGGAGAGAATGCCGAGCGCGATGGGCAGGTCGAACGAAGAGCCAGCCTTCCGCACATCGGCGGGCGCCAGATTGATGGTGATTCGGTGTGTCGGAAACTCGAAGCCGGAGTTTCGGATGGCCGCGCGCACGCGGTCCCGGCTCTCGCGGACGCTTGTATCAGGCAGGCCCACCATTCGGAAGAACGGCAGTCCGAGTCCGACATCGACCTCGACGTGTACCGGGTGTGAGTCCACACCGAACACCGCTGCACTCTCCAGGCGTGCCAGCATGGCGAGGGTCGTGCAAGACGCGGTGCTCCCGGCTGCGGAACCCTAAGTCGTTGAGCGGGCGAAAGGACGGCTACAGATGACTAACCGGGTGTTGCGGGAATTGCCCGGTGGGAGTAGGGCCGCGCCGGCAGAATCTGCGCTCTGAGCTGGAGCTTCGCTAGCTACTGCTGCTGATTCACGCTGGATCGCGCACCCTGGACGACGAGCCGCGTGCCGACCCGGAGCGTGGAACTGCGCAATTTGTTCGATTCTTTCAAGTTCGCCACCGTCGTCTGATATTTGCGAGCGATCGAAGACAACGTTTCGCCAGCCCTCACCCGGTGCACAATCCGCGGCACGTCTTCCGGATCCGGGTCTTCGAAGACCGCTGGTGTCTCTCCGCCGCCCGACGCGACGTCGGCGTTGGATCCGCCTCCGGCGCGAGCCAGTAGCGCCGCTGACGGCATCCGCGGAATGAGCAGTCGTTGACCGGCGATGACCTTGGACGCCGTCCGCAGGTAGTTGGCCGCGGCCAAATCGGTTCGGTTGACGCGAAGCTTGCGTGCGATCGTGGACAGCGTCTCTCCGCGCTTGACCGTATGCCACTGCAACGCGTTGAGCTCGTTCGGGCTTGCTGCCGACAGTCGCTCCTTGACTACCAGCGCGGTGCCCTCGGGAAGCGCCAACTCGTAACTCGCCCGGATGGGGGTCGTCCAGCGACGCAGTTCGGGGTTGAGCCTCTGCAGTTCGTCGACCGGAATGGCCGCCCATTCGGCGATGCGCCGAAGATCGACGGCGGGCGGCACGGTGACGGTTTCGGTTTCGGGCGCCGACGTCGGAACGATGTCGAACCCGTATTTGGTGGGATTCTTGGCGATGATGACCGCTGCGAGAATCATCGGGACGTAATCCCTGGTCTCGCGCGGCAAATACCGGGAATTCGTCGTCAGGCTCCAGAAGTCGTCACGACGGCTGCGTTTCATCGCGCGCGTGACCCGGCCCGGGCCACCGTTGTACGACGCGAGCGCAAGGTGCCAGTCGTCAAAGATGCCGTTTAGTGCCTTCAGGTATTTGGCCGCGGCGAGAGTGGCCTTTTCCGGATCCGAACGCTCATCGATGTACCAGTCCTGACGAAGCCCGTTTTCGACCCCGGTTCCCGGCATGAACTGCCAGACGCCCTTGGCCTTCGCGCGCGAGAGAGCCGTCGGCTTGAAGGCGCTTTCGACCAGCGGCACATAGGCCAAATCGAGGGGCAGACCCTCCGCTCGAAACACATCCTGGATCATTGGCAAGTACTGCGCGCCACGCGACAATCCGCTGGCCAGGAACTCGCGAAGGCGGCCCTGGAACAGCTCCACGTAGCGGAGGACGCGGTCGTTCAGCGGGATCGGAATGTCGTGAGACGTTTCCTGAAGGTCGGCCTCGACGTTTTCGGCGGTACTCGCCGTTGGCGGCGTGGTATCGAACGTGAGGAGCTCGTCAATCGAGGCCGGTTCGGCGACCTGCTCGGTGAAACCGTCGCCCGTGGCCAGAGCGGTCAGCTCGAGCGCGGCAATGCGATCGACCAGCCGGTCAAAGTGTTCGCGGACGCGCGTGTCGGAACGTGCGCCCTCGGACGATTCGAGCAACACCTCGAGCGCTCTATTGAAATGCGACTTCGCACCCGCCAAGTGGCCAAGGGTCAGTTCCTTGCGGCCTTCTTCGAAGTGCCGATCGGCAGCGCCCAGTAATTCAAGAATCGGATCAACCGGCGGCGTCGTCGGTGGTGGCGGTGCCGGTAGCTGCGCTTCAGCCGCAGGAGGCGCAACGACAGCCACTCGCCCGCGTCCCGAAGAACACGCAACGCTAAGACACAGTACCGCTGTGAGAGCGAAGCAACCTACGCGGTTCGGCATCTTCCCGGGGAGGGGACACCGGAGGGTATCATTCAAGTTGATGACCGTCAATTGGTTGATTCCGAGACGCTTAGCGTGTTTTCTGTTCTCTTGTCGTCTCGGTCGGGTGACCGATTTCCTGTAGAGCTTCCGTCGATCGCAGGCCAGTCGGTCAGGATCGGTAGGACTGCCACGTAAAAACCTTGGCCGCCTCGCCGGCATCTCGTGCGGCGGGGGTCACGATCGTTTTCTCGCCGATCACAATCTTCGTCCCCGCTTTCACGGCGCTGCGCACATCGTCTTCGCAGACGAACGGCCAGGGTGCCTGGGGTGCCGCAGGTGCCTCGTGTGCCGGAGGTGCAGGTGCCAAAGGTGCTTGCGGCGCCTGTGGTGCGACAGGTGAGACAGGTGCGGAAGATGCTCCAGCGATTCCGCGCGAGGCCAGAAATGCATCGATCCGGCGCGTGAGCGCCTCGGCTGCAATCGGTTCTGCGAGTGGCTTTGGCGGTGCCTGCGGCAGACTCACGCTGGCGGGTGCACCCGAGGCACCAGCGGCACCCAAGGCACCTGCTTTTGTAACCGGCCGCGTCTCATATGCCACCCGCTTGATGTTGAGCAGATGCCTGGGCGAGATGTTGTCGGACGTAATGTTCCCCCCAAACCCGCCGCAGCCGAGCGTCATGGCCGGGTCGAGCCCGGTGCTCCAACCGATGGAGCCGTGCGTCGTCGGCGTGTTGACGACGATCCGGAAGGCTGGCTTGTGCAGACCGAACTCCAGGATCACCTGTTCGTTGCGCGAGTGGATCGACATCGTGTGACCCATGCCTCCGTAGCGAAGGATCTCCTTGCACCGTTCGCAGCCCTCGCGCCAGTCCTGCACGATGTAGTACGAGAGCACCGGGCAGAGCTTTTCGATCGAGAGCGGATGGTCACGCCCGACCCCTTTCAACTCGGCGATGAGGGCGCGAGTGCCGTTGGGGACCTTCAGGCCGATCTTTTCCGCGATCACCATCGCGGATTTCCCGACGAGACCCGGATTCGGCAGCCGTTGCGGCGTTACGAGCGCTTTGGCCAGAACGTCCGACTCCGCGGCCGACAGGAAATATCCTCCGCGGGTGAGAAACTCACGGCGCACCTCGGGTTCCACCGATCGATCCACGACCACCGAATTGGGGGACGAACAGAGCACGCCGTTGTCGAACGCCTTGCCGGTGATGATGTCCTCAGCGGCCTTTGCCAGATCGGCTGACTGCTCGATGTAGCACGGGGCGTTGCCGGGGCCCACTCCGTACGCGGGCTTTCCGGCGCTATACGCGGCGCGAACAAGTCCCATCCCACCGGTCGCCAGAATCACGGCGATCTCCCGCTGCTTCATCAGCTCCTGCGTGCCCTCGAGCGTCACGGTCGTGAGCCATCCAATGCCGCCGTCAGGCAGCCCTGCTCTTCGCGCCGCGTCCGCCATGATTTCAGCGGTGCGGATGATGCATCGCGCCGCCGACGGATGAGGGCTGATCACGATTGCGCAGCGGGCCTTGATGCTGATGAGGATCTTGTAGATGGCGGTTGACGTTGGGTTGGTCGAGGGCACAATCGCCGCCACCACGCCAAACGGTTCAGCAATTTCGATAATCTTCTTGTCGGAGATGCGGTTGATGACGCCAACCGTCTTCATCGGCCGGATGAACTCGTACACATCCTTCGACCCGAAGAGATTCTTCTGAACCTTGTCCGCGACAACACCGAAGGTGGTTTCCTCGACCGCTAGGCGAGCCAGCGACTCGGCGTGAGCCGTGGCAGCCGCCGCCATGGCATCAACAATGGCGTCGACCTGGGTCTGCGAGAACTCGGCGAAGACGAGCTGCGCCTCTTTGGCCTTGCGGGCAAGGTGCCTGGCTTCGCTGATTGAGGCGAGATCGCGGTCGGTGTGCGCTGGAGCAGTAGAGGCCACGGACCCGGCTTACGGCTTCGGAAGCACGCGTTCGACTTCGGCGTGCGGGCGCGGAATCACGTGCACCGAGATGAGCTCGCCAACGCGGCGAGCCGCGGCGGCGCCAGCGTCGGTGGCCGCTTTGACGGCACCGACGTCGCCACGTATGAGCACGGTGACATATCCCGCGCCGATGTACTCGGTTCCCACCAGCGTGACATTGGCAGCCTTGACCATCGCGTCCGCCGCCTCGACCGAGCCGATAAACCCACGAGTTTCGACCATTCCGAGCGCATCCCGCTGGGCTTCCATCTTGTTGACCCGGATGATATTATGGGTCGTTCAATCATGCAACGAAGCGTCAGAACAGGCGGGCTGTTCAGCCTTTGCCTGGTGGGGTTGGTGTGCGCCTCGAGCTCGTGCAGTGAGGCGGAAGACACCAGCCCAGCCGCTGCGCACGCAGAAGTCGCACTCGAGCGGGATCGAATTCCTCAGGGCAGTCCGGTGGACCTCACCTATCGGTTCAAGGTCTCCGAACCGCCGGCGTCTGCCTATCGGGTGTTCGTGCACGTCGTGGATGCCGACGAAGAACTGATGTGGACGGACGACCACGAGCCCGCGACGCCAACGACCGGATGGAAGGCCGGGAACACGATTGAATACACCCGAACGATGTTCGTGCCCATGTACCCGTATGTGGGCCCTGCGAAAGTCATCGTGGGGTTATACGACCGCGCGAGCAACCAGCGGCTGAAGCTGGCCAACACGGACCGGGGCGATCGGTCATACCAAGTGACTCAGTTCGAGCTGCTGCCGGTCACGGAGAACGTGTACCTGATTTACAAGGACGGCTGGCACCCGGCGGAGATCGCTCCTGAGAATCCCGCGGTGGAGTGGAAGTGGACGAGAAAGGAAGCGACCGTCGCTTTCAGGAACCCCAAGCGCGACGCAACCTTGATCATTCAGATGGACAACCCGAGCGGAGCGGCTGGCGCAGCCAGCGAGGTGGAGCTGAGGCTCGGGGATCAGTCGATTGCGACCGTACCCGTGGCGGCCGACGACGCGCCCGTGCGGAAATTTCAGCTGACGGCTTCCCAAATGGGTTCCAGCGACATGGTCGAGGTCAAGCTGATCGCCAACCGAACCATCGTGCCGGCGCTCGAGGCCGGCAGCAAGAGCACCGACACGCGCGAGCTTGGCGTGCGGGTGTTTCACGCGTTTGTGCAGCCGACCTCGTAGGCACACGCATCATCGGCAACAACGTATCGAGGAGGTGGAAATGAGAGAGGCACGGAACAAAAGGATCTACTTCAGCCTTTTGCTGTCGGCCATCATCGTGGGATCTGCAAGTCAGCTAAGTGCCGAGCGGATCTTTTTCGCGAACGGCCGCTCGATGTCGGTCAAGGACTACCAGATTAGCGGCGACGTCATGACGGTCACGCTGCGGGGCGGCGGTCAAGCCATCTTCGATAAATCCATTATTGCCCGCGTCGTGTCGGATGAAGTGCCGGACGTCGATGAAACGGTCGCCGCGGCCGCGGAAGCGTCCCATGCGGTGGTCGATGGGCGCCCGTTCGCTGAGCTCATCGAATCGGTTTCCCAGAAGCACGGTGTCGACCCGGCACTGGTGCATGCCGTGGTGAAGGTGGAATCCAACTACGAGCCAAGGGCCGTCTCGGGCATGGGCGCCCGCGGGTTGATGCAGGTCCTGCCCTCCACGGCCGCAGAATTTGGCGTGCGCAATCTCTTGGACCCTCAGGCCAACCTGGAGGCGGGTGTCCAATATCTCAAGTTCCTGCTGACCCGATTCAACCTGTCGCAGGCCATCGCCGCTTACAACGCTGGCCCCGCCGTGGTTCGCAAGTATCGCGGTATCCCGCCGTTTCCAGAGACACAGCACTACGTCAAAAGAGTCCTCACCGCCTTTCGGCGCTAGCTGCCAGGCGACCGTTCGGGGCCGCTCGCGGTCTAATCACAGAGTCGGGCCGGGGCCGAACCGGCCCGGTCATCTCGTATAATCGGGCCGATAATGTCCATTAGGACAAGCCTTTAGATGGAATTTCGCTGCCGACTCGGGACCGTGACCGGCGAGGTCGTCGAGGGGGTGTACGTCGCGCAGAGCGAAGCGCACCTTCGCCGGGAGCTCGAGGAGAAAGGACTACACGTCCTCGCTCTGCGCCCTCGCGGGAGCCTCGGCCTCGGCGGCATTTCCTTCGGTCAGCGGCGCCCGACCATCGCGCGTCACGAGTTCCTGGTGTTCAACCAGGAGCTGGCCACGCTCCTCAAGGCCGGCATGCCGCTCGTGCAGTCGCTCGACATTCTGCGCACGCGCTTGTCGAACCCGGTGTTCAAATCCGTCCTGGATGACGTGCACGAAAAAGTGCGCGCCGGCACGGCGCTCTCCGAAGCGTTTCAGGCCCACGGCGAGCTGTTCCCCAGCGTCTATACCGCGTCGCTGATGGCGGGCGAGCGCGCCGGCAACCTCGATGCCGTGTTGCGACGGTTTGTGGCCTACGCCAAGGTCATCGACACGGTTCGGAAGAAGACCATTTCGGCGATGGTCTATCCGGTGATTCTGATCACGCTGGCGGTCGCACTGGTCGCCATCATCGCGATCAAGGTGGTGCCGACGTTCGCGGAGTTCTACAGCAGCTTCGATGCCCAGCTGCCGTGGTCCACGCGAATGATCGTGGCGCTGTCGGACTTCATTCGCGGCAATCTGCTGCTGCTGACCATCGGCGTGCTGGGCGCGATCGCCGCCTTCTACACCTGGCTTCAACAGCCGGGACAGGGCGCGCGATTCGATCGCGCAATCTTCAAGCTGCCTTACATCGGGAAAGCGGTCCACAAGTTTTCGACCTCCCAGCTCGCACGTACGCTGGCCACGCTGCTCGGCGGCGGCATCCCGCTCGTCAACGCGCTGGAGATCGCGTCGCGTTCGACCGGGAACCGTCATATGGGGCGGGAGATGGCCATCGTCGCCCAGCGGGTCCGTGAGGGACAGGGTTTTGCAGCGGCGTTGTTGGAGCGTCAGGTCGCCCCGGATGTCGCCATCAAGATGATCGAAGTGGGCGAATCCACTGGTGCCCTGCAGGAGATGTTGAACAGTCTGGCGGACTTCTACGACGAGGAGATCGAGACCGAGGTAAGCCGGTTCGTGACCGTGATTGAGCCGGCGCTGCTCATCATCATGGGCCTCGTCATCGCCGTGATCGTCCTGGCGCTGTATCTGCCGCTGTTCGAGATGACTGCGGTTATTGGAGCGTGATGCTGCACCCTGGTCCCGACGAGGAACCGCTCGACCCGTCACACATCGTCGACGAGCGCGTCCGCGAAGTGAGCCCGGAAGAACGGACCGCCGAAGAGGCACACGCCCGCCGGCTGGCGGACCGCTACCGGATTGAGTTTCTCGACATGAATCGTTTCCGGATCGATCAGGAGCTGTTTCGATCGATTCCGGCCGATTTGATGTTGCGCTATGGGTTCGTCCCGTATCGACGCGACGGGAAGGCCATCGTGATCGTCGTGTCCGATCCGACCGACCTCCCGATGATCGACGAGCTGCGGGTTCTACTGGGGACTCCGGTTCGCGTGATGGTCGGCGCCCGCACGGCGATTGAGTCGATTCTGAAGAAGAGCGAAAGCTCGCAACGGGTCCTCGACGAAGCCACCGAAGAGTTTCAGATCCAGCTGCTCAAGGAAGACGAGGGTGGGGAAGACAACCTGACCGTCGAACGTCTCACGAGCGACATCAGCCCCATCATCCGGCTCGTCGACTCGACCATCTACACGGCGATCCAGCGCCGTGCGAGCGACATTCATGTCGAGACTCAGGACGACGGCGTCTACGTCAAATACCGAATCGATGGTGTGCTCCAGTCGGCGATGCGGCCGATCGCCAAGCGATTTCACAGCTCGATCATCTCGCGCATCAAGGTGATGGCAGAGCTCGACATCGCGGAAAAGCGCGTGCCTCAGGATGGTCGCTTCAAGCTGCGCGTGCCGGGCAAGACGATCGACTTTCGCGTGTCCATCATGCCGAGCGCGCACGGCGAGGACTCGGTCATCCGGATTCTGGACAAGCAGTCGATCAGCGAGCAGTTCACCGAGCTGCGGTTGGAGATTCTCGGGTTTCCCGACTTGGAGCTGCGTCGCTTCCGGAAGTACATCCGCGAGCCGTACGGGATGGTGCTGGTGACGGGGCCGACCGGCAGCGGCAAAACGACGACCCTGTACGCGGCGCTGGCGGAGATCAAGTCGATCGAGGACAAGATCGTCACCATCGAGGATCCGGTCGAGTATCAGTTGAAGGGGATCACGCAGATTCCCATCAACGAAAAGAAGGGGCTGACGTTTGCGCGTGGCCTGCGGTCGATCCTGCGGCACGACCCCGACAAGATCATGGTCGGCGAGATTCGAGACCCGGAGACCGCGCAGATTGCCATCCAGTCGGCGCTCACGGGTCACCTGGTCTTCACCACCGTCCATGCCAACAATGTCTTCGACGTGCTGGGGCGCTTCCTCAACATGGGCGTCGAGCCGTATCAGTTCATCTCGGCGCTGAACTGCGTCATGGCGCAACGGTTGGTCCGGCGCATTTGCGACGCCTGCAAGCGGCCGGCGCCCGTTTCCGCCGATCAACTCGTCGAATCGGCCATGGACCCCGAGCTCGAGCGCAGCCACACCTTCTACGAAGGCGCCGGCTGTATCGAGTGCAGCGGCACCGGCTACAAGGGCCGCATGGCGATTTGCGAATTACTCGATCTGACGGATCACATTCGCGAGATGATCCTCGAGCGGCGGCCGATCTCGGAGGTGAAGCGGGCGGCGAAGGATCAGGGTATGCGGTTCCTGCGCGAGTCGGCCGTCGAGCGCGTGCTCGAGGGCTCCACCACGCTGCGCGAGGTGAACAAGGTCACCTTTGTCGAATGAGTACGCCACGCCTGCTGCAACCGTCGCCCCCGGATCTTGCCATCGAGGTTGAAGCGGGGCTCGTGTCTGGCGCACGGCTCACGTGGCGAGGTCGGGACGCCACGATTGCGGCGCACACCGTGGAGCCGCTGCCAGAAGGCGTGGTCGTGCCCGCGTTAGCGACGCTGAACATCAACGATGTCCCGCTCGTGGGGCGAGCCATCGCGAAGGTCGTCGAACGGCTCGGTGGGCGCGCGCGCCGGGCCGCACTGGTCGTCCCCGACACGGTTGCGAAGGTGTCGTTGGTTCGCTTCGAGAAGATTCCGGCCAAGGCTGCCGATCTGGCGGAACTCGTGCGCTGGCAGATCCGCAAGACCGCGCCATTCCCGGTCGATCAGGCGATCGTGAGCTTCAGTCCGGGCGCGCGCGCCAGCGACGGCAGTCAGGAGTTCGTCGTGACGCTGACGCGTACGGACATCGTGATGCAATACGAGGAAGCCTGCAGTCGTGCCGGCTTGCATGCTGGACTGGTGGATCTGGCGACGTTCAGTGCGATCAACAGCGTGATCGCCGGGAGCAGCCCGCCAGTCGGGGATTGGCTGCTGGTGCATGCCACGCCGACATACACGACGCTGACCGTGATGCGAGATCGCGATCTCATCTTCTTTCGCCACCGCGACGAAGAAACCGAGGGCACACTCGCAGACGTCGTGCATCAGACGGCGATGTACTACGAAGATCGCCTGAAGGGGGCCGGCTTCTCGCGGGTGCTCCTGACGGGGTGGGCAGCCATGCCGGGCGAGGAGGATGCGTTGGCGCTCAGCCTGGAGGAGCGTCTTGGGATCGCGGTCGAGCCGGTCGACCCCCGAACATCGGCCGCGTTGCTGGATCGAATCGGTGCCTCGCCCGGCGTGCTTGATGCCCTGGCGCCGCTGGTCGGGATTCTCGTCCGCGAGCGACGGGTGGCGTGAGCATGTTGCGAAGCAATCTCGCGACTCGGCCCTTTTACAACGACAAGGCCGTGCGAGTGGCGCTTGGCGTCGGCGTCGCGCTGGTCGCTGCCCTGACGCTGTTCAATATGGCGCGCATCGTGACGCTCAATGGTCGCAATGCGGAACTGGCCGCGCGCGCCGAGGCGTCCGAGGCTCGCGCCAACGCCCTGCGCGAACGCGCGCGAAAAACCCGCGAGACACTCGATTCCAGCGATGCCGCACTGATTCAGGCCTCGGCTCGGGAGGCCAACCTGTTGATCGAGCGGCGGGCCTTCTCGTGGACCGAGTTGTTCAACCGCCTCGAAGAGACCTTGCCGGCAGACGTTCGGGTGGGGGCGGTGCAGCCGCAGGTGGACAACGAAGGGCGGATGCTGATTGTCGCCACCGTCTACTCGCGACGGGTCGAAGATCTGGCACTCTTCATCGATCAGATGGAAGAGACGGGGGCCTTCAGCGGGATGCTGCCGCGCCAGGACGATCGCGAAGAAGACGGCAACTTGCGGTCGGTGATCCAGGGCTACTACCACCCCGAACGAGCGGCCAAGTCGTCGCCGGCGACGTCTGAGTCTCAGAAAGCCCCGCCGACCATCGGCGCCTCGAGCGCGCCGTCTCCGACGGGAGGGTCGCGATGAAGGCGATCTTCGGCGGCGGCGGCGTGCCACTTTCACGCGTGCTGCGCGAGCATCGCAGCGCGCTGCTCCCCCTGGCCGCCGTTCTGGCGATCAATTCGATCGTGCTCGTCGCCGTCGTGCTTCCGCTGGCCCAACGCGCCGCCAGCAACGACACGCGCGCGGCGGCGGCACAGCGGGCCGAAGCGGCCGCCGAGGCGGAGTTCAAACAGGCAGAAGCGTTTCGCGAAGGGAAGACGCGGGCAACGGCCGATCTGGAGACCTTCTATCGAGAGGTGCTGCCCACGGACGCCACCGCGGCTCGTCGCATCACCCACTTGAAGCCGCAGCAACGCGCGCGGGAGCACCGCGTCCAGTACCAGCGCGGCGCCACCGAGGAAGAGACCATTGACGATTCCAGCCTGGAGCGGCAGACCGTGACGATGACGCTCTCGGGATCATGGGACGACATCCGAGCGTTCATCTATACGCTCGAGACCTCCGCCGACTTCGTCGTGATCGACAATGTCGTGATTCAGGAAAGTACCGGGGGCAATAGCGCGTTGTCGCTCGATCTCAATCTCACGACCTACTATCGAAGCGACCGCGCAATCAAGGCGAGAGCGAGGACCAGTGGCCGTTGAGCGGCGAACGCTGCTGCTCGGCGGCGGCCTGTCGGCAGCCCTCGTCGCTCTGCTGGTGGTGCGTTCGATGGGTGACGTGACGTCGCCTGCGCCGACCCGCCGCGCACAGCCAGCGCGAACGCCCGCCAGCGCCAGCGCCGGCGCGCAAGCGAGCGCGCTCGACGCAGCCAAGGTCAATCTGGAGGAGCTCGAGCGGAAACGACTGGGCCCGGCGGATACGGGACGCAATCCCTTTCGGTTCGAACCCAAGGCGTTGCCTGCGCCAGCCCCATCGCCGACCGGTCCCACTCCGCTCACCTCGGAAACGCCGGTCGTGCCGACGGGACCGCCCCCGCCGCCGCCGATTTCGTTGAAGTTCATCGGGCTGGTCCAGAAGGTCGATGGCATGAAGATCGCCGTGCTGAGCGACGGCCGGCGCCCGCTCTACGGCGTCGAAGGGCAGGAGATCGACGGACGGTACCGAATCTTGAAGATCGGAACGGAGTCGATCGAGATGGCGTACCTCGACGGACGCGGGCGCCAGACGATTCGCTTGACGGGACAATGACACGCCACATGACGAGACATCTGCCAAGGTCATCATGGTGACAATCTTCGCTGCCAAGCGGGTCGTCGCGCTGTCAGTCATCGTGAGCCTCACGATGGTCCTGGCCGCGTGCGCTGTGAGCCGCGCCTATTCGAGAGGGATGGCGGCCGCGCGGGCCGGCGATTGGGATGCCGCGGTCGAGTACCTACCGCCAGGCGCTGCAGGACGATCCGGACCGCGCGGAGTACAAGGTCGAGTACCGAGCGCGCGACCTTCGCGGCGGCCGCGATGCACGCGGATCGCGCCAAGAAGGCGGAGGACGAAGGCCGTCTCGAGGAAGCGCTCCGCGAATACCGGCGTTCGTCGGACCTCGATCCCTCGAATCGAAACGTTGCTGCCAAGGCGGCCGAGCTCGAGCGGACCATTCGAGAACAGGTTGAGGCCGCGCGTCCACGACCGCAGATCGAGAAGCTGCGTGAAGAAGCCCGCAAGACTCCTGCCGAGCCGCTGCTCAATCCCACCTCGCCGCTTGGGCCCGTACGGTTCAACAACGCCAACGCCCGCGACGTCCTGAACTTCATCGGGGAGTCGACCGGTATCAACGTCATCTTCGATCGCGATTTCACGGACCGACCGGTCACCATCAACGAAGATGGTGGCACGCTCGAGGGCGTGCTGCAGCGTCTGATGCTCACCAATCAGATGTTCTACAAGGTGCTGAACGAGCGCACCATTCTGGTCATCAACGACACCGCGGCCAAGCGAGCGCAGTTCGAGGACCAGGTCGTCCGTACCTTCTTCCTGTCGCACGCCGACGCGCAGGAAATGAACCAGCTGCTCACGTCGATCATTCGCATCGCCGGCATGCCGGTCGCGCCAACGTTCTCGCCGAACAAGACCGCCAACACCCTGACGGTGCGGGCGTCGGCCCCGGTGATGAACATCATCGAGCGGATGCTGGAGGCCAACGACAAGCCGCGCGCCGAGGTGATCATCGACGTGCAGATCCTGGAGATCAGTCGTGAACGCGCGAAGCAGTACGGACTCAACTTGAGCGCTTATGCGATCAATATGTTCTTTTCGCCGGAAGTGGCGCCGACCGACCAGACCCCGTCGTTCAACCTGAACACCATCAGCCAGGGCATCAGCGCGGCCGACTTTTACCTCGCCGTGCCGAGCGCGTTGATTCGCTTCCTCGAAAGCGACTCGCGCACCAAGGTGTTGGCCAAGCCGCAGCTACGCGGCAGCGAGGGGCAAAAGGTCTCGCTGAATCTCGGCGAGGAGGTGCCGATTCCGACGACGACGTTCCAGCCGCTGGCGACGGGGGGCGCGGCCACCAGCCCGCTGACGTCATTCGGGTACCGCACGATCGGCATCATTGTCGAGATGACGCCGCGCGTGACCTACGAAGGCGACATCATGCTCGATCTCACGCTGGAGAACAGCGCGCGGGGCGGGGACGTGATTATCGCGGGCCAGGCGTTGCCGGCCTTCAACTCGCGGAAGGTGGCCACCCGGTTGCGGCTTCGTGACGGCGAATCCAACCTGCTGGCCGGACTGTTACGCGAAGACGAGCGGCGATCGCTGACAGGCTTTCCGGGTCTCCTGCGCATGCCGGTGATTCAACAGTTGTTCGGCAACAACGACACCACGGTTCGCCAGACGGATATCGTGATGCTGTTGACGCCGCGGATCGTTCGGTCTCACGAGTTGACCGCGACCGATCTGTCGCCGATCTACATCGGTCCGCAGAGCAACTTGTCGCTGGGTGGAGGCCCGCCGCCGCTGATCAATCCTCCTGCCGGCGAGCCTCCTCCCGCGGTGCCACCGCCTCCGCCGGGCGCCTCGCCGATGCCGGGATTGCCGTCGAAGCCGCCGGCGCAGCTGCCGCCGCCGACTCAGACCCAGCCTGCACCGGCTCCGCCGCCAGCCGCGCCGGAACCGGTCGCACCGGCTCCGCCTGCTCCTTTCGCGCCGGTGGCGCAGCCCCCGTCGGCGCCAAGCGTTGCGCGGGTCACGCTCGGCGCTGCCCCCGAGATGAGCGTCGGCGGCGGGCCCTACACCGTGCCCGTGTCGATCGTCGGCGCCTCGCGACTATCGACAATTTCGATTTCGATTTCGTACAACCCTGCAGTGCTGCGCGTTCGCAGCGTGCAGGAAGGCACGTTCATGCAGCAGGGTGGCATTACACCCGCGTTTACGCAGCAGGTGGACGCCACGGCGGGGAGAATCGATATTGCCATTACGCGACCGGGTGATCTGACCGGGGCCGTCGGTTCAGGACTGTTGGCCGCGGTGCTGTTCGAACCCGTCGCCGCCGGACAGGCCGCCGTCACGATGACGGGCGTCGGCAGCGTCGTGGGCGGTGGTGGCGCCGCCTTGCAGTTTGCTCCGTCGGCGGTGATAGTGAAGTAAAACGGAAGTGGTCATGTCGATTGGTCGCCTGCGGGACGTCATTGCTCGAACACGTTATGCACACGGCGCTGTCAGCGGCTACACGTTTGTCGAGCTGCTCATTGTCATCACCATCGTCTTGATCCTCGCGTCAGCCGTGCAACCGCTGGCGAAGGTCGCCATCACTCGCCAGAAGGAATCGGAGCTGCGGCGCGTATTGCGGGAGGTGCGGACCGCAATCGACAAATACAAGGATGCCGCCGATGCGCAGATGATTCCGCCCACCGAACTGAAGGTTGGCGCCGAGGGGTATCCGCCGACGCTCGACACGTTGGTCGATGGAGTCAGCGTCGCCAACGATGCGACGGGACGGAAGCTGAAGTTTCTCCGCCGCGTTCCAATCGATCCGATGACCGGATCCGACGAATGGGGCCTGCGCGCCTACCAGGACAAGCCCGACACGTCGAGCTGGGGTGGGCAGAACGTATTCGACGTCTACAGCAAGTCAGGCGGCACCGCGCTCGACGGCTCGAAGTATCGAGATTGGTAGAACAGGGCACAAGGCGCAGGGCGCAGGGCGCAGGGAGCAAAGGGCAATGCTGAGAACATCATCAGCGCGAGGCTTCACGCTCATCGAAGTGATGATTGTCGTGACACTGGTCGTCATTCTCGCGAGCGTAGGTATGGCGACCTACACCAACAGCGTGCATCGGGCCCGCGAGGCAGTGCTCAAGGAAGATCTCTTCCGGATGCGTGACGCGATCGACCAGTTCTACGCCGACAGGAATCAGTATCCACAGGGGCTCGAGGATCTCGTTTCGGAGGGATACCTACGCGAGATCCCGAAGGATCCGATGACCGACTCTGCTGAGACCTGGAACGTGGAACAGTCCGAGAACGATGCCAACAATCCCGCGGCGGTCGCCGGCATCGTCAACGTGAGGAGCGGATCCGAGGCTGTGTCGCCACTCGATGGGTCGAAATACGCCGAGTGGTGATCCGACGTCACCTCAGGCTCCAACGGTGACGGATTGTTCGGCGGTACTGCTCCCGCCGTTGGCATCGATTACCTCGGCTCGTATCTGATACGTTCCCGCCGCCGTGTACGCTTTCTGGGTTGAAACGAATCCGGATAGCGGCGTGCCCAGCGATGCTTGCGTGCCGTCTCCAAACGTCACGATCAGCGAGCGAACAGGAATAGCTTGAGGATTGGAAATCGTGATCGTCACCGTCAAGACCGTGCCAACCCTTGGGGCTGGGGTGAGCGGAGAAACCGACATGCTTAGCGTCGGGACTGCCCGCGTGACGTTGACGACCGTAGTAGAGGTGCCTTGAATCCCCGACGAGTCGGTCGACGTGACGCGGACAACGTACGCATCGGCCCGTTGGTAGCGGTGTACCGGTCGCGGCAGACCCGCCCGGCGGAATGACACCCAGTGATTCGGGCGGTGAGCCGTCGCCGAAATCGATGCTGGCCTGCGTAATCACGTTACCTCCCGCGGGGTTTGCAATTGTGAACGTCACGGGCGCACCAACGATGGGGTTTGCGCTAGTCGTGATGGTGACCGCAGGTGGATTGATGGCCCGCACCGTGACTGTTGCGGTGACTGCCGCGACCCGTGCGGTCACGACTGTTTCCCGCGTGGTCGTCAGGCTGGTCCGCGCCTCGCCGGTTGCGTCACTGAGAGTAGACGTGGTTGATAGTGAGCCGTTGTCGGCGGAGAAAACCACCGGAGCGCCAGGCAACGGGTTGCCGCTCACATCGGTGACGACGGCAATGATTTGAACCGTCCCGCCGGTACTGGGAACAGTGGCGGGTTGAGCACGAACAGACACCGCAGTGGCCGCCGCGCCGCCCACGAGCACCTCGACAGGTTCAGCGCGGGCAGAGCCTGAGAACGCGTTGATGACCGCTGTGGCCGATTGCGTGCCGGCTCGGAACGTCGCTCGCGCATTGCCGCCCTCCGTCCGCGCGTCTCTTGGTTCGACGACGCCGACCGAGGACGTAAACGTGACGAGCGTTCCGTTGTGGACAGGTGTGCCAGCCGGCTCGATCACCGTTGCCGTCAGCTCCGCCGTCCCGTTGATTGGCAGCGTCGTCGTATTAACTGAGAGCGTGACTGTGGATTCGACGGGGGCCAGCAACGGCACTTTGTCGCACGCGGAGGCGAGGACAATGGCTGCAGCCAAGGCGGCAAACGCGGAGGTACGTGACACTGATGAAGGCCGTAAGTATAGTATCTGCATGGGGTTAGGTCAAGGCAACCGTCCCTCGGGCGCCGCTGAAGCGGGCTACGCGATGGCGGCGCTGCTCGTAGGCCTCAGTGTGATGGCTGTGCTGATGAGCATGGCCCTGCCGGTCTGGACGACCTTTAACAAACGTGAACGCGAGGCGGAGCTGATTTGGCGCGGACAACAATACGCGCGCGCGATCGGGCTCTTTCAACGCAAGTACGCGAACACGTATCCGCCGAACGTTGACCTGCTGGTCGAGCAAAAGTTTCTCCGCAAGAAGTACAAAGACCCCATCACCAACGAAGACTTTCAAATGATTCCGGCCGGGGGAGGCCCGAATCAGCCTGGCGGTCCACAGAATTCCGGTGGTAAGCCTCCAAACAAGAACCCGCAACCGAACAAGAACCCCTCGACGCCCCCTGGCAAACCGAGTTCTGGGCCCGGCGGCAGCACATTCCAGGGCGGGTCTCCCGCGGGCCAGGGCGGATCTCCCGCGGGCCAGGGCGGATTTCCCGCGGGCCAGGGCGGATTTCCCGCGGGCCAGGGCGGATCTCCCGGCGGGCCAGGGCGGGTTTCCCGCGGGCCAGGGCGGATCTCCCGCGGGCGGCGGGAATCAACCGTTCATTGGAATACAAGGTGTTGTCTCAAAGAGCGGTGACAAGTCGATCAAGATCTACAACGGCCGCACGAAATACAACGAGTGGACCTTCATTCACGTCGCCAGCACGCAGCAGCCCGGGTTGCCCGGTGGCGGTCAACAGGGTCCAGGCCAACCGCCGAATCCCGGTGGACCGTTCAAGAACATGCCACCTGGCACGAAGCCGCCTGTCAACAATCCGCAGAGTCCGCCCTTTGGCCCGCCCGGATCGCCCTTTGGTCAGCAGCCACCACCTGGTTCCAAGCCTGTATTCGGGCCCGGAAACCCACCGAAGGGGCAGCAGTAACCCCGCCAGTTTCTTAGACGCAGGTAGAAATGCGTTAGCCGGTCACCGACTGCCAACCGCGACGAGTCAGGTCGCGTGAAATAACGAGAAGCGAAGCGGCCGCGGCGGCGAAATATGCGAGCGCCGCGACAAGGCTGCCGAAGAGCAAGCTGCCAAGACCAAATAGCGTGGCGTAGACGAGGATCACGCCGGCAAGCCAATCGACAAGGAGTCCGCTGAGTGGCGCTGGTGGTGGACCTCCTGCCAGCGCGGCGATCCGGGACCAGCCGGGCCCGTCGGGTCGTACGCGCCGATAGAAGGCCACCAAGTGTGCCTCGGGCTCCGGAGCGGTCAGCAGCGTGACGATCAACCAGCAGATGGTTGTCCATGCGACGACGGCGAGCAGGGTGTACGGAAACACGAGCGGCGTCCACAGCTTCAATGCCGTGTACCCGGCGGCAGCCGCAACCATCGCCGCGATCTCGGACCAGGCATTCACTCGCCACCAATACCACCGCAGGATCAGGACCAGGCCGATGCCCGCTCCGGATTCGAGCACGAACTCCCACGCTTGGCGAATGCTCTCGAGATAGAACGTGACGATCGCACTCATCACCATGAGGACGAGCGTTGCGATACGCGAGATCCACACGTAGTGCCGCTCGTCGCCATCTCGCTTGACGAACCGTCGATAGAAGTCGTTGATGATGTATGAAGTCCCCCAATTGAGTTGCGACGAGATCGTCGACATGTAGGCGGCGAAAAACGCGGCGAGCAGAAACCCGCGCCAGCCGGGCGGCAGATGATCCCGCAGGACCAGCACGTACCCCGATTCTTTGTCGGTAATGTTCGGATACAGCACGAGCGAGATGAGACCGACCAGAATCCAGGGCCATGGTCGAACACAATAGTGGGCGACCGTGAACCAGAGCGTCGCGAACAGCGAATGCCTTTCGTCCTTGGCCGACATCATCCGCTGGGCGACGTATCCGCCGCCGCCTGGTTCCTGCCCGGGGTACCAGCTCGCCCACCACTGCACGCCGACGAACGTCAGGAAGGTTGCGACCGGCAGACCCACCATGGTGGCGGCGTCAGCCGGTCCAACACCACTGAATGATGGGACGAACTGCAGTGAGCCAGGCGGAACTTTCTCCGCCAATCCTGCCAGACCACCGATCTCGGGCAGCTGCAGCGCAAACCACGCCAGGGCAATCGAGCCAGTCATTGCGAAGATGAACTGAAAGAAGTCAGTGACGACCACACCCCAGAGCCCGGAGATGGCGCTGTAAAGGCCGGTGATTGCCAGGCTGACGAAGACGGCCGTGAGCTCGTCCCACCCGAGCATGATGGCCAGAATTTTCGCCATCGCCAGATTGACCCATCCCATGATCACGCAATTGATCGGCAGGCCCAGATAGAGCGCTCGAAATCCGCGGAGGATGGCCGCGGGCCGTCCGCTGTAACGCAGCTCGGCAAACTCGACGTCGGTGAGAATGCCCGCACGACGCCACAGTCGCGCGAAGAAGAACACGGTCAGCATGCTGCCGAATGCGGCGCTCCACCAGATCCAGTTTCCCGCGATGCCATCGCGTGCGACGAGTCCGGCGACCGCCAGTGGCGTATCGGCCGCAAACGTCGTCGCCACCATCGACGTGCCTGCCAGCCACCAGGGCAGTTTGCGACCCGTCAGGAAGAAGTCGTGGACGCTTCGACCGCCGCGATCCGCATACCAAAGCCCGATAGTCGCCGACGCGACGAAGTAGGCAACGATGAACGCCCAGTCGAGCGTGGTCAGCATCTGTGGCTCACAGCCCCAGGTCGATCATGACGGCATCGTGAAACGCGCGACGGATGTCGCGAATCACCGCCCGATCGGCGGCGTCCTGAACGAAGTTCGTGAGCAGCACGGCGTAGAGATCGTGCGACGGGTCTATCCACAGCGACGTGCCAGTAAAGCCCGTGTGGCCGAATGCGCGATCGGAGAGTCGCCCTCCGCACGACGACGTGGGCCGCATGGTGTCCCAGCCGAGTGCCCGCGAGCTTTCCGGAACGGTCGAGCGTTGAACAAACGTCGACAGCTGGGGGAGATGCGTCAACCACCAGCGCGCGATCTCGCCCACAGCCGCTGCAGTTCCAAACAATCCCGCATGTCCCGCGACCCCATTCAGCGCCGCGGCGTTCTGGTCATGCACTTCGCCCTGGAGCGTGCGATCCCGCCACGGATCATGCCCCGTTCCGGCGACTCGTCGCCGAAGGGCGGCACCGGGAACATACGTCAAATCTTGATGCAGACCGCCGTCACGTCGCCAGCCATCAAACTGGTCTGCGAGTGTCGCACCGCCAACGTCTTCGATGACGAACCCGAGCAGGATGAAGTCAAGGTCGCTGTACAGCTCGCGCGTTCGGGGCGCGTATTCCAACGGCTCACCAGCGATCGCTTCCTGGTAGGCGGCACGGCCGCTGATCGTCCGGAAGTACGGGCGATGAGCCGGAAGGCCCGAGCAGTGCTCGAGGCAGTCGCGAACGGTCACGCCGATGCGGTCCGATCCCTTCCACTCGGCAATCACGGCCGTGAGAGGAGAGTCGAGCCCCAGGCGACCGGAAACGACATGACCAGTGGCAAGGGTTGTGGTGGCCAGGACTTTCGTGAGCGACGCGAGATCGAAGATCGTGGCGTCAGTGACTGGCGCAGACGATGGGTCATCGGTAAGGTGACCGTCGGCGAACGTCCAGCAGGGCGCGCTCGAGCTGCCTACTTCAGCGACGACGGCGGAGAACGCGCCTCTATCGCGGGCGGATCTCAACACCTGCGTGGCTCTCGGTCCGCCGATCACGCCGGGACCTCTCGTTCGTTGGCGCCGGCGAACCCTGAAAACAGCCAGGCAACCACGCACGTGGTCACCGCGCCGATGAACACGTACCACGTGAACGCGACGCTGGTCCAGCCCCAAACCGCCGTCATCGTCGCAAGGCCGGCGATCATCCCGATCACGACCTCACGCTCTCGGATGCTCGGCATCAACGTCCCGAGCAGGAAGGCCCCGAGGACGGCGCCCGAGGCGAAGGACAGCACCGCCAGACCAGCGTCAAGCACCGACCGATCCATCCACTGGGCGCCAAGGGCAATGAGCAACTGAACGAGCCCCCAACCAACGGTTGCCCGACGAGACACCCTCATCTGGGTGGCCTGATCCGCCGCCGGATTGACGTAGCGTAGATAGAAATCGTTCACGGTTGTCGAGGCCATGGCGTTGAGCGACGGCGACAATGCCGCGGCCACAATTGCCGCGACGATGAAGCCCGCCAGGCCGTGGGTGAGCGAACTGACGACGAAGATCGGGAGAATCTCGTCCGTGCGAGTGAGGGGCCGGGGTAGCGGATGTTGCTGGTAGTAGACGAACAACATGACGCCAATCATCAGGAACACGACGAACTGCGCGAAGACGATGAAGCCACTGAGAACCAGGCCGCGTGCGGCCTCGTGCGCGCTGCGTGCCGACAGCAGGCGTTGCACCAGAAATTGGTCGGTGCCGTGGGTCGCCAGCGTCAGCGCGACACCGCCAAGCAGCCCGGCCCACAGCGTATAGGGTCGACTGAAGTCGAGTGCGAGGTCGAACACAACGAACTTGCCGGCGGCCGACCCCGCGTTGAGCACTGTCGTCCAGCCGCCGGGAATGCGATTGAGCAACACCACGGCGACCGCGGCCGCTCCGGCGATATACACGAACATCTGGACAACGTCGGTCCAGATCACCGCCGATACCCCGCCACGCACGGTGTACACAATCATCGCGGTGCCCAGCACGAGCACCACCCATGGCACCGGCACGCCGGTAACCACGGCGATGACCAGTGCGGTCGCAAACAATCGCACGCCGTCGGCGAGTGACCGCGTAATCAGGAAGATGCCGGCCGAAAGGGTCTTCACGCGGCTGCCGAAACGCCGTTGAAGCAACTCGTACGACGTGAACAAATCGCCGCGGAAGTAAGCCGGGATGAACAGGAGGCTGACGATCACTCGGCCGATGACATAGCCGATCGCCAACTGCAGAAAGGTCATGTTGCCGGCGTAGGTGGCTGCCGGGATGCCGATGAAGGTGAGGGTGCTCGTTTCGGTCGCGACAATAGTGAAGCACACGGCCCACCAGGGCACGCTGCGGTCGGTCAAGAAGTAATCACGCGTCGTCTTCTGGAAGCGGGCGAACCACGACCCGAACATGATGATGGCGGTCAGGTATCCCCCAATCACCAGATAGTCGGGCCAGGACAACTGCATCAGGGCTACTGCGAGCCGGTGCCAAAGGCAGCGCGCCCAAGCTCGGCGAGCGACTCGATGCTGTTCGGAGGAGAAACGAGTGAGTCGTACGAGAAGAGAATGACCCCTGCCGTCTTCAGTCGACGTGCGGCTGCAATGTGTTGGAGCGTGGCAGAGGCACTCAATCGATATGCGCCGATGCCCGCCCACACGCCGCGACCCGCCGCCAGGTCCTGGGCTTCGCTGATTTGGCGCTCGAACACCGCGACATCCGGCGTGTACGCCATCGGGCACACGACGTCCACGAGCGATTGATCGAGCCACGTGCGCCAGTCCTGTAATCGTGAATCGCTCGCGTGCGTGTGCTCCGGGACCACGGCGGCGCTGACCACGATGGTCGGTCGCACCGCCTTGACGGCCGCGCGAACACTCGTCACCAAGGCGGTGAGCCGTGACCTCCGAAAGGAGGTCCACTGATCACGAAACAGCTCAGGATAGGCGATTGGATCCGCCCGTTCTTGCGCATCGGCCCGTCGTCTATCAGCCGCGCTCAGCTCGGGCAGAATCGCGCGCTTGAATTGCTGAATCGCCGTCTTGCTGTAGTCGAACTCCTCGTTGGGAAATCTCACGTAGTCCAGATGAACCCCATCCAGTTCGTAGTTCGTGGCCAGCTCAGTGATGATTGCCGTCACGTGGGAAGCAGCCCAGGGATGGATAGGGGACGCGTACAGGCCTTCGACCTCGGTTGGCCGTGAGCGAGTCCAGCGAGCCAGACGCGCAACGTACTCGGGGCTTCTCGGGTCGAGCCGATTCAGCCCTCGCGCCAGCGCTTTGGGCACCATCAACCAGTCCGGTTGTCGATGGATGATGTGTTGCGGCGACGTGGGGAGGTCCACCGCACTCGAAACCAGGTTCACGGCGACCCACGCGTGGACCTGCAGACCTTCGCGATGCGCGAGGGTAATGGTTTCCGCCAGCGGATCAAAGCTGGGCCGGAGCGCGAGCTCGGCCGGGCGAGGCTCGAACGAGCTGCGATAGTACGCGTCGCCTCGGCCGCGCACCTGCATCACGATGGTGTTGAAGCCGCCGCTTTGTGCGGCACTGACCATGCGGGCAATGGATTCCGGGGTGACGAGTGTGCTTCGAGTCACCCAGAGGGCGCGCACTTCTGCTGAATAGTCGGCGTCCTTGGTAGCCGCCGCATCACCGTCGAGACTGGTGAGGAGCGCCAGACACACCGCCACCACATACCTGGCGCCAGCGTGTTCAAGGGGCATCAAAGTCGAGAATCTAACATAAGCTGTGAGCATGTATGTGCTCGGCATCGATGCCGGAGGCACGAAGACGGTCTGTTACTTCGCTGACGGCGAGGGCCGCATCGTCGGCGAAGGCCGCGGCGGCGGCGCCAACCTTCAGGCGCACGGTGAGCTCGAGGTCGAGAAAGTCCTGCACGCGGTCATCGAGACCGCCGTCGGCAATCGATCGATCATTCCGACCGCCGTGTGTCTCGGCATCGCCGGTGTTGATCGTGAGGACGACGACATCATCGTCCGCGGCATCATGCGACGCCTCGGCTTTCGCACCAATGCGCTGGTCGTCAACGACGCCCTCATTGCGCTGGTCGCTGGCACCGGCGACGATCCCGGAGTGGTGTTGATCGCGGGCACGGGCTCCATCGCCTACGGCGTCAACCAGGATGGTTTTGCGGCTCGGTCGGGCGGCTGGGGTTATGTGCTTGGTGACGAAGGCTCGGGATACTGGATCGGCCAACAGGCGCTCAATGCGGTCGTGCGCTCGACCGACGGCCGCGGGTCGCCGACCCGTCTGGCACCACTGGTCCTGGAGCACTTGCAGCTCACGAAGGTCGAAGGGCTGGTCCACGAGGTCTACGACCGAGGGTTGCAACGCCAGGCTGTCACCGCACTGGGGCCGGTGGTCGAACGTGCGCGCGCGGAGGGCGATCTCGTCGCCGCTGAGATCATGAACGCCGCGGCCGATGAACTGGTGCGCGCCGCTGCGTCGGTGATTGAGCGCCTGCAAATGCGCGGGTTGGCCTTCCGCATCGTGCTGGCGGGGAGCATGTTTCGGTTGGTGCCGTGGCTGACGAATGCGGTCGTGACGCGTCTGGCGGAGGTTGCGCCCCGCGCAACCGCGGCGCGACTCGAGATCGAGCCGGCGGTCGGTGCACTGCACCTGGCGCTCCGAGCAGCCCACGGCGAGATGCGGATTCCGCCGTACCTCGAGACGAGCACTCCCACTACGGCGTGACTCCTGAAACGTTCGCGTCGGAGCTCGATCTGGCCGCGGCGCTTGGCCGACGCATCATCGAGATCGTTCGTCGTCATCCCTCCATCGTGCTGGCCCTGCCGACTGGACGTACGCCAATTGCGCTGTACAACGAGCTGGTACGACTGACTCGGCTCGAACATGTCGATTGGGCGAGCGTCAGAACCTTCAACCTCGATGAATTTGTCGGCCTGGGGACGGGCGACGCCGGGAGCTATCGAAGCTTCATGCACGCCAGGTTCTTTGATCACGTCAATCTGCGTGATGAGCACATCGGCTTTCTCGATGGCCGCGCCGCCGACGTCGAGAGAGAGTGCGCGCGCTACGAACGGGCGATCGCTGACGCGGGTGGCATCGATGTCATGATTCTGGGTATTGGCGCCAACGGCCATGTCGGTTTCAATGAACCTTCCGATGCCCTCGTGGCACGGACGCACAAGGCGACACTCGACCCGCTCACGCGCGCGAGCAATACCCTGTGGTTTGGCGGCGAAGTCGACAGAGTTCCACGTGAGGCCCTCACCATGGGGATGGCAACGATTCTCCAGGCGCGCGGCATCGTGTTGATGGGGACAGGGGAGTCGAAAGCCGAAGCCGTCCACGCGGTTCTCACCGGCGGGGTGACGACGCAGGTACCAGCCTCGTTTTTGACGGTTCACCCGCAAGTGACGATGATGATCGACGAGCCGCTGGCTGAGGCGCTTGCTACTCTCCCATGAGCTGACGAAGTCGAGGTTCGATGTCCTCGCCAATGGCGTCTCGAACTTGATCCTTCGCTTTTCGCAGGCGGGCGACCGCCTTCCCGTAGGGGAGACCGGTCTTCTGCATCACGATCGCCACCTTCACGTTCCAGTTGGCCTTCTTCAGCAACTTGTCGATATCGTCGCCTTCGAGGCCCGTGACCATCTGAAGGATGCGGCGAGCGCGATCGCGGAGCTTGTCGGAGTTGGTCTGCACGTCGACCATCAGGTTGCCGTAGGTCTTACCCGTGAGAATCATCGCCGCCGTGGTCAGCATGTTGAGCACGAGCTTGGTGGCGGTGCCGGCTTTGAGACGCGTCGAGCCGGCGATGATTTCAGGTCCGACAGCGGGAGCGATCGTCACGTCGACGAAGGTTTGCAGCTCCGTTCGCGGGTCGCAGGTCACGAAGATGATTCGTGCACCGGCTTGCCGGGACATGGTCAAAGCCCCACGCACGAACGATGTCATACCACTCGCCGATACGCCAATCACGACGTCGCGTTTGGTCGGCTGCAGGCGGCTGACCTGGCGGGCGCCCTCCTCGTAATTGTCTTCGACCCCTTCCTTGGCCTTCAGAATCGCGCCCTTGCCGCCGGCCATGATGGCCTGAACCATCTCGGCGTCCGTGCCGAAGGTCGGTGGCATCTCGGCGGATTCGAGCACACCCAGGCGTCCACTCGTGCCTGCGCCGACAAACACGACGCGGCCATTCAAACGCAGCGCTTTGGCGATGATGTCGGCGCCCAACGCGATCCGGTCACGTTCGCGCTGGACGGCTGCGAGCATCTTGCGGTCTTCGGCAATCATCAGGTCGACGATGCCGCTGGCCGGAAGTTTGTCGATGGCGAGAGTGGCAGGGTTGATAGCTTCGGTGGGAAGGGACTGCCACTTCGAACGCGTGGGCATCTAACGGTGCTCCAAGGACTGCTGCTCTCTGCGCTCAATGGAATGGAGCAGCAGGTTCAGGGCAAACGGCGATCTTAGCATGAGGCGGCGTTGTAAGCTGGCAGGGTGAGCGCACGCATCGACGACTACCTGGCCCATCTTCAGTACGAACGCCGGGTGTCCGAGCACACCTTGGAGGGATATGGGCGCGATCTGGTGGAGCTCGGCCGCCATGCGGCGCAGGCCGCGCGTCCAGTTGAGCGGCTGACACGAGCGGATCTGGAAGCATTCGTGAGAACGCTGATGGGAGAGGGACGGTCGCCACGCTCGGTCGCTCGAGCGGTGGCCTGTGTTCGCGGGTTCTACCGCTTTCTTGCCCTTCATGGGCACGTCAAGGACAACCCCGCTGTTGACCTGCAGGCGCCGCGCACGTGGAAGGTGCTCCCGAAATTCCTCTCGATTGAGGATGTCGATCGATTGCTGAAGACGCCGGACGTCACAACGCCGCGCGGGCTCCGTGACCGCGCACTCATCGAGGTGCTTTATGCAACCGGCCTGCGTGTCTCGGAGCTCGTGCAGCTCCGGCCGCAGGATCTGCACCTCGATGCCGGCTATCTCACGACGCTGGGCAAGGGACGCAAGCAGCGCCTCGTTCCAATCGGCGACGAAGCCGCGCAGTGGGTGACGAGGTACCTACGGGAAGGGCGACCGGCGCTGCTGGGACGACGATCGTCGCCGCGTCTGTTCGTCAACGCGCGCGGCGGAGGGCCTGGGATCACGCGCGTCGGCTTCTGGAAGATCCTCAAGGGCTACGGCGCCACGTTGGGCTTTGCGCGACAGATCAGTCCGCACGTACTGCGCCACTCGTTCGCAACCCATTTGCTGGAGCGCGGTGCCGACCTGCGATCGATCCAGATGATGCTGGGGCACGCGGACGTGTCGACCACGCAAATCTACACGCACATCCTCGATGCCCGGATGCGTGCGCTGTACGATCGCTATCATCCTCGTGCATGACGCGGGACCGCGGAAACGCGGAAACGACGGAAACCGGAGCGGAAACGCGGAACGCGGAAAAGATGGAATCAGTGAAATGCCTCTCGGCAAGCTTGTTGTCCCGTAACCAGTGACGCGCCTCTTCGGGCTTCTTTTTCTCGCGCTGGTCGGTGGCATCGCCGCGTTGATGGTGCTGCTGACGCCGCCAGCGCGACCGCCCGCCGCTTCAACGACGTTCGCGCCCACCTGGCCGACCGGCAAGGGCGCCTTTCATGTGCACTCGGCACGATCGGACGGCACCGGCACACTTGACGAGATCGCAGCCGCCGCGGCTGCGGCCGGCCTCCACTTCGTGATCCTCACCGATCACGGCGACGGCACTCGTTCCCCCGACCCGCCGCGGTATCGATCAGGCGTTTTGTGCATCGACGGTGTGGAGATCAGCACCAACGGAGGCCACTATGCGGTCGTTGGCCTCGAAACCGCACCGTTCCCCTTGGCTGGTGACGCTCGCGATGTGGTCGAAGACGTGACCCGGCTCGGAGGGTTTGGCTTTGCCGCCCACCCCGGGTCGCCGAAGCCGGAACTGCAGTGGCACGACTGGCAAGCGCCCATGGATGGCATCGAGTGGCTGAACGCCGATAGCGAGTGGCGTGACGAAGTCTGGGGGTCGCTCGGTCGCGTGCTCTTCGCCTACCCGAGGAGGCCAGTCGAAACGCTGGCCGCGCTGCTCGACCGCCCCGCGGCGGTGCTGCAACAGTGGAGCAAGGCCACCGAGAAACGGCGAGTGCCCGCGATGGCGGCCGCGGACGCGCACGCGCGACTGGGGTTCGGACCAGCCGCCGATCCGTACGAGGATCGCATCGTCGCGCGCGTGCCGCCCTACCAGGTGTCGTTCGAAGCCTTCATGAATCACGTCGTGCTCGACGCACCACTGACGGGAGACGCGACGAAGGACGCCGCAGCGATTGTCAGTGGCATTCGCGAGGGCAGGATGTTTTCGTCGATCGATGGACGCGCGCGTTTTTCTGCGTTCGAGGCGCGTGCGTGGAACGGCGCCGCTATCGTCCGCATCGGCGAGTATCTCGATCCGATGGGGCCGGTGACGCTCGAGGCGAGGATCGCGGCGCCTTCCGGCACCACGCTCGCGGTCCTGCGCAACGGAACGGTCTTGTACGAAACACAGAGTGACTCGCTGAGGCTCGACGTCGGAAACGAAACCGGCGCCTATCACTTCGAAGCGTATCTTGCGGGACGCGACCGCCGATCCGACGTGCCATGGCTCTTGACCAATCCGATTTACGTCGGCTTGCGGGAGATGCATCGACGAGCCTCGATGCCAGTCCAGCAGCCGCCCGTCACTGATCGCGCGCCGCTCGCGACGGTGACCTGGCGAGCCGAAGCCAGTCCCGACTCGAAGAGCGCACTTCACCCGGGCAGGTTGAGCGATGGAACACCGGCGCTCGAATGGCGGTTCGGTGTGGCGGACGGCGAGCGCCGAAACCAATACGCCGCCCTCAGGTTTCCGGTCGAGCGCGGACGGCTCGCGCAGTACGACCGCTTGCAAGTGCGGGCCCTGAGCGATTCGCCACGTCGAGTCTGGGCGCAACTGCGATCGGACGATCACGGCCTGCGGTGGGGGAGGACGTTCTATCTGGATTCGGCGCTGCGCGGGTTGGACCTGCCGTTTGCGGAGTTTCGAGCCATGGGTTCCGGACAAGCAGGCCAACTGCCGTTACACCAGATCGACTCGGTCCTTCTGGTCGTTGATACGCTCAACTCGCGCCCCGGCGCCTCCGGCGCGATCTGGATTCCCGATCTCTGGCTGGCGCGGTGAAAACAGGTGCGACAAGTGCGGCAGGTGCCGGGGTGCTCGGGGTGCGGTGCGGTGCACCGGTGCGGTGCCGTGCACGGCTGAAGCTGCGGCACGAGAGCACCGAGTTGTCCCTGTGCACCTGACGCACCCGTGCGCCCCCCACCTGCGGCACCGCACCGCACCTGTCGCACCTATCGCACCCCAGCACCTGTCGCACCTGTTTCAGCGCTCGTACCGTTTCGCAACGTCCCAAATCAACGTCGCGATGGCCCCGGCCAGGCATGCGCCGGCAGCGCCGAGAATGGCCAGCGCGGTACGCATCGGCGGGGTGCCATAGCCGCCACCGTCGAGGACGGCGATCAGACGAAGGAAGCCGAAGGCGGCGGTCACGAGCGCCACGAGAAACAGCACAATCCCGAACAGGAGGCGGAGAAGCGATCCCCCGTCGCGTCCCGGCGGGGACGCCGGCGATGACGTCAAGGGCATCACGTTCGAACGGTCAGCAGAAGGTAAGCGGCTGACGCCCCGAACAGCAAGTTGGGCGCCCACGCCGCGAGGGCGGGCGGAATCAGCCCGCCTGAGCCGAATGCGGCAAACACGCTGATGGCGGTCCAATACACCAACGCCAGCGCGATGCCGACACCGATTCCGTACAGGGCGCCGCGCTTGCCGGTCGTGAGCGCAAACGGCACCGCAATGAGCGTCATGATGAGCGTGACCAGCGGAAACGCGAATTTCTGGTGTAACGCCACCTTGTGCTCGAGCACGGTGTAGCCACTGGCCTCGAGCTCGTTGATGTAGCGCCGAAGCTGCGCGAAGGTCATGCGATCCGGCGCGGGTTCTTCGGTGCTGAAATAGTCTGCGGGTTCGATCGGCGCCCGGCTGGCCTCGAACGGCGCATAGCGGGTCACGTCGCCGTTCACGAAGTCGCGTACCCAGCCCCCCTTCGTCTCCCATGCCGCTTCATCGTCGGTCAAGCGCGGCAAATAGGTGGCTCGCGACGCGTAGACGCGCTGAACCATTTCGTGCGTCGTCGGATCGAAGCGAAAGACGGACAACGCCGTCAACTCGCTGCGCCGGGGATCGAACAGCTGGAAGTGGTAGATCTCACCATTTCGCCCGGCGACCCATTTGCGATTGACCACATCGAAGGTTTCGGGCAGCCCGCCCCTGATGACGTGATTCAGATAGTCGGCGCGACGATTCGTGAAGGCGAGGATTCGTTCCTCGAACGCGAGCAGAATGCTGCTGGCGCCGATGGCGAACGCCAGCAGAGGGACCGCGGTCCGGTAGATGCTGATGCCGCAGGCGCGCATGACGATGATCTCGCTATTTTTCGTCAGCAGCCCGATGGTGGCGATCGCTGACAACAGCACGGCGATGGCGATGATGTAGTAGAGAAACTGCGGCGTTTCCCACCACAAGTAGGCGAGGAGCGTGCCGAGGGTGACCTGACCTTTGAACAGCTTGTCCGACTTGTCGAGGAACGTGGAAATGTAGAACAGCCCCATCAGACCCACGACCGAGAGCGTCAGCGTGCGCAGGTAGGTACGCGCGATGTACAGATCGATCAGGTTCGGGCGGGGCAGCTCGAACTGCGGAATTCTGATCACGACCACCGGACCGGCCGTCCGTGTCGCCGCGGTCGTATGGGTTAGATCTTTACCCGAAGGCGTCGAGGCCGCGTCCGATTCAGTGCGCGCCCACCACGACGGCAGCCGAAAGCGAAGCGATTGATCGACGCCACGCGCTCGAGAGAGGAGCAACGCGATGCCGGCGGCGCCGAGCAGGACATTCGGTACCCACATGGCGAGCCATGCCGGCATCAGAGCGCCCTTGGTCATCGCTTCCGAGGTGAACATGATCACGTAGTAGGTGAAGATCACCGCGATGCCGAGAACGAAGCTGGCGAGCTTTCCGTCTTTGCGATTGCTGACGCCCAAACCAACCCCGACCAGCGTGAACACGATGCAGGCAAACGGGATGGAGAACTTCTTGTGGATCTCCATGACCGGGTTGTGAAACGGCAGGTTGTTGTGCTGCAGTTCGCGAATGCTCGAGCGGAGCTCGGGGATGGTCATCTCGCGATAGCCGCGCGGCAAAGTGTTCTGAAAAACACTCTGTGGATCCAGCGACACGATGACCTGGTCGAATCGGACCATTTCGTAGGTCGCCGGGTCGCTGGCTTTGGTGGTGTGCTGGGCGCCGTCCTCGAGCACCATCTCGATGGTGCGAGCCTGGCGGTCGATCAGCATCCGCCCCCGTCGCGCGACGTAGACGATCGGTTGCGCGGCGTCTTTCATGTCAGCGGCGAAGACGTCCTGCCATCCGCCCTCGAGCGGGATCTCACGGACGTAGAGGACGGTATTGGGGAAGTCGTCGAAAAACTCGCGGGCGCGAACCTGGCCTTCGGCGCGGTCGGCCACGATCCCCAAGGTGATCTCCCGGTGGGCCTGGTTCGCATCCGGAATGGCGCGAGCCAAAACATAAACGTCGCCGGCCGCCGCCGAGAGCGCCAGGATCATCACCGGCCGAAGCAGTCGAAAGGGGCTGACCCCGCACGCCATCAGCACCACGACCTCGCGATCGCTCGACAGTCGTCCAAAGGCGACGAGGATGCCGAGCAGCAGCGCCATGGGAATGGCCAACCCGAGAGACGCAGGCACCAACGTGATCATCAGCCGCAGGATGACTGGCCACGCCACCCCCTTGGCGATCAGCTCCTCGGCCAGCTCGATGATGAATGGAATGATGAGAACAAACGTGAAGACGACCAGCGCGATGGCAAACGGAGGCAGGATCTCGCGGACGATGTAGCGGTCGAGGAGTCGCACTGAAAGTGTTCTCATTATCCAATGGAACGTATCGGGGGAAAGTGCGCAGACAATCGTCATCGAGCCAGGACATCAGATGACCCAGGTCGCCATCCTGTGGCACATGCACCAGCCGTTTTACGAAGATCTCGCGACCCACGAGCACCTGTTGCCGTGGGTCCGACTGCACACCATCAAGGACTACTGGGGGATGGCGGCGCTGCTGCGGGAGTTTCCCGAGGTTCGCGTGACCTTCAACCTGGTGCCCTCACTGGTGCTGCAGATTCAAGCATTCGCGGAGGACCGGGCCAACGACCGTCATCTGGCGATCGGCCTGTCGGACGCCGCCGGCTTGAGCGTGACGGAGCAGGAGTTTCTGATCGTCAACGGGTTCCATGCCCCGGTCGATCGAATGATTCGGCCGTACCCACGTTATTTCGAGCTCTACGGGCGACGCACGAACCGAGCCTCGTGGACACCCGGGGACGTCCGTGATTTGCAGGTCTGGCACAAGCTCGCTTGGATGGACCCCGATTGGCTGGCACGCGATCCGCGGCTTCGGGCGCTGATCGTCCGGGGGCGAAACTATGCGGAGCACGACAAGCGTGTGCTGCGCGCCGTGGAGTTGGAGCTGCTCCAAGCCACGCTTCCCATGTACCGGGAGATCGCAGCGACGGGTCGGGTCGAGTTGTCGACGTCGCCGCTCTATCACCCGATCCTGCCACTGCTTTGCGATTCCGACGTGCACCGGCGGTCGCATCCGCAGACCGCGATGCCGGAGCGGCTCTTCGCGCGTCCAAGAGATGCAGTGGAGCAGTTGAGGCGCGCCCGTGCGTTGCACGAACAGGTGTTCGGAGCCGCGCCGCGAGGCGTCTGGCCCTCGGAGGGGGCGCTCTCCGATGATGTCATCGGCCTCCTGCGGCAAGAAGGATTCGGCTGGACCGCGACGGACCAGGACATCCTGGCGAAGACTCTCGAGCAGCCGCTCTCAGCCGATGCGCTGTACCACCCCTACGAGGTTGGCCCCGACGGACTGAGTCTGCGATGTGTATTTCGCGACCACGAGTTGTCGGACCGCATCGGGTTCGTCTATCAGTCGTGGGAGGCGGAGGCTGCCGCGCGCGACTTCGTCGGGCGAGTGCGGGACGCTGGGCGCCGCTTCGCCAACGCGCCCGGGCGTGCGATTGATGGGGAAGTAGCGACCGTGAACATCATCCTCGATGGCGAAAACGCCTGGGAACACTATCCCGAGGGCGGACGTCCGTTTCTTCGCGCCCTGTACGGGCAGTTGCAGGCAGCGCTCGACATCGACACGGTCACGATGTCCGAAGCGGCGAACGGTCCCGCGCGGCGGCTCTCGAGCATTTTTCCGGGGTCGTGGATCAACAGCGACTTCTACATCTGGGCCGGACATCGCGACGACCATCGGGCTTGGGCCCAACTCGCCGCCGCGCGCGCGGCCTTCGACCGCCGAGGGGGGGCGACCTCACCCAAGCGTCGCGCGATCGCCTGGGAAGAGCTGCTGATCGCCGAGGGCAGTGACTGGTTCTGGTGGTACGGCGACGACCACTCCTCGGACCACGACGCCGAGTTCGACGAGCTCTTTCGTCGGCATCTCCGCAACGTCTATCAGGCCCTGGGGGAGGACGTGCCAACCGAGCTCTACCTGACCAACATCTCGAGCGCCGGGGCATCGGTTTCCCAGCCGCCCAGGCGGCCAGCCTGTCTGACGACTCCGAGGCTGGATGGCCCGCCCAGCTTCGCCGACTGGTGCGGCGCCGCGTCCTTTGACCGGCCGGCTGGCTCCATGGATCGGGCGTCGGGAGCGCTGGTCGAACGGCTGCTCGTGGCGGTGGATCGGAGTCGGCTGTTTCTTCGATTGGAGGGCGCCGGGCTTCGGGCCGGCGTAGCCGATGGCCGGTTTGGGTTCGACCTGCTTGTTGACGGGCCGGTCCCGCTTCGGCTGGAGATCCTGCCAGCCCCTGGTGACGGGCCCCGCTGGACGCTGGTCGATGGTGTGGACGTGGAGGTGCCGTTTGCCACACTCCGGCGACAGGCAGGCGATCCGCTGCACGCGACGCTGCTCGTGCTGGATGCCGAGCGACGTGTGGTCGAGCAGCACCCGTCGAGCGGCGCGATTGAACTCGAAATCCCGTCGCGGCACCTGAACGCTATTCACTGGCGGGTCTAGCAGCGGTCGCGGTCCCTCTGCGCCGAGGGACCTCTCCGGGCGTGCGCTGGGATCTTCCACCTCGAAACGTGGAAGCCACACGGCCAACCCGCAGTCTTTCCGAGCCTTTTGCCGTGGGTCTGATAATACATATTATGTTAACTAAACGATTTAGGGTGGGGGCTTGAACGGGGGTTTCTGCATGGAGGGTCTTTACGGGGGTTCTTTACGGGGTTCTTTCACGGAGGGTCTCCACGGGGGTTCTTCACGGAGGTTCTCCACGGGGGTTCTCCACCGGGGTTCTTCGCGGGGTTCTTCACGGGGGTTCTGTCACGATGGTTTCTCCACCGAGGAGTTCTCGACGACGTCCTCGTGCTGGAACCCTTCGAGAACCATCGTGAAGAACCTTCGTGGAGAACCCTCCGCGGAGAACCTTCGTGCAGAACCCCTCGTGCAGCCTTGCTACGCCTTCCGCAGCTCCTCGAGGATGCTCTCGAGCGCCGCGATCACGTCCTCCTTCGAGGCGGTCTTCTTGGCGAAATTGAGGCGGAGATTGAAGGCCTTGTTCTGCGGGCGGAAGCTGAACGTAAAGGCTTTCGGGCGGCCTGGTTTGGGCTTCTGCGTTTCCTTGCGGACCTGTTCGCGGGTGACGCCGCCCTGGGCAGCAATTTTTTCCACCAGGGCGAGCATTTTCTGCGGCTCCCCTTGCCGCACAATCTGCAACAGCACGGACTTGTTCTGGATGCCCGCGAGCCGGCAGACCTTCCGCACCTCGGCCGGCATGCCGGTCAGGGTGAGCGATTCGGTGATGGCCGTGCGCGACTTGCCGAGCCGCTTGGCGAGGTCTTCATGGGTGTAGCCGCAGCGCTGGGCCAGGCTCTGGAGGGCTTCGGACTCCTCGAACGGGGTCAAGTCCTTGCGCTGGAGGTTCTCCACCAGCGCGATTTCAAGCATTTCGGTTTCGTCGACGTCGCGGACGACAACCGGAAGCTCATGGATGCCGGATTGGACCGCGGCATGGTAGCGGCGCTCGCCGGCGACAATCTGATACCGGGGGCCGCGCTGGCGAACCACCAGCGGTTCGATAATCCCCTTTTCGGCCACCGACGCGATGAGCTCGGACAGGTCGCCCATGGCTTGCCGGGGCTGATCAGGGTTCGGGTCGACGAGGTCGATCGGCACCATCCGGCCGACCGGCGTCGCGGCTGAGGACGCCAGGGTTTCGACGTAATGGGCGTCGTGCCGCATCCGCAAGGTTTCGGGCAATCCACGCTTAGGCACGGTCCATGACCTCCTCGCACAAGCTGTAGTACTCGCTGGCGCCGCTGGAGTCTGGCGCAAACGTGAAAATCGACTCTCGGTACGCCGGGCTCTCCTCCAGCCGGACGCTCTTGCTGATCACGGTCTTGAAGACCTTGTCGCCGAAGACCTTGCGGATCTGGGCGCGGATGTCTCGTCCGAGGGCGGTCCGGCGGTCGTGCATGGTGATGACGACGCCCAGGATGCGGAGCTCGGGATTGGGGCGGAGGCGCACTTTCTCGATCGTTTCGAGCAGGTCGTCGGTGCCCTCGAGCGCGAAGTACGACGACTGAATCGGAATCAGCAGGTGCGTGGCGGCCACCAGGGCGTTGACGGTCAGGAGGCCGAGGGCGGGCGGACAATCGATCACGACCGCCTGGTACTGGTCGAGGATCTCGTGCAGCTGGTCTTTGAGGCGGAACGGCGCATCGAGCTCCCCCGTCATCCGCGCCTCGAGTTTGGCGAGGGCAATGCGCGCCGGCGCCACCGAGAGATACTCGTGCGGCGTCGGCAGGACCACGTCACGCAGCGTGACGGCGGGTTCGACGAACACGTCGTACATGCTGCGAGCGACGGCTCGCAGATCCACGAACGACATGCTGCTATTGGCTTGGGGATCGAGATCGATCAACAGCGTTCGGCGCTTTCGCATGGCCAGCGCAGCGGCCAGATTGATGGCGGTGGTCGTCTTGCCGACGCCCCCTTTTTGATTGGCAATCGCGAGAATCATTCGGGCCGGGCGAACCGCAGCGATTGTAGGGGGTGCGGGGGCGAAGGTCAAGAAAAGGTGTGCAGGCGGCGGCAGAATTACGCACGCCGCCAGGCGCTAACTGTCTAAAGATGTGCAGCTTAGAGAAATTGTCGGCCGGCCGACGGCTTACATCTTGTATTTCCCGAGCTCATCCGGATCGAGCGACTCCAGCCACTGCTGCAGCCGGTCTGCATCCTGCTTGTCGTTGGTGAAGTCCACGGTCTTGGCGTTGTCGATGACGTGCTCGTCGACCAGGATGGGGGCGCGGGTGCGCAAGGCCAGGGCAATCGCGTCGCTCGGCCGGGCGTCGATCGCGACCGGGCCGCCCGACGTCTGCAGATGAATCAGGGCGTAGAACGTGTTGTCCCTGAGATCGCACACGACCACCTTCTCCACCGTCGCCTGCAGATCCTGGATGACGTTGCGGAGCAGGTCGTGAGTCATCGGCCGTGGCGTCTGGATGTTTTCAATCTGCAAGGCGATCGCGTTCGCCTCGAAGACGCCCACCCAGATCGGGAGCACGCGCTGCCCGTCCTGGTCGCGCAGGATGATGATCGGCATGTTGGTGATCGGATCGACCATCAGGCCTTTGATGGTCATCTCGATCAAGCTGCCCCGGTCGGGTTGGGGGGTTGGTGACTCCACGGAGAACCTCGCCACGGAAACGGGTCAGGCGTGCATCGCCAGACCGTCAAGCGCTCGGACCGGCTCGCCCCACAGACTGTTGGGTCCGGCACGACGAATCGTCACGTTCACGAACTGCCCGACCCACGATGCCGGCCCCGGGAAATTGACGACGGTGTTGCCGGTCGTCCGTCCGGACAGCTCCCAGTCGCGACGCCGGCTGCGAGCATCGACGAGCACCTCGAACCGCTCGCCGACCGCGCGCTCGTGCAGCTCGAGCTGAATACGGCGCTGAAGCATCTGGAGCCCGCGAATCCGTCGCGTCTTCGTATCCTCCGGCACATCGTCCGGGAGCCGCCTGGACGCGAGCGTATTAGGCCGCTCCGAGTACTTGAACGAGAAGATGCTGTGAAAGCGCACCCGCTCGACCAGCGACAGGGTTTCGTCGAACTCGGCCTCCGTCTCGCCTGGGAAGCCGACGATCATATCGGTCGACAACTGGATATCCGGAACGGCGTCACGGACCCGATCGACGAGCGCCAGATACTGCTCGCGCGTGTGCCGCCGGCGCATTCGGGCCAGGACCGTGGTCGCGCCGGACTGGACGGGCAGGTGCAGGTGCTTGCAGACCGCCGGCAGATTCCGCACCGCGGCGATGAGCCGATCGGAGGCATGGCGCGGATGCGGGCTCGCAAAACGAATCCGTCGAACCCCAGGGACGGCGTTGACCGCTTCGAGGAGCCCCGCAAAGTCGCAGGCGGGATCGTCGGGCGCTTGGTAGTGATTCACGATCTGTCCGAGTAACTGCACTTCGGGGCGACCGCTGGCGACCGCCGCGCGGACGTCGGCGACAATTTCGGCCTTGGCTCGCATCCGCTCGTGGCCGCGCGTGTACGGCACGACGCAGAAGGCGCAGAAGTCGTTGCAGCCTTCGATGATGGTCACGTACGCCTTCACCGGATCGGCGTGTCGGGTCAGTCCGAGTGGGAACGACGGCTCGTCATAGGGCGTCGCCGTGTCGACGATCGCCTGGAGGCCCCCTGTGCGAGCCGATGAGCCCGCGTCAAAGCCCGGGCGCTCGCCCTCGCGGCGAGCGCGGGCCTCGGCCACGAGCATCGGCAACATCTTCACGCGCTGCGTGCCCATGACCACGTCGATGAGCGGCGAGCGCTCGAGCAGTCGACTGCCCTCCTGTTGTGCCACGCACCCGGCGACGGCCACGATCGGCGAGTGGCCGGTCGCCCGACGGAGCCCTTTGAGATCGCCCAGTCGGGTATAGAGCTTGTCCTCGGCTTTTTCGCGCACACTGCAGGTGTTGATGACCACCAGGTCGGCGTCCCCATCGTGCTCGGCGCGTTCGTAGCCCGATGCGTCCAGGAGCCCCGCCATCCGCTCGGAGTCGTGGACGTTCATCTGACAGCCGTAGGTTTCGATGAAATACTTCATGGTTCGAATAGTTATGCAGCGGTTGAATATCGACGGCGGCTACTTTCGCTTTCGCCCCCGACCGCTTTCGCCTTTCGCCTGCCTCCCCGCCGGCCTGCCGCGACGGGCGTCCAGCAATTCGCGGGCGGTCGCCCGCGCCTGGTCGCCGACATCGGCTCCTCCCATCATGCGCCCAATTTCGTCGATGCGCGAGGCCTCGTCCAGTCTCGCGACAGAGGTCATGGTACGCGAGCCGCGCACCTGTTTTTCAATCGCAAAGTGCGTGTCGCCGGCGGCGGCAATCTGCGGCAGGTGGGTGATGCAGAGCACCTGGAAGGTCTCACCGAGGCGGCGCAGCTTTTCGCCGACCACCGTGGCCACGCGCCCCCCGATGCCCGCATCGACCTCATCGAAGATCAGCGTCTTGTCCGGGTGATCGGCGGCGCTCAAGGTCTTGAGCCCGAGCATGACGCGCGAGAGCTCCCCGCCCGAGACGATGCGCGCCAGCGGTCGCAGCTCCTCGCCAGGGTTGGGCGACAGAAAGAACTCACCGGTATCGAGCCCACGCTCGGTCCAGTGCTCTTCAGACTCTCCAGTCGTCAGCCTGATCTCGAAGCGGGTGCGCTCCATCGCCAGGTCATTAAGCTCCGCCTTCAGCGCGGCTTCGAACTTCCCCGCTGCGCCACGCCGAGCCGTCGACAACGTGCGCGCTTGGTCGAGGTATCTGGTCGTCGCGCGCAAAAGTTCCTCCCCAACCACTTCGGCACTCGCCTCGCCTCCGGTCAACGACGCATGCTCGGTCGCCAGGGCGCGCTGACGCTCGATCGCCTCGTCCAGTGTCGGCCCGTACTTGCGCTTGATTCGCTCCAGCAGCGCCAGGCGTTCCTCAACGTGTTCGAGCGCTCCCGGCGACATATCGACCATGTCACCATAGTCGCGCAGCAGGGTCGCCAGATCCTCGAGCTGTGCCTTGATCGCATCGCGCTGGCCGAGGTAGACCGCGAAGCGGCTGTCAATCGCGGCGAGCTCGGCGAGCCGCTTCCACACGTGGCCCAGGCCGCTGAGCACCGCGCCTTCAGCGTCATAGAGCTCGGCGTAGCTCTCGGCACAGAGGCGCTGAATCGTGGCCGCATTCCGCAGGACTTGCCGTCGCTCCGCGAGCACTTCGTCCTCGCCGCTCCGGGTGTTCGCCTTGGTCAACTCCCCCAACTGGAACTCCACGAGCTCGAGTCGCGCAGTTCTTTCACGATCGTCCATCCGGAGGCGATCAAGTTGCGCCCGCAGGTCGTGAACGACTCGAAAGGCCGACTCGACGTCAGCACGGAGTTCATGAAGGCCCGCCCAGTCGTCGAGCACGTTCAGATGATGACTTGAATCGAGCAGCTGCTGGTGTTCGTGCTGCCCGTGCAGTTCGACCAACCGATTCGAGAGGTCCTTGAGGGCCTGTGCGGTTGCCAAGGCTCCGTTGATGAAGGCCCGGCTTCGTCCTTGCGCGGTGACTTCGCGGCGGACCACGATCTCGGCACCGTCCGTTTCGAAAATCGCTTCGACCGTCGCCAGCTCCGCCCCGGTGCGGATCAGATCTTGCGAGGCTCGTCCGCCAAGGAGAAGGCCGACGGCTTCGACGAGGATGGATTTGCCAGCGCCGGTCTCACCGGTCAAGATGTTGAACGATGGTTCAAATTCGACGGCGACCGACTCGATGACAGCCAGGTTGCGAATTGCGAGGTATCGAATCACGATGTGCCGGCGTTCCACGAGCGGCCGGGTGCCAAACGCGGAAAGTCCATCGAATCAAAGGTTTGACAGTATTTCACGGCGTGTGCTACCGTTGCACACGTCCGCGCTATCCCAGCAGCGCCTACCAAACAACCGAAACGACATCGGAGGCTTTGTTGCCGACGCCTGGATGGTTGGTCCTGGCACTGCAGCAGGTTGAAGGCAGTGCTGCGCCCAGTGACACCTCGGGAAACGTAATCGATCTCCTTATTGATGCCAGCCCGGTCTCGAAGGCCGTTCTTGTCATCCTTCTGCTGTTTTCGATCGTGTCCTGGGGCATTGTCCTCTACAAGACGTTCGCCTTTCGCCGGCTCGAGCGGCAATCGGCGACGTTTCTCAACGTTTTTCACCAGAGCACCAAGTTTTCGGAGGTGCAGTCGGTCTGCAAGTCGCTCGATGGCAGCCCGCTGGTCGGTATGTTCCAGGCCGGCTACGCCGAATTGACCCTCCAGTTGCGTCAGTCGCCGAGTGGCAGTCCCGACACGGCCGCTGGGCGTCCAACCTTGAAAAGCCTGGCGGCCGTGGACCGGGCATTGCTGCGAGCCTCGTCGGTCGAGGTCAACAAACTGGAAAAGCGCCTGCCCTTCCTGGCGACGGTGGCGAGCATCACGCCGTTCATCGGGCTGTTCGGCACGGTGTGGGGAATCATGATGTCGTTCCAGAGCATTGGCGCTCAGGGATCCACAGATCTGTCGGTGGTCGGCCCCGGCATCGCGGACGCCTTGATGGCCACCGCGATCGGCTTGTTCGCCGCCATTCCAGCCGTCTATTTCTACAACCACTTCTCCACCAAGGTGAAAACCTACGCGTCCGAGATGGACGACTTCGCGCTCGAATTCCTCAACATCGCGGAGCGGAACTTCACGTAGATCATGCCCAAGGTACAGCCACAAGCCTCCGATCAACTTGGCGGGCGCGGTCGCCGCGGCCGGCGCGTGTCGACGACCCTGTCGGAGATCAACGTGATCCCACTCGTCGACGTGATGCTCGTGCTGCTCATCATCTTCATGGTGGCTGCACCCATGCTTCAGCGTGGCGTCGAGGTCAACCTTCCCCAGACACGGCGAGCGCAGCGCCTCTCGGAGGAGCGCTTGTACGTCACAGTGCCTTTGAGCTTTCGCAAAGACCGCAAAGTGTTTCTCGATGACGAGGCGGTGTCCATCGACTTCGTGGCCGAACGCATTCGGCAGGCCATGCTGAACGAGGATCAGAAAGAAGTCTTTCTGCGTGGTGACAGCGCCGTGCAGGTGCAGGAGCTGTTGGACGTCATTGGGCGGCTGCGTGAAGGTGGAATCGAGCGCGTTGGCATTGTGGCGCTCGAGCAGAAACGCTGATGGATGCGGTGACGCAGATCGTCGCGGTTCGCAAGCAGGAGGTGGATGGTCTGCAGTCGATGCTCACGGCGTCGATGTTGGCCCATGTGGTCCTCATAGCCTTCGCATTCCTGGCACCGTCGTCGTGGTTTGGGAGTCGGACGGCCGATCAGCCGCAAAACATCATGACGATCAGCCTGGCGGGCAATCCCGGTCCCCGCACCGGGATGACGACCTCAGGCGGGCGACCGATCCAGGAAGCGGTGCCGATTGACGCCAAGAAGGTCATCGAACCGATCAGGCCGCCGGCGGCGCGCGAGCCGGAAATGATCGAGCCGAAAAAGACCGCGCCCAAGAAGGCAGAATCCAAGGTGCGTGACGAGGCGAAGGATCCACGCAGCCGGACGCCAATCAGGGGAGAGGAAGTGCGAAAAGGGTCGGCCCCGTCAGCGCTGAAGACGGACCGGGGGCACGACTTTGGGCTGTCAGCCGGGGGTGGGGGGACCGGCTCTTCGCTTGGACACCGCCAACTTCTGCTGCCCCGATTACATCGTCACGATGCTGGAGCTGATTCGACGGAACTGGGATTACAGGCAGCAGGCATCGGGGACCAACATCGTGAAGTTCACTATTCAGCGAGACGGAATGCTGACAGCTGTGCAACTCGAGAAGCCCAGCGGCTACCCTGCGCTCGACCTGCTGTCCAATCGTGCTCTGCTGCTGACAAAAAGGATTCAGCCGCTCCCCGATGCCTTTACCGAACCGTCGCTGACGGTGCATCTCGTCTTCGAGTATCAGCGCCAATGAATCTAAAGACACTTTTGTTCTCGTCGGTTGCAATGGTCGGCTCGATCGCCATCGCCAGTTCCCAGGCACCGCAGCCTCCGACTCCCACCAATCAGTCGCCGTCCGAGATCGGAGTGACCATCCTGGGGGCCGATCCAGGAACCGCGCCGCGGCTGGCAGTGCCCGATTTCCTCGCGCTGTCGAGCGATCGGGAGACGCAGGACATCGCGCGGACGATCGGTGAGGTGTTGTGGGACGACCTCAACTACGAGCGCGAGTACTACATGATCCCGCGCGACACCTACAAGTCGATCCCGGTCGCAAAGGCGATCGGCGAGCCAGCGTTCGCCGAGTGGCAATCGCTCGGCGCCGACGGCCTTGTCGTTGGTTCAGTCCAGAAGGCCGGCAACACCGTGAAGGTCGAGATGCGGCTCTATCGCGTCACCAGCCAGCAGCAGGTGTATGCCCGCGAATACAGCGGCGCCTCCGCCAACCCGCGCGTCTATGCCCACACGATCGCCGACGAGATCCACGACTCGCAGCGATACCTGCAAGGCGTTGCACGGACCAAGCTGACGTTCACATCGGACCGCAACCGCGAGCGCGTCGCCGGCACAGTCGAGAACCGTGATGTCAAAGAGGTGTACATCATGGATTACGACGGCGCGAATCCTCGCCGCGTGACCGTGAATCGGGCGCTCAACATCACGCCGTCCTGGTCGCCCGACGCCCGCTCGATTGCCTACACGTCGTACCGGAGCGGGTTCCCCGACGTCTACATCTCGAACATCTATCAAGGCACGATGTCGGTGCCGCTCAAGGGCACCGCGAACAACCAGAACTGGCTGCCGGCGTTTTCTCCCGACGGTTCGCAAGTCGCGTTCACCACCAATCGTGATGGCAATTCCGAGATCTACATCGCGAATCGCGACGGATCGGGGTCGCGTCGTTTGACCAATCACCCTCAGATCGATACGTCGCCGACCTGGTCACCGACTGGGACGCAGATCGCTTTCGTCTCGGATCGCAGTGGGGTGCCGTGCGTTTATGTCATGGGCACCGACGGTCTGGGCTTGCGCCAACTCAGTCGGGAGAACTCGGATCGACCGACGTGGTCACCGGCACCGTTCAACGAAGTCGCGTATACGGCTCGCACGGGCCCAGGCTACGACATCAAGGTCCTGAACCTTGCGGCTGGCGAAACCCGGCAACTCACCTTTGGGGAAGGCAGCAATGAGAGTCCGACCTGGGCGCCCAATGGACGCCATCTGGCGTTCATGTCCACACGGGCTGGTAATAGCCAAATCTTTACGGTGGATCGAGATGGTCGGAACATCCGCCAGCTCACGCGCGAGGGCAAGAACGAGATGCCGAACTGGTCGCGTGGGCCCGAACCGGCGAAGTAAGAATTAACACGACGATCGAGGGGACAGTAACGATGAATCACCGACGAACGCTCCTCACACTGGCGCTGGTTCTGACGATCGCAATCGCAGCCTGTGCGAAGAAACCGACCCCGATCCCACGTCCTGCGCCGCCTCCGCCCAGCGCCGGATCGATTCCTCCGCCGCCCCCGCAGGCGGTGAACGAGCCGATCCCTGTGCCGCCCGAGCCGCTCGCCGAAGACGCGCTGGGTTCCAAGCCGCTCGACGATCTCAACCGCGACTCTCCTCTCAAGCCGGTCTTCTTCCTGCTCGACAGTGCCGAACTCCTCGGCGACGCGCAGGCGATCCTCCAGCAGAACGCGGGCGTATTGAAAAAGTATGCGACGTGGCAAATCACGATCGAAGGGCACTGCGACGAGCGAGGGTCAGCGGAATACAACCTGGCGCTCGGCGAGCGCCGGGCCTTGGCCGCCCGCGACTATCTCGTCTCGCTCGGGATCGGCGCCAATCGAGTTCGCACGGTGAGCTACGGCAAGGAATTCCCCTTCGATCCCGGACATCAGGAAGGTGCGTGGAGCAAGAACCGTCGCGCCCACTTCGTCATTACCGCGAGGTAAGGCACGGCCGGCATCGGAGCGCGTCGCGATGGGGAGGATAATGATTGGTATGAAGAGAGTAGTGCTCGGCCTTGCCGCGGCCCTCGTGGTGTCGGCGCCCGCGATCGCAAACGCGCAGAATCGCCGCGAGATGCAGATGATGGCCGACATCCGCATGCTGCAGGAACAGAACCAGCAGTTGCAGGTCGTGTTGACCCAACTTGGCGACACCTTGAAGGCGCTCAATGCGCGGCTCGACGATCAGGGCAACGTCAACCGGAAGGGCTTTGCGGATTCGAATCTGAAGGTGGATCAGTTTGCCACCGACTTGCGCGTGGTGCGCGAGCGCGTGGACGAAACCAACGTCCGTATTGCCTCACTCTCGCAGGAGGTTGAGGCGCTTCGGCTTTCGATTCCACAATATCCGCCTCCCGCGCCAGCCGTGCCCGATGGGTCAGCCAATCCTGACGCCCCGCCTGCGCCAGCACCCGGAAGCCCGGGAACGGGAGTCCCGGGGCCTTCGCCGACCACGCCGCCACCTCCGCCACCCACTCCACTCGGTCCCGGGGTGTCACCGCAGCGCCTGTACGACACGGCGTGGGCCGACTACACGTCTGGTCAGTGGGACCTGTGCGTCAGCGGTTTCGACACCTACCTCCGGACGTTCCCCAAGAGCGAGTTGGCAGACGAGGCCCAGTTGTACATTGGCGAGTGCAACTACTCGAGCGGTAAGCACCAGGAGGCCATCCAGGCCTACACCCAGGTCATTACGCTCTATCCGCGCGGGCAATCGGTCGCCCCTGCGTACTACAAGCGAGGATTGGCGTTCGAGAACCTCAAGCAGATGGAGCGCGCGCGCGAGTCGTTCGAGGCCGTGTTGAAGAACTTTCCAGACAGCGATGCCGCTCGCCTCGCAAAGCAAGCGCTCGATCGGCTGAACAAGGGGAAGGGCTAGTAGGTGCCTGGGTGCCTAGCGTGCCTAGGTGCCTGAGTGCGGGTGCATAAGGTGCATAGGCGCAGTGGGTGCATGGGTGCTGCGCATCACCTCCGCACCGAAGGACCTTAAAGCACCGTAAGCACCGTAAGCACCTTAAAGCACACCTATGCACTAGCACCCCAGGCACGTCAGGCACCCCAGGCACCTTAGGCACGTTACACTGTTCCCATCGAGGTCAAGAAAGGTAGCGTCGAGCTATGGGCAGTGTAAACAAAGTGATTCTGGTGGGCAATCTCGGGCGGGACGCCGAAGTGCGTTACACGCCGGGCGGGGCCGCGGTCGCGAGCTTCAGCATCGCCACCACTGAAAACTGGACGTCGAAGGACGGTGAGAAGCACGAACAGACCGAGTGGCATCGGATTGTGCTGTGGGGGAAGACGGCCGAGTCGTTGCAGCCGTACCTGACGAAAGGCAAACAGATCTACGTCGAAGGTCGTCTCCAGACACGAAGCTGGGAGAAGGACGGCCAGAAGCACTACACCACCGAGGTCAAAGCTGATCGCCTGGTGCTGCTGGGCGGCGGTCGCGGCGCCGGCGGAGAGCGCTCAGATCGCGGCGAGGGCGCCTACACCGATCCCTTGAAGGAACCGGCGCCGATCACCGACGACGACATCCCCTTCTAGCCAGTGATCAGTGATCAGTGGTCGGTGACCAGTTGGATCACCGATCACCGATCACCGATCACTGATTATTGATTCTCCCGTAGCGGTCCTCGAGCCGGACGACGTCTTCCACTTCTGGCGTTGAGACTTCGAAAATGTCGGTGTCCTCGATGGCCGTCATGCGATGGACGGTCGGCGGTGTGACGTGGACCGCATCACCAGGGCCCATCTCGCGGCCTACGAGCTTGCCGGCCCCATCGTGGGTCTCGAAGAGGATCCGGCCCTTCCACACCAGGATCGTCTCGTCCTTCTTCTCGTGATATTGCAGGCTGAGCGCGTGGCCCTTGTTGACGTGAATCAGCTTGCCGACGTAACGGTCGGTCCTCGCCCACCACAACTCGTACCCCCACGGCTTGTCGACGCGATGCACGTCCGTGTCCTCCGTATGCCTGTGTCAGCCTTCCGTGCTTCCGTGGCTTCCCTCTTGAGGCAGAAGCTACACGGGTGAACGGATTGTCAACGTTCGCCGCGAGGTGTCACGGTCAGCTCCAGCGAGTCGTACAGGAATTTCTCGATCTCCTCAGCGGTGGCCAGCGTCAGCGCATGACTGGCCATCGTACGAGCCCGGGCCGCATTGAGGTTGCGAACGGCGTCCTGGGCCATTGGAATCGCGGCCGGTGTCATGCTGAAGTCGGTGAGGCCCAGCCCAATCAACAGGCCCAGCAGGGCCGGATCGGACGCCATTTCTCCACACAATGACACCGGGATCATTCGGCGCGAGGCCGCGCGCCTGACCAGGCGGATCAGTCGTAGCACGGCCGGGTGCAGCGGCTCGTAGAAGGCCGAGACGCGATCATCGGTGCGATCGACGGCGAGGCAATACTGAATCAGATCATTGGTCCCGATGGTGAGGAAGTCCACCTCGGGAGCCAGCAGGTCGGCGGCGAGCGCGGCCGCCGGAACCTCGACCATCGCGCCAACTGCCGGTGCCGGTAGCGCCAAGTCGGCACAGACCTCCGCCAGGATCGCCTTCGCCTCCCTCACTTCCTCGATACCGGTCACGAAGGGAAACATGATGCGCAGGCGGCCCCGCGTCCCGGCCCGGACAAGTGCGCGGAGCTGCGTCGACAGAATCTCCGGGCGTGCGAGCCCGAGCCGGAGCCCTCGCAATCCGGGCCGCCCGCGCCGCCGCTCCGGTCCGCGCAGCCCCAGCTGCCGCTCGTCGAGATCGAAAGTCCGAATGGTGACGGGTTGAGGCGCGACTTGCTCAATCAGGCGAGTGTAGAGGGCATACTGCGCGTCCTCGGTCGCGCTGGCCAGCGAGCGCCCGGACAAGATGAACTCGGACCGATAGAGGCCCACGCCTTGGGCTCCGTGTGCGTCCAGCAACTCCAGGTCCTCGAGCAGTTCGATGTTCGCTTGCAGCCGCACGTCGACACCATCGGTCGTTCGTACGGGATCCCTGACGAGGCTGCCTTCTCGCCTCGTGGTGGCCGCGACGGAAGGCCGAGCCGCATGCCGACGCGCTTCGTCAATGGCCTCTGGCGAGGGACTGGCCACGAGCTCGCCGGTCGCCCCGTTGAGGATGACGGGAGTGCCAGCGCCGACGCGCTGCGAGGCGTCATGCAACCCCACCACCGCAGGTACTTTCAGCGAGCGGGCGAGGATGGCAGTGTGATAGGTGCGGCTGCCGGCGTCGACGGCAAAACCCTGAATGCGCGTCCAGTCGAGTTGAGCGGCGAGCGACGCGGTCAGTTCGTCGGCGATGAGCACCGAGGGTCCATCGAGCTCGCTCAGGAGGTCGCGAGCGCCACGCGCGCCGTGACGGAGATTCATGCGAAGGCGACCAGCGACGTCGGCGACATCGTTCTCGCGCTCGCGCAAGTACTCGTCTTCGACGCTGGCGAACACGGTTCCGAGCTCTTCGTAGGCGCGATAGACCGCCCATCCGGCGTTTACCCGCTCGCTCCGGATAATCTCCTCCGCCCGCCCCACGAACAGAGCATCGTCGAGCATCAGGATCTGCGCGTCGAAAATGGCGGCCAGTTCCGCGCCCCGGGCGACCTGTACCCGATCGCGAATGTCCTGCAGTTGCTGCTGCGACTGCTGCCGCGCGGCGTGCAACGTGGCGACTTCGCGATCGACCCGGTCCGGGGAGATCGGAAACCGAATGGCTTCTGTTCTCAACGTCAGGATTACCGCCCGGCCGATTGCGATGCCCGGCGAGACGCCGATTCCGTTCAAGCGTTCCACGTGTCCTCTCCAAAGCCGCTGTCCACGAGCTGGCACAGCGCGGTGAGGGCCTCCTCTTCGTCGGTGCCGTCGGCGGCGATCGTAATCGTCGAACCGCACGCCGCCGCGAGCAGCAGGATGCCCATGATGCTTTTCCCGTCCATGACGCGCCCGTCGCGCGACACGTGGATGTGTGCGCGAAAGCGCGTGGCAAGGTGCACGAATTTCGCTGCGGCCCGCGCGTGCAGCCCCAGGCGATTGCGAATGGTCACGTCACAGCTGGTCACGTTCAAAACCCAGCACAGCTGCGCTTCGATAGCGCCCTCGTCATGATGATGGCCTTGGCAGATGTCTACGGCGGCGTGGTGCCCTTCAACAGATCCGATGCCACCCAAATCGCGTTGCGGCCATGCTCGCGCAGCGATCGGGCGACCTCGGTCAGGTCCTGCTGCTCCCGCAGATTGGCGGCCTTGATCAGCATGGGCAGGTTGACGCCGGTAACCACCTCCACCTTGTCGGGCTCGAGAAATGTGATCCCGAGATTGGCGGGGGTACCGCCAAACATATCGGTCGCGACCAGGACGCCTTCAGGCCCCTGCACGCGCGCGATGGCCGCGGCGATTTCTTCTCGAGCGTCCTGAACGTCTTCGTGCCACCCGATCGAGACCGCCGTGAACGTTGGCAAATCGCCCACGATGGCCTCGGCGGCGTTCAACAGCTCGATAGCCAGTTGTCCATGGGTGACGACCACCACGCCAATCATCGGCGGTGCTCCTCCGCACGTGTCATGACACGTCCCTCGTGAGGTCGCGGTGGCGGGCGCGGGTGGTGATGCCCTTCAAAGCGCCCAGCTCCTTCTTGAGGAGCTCCGCCAGATAGACCGATCGATGGCGCCCACCGGTGCAGCCAATCGCCACGGTCAAGTACGACTTTCCTTCGGCGATGTAGTGCGGCACCAGGTAGCGCAGAAAACCCGCCAGGCGCTGCGTGAATTCCCGGGTCGCGGGATAGCGTCGCATGTAGGTCGCGACGGCTTTGTCGCGACCGGTCTTCGATCGAAGGCCGGCGACAAAATGAGGATTGGGCAAGAAGCGGCAGTCGAACACAAGGTCCGCATCGAGTGGCACGCCGTGTTTGAAGCCAAAGCTTTGCAAGGTCAGGATCAGTGGCGCACGCTGGTGACGAGCCTGTACCATGCCACGAAACACTTCCCGCAGCTCGTGCACGGTGAGATCGGAGGTGTCGACGATCTTGTCGGCCATTGCGCGGATTGGCGCTAGTACCTGCCGTTCCTCGCTGACCGCATCGGCCACCGGACGATCAGGGGAGAGCGGATGCGGCCGCCGCGTTTCGCTGAATCGGCGCAACAGGGTGGCGTCCGTCGCCTCGAGGAAAACGAGCATCGGATGCAGGCCGGCGGTGGCGCGTAACCGCCGCCACGCTTGGGGGAACTCGCGCACGAACCGCCGCTCACGCACGTCGACGACGACGGCAACCTTGGGGTTGTCGGCCTCTTCGTGGAGCGACAGATCGGCCAATACCGGGATCAGTGGCGTCGGCAGATTGTCGACGCAGTAGAACCCGAGATCCTCGAGCGCGCGGATCGCGTGCGACTTGCCGGCCCCCGACAGACCGGTGAGGACGAGAAAGTTGGCGTCGGCCTTTGCTCGCGCACCGCGCCGCCGCAGTGGCGGGCGCTTGCGGCTTCGCGGGGCCGCGCTCACAGCGTCCCTCCAGGATCGATATCCTCGTCCGGGTCGTCCAGCGGCGACGCCCCGGCCTCCTGACGAAGGCGTGCGTCCAGACGCGCCGCAAGGTCGCGCGCGGCGTTGAGGCCACGCGTCCGAAGCAACTGATTGCGCGCGGCGACTTCCACGAGGATGGCCAGGTTGCGCCCTGGTGCTACCGGCATCCGAATCAGTGGAACGCGCAAGCCGAGGAGCTCGAAATACGCATCGTCGAGACCAAGCCGGTCGTACTCGCGATGTGGGTCCCAACGCTCGAGCTGAACCACCAACTCCACGCGCTTCGACGCCCGCGTCGAGGCCACGCCAAAGAGATCGCGAAGATTGATCACGCCAATGCCACGCACTTCCATGTGGTGCCGCGTGAGCTCGGGACAGCTGCCGACGATAATCGATGCCGCGCGCAGCCGAATCTCGACGGTGTCGTCGGCGACCAACCGGTGGCCGCGGACGATGAGGTCGAGCGCGCACTCGCTCTTCCCGATCCCGCTCTCGCCGATCATGAGAACGCCAAGGCCGAGAATATCGAGGAGGACGCCGTGGATGACCTCGCGGACCGCGAGGCGATCCTCGAGCAGGGCGCTCAGCTTGCCGATGGCGGTCGCCGTGCCCACTCGTGTGCTCAGCAGAGGCACGCCGGCGCGGTCGGCCTCTTGGACCAGATCGTTCGGCGCTTCGAGTCCGCCGGTAATCAGCACGCACGGCACTTCGGTCGCAAACGATTGTCCCAAGGCGCGCTGGCGCGCCATCGGTTCGAGGCCCTCGAGATAGCGCACCTCGCTTTCGCCGTAGATCAGCACCCGCCCGGGGTGGAGATACTCGTGGAACCCGGCGAGCGCGAGTCCAGTCTTCTGGATGTAGGGATTGGTGATCCGTCGCTCAAGACCGCGGCCCCCCGCCAACAGCTCGAGGGGGAGGCCAACGGATTCGGGGCGGGACTCCAGCAGACCGCCGACGGTCACGGCCGGAACTGTCGACATTAGACCGGCGCGTAGTTTAACGCCGCACGCGGGGCGCGCGTCGGCTGGCACGGCGTGACGTGGTCGTTGCCCGTTCGAGTGACCGACGCTCGCTGGCCGGTACGCCGCCGGTCACCGGGGCGGCCTTGCGTGAGACGGCTTTCCGGGCCGCCCGAGGGACCTTCACCGATCGCGCCGCCTCGCCTCGCCGCTTGCGTTCCTGCCACTTCCCTTTCACCTTTTCCGTCTGGTGCATCACCTTGGCGACGACGGTGGTCATCGCGGTTTCCCAACTGGTGGCCTTGGCCGCGGCATGCAGGAACCGCTCGCCCCGCGCATGCAGCGTGATCTCGACCACGTTATTGACCTTTTCCTTGGTCACGACGACCGCCGCGGACACGCCCGCGTCGTTCAGCACCCGCCGGACCTTGCCGAGCTTTCGATCGATGAGATTGCGCAGCCCCGGGGAAATCGTGAGGCGACGGCCGGTCAGTTCAACACGCATCGAGATGTCACGCGCCCGCGGGAGGCCGCGTCCTAGAACAGCACCTTGCGCTGATTGGAGGTCGGAATCTTCAGTTCTTCGCGATACTTCGCTATCGTCCGCCGCGCCAGCATCAGCCCTTCGCGCTGCAAGATGTTGACGATCTTCGAATCCGAGAGCGGCTTCTTGGGATCCTCCGCCTCGATGATCTTGCGGATGCGCTGTTTGATCGTGACCGACGACACGGCATCTCCGTACGAGCTGCTGATGCCGCTGTGGAAAAAGTACTTCATCTCGAACACACCTTGAGGCGTGTGCATGTACTTGTTCGTCACGACCCGGCTGACCGTGGACTCGTGCATCCCGATGTCGTTGGCGACATCGCGCAGGACGAGCGGGCGCAGGTGCTCGATCCCGTGATCGAGAAAGTCGCGCTGGAAATTGATGATGCTGCTGGCGACTTTGTGGATGGTCTTCTGGCGCTGCTCCACCGACTTGATGAGCCACAGCGCCGATCGGAACTTGTCCTTGACGTACGCCCGCGTTTCGTCGCTGTTCTCCGCGCCCTTGTCCAGCAGCCGGCGGTAGGTTGGGCTGATCCGCAATTGCGGCAGGCCTTCCTCGTTCAGGACCGCCACATACTGATCCTCGACTTTGACGATGTAGACGTCAGGAATGACGTACTGCGACTGCTTCGGGTTGTAGCGGCTTCCCGGCTTCGGATCGAGGTGCTTGATGATCTCGATGTGGTGCTTCAGCTCGTCGATGGTCACGCCGAGCTTCTTGGCAAGCTCCGGGATCTGATGGTTCTGGAGCAGCCGCAGATGCTCGGTAACGATGCGCTCGGTGGGCGTTCCCTCCAGCCCGAGATGCCGAAGCTGCAGCGTGAGGCATTCCTGGAGGTCGCGCGCGCAGACACCAATGGGATCGAACGCCTGCATCAGTTGCAGTGCGCGTTCAACCTCCTCGATTGGCCACGGGCCCATCGCCGCGAGTTCGTCCACCGACGCGACGAGGTAGCCGTCATCGTCCAGGTTGCCGATGATGGCCTCTCCGATCTCCCGCATCAGCTCGTCATCGTCTGTTTTTGACGAAAGCTGCCAGCTGAGGTGATCCCCCAATGAGCCACTGGTCGAGAGCGTGTTCTCGATCGGCGGCAGCTCCTTGATCTCCTGCGGGGCGCGCGGACGATAGCCGTCATCGAGGTACTCGCCGAAGAAGTACTCGTAGTCCTGATCGTCCCACGTGTCGGTTTTCTGTTGGGCGGGCGCTTCGTCTTTTTCCGGCGTCTGCGGTTCGGCCGCCTGGAGATCCTCGGTCGGAACCTCTTCGAGCAGAGGGTTTTCCACGACCTCCTGGTTCAGCAAGTCCGCGAGTTCCAGAGTCGACATCGGCAGAAGCTTGATGGCTTGCTGCAGCGATGGCGTCAGGATCAGCTTCTGCGCCAGTCGGGTTTGCAGCTTCTGCTGTATCGCCATTTCCGTCTACGAATCCCTCGTCAATCGTGGCAGCGCATGAGCCGTGCCAACTCCATCTTAGTCCAGACGGAAGTCGGTCCCCAGATAAATCCGCCGCACATCCTCGTCTGCGGCTAGCTGGTCTGGGGTGCCATTCCGAAAAATCACGCCGTCATTCACGATGTACGCACGGTCAGTAATGCGCAGGGTTTCACGCACGTTGTGATCGGTGACGAGCACGCCAATGCCACGTGCCTTCAAGTGAAAAATGATCTTCTGAATATCGGTGACCGCGATCGGGTCGATGCCTGCGAAGGGCTCGTCCAGCAGGATGAAGCGCGGCGACATCACGAGCGCGCGCGTGATTTCGGCGCGCCGCCGCTCACCACCCGAAAGCGTGTACGCAGGCGACGACGCGAGCGAGGAGAGATTGAGCTCGGCCAGCAGATCGCGCGCGCGCTCGCGCCGCTCGGCGGCGGTGAGATTGAGCGTCTCGAGAATAGCGACAATGTTTTGCTCCACCGTGAGGCCGCGAAAGATCGACGGCTCCTGCGGTAAGTAGCCAATTCCCTTTCGCGCGCGAACGTACATCGCATCGTCGGTGACATCGTGATCGTCGAGAATGACGCGGCCGCGATCGGGCGACGTCAGGCCGACCGTCATGTAGAAGGTGGTGGTCTTTCCCGCCCCATTGGGGCCCAGGAGGCCGACGACTTCGCCGGATGAGACGTCGAGGCTCACGCCTCGTACGACCGTGCGACCGCCGTACAGACTTGGTGAGATCGTCTGTTCTGAGGGTCGGCATCAGGGCTGGGCATCCGGGCACTTCGAGCCGCCCCGAGTCTGCACGCGCATCTCTTGGTTGCCGTCGACGAGGATGTTATCGGACGCTCTGTAGAAGGTCAAAGTGCGGCCGGTGGATTCCTGGCACCCGCGGATCAGCCGTACCGGCGCACCGGCCAGCACGTACTTCTCTTCTGTCGGATGGTAGGTCAGGCTTTGCCCGGTCGCGTGCCGGGTTTCAACAACAGCGGTGACCGATCCCTCTCCCTGCAGTCGCTCGAGCGTGTTGTCTTTGGGTGCCAGCAGGAGTTCGATGCGATCGGCACGCAGGTTGCCCTGCACTCCTTCGAGCTGGGCCTGCTTGGTGAAAACCGCCATCCGCTTCACATCGTCGAAGCGGAACTCGCCCGCTTGCGCCAGCGACGTGCCTTTCGAGGCTTCATCTCGTCTGCCAGCGATGGGAAGCGTGGTCACGACCTTGCCGGTCGCAGTGAGGGTGCCAATCCTTTCGTTCATCGCGATGGAATCGGCGCGGATGAGGGTCGCGCTCTGTTCCTGCCACAGTACGGCGCCACCGGTGTACGACCCGTTACCACTGGTCTCGTCGAACGTGAACGTCTCGGAGTTGACCAGGACCGGCTCCTTGTCGCTCAGGAGTGTCGTCCCGCGCTCGCCCTCGCGGCGGCCGGCGCTGAATTGCGCCGAGACCTTACCGGCTGCGCTCAGCTGCCGTGGCGACAGCGTCACGTCGATGATGCGGGCATTCAGGCTCACACGGTCGTCCTCGACATGGGGTGCGGTGGCGGCGGCTGGACTGCGGAGGGCCAATGTGCTTTTGACAATGTGATACGCCGCCGTCGTACTGGTTGCGACCAGCTTCCCATCCTCGAAACGGAATCCGTCGCTGAAATCCGCCTGATCGATCCCGCCGTCGGCGGCGAGGACCGCTTTGAGCGTTTTGGCACGGGCGCTCCGGCCACTGCTGCCCTTTGACGCCTCCTCGCGATATTCGACGCCGTTCTCGAACGTCATGCCCGTGAGGCCGCGGCCAGCCTCACCAACGGCATTGACGAGCGGCGCTTTGACCACGCGAGCGGCGGCATCAGCGGCCGCTGGAATGGTCACCTGCACGTTGTCGCGACCCAACAGCCGAGTGACCGCGCCGTCCGGCGCGAGGCCCGTATCGATGAACTCGGCCGCGAGGGTTTGCCCGGCCGATCCATCCGGACGTGCGAGCTGAATGCTCGCCTGGCGCATCAGGATCGCGCTCTCCAGTGCCCGGCCGTCGGGTCCGTAACGGAGGTCGATGTCGGCAGCTTGCATCGCTTGCACCGAGCCGCTTCCACCGGATCCCGTGATGCGCGAATTGCCGCGCAATTCGAGCGCTTCGGGCTCATCGCGTTCCTTGAGCAGGAAGACGGTGGAGTGCTCGGCCTCAATCACTTGCCGGTCGCGCTCCATGCGCATTCCGCGTTCGAAGCGCATGTAGCGTTCGGCACGAGAGTAGCCGGCGGTGCCCGACGTGACCTTCATGCCTCCAGCGTCTGAGGTCGGCGCCACTTGAATGACGGCCTTGTCGAGCAGCCACAGCCGATCGAGCGTGCGATCGTAAGTGAAACCAACGCCCGATCCAGTCGTGCGGGTGCGCTGAAACTGCACTGGACCAGCGCCCTTGAGCATGCCGTCAGCCTCGGCAAACGACGCAGCCTGCGTGGTGGCCGTCAACCCATCGGAGGTCTTCAACTGAACGTTGCCGGTCACGTCGTAGGTGCTGAGGTCCTTACCAACCCACGCTTCATTCCCGGTAATCTCGAACGAGCGTCCGTCACGGTCGTCGACAAACGCTTTGAAGCTGGTGTACTTCGTGCGCCCGTCGGTATACAAGACCTGGCTGGCGAATTCGACGCGAACGTCCTGCTTCGCTCCCTTCACCTGGACGGCGTTACCGCCCTTGATCTCGGTGGCTGATTTAGGATCGAGCCGTTCGATGGCAGGCGGCCGTGCAGGGCCCTGGCGTTCGCCCATCATCAGCCAGAGGACGACCGCAAAGGTGACCGCGAAGACCCCAAGGCCAGCGCGCGCGCGCTTTTGCCAGCGTGCCATTCATTGATTGTACCAATAAGGGAATCGGGTGAATGGGTGATTGGGTAAGTGGGCGATTGTATTGGGCGATTTAGTGATTGTGATTGGTGATTGGGTGATTGGATTGGGTGATTTCGTGATTAGCGAAAGTCTTCGACTCTGAGTTCGAGGTACGACTCCCCTTGAAAATCGTTGCTTTCGAGCGAGAACGCGAGCTCGACGCCGTCCTTCTTTTCGGCCAGCAGCGCTTCGCGTTCGGCGGCGTTCCAGGCGATGGCGCGGAAAGTTCGTTGGTTCTGGCGAAATGCCATCTTGAGGTGACGGTCCTTCAGCTTTCGTGGTCCGTCGACGATCTGCACGGCGCTCGTGTGGAACACCGGCTTCGGATTTCCCGGCCCGAACGGCGCCAGCGCGCCCAGTTCTTCACTGACTTGACTGTTGATGTGCGCGAACGACAACGGACCATCAAGCCAGAGCCGCGGCCGCAGGTCATCGGGCGAGAGCCGCTCATCGCCCCATCCGTTGATCGCCTGCCTGAACTCCTTGATCCGCGCCGCCTCGATCTGAAGGCCGGCGGCTTGTTTGTGCCCCCCAAACCGCAACAGCATCGGTGCACAGGACTCGAGAGCGGCGAGCATGTCGAAGCCCGGAATGCTGCGGCACGAGCCATGCGCGAGCCCGTTGTCGATTGACAGCACAATCGTCGGGCGATAGAAAGCATCGACGATTTTCGATGCCACGATCCCGATCACGCCGCGGTGCCAGCCCTCGCCCGCGACCACCAGCACCGTTCGCGAGCCGACGTCCGGATCGGTCTCGATGACCTTGCGTGCCCTGGCCACGATGTCCTGCTCTTCCTGCCGCCGTCGCGTGTTCTCGGTTTCGAGCTGTTCGGCCAGGCCGCGCGCCTCATCAGCCATCGTTTCGTCGGCGGCCAGGAGCAGGCGGGTGGCAATGTCCGGTGTGCTCATGCGCCCTGCGGCGTTGACACGCGGCGCGAGCATGAAGGCGATGTGATAGCTGTCAATCTGCTTGCCAGTCAGCCCGGCGACGTCGAGCAGTGCTCGTAAGCCGACCTTGTGCGGCCCCTTGGACAGGAGCTGTAAGCCCAGCTTGGCAATCACGCGATTCTCACCGACCAGAGGAACCACGTCCGCGAGCGTGCCGATCGCCGCGATCTTGACGAATGCGGGCAGCCACGCCGTCTTTCCCGAGCGCGTGCACAACGCCTGCACGAGCTTCAACGCGACGCCGACGCCAGCCAGGTGCTTGTCGGGGTAGCTGCAATCGTGACGCTTGGGGTTGACGACGGCATACGCGTCTGGCAAGGCATGGTCGGGCTCGTGGTGGTCGGTGATGATCAGGTCGACGTTGAGCTCACGGGCGCGACGTGCCGCCTCGGCGCCGCGGATCCCGCAATCGACCGAAACGACGACGTGGACGCCTTCGGCATGCAGACGCTCGATGGCCGCCGGCTGAAGCCCGTAGCCGTCGCGCAGGCGCTCCGGGATGAAATGAACCACGTCGCCGCCGAGCAGCTCGAGGGCACGTCGCAAAATGACCGTCGAGGTAATGCCGTCGACGTCGTAGTCCCCATGCACCGCGATGCGTTCGCGCTGCGCAATCGCCCGTAGCAGGCGTTCGAGTGCTGGCCCCATGTCGGCGAGGCCCATGGGATCGAGCAAATGGTCCAGCGATGGCTTGAGGAAACGCGCGGCGGCATCGACCTCGTCCAACCCGCGAATGGCAAGAAGCCTGGCCGCCACCGGCGACACGCCCAGCTCACGCGCCAGCGTGCCGACGCGCTCATCGTCACACGGGTGAGGCTGCCAAATCAGAGGGGCCCTCATCGGGGCCTTTCTGTAAGTTGCCAGCTACCAGTTGTCAGTTCAAAGAAAGACGTATCTCCTTTGAACTGGTAACTGGCAACTGAAAACTGGTGTGATCTCATTCCTCCACCGTCCCGACCGATCCCATCTTGCGAAACTTCTGGTAGCGCTGTTCCAACCGGGTTTCTTCGTCCAGCGCCGTCGCCTGCGCGAGCGCGCGTCCGAGGGCTTCGTCGAGCAACCGTGCGGCGCCGTCCGGATCGGTGTGGGCACCGCCGATGGGCTCTTTCACGATCTCGTCGATGACGCCAAACGCCAGCAGGTCTGGCGCCGTCAGTTTCAACGCCTCTGCCGCTTCGACTTTGCGACTGGAATCCCTCCACAGAATGGCGGCGCAGCCCTCGGGCGGGATCACGCTGTAGATGGCAAACTCGTGCATCAGGATGTGATCGCCGACCGCAATCCCCAGGGCGCCGCCGCTTCCTCCCTCGCCGTGCACGACGACGATGATGGGGACGGGGATCATTGCCATCTCGCGAAGGTTGAGGGCGATCGCTTCGGCGACGCCCCTCTCCTCGGACTCGATGCCCGGGTACGCGGCCGGCGTGTCGATGAAGCAGATGATGGCGCGGCTGAATTTCTCGGCCAGTTGCAGGGCGCGAAGCGCTTTGCGGTAACCCTCCGGGCGCGCGTAGCCGAAGTTCCGGTAGATCTTCTGTTTCGTGTCGCTTCCCTTCTGGTGACCGACCACCAGAACTTCTCGCCCCTTGTAGCGGGCCATTCCGCACACCATGGCGTGGTCGTCGGCGAACCGGCGGTCTCCGCGAATCTCGACGAAATCGGTAAACAGCTTCTCGATGTAGTCGAGGGTCGTCGGTCGCGACGGATGCCGGGCCACCAGCACCCGTTGCCACGGTGTCAATCGAGCGTACAACTCGCCCCGGATAGCCGTGATGCGCTGTTCGAGGCGTTCGATGTCCTGACGACGCTGCTCCGTTTCGGGCAGCATCGACACCGCTTCGATTTCCTTGAGGAGGATGCCGATCGGCTCTTCGAACTCCAACAGTTCGGGCATGGGCTATCTCAGAGTGACCGAGCCGGCCCCGCACAACTGCTCCACGGCATCGAGGAGCTGGGCACTGGGTCGGACGCGGATCTGCGGTGTGACATCGGCGCTGACTCTGAGTTTCTTGCCGCACCCGTCGATCTCGAGCTCGATCGCGACCGGTCGGTCGCCGCGATTGGCCGAGAGCAGGTCCCACAGCGCTTCGAGCTTCTGTCGCGTGCAGTCGCCGTTCAAATGGATGCGCACGGCCCTCGAGAGCTTTTCTCGCAGGCTGTCGAGCGGAAAGATCTCGGTCGCTTGCAGGCGTGCCGATTCCTCATCGCGTTCGAACCGTCCGCGGACCGCAACCAGTGTGCCGTTCTCGATGAGGGAAGCAAATCGCGCATAGGTTTCGGGAAACGCCACGACTTCGAGCGATCCCTGGGCGTCTTCGAGGGTGAAGACGCCCATCCGGTCACCCTTTTTGGTCTTGAGGGGGCGAAACGCCGAGATGATTCCGCCGACGTGGACGTCCTCGATAATCAGGCGGCCCGGCGCCCCGTCGGTCGAGGGGGGCAGATCCGCGAGGACAAGATCGCCGACCGTCCGCGCATCGAAGGCGCGGAGCGCTTCGGCGAAGCGATCGAGCGGGTGACCGCTCAGGTAGAGACCGAGCGCGTCCTTTTCGTGTCCGAGCAGCTCAATCTCGGTCCAGGCGGCCGTCTCAGGCAGCCGAATCAGCGCCAGCCCGCTGTCGGCGCTATCGCCGCCGAACAGGTCGGCTTGTCCTTGTTCGCGATCACGCTGTGTGCGCGCACCGTGCTCGATCGCACTGTCAACAGCGGCAAACAGTCGCGCCCGACCGAGCGTGAGCGGCACACCCGCCGGCACGAGCATGTCGCAGGCCCCCGACTTGACGAGCGCTTCGAGGACGCGCTTGTTGACGAGGCGGAGGTCGAGGGCTTCGCAGAGCTGGTGCAGCGATGTAATGGAGCCGAGGGCGGCCCGCACGTCGAGAATCGAGCGGATGGCGCCCTCGCCGAGCCCCTTGATCGCCGTCAGGCCGAACCGGACGCCTTCGGGTACGACGGTGAAGTGCAAGTGACTTTCGTTGATGTCCGGCGGCAGCACTGGAATGCCGCGCTCGCGACACTCGCCGATGTAGAGGGCCAGCTTGTCGGTGTTGGCAGCTTCGATGGTCAGCAGCGCCGCCGCAAAGTGGCGGGGATAGTTCGCCTTGAGGTAGGCGGTCTGATACGCAAGGTAGGCGTAAGCCGTCGAGTGCGACTTGTTGAACCCGTACCCGGCGAAGTACTCCATCAGATCGAAGATCTTGGTCGCCTTGGTCTCGCTGATCCCATTGGCTTTGGCGCCCGCAATGAAGGCCGCACGCTGCTTGGCCATGACCTTGGGATCTTTCTTCCCCATCGCCTTGCGAAGCACGTCCGACTGGCCAAGGCTGAACCCCGCCAGCACCGACGCGATCCGCATCACTTGCTCCTGGTAAGCAATGACACCGTAGGTGTCGGCGAGAATCGGCTTGAGTTGCGGCAATTCGTACTTGACCTCGCTGCGACCGGCCTTGCGCGCGATGAAGTCGTCCACCATCCCCGACTTAAGCGGCCCGGGACGGTAGAGGGCGTTCATGGCGATCAGATCATCGAGCCGCTGTGGCTTGGCCTTGCGCAAGATCTCGCGCATGCCCGAGCTCTCGAACTGGAAAATCCCGTAGGTCTGCCCCTCGACGAACAATTGATAGGTCCGTGGGTCGTCCAGCGGGATTGCATCGATGTCGAGATCGACGCCTTCGGTTCGCTTGATTTCGCCGAGCGCATCGCGAATCAGCGTGAGCGTGCTCAGGCCGAGGAAGTCCATCTTGAGCAAGCCGACCCGCTCGACCTCCTTCATCGCCCATTGGGTCGTAATTTCGTCGCGATTGCTCTTGAAGAGAGGCGCGTAGTCCGTGATCGGGCCCGGTGCGATGACGACGCCCGCGGCGTGGACACCGGCGTTCCGCGACATGCCCTCGAGGCGCTTTCCCATCGCCAGCAGGTCTTTGACGCGCGGATCCTGTTCCTGCATCTGGCGCAGCGCCGGGTTCTCGCGCAAGGCTTTCTCGAGCGTCATGTCGAGGGCCGGTGGAATCTGCTTGGCGATGCGATCGACATCCGCATACGGCATATCCATCGCGCGCCCAACATCGCGCACGACCGCCTTGGCCTTCATAGTGCCGAAGGTAATGATCTGCGAAACGTTCTCGCGGCCATACCGCCGCGTCACGTAGTCGATCACCTCGCTGCGTCGACGCTCGCAAAAGTCGACATCGATATCCGGCAGTGAGACCCGTTCGGGATTGAGGAAGCGCTCGAAGATGAGGTCGTAGTGCAGCGGGTCGACGTCCGTGATCCGCAGCGCCCACGCGACCAGGCTGCCAGCCGCCGAACCACGGCCGGGCCCGACCGGAATGCCCTGCTCGCGTGCGTAGCGAATGAAGTCCCAGACGATCAGGAAATAGCCTGGGTACCCCATGCGCTTGATCATCTCGATCTCGTACACGAGGCGCTGTTCGTAATCGCTGATCGAGTGTCGCAGCTTACCTTCGTCGGCCACTGCACGCAGCCGGATCGCACGCTCGGCAAATCCCTGGCGCGTGACGTGCTCGAAGTACTCGTCGACCGAAAAGCCTGCCGGGACCTCGAACCGCGGGAGGTGGTTCTGACCTCCGGGAATTTCGACGTCCACCCGCTCGGCAATCCTCACCGTATTGGCGAGCGCTTCCGGGTAGTCCTGGAAGATCCCGGCCATCTCCTCGGCGCTCTTCAAGTAGAACTGGTCGCCGTGATAGCGCAAGCGCTGCTCGTCGTGAACCGATTTGCCGGTGCCGATGCACAGCAGGATGTCGTGCGGCTTGTGATCGTCCTGCTTCAGATAGTGCACATCGTTGGTGCACACCAGCGGCAGGCCGAGGTCGCGGGCAATCGGCACCAGGCCCGTGTTGACCACGCGCTGTTCGTCCAGTCCTTGAAACTGCATTTCAAGGAAGAAGTTGCCATCGCCGAGGATGTCGCGATACGTGGCGGCGGCGGCCATCGCGCGCCTGCCCTGCTCGCCGCGAATTTCCGATGCCACTTCACCTTTCAGGCAGCTGCTGAGACCGATCAAGCCCCGGCTGTGCGCCGCGAGCAGGTCTTTGTCGATGCGTGGCTTGTAGTAGAAGCCGTCGGTGTAGCCGGAAGACACGAGCTTGATGAGGTTCTTGAATCCCTCGCGGGTCTCGGCCAGCAGCACGAGATGGTTGGCCGTTTCGCCGATGGTGCCGCTCTTGTCGAGTCGGCTGCCCGGGGCGACGTACACCTCGCATCCCAGAATCGGCTTGATGCCGCGCTTTCGCGCGGCGTCATGAAACACGACCGCCGAAAACATGTTGCCGTGTTCCGTCACCGCCAGCGCCGGCATGTTCAGCCGCGCCGCCTGGTCGAGCAGCTCCTCGATCCGACAGGCGCCGTCGAGCAGCGAGTACTCGGTGTGGAGGTGGAGGTGGACGAAGTCGCTCATCGGTCCAGTCGGAGGAGTTACAAGTTACAAGTTACAAGTTCAAAACGGGCGCCCCGGTTACTTGCAGCATTCGAGGTCCCGTCTTCGCTTTGAACTTGTAACTTGTAACTTGTAACTGACTCCATTCCCTACTCCCATTCGATCGTGGACGGCGGCTTCGAGGAGATGTCGTAGACCACCCGGTTGATTCCCTTGACCTCGTTGACGATGCGCGAGGAGATGGTGGCGAGCAGGTCGTGCGGGAGCCGGGCCCAGTCGGCGGTCATGCCGTCCAGGCTTTCGACCGCGCGAATCGCGAGGGTGAACTCATAGGTGCGAGCGTCGCCCATGACACCAACGCTCTGAACCGGCAGGAGCACCGCAAAGCTTTGCCAGACGCGCTCGTACCAGCCCGTGCGCCGCATTTCCTCCGCAATGATGGCGTCGGCCCGACGCAAGAGATCGAGGCGGTCGCGCGTGAGAGCGCCGAGAATCCGAACCGCGAGGCCAGGTCCTGGAAACGGCTGCCGGATGAGAAACTCGCGATCGAGGCCGAGGTCTCGGCCTACGGCTCGCACTTCGTCCTTGAAAAGCTCGCGCAGCGGTTCGACCAGCGTGAAGCGCATGCGCTCGGGCAGGCCGCCAACGTTATGGTGGCTCTTGATCACCGCCGACGGCCCGCGGACGGAGACCGACTCGATCACGTCCGGATACAAGGTCCCTTGTGCCAGATAGTCGAAGCGACCGAGCTTCTGCGCCTCGGCCTCGAAAACATCGATAAAGGTCGCGCCGATGATCTTGCGCTTGGCCTCGGGATCGGTAACACCGTCGAGCCGCGCCAGGAATTCGTTCGACGCGTCGACAAAGTGCACCGGCAACCGCAACCGCTTGTAACGCTCAACGACTTGGTTGGCTTCGTTGAGGCGCAAGAGCCCGTTGTCCACGAAGATGCACTGCAGGTGATCGCCAATCGCGCGATGAATGAGGGTCGCGGCCACGGTCGAGTCGACTCCGCCCGACAACGCGCACACCACGCGACCGTCACTTACCTGAGCACGGATCCGGCCGATCGACTCGTCGATGAACGAGGCAATCGTCCAGTCGCCGGTGCATCCGCAGACGTCCAACGCGAAGTTGCGCAAGATCTCTTTTCCGCGTTCGGTGTGAGCGACTTCCGGGTGGAACAAAAGCGCGTAGTAACCACGATCGGGAGCTTCCATCGCGGCCACCGGCGCGTTGGCGCTCGTTGCCACGACCGAGAATCCCGGCGGGGCGGCGGCTACGAAATCGCCGTGGCTCGCCCAGACCCGCAGGTCGGCCGGCAGTTCCCGAAACAGGCGAGGTGTCGTGCCGCCCGCAACGGTAACGGCCGCAAACCCGAACTCACGATGCGGAGACGGCGCCACTTGTCCACCGAGCATGTCGGTCATCAGCTGCATGCCGTAGCAGATGCCAAGTGTGGGCAACCCCAGCGACAGCACCCGCGGATCGCACTTCGGTGCGTCGCTCTCCGAGACGCTTTTGGGACCGCCCGACAAGATGAGCCCGACCGGGCGCTTCGCGCGGATCACATCCACCGGCGTGTTGAACGGCAAGATCTCGGAGTAGACCGACAGCTCGCGCAAGCGGCGCGCAATCAGTTGCGTGAACTGCGAGCCGAAATCGAGAACGAGAATGGTCTGATGCACCAGGTCACCGGGAGTTCCGAGTCTGTAGGAACCGCTATTATAAGCGTGTGGCGACTCATCGCACCACAACATATAGGGGCAATCGACCAAAGCACGTCGGTTGGTCCGTGGCGCTCGCGATGATTGTCCAGATCGTCGCCGCGTCGCCCGACGACACATCGCAAGACGTATCAGAACAAATCCTGGCGCTCGATCCGCGCTGGACGGTGTCGTTCGACACGGCGCCCGTCGCGCCCGCTGGATACGACCAGGACACCAGCTATGTGCCGCTGAAAGGCGGCGATCTGTTGGCCGTCGATCTCGATCAAGGCGTCGTGCGATGGAAGGTGGCGCTCGCCATGACGTCAACGCCGGCAACCGGCGACGGCCTGGTCTTTGCTGCCGGCGAAGGGGTCGTCACGGCGCTCGATCAGCGCACGGGTCAAACGCAGTGGCGGACGCCGTTGCCGGGACCACTCGCCTCGCCGCTCGCATGGGACGCGGGCTTTCTGTTCGCATGCACGGACGCCGGAGAGCTTCTCGCCATTCATGGCCAGGATGGGCGCATCGTCTGGCGTGTGTCGCTGACTTCCCCGCTTGCCGTCGTGCCATCCGCGTCGGCTGACCGCCTTTACGGAGCGCTCCGTGACGGTCGTGTTGTGTCGCTCGAACTCAACTCCGGCGCCACTGCGTGGACCTTGGCACTCGGTGAAGAGGTGACAGGCTTGCTGGCCCTCAACGATCAGCTCGTCGTCGGGACGCGGGCGAACAAGCTCCATAGCGTTTCGATGTCGCGTGGCAGCGTCCGCTGGAGTCAGAAGGCGGGAGCCGACGTGACAGGCGCCCCTGTTGCCGATGACGATTGCATCTACTTCACCGCGTTCGACAATATCGTTCGCGCGCTCGATCGTCGGACGGGGAACTTGCGCTGGCTGCAACGGCTGGCATCGCGGCCGTCGGGTGGACCGCTGCGCATTCAGAACGTGGTGCTGGTGCCGCTCGTCACGACCAACATCGACGTCTTCAACGCGTCCACTGGCGAACCAGCCTTCACGATTCGCGCCGTCGGCGAGCTTGGTGGGCTACCGTTCATCCGCGAATCGGCCCGCCCCACGGCCCCGCGACTGGTCTCGATGAGCCGCGAGGGCGCGCTTCAGGGATTCGCCCCCCGGTTCGAACCGCCTCCTGCGCGGCTCGCCGAATTACCGGGATTGCGGGTGAAGGGGGCTCACTGAAATTGGGTGATTGGGCGATTGCGTGATTGCATTGGGTGATTGGGTGATTGGGTGATTCAGCGATTGCGCGATTGGCGACCTGATTGCTCCCTCAGCCGTTGAGCCTGGTTTCGGATCGACGTCCGCTTCGAGGCGGCAAAGATCTTGAGTAACTCGGTGGATTCCTGCAGCAGGCGGCTAGAAGCTGTTAAGCAGCAACTCCAATCACCCAATCACTCAACAAAATCACTCAATCATCCAATCACCCAATGCAATAACCCAATCCCCCAATCACCCAGTCACGCAATTTCTGCGAGCACCGAAGCTACGCCGTCCGGTCAATTCGGCTGACCGTGCTCTGTGGCTGCGGGATGCCTTCGCGCATATTGCGATAGACGCGAAGGTAGGCGACCAGTGACGTGAGGCCGATGTACTGGAACACGATGCCGCGCATGAGCCAGGCGATCAGTTGGAGCGGGAGTGCGGCGAGACCGACGAGCGGAACGAACGCGATCAAGCCAAGCGCCGCCGTCGCGAGAATCGAGGCTGCCGTCGTCAGCAGCGCGAGACCCACGGTGGCGCCAAAGATCTCGGCGACCGCCCGTGGTGCCGTCCGGATCAAACGCACGATCCGCGTACTGGCGTCACGCACGCCGATGTCGTCGGCTGCCATCACGATCTGACAGAGCAGGTAGAGGAAGTTCACGACCGTTATCCACGCCACCAGGAACAGCGAAGCGATTGCGGCCGCCAGCTTCCAGTGGTCAGTGGTCTCAGGATCGAAGACCAGCGCCAGCGAGACAACCGTCGAGATCAGGTAAATCACCATCAGCCAGAGCCCCAGCGTGAGGTATCGCGGAAAGAGATGCGACGCCCCGCCGCTGAACCGCTCGAGTGAAAACTGGGTCGCCCGCCTGAACGCTGGAAGACGGAGCGGTGGATGTTCGATGGCACCAGCCGATCGCTCGGCCGCGACCAGCACCGTAACCGTGCCTCCTTTGACCAGAAACATCAACAACGATCCACCCATGACGACGAGAGCGATGGCGAAGACGAACGCCGCCAACGCCAGGGGCTGCGCGAGCAGCACCGAGGCCATGGAAGGAACGATTTGAGCAACGGGAAGCGCGAGCAGGTCGCTGGGGTTCCCGCCGATCAGGAGGACCGCAAGAAACACCCCGCCGACGACTGGCACTGCGAGCAGTGTCTTGAACAGCGCGTCGGCAACGAACTGGACGACGACGACGTGCCAGTTGGCGGCAACGATGAGGGCGCCGCGCTTGAGACAGTCCTTGAGCGACACGGCGCTCCAGGGGAGCGTATCAGCGACAGACGGCCAAGGACGTTGTGACAGGAGGAGCGGCCGGCGTTGCGGCCCGACGAAGATCTTATCGTACGCGACAATGACAGGGAGTCGATGTCGATCCCGCACTTCGTTCGCCGCGCCGCCGGCAGGGTCATGGTGGGCGGCGTCATCTGCGCCCTGGTGGTGGCAATTGTCGGCGTCCTCGGCGAGCGTTCCCGGTTTGGACGCGATCTGGCGGCCGCTCGCCAGCGGATTGAATCCGATGTTCGCGGGCAATTTGGCAGTCTCAATGGGGAGCTGGAGGCAATCGCCTCACGGTTGCGCAACGACCCCGCGGTCATCGGCGCCGCCAGTGCGAGAGACACGGCGGCGACGCGGCAGCTGTTCGACCGGCTCGCGGCAGCCACCGCGGGCTCGTCCAATCTGGCGATCACGGTTTATGGGCCAGAAGCGCGTCCGATTGCCTGGACCGGGCGACCGGCCACCGACCTCCCGATCGTGCGGCTTGTGGGACCGGATGCGCTGTTTCTGGCTCCGAGCCCCCTCGGTGTCCGGCTCACTCGCGTCTCACCACTGAACGACCCGCGCACCCCGGAGCGGCGCCTCGCGACACTCGTTGCGGAAGCGCCGTTGCCGAGGACGGCGGGATCGGCGCAGGCGCACAGGCGGGCTCATCGTCGAAACCTCGGTCGTACCCGTGCCCTTGCGGGCGGGATTCGAAGGCGCGGCCGATGCAGTCGCCAACGCAATTGTCCTGAGAACGCCGGCCGGCGAGCCCCTGGCGGCCATTGATGTCCCCGTGGCTGACATCGAAAGGGCTCGCGCGGGCTGGCGAACCCGCGTGCTGGCCGCCGAAGCGGTGGTGTTGTGTCTGGCCCTGTTGCTCCTTTGCGGTCCCCTGCTCGACTGGCGGCGGCTGATTCGCACGGTTCCGTCGCACCTCGGGCTGACGATCGCCGTCCTGGGTCTGCTGCTCCTCAGCCGCCTGGTCGCCTGGTTTGCCGTTCGGCAGGCGGGTTTCGATTCCCCGGTCCTGCTGTCGAGACAGTTGGCGGGTCCTTACTGGGTCGCACTCGCTTCCCCACTCGACTTTGCGCTGACAATGTTTGCGCTTGGAGCCATCGTCGCGGTGGGCGCGTCGAGCTTCGAGCAGTGGCGCCAAAGCCGTCGTCTTCGAGTCCGGGTGGTTCCGGAAGCCGGGCCGCTTGCGACCGCGCTGTTCCTGATGGCGCAACTGGCTGCCGGTGGCCTGGTTGGCTTCCTGCTCTTCGTCTACGAAGACTTCGTGCGATCGCGATTGGCACTCGTACCGTTCGACATCGTGCACTTCGCGCTGCATCCCTGGGAGCCTGCTCGGCTGGCGGTGGTGATCGGGCTGTTGGTGCTGCACGCGGCGCTCGGCGCGCTCGCCGTCCTGATTTTCCGGTTGGCGATCTCACCTTGGGTTGTGAGCGCGAAGTTGCGGTGGGTCCGCGCGTGGATTCCCGTGCTATGGGCCGTGCCCGCCGTCGCCGTGCTGGTCAGCCTGATGCGCAACTGGGAGCGCCCGCTGGTGGCGCCGACCGTCCTGGTGATCGCGGTCGCCATCGTGGCGGCGTGGCACTTGCGGCGATACCGGGCGATCTTCGAGCACGCCTCACAAGCCGCACGGCTGGCGGCGTTTTTCGTCGCGCTCGCGTTGCCTTCAGTGGTGTTCTACCCGTCACTGGTCGATGCCGCCGGCAGCGCGCGCCGACAGCTCGTCGAGTCACGTTACGCGCCTGAGGTGAGCAATCAGCGGCGGAACCTGCAGCTTCAACTCGACGAAGCGTTGGCGCAAATCGATGCAGTGTTTGATCTCGCGGAGCTGGTCGATGCGAGCGACCCGCCAGGGGAAGGCCCGCCCTCGAGCAACGCGGCCTATCTCGTGTGGTCACGCACGGTGCTGCAGAACCAGCGTTCGACCTCGGTCGAATTGCACAATCCGGCGGGGACGCTGGTCAGTCGCTTCGCGCTCAAGCTGCCGGAGGAGGCGGGGCCGCGGCAGCCGGTGCAGGAAGCTTCGTGCAACTGGGAAATCTTCGAGGAGGTCTCGCCGTTCTTTGCCGAAGAGCGGCGGCTGCTTCATGCGGGGCGCGCCATCTGCCCGCCCGGTTCGGAGGACGCGCGAGACGCCGCCGGCTCGATTGTCGTGCACGTGATGCTCGACTACAGCAACCTGTCGTTCATCTCTTCGCAGAGTCCCTATGTCGAATTGTTGCGTCCGCCTGGGGAAGAACGTCCCGAGCCCACGCCGCGAGAGAAGATCGAGTTTACCGTCTACGGCTGGAGCCGGCGCCCACTCTACATGTCGGGGCCGGATGCCTGGACGCTTCCGGAGCCGGTGTTCCAGCGCGCGCTGGCCTCGCGCGAGCCATTCTGGGACGTCGTGTCGCGCGGCGATCAAGAGTACGAGGTGTACTTCCTGAACGATCGGGGCGCCATCTATGCCTTGGGGTATCAGCGGGTCAGCGCGTTCGGGCACCTCGTGAGTCTGGCCGAGCTCGTCGCGCTCGCGGCTGGCGTCTACGTCATCATCCTGCTCGGCGGTTTTCTGTCCGGTCTCATCACTGCCCGCGCGCCCGGCTCAGGTCGTGCGCTCCTGCGGGAGGTCCGAGCCAGTTTCTATCGCAAGCTGTTCATCGCCTTCGTGGCGGCGGCGGTCGTGCCCGTGCTGGTCCTGGCGTTCGTCACCCGTGCGTATATCGCGACGCTGATGGAAGCCGACCTCGAAATGGAGGCCTCGCGGACGTCGGCATCGGCCAGCCGTGTCGTGGTCGATGTGGGCACCCTCGACACCGGTGACACCAGCGCGCAGGGAGTGGTTGACGACGATCTCGTCGTGTGGCTCAGCCGCGTGATCGACCAGGACGTCAACATTTTCGATGGCTCAGGCTTGCTGGCGTCGAGCGAGCGCAACCTGTTTGCGTCCGGCCTGCTGCCGGAGCGGACCCCGGGCGAAGTCTACCGCGCCATCATCCTCGATGGCCGGCCATCGTACGTGGGGCGCGAAGCCGTTGGATCGTTCGAGTATCTCGTCGCCGCCGCGCCGGTTCGAGTCCAGAACCGCGACGCGGTCCTCACCATTCCCTTGACCCTGCGTCAGCAGGAAATCGAGACGCAGATTGACGAGCTCGATCGTCGAGTGCTCCTGGCGGCCGTGTTGTTCATCATGCTGGGTGCGGTGATCGGCTACTCGATGGCCGAGCGGATTGCCGATCCGGTCAATCGCTTGATGAAAGCCACCGGCCGGATCGCGCGCGGTGATCTCGATGCGCGCATCCTGGCCACTTCGTCCGACGAGTTCCGGCGTCTGGTGGAAGCGTTCAATCGCATGGCAGCCGACCTGCAGCGCCAACGGGTTGAACTGGAACGCACCAACCGTCTGGCCGCATGGGCGGACATGGCGCGGCAGGTCGCGCACGACATCAAAAACCCGCTGACGCCGATCCAACTCAACGCCGAGCACCTGCGCCGAGTGCACCAGGATCGAGGCGCCCCGCTCGGGGACGCGCTCGAGGAGTGCGTGCGAAACATCCTCGCCCAGGTACGGCTGCTTCGTCAGATCGCCGGCGAGTTCTCGAGCTTTGCCTCGTCACCGACAGCGCGTCCTGCCCCGACGAGGCTGCATGGGTTGATCGACGAAGTCATCCAACCGTATCGGCTGGGGCTCGCGGGTAAGGTGTTGATCGAGACCGCGGTGCCGGATTCGCTACCGCTGCTGATGGTCGACAAAGGCGTGCTGGCGCGCGCCTTGACCAACATCATCGAGAACGCGCTGCATGCCATGCCCGGCGGCGGCACCCTGCGGATCGAGGGCGCCGTTCAGGACGAGGGTTGCGTGCGGTTGGAGATCATCGATACGGGCGTGGGAATGGATCGCGCGTCGCTCGATCGAATCTTCGAACCGTACTTCTCCACGCGTGGCAGTGGCACAGGCTTGGGGCTGACCATCGCCAAACGCAACGTCGAACTCAACGACGGCACGATCACGGTCGAAAGCGAACGCGGTTGTGGAACAACAGTCCGGATCACACTGCCGACGGTTCGGGCGGCGGCGTAGGGTCCGGGTCGCGACGCCGAAACCTATGAATCGCGAGGTCGACGAAGCCTGACGCGAGGTAGGCGTAGGCCATGATCAGAAGCACTTCGTGCGGGTAGGTCACGATCATGGCGAGCAGGGCGGCCAGCGGAACCAGGGCTTGATACCGGCGCCGCTCACCGAGGTCGATGGTCTTGAAGCTGCGAAATCTGATGGTGCTCACCATCAGCAACGCCGGGACCATGACGAGCAACACGGTAACGAACGCTTGCGGTCGCTCGTGGAAGCCGTACGGGTAGTAGAAAACCGTCGAAGCCACAATCGCGGCCGCGGCTGGGCTCGCCAAACCCACGAAGTAGCGCTTGTCGGTGTTTTTCTGAATATTGAATCGCGCCAGGCGCAGCGCGGCGCCGGTGACGAATAGGAACCCGACGGCCCAACCAAGCCGCCCCAGCGGTCGCAGGCCCCACGCGTACGCCAGGACCGCTGGCGCCATCCCAAACGAGATGATGTCCGCCAGCGAGTCCAGCTGCACCCCGAACTCGCTCGTGGTGCCGGTCATGCGCGCGATCCGACCGTCCAGCATGTCCAGGACCATGGCGACGCCGATGAACGGTGCTGCGGCCTCGAGGTCGCCATGCATTGCGTAGACCACGCACGACCACCCACAGAACAGATTGGCCAGCGTGAACAGGCTCGGGAGCAGCGAGACGCCGTGCCGAATTCCGCGAGGGGGATGCGTGCTCACTCCGTGACTCCAAGCGCCGCCGCCGATGGGATTTCGGTGGTGGCGAGTGCCAGTGTCGCCAGGATCGATTCGCCGCCGATCACACGGTCGCCGACCTTGGCGGCGATCGCAGCATCACGGGGCAAGAACAAGTCGATGCGCGAGCCGAACTTCATGATGCCGAATCGTTCGCCGCGCGCGACCTGTTGACCGACGGCGAGGCGCGTGACGATCCGCCGGGCCAGGATGCCCACGATCTGACGGCAGATGACGAGCGTCCCGCGATGATCGAACCAGACTTCCGTCCATTCGTTGTGAGTGCCGGCGTCTTCGCGGTAGGCCGGCAGGAACTTGCCGGGGTGATACTCCACGCGGCGGACGACACCAGCCACCGGGGCACGGTTGACGTGGACGTCCATGGGCGACAGGAAAATGCTGATCTGTTGCCACGTCCCGGCGGGGCTGCCCGGCCCCTTGGCCTCGCCGACAATCATCACGCGACCATCGGCTGGCGACACGATGAGGGCCGCGCCGTCCGGGATGCGGCGATCGGGATCGCGAAAGAAGAAGACGAAAAAGCCGGCGAGCACGACCAGCGGCGCCGCCCAAAAGCGACCCGCCCACCACGCCACGACGATGGCGAGGAGCAGCGCCCCGACAATAAACGGCCAACCCGCCTGATCGATTCGCATTCAGATTCGATGATAAGTGATTCGACGAGCGCGGCCGGTGGGTGGGAGTGAGAGTGCCGGGCCCAATGGGGCCCGGCAAAATGTGCTGTGAAGCCGGGGGCTCTCCCGGC
>CAWJEM010000007.1:0-124101 GCA_963841905.1 uncultured Acidobacteriota bacterium
GCGTAGGTCTCGACACCCATGAGCGCGTCGTTCGGGTAGAAGTGGTCCACGTTCTCGCGGGTAATAATCTGATGCTTGACGAAGACGGCCGGAGGAACGGCTCGCCGGCCCAGGATGTCGAGCGCCAGCGAGATGAGACCGCTGCCGTATTTCTCTGGAAAGTAGCCCACCGAGGCGATGAAGGGCGTGCGCGGCTCCCGCAGCTCGGCGCGCGCGTCGGGTTCGGCGTTCTGGCCCACGATGGCACAGCCGTCGGCACGGCCGGCTTCCTGGAAGGCGCGGGCGGCGCCTAGCGCGCTGGGGTCATTGGCGGCGCCCACCAGAATTCGCCGGGCCTTCGACTCGCGCAGATGCTTGCGGACCCGCTCGAGCGCCGTCTTGAATTGCCCGTCGCCGTCGATTGACGCGACCGGCCAGCTGGCCGCTTCGTGCACGACCTCACGGATACCCGCGAGCACGCCTCGTACCCGTGCGGCCGGCAGCGAACCCGCTCGTGCGAGCTCGACGAGCAGGATCTCGTCGACGCGGCTGTTCCACTGCTGTCGCGCCCACCGCGCCAGATGCCGCCCGGCGAGAAGCCCGGCCTCGTAGTTGTTGGCGCCGAAATACGTGGCTCCCGGATGGGGGATGTCGATGGCGATGAGCGGGATGCCGGCCTCCCGGTACTTCACGGCGATAGCCGGGGCGACGGCCTCGTCGGTCTGGAACTCGATGACCAGATCGACGCCATCCCGGATCAGGAGCTCGGCATTCTTGACCGCGATCTTCGGCTGATAGCGGTTGTCGACGACGATGAGCTCGACGTGCTCACGCTCGGCAGCGTGCACCAGCCCCGTGTGAACTTCGCGAGCGAACGAGCTGTCCTGGCCCTGCGCGCCATACCCGATCCGGTACTTCTTCCGCCGTCGCGTCTCGGAGGTCAGCCGGTAGCGATTGTTCTCGACCTTCTCGATGAACCCGCAGTGCCGCAGCGTGTAGAGCAGGCGGAAGCACATTCCCTTGCCGAAGCCTGTGCGCTGCATCACGTCGCGCAGCCGCAGGCCCTCACCAGGGTGCTGGAAGGCCAGCAGGATCTCGGACGCGTGGACGAGTGACTTGACGAGGTAGGAGTCGTGTCGCGCGGGCCGTTCGAAAGGAGCCGACTCAGCGTCCAGCGACATGTGAATGTTTCATATAGCACAACATGCGGGCTACGACCAGCCGGCAGGCCCTGAGCCTCGATCCACAAAAGTGATGCAAAAATCAGCGGTCTGGACCTGCGGATCCCCGCACAAGCGCCCTGCGGTTGTTCGCAGATGGAAAACTCCTGGCAGGCTTCGTGGCAGCCTTGCGGTTCACCCGAGCTGGGTCGAGCCTAACGGCGCGTGCGCGCACAATTCCCGCATTCAACCTGCGGCGCCGACAGGCGGTGGGCGGATCGCGAACCAGTGGGATGCGAACCATGCCGCCACCCTCTCGGAGCTCGAGCTACTGCAATACCGTTCCAATCTTCTCGGGTCCGACCGCCGAATCACCAATTTCGGGGGCGGGAATACGTCGGCCAAGCTGCCGGCCGTCGACCCCCTCACGGGCGAGACGGTGGAGGTGCTCTGGGTTAAGGGCTCCGGCGGCGATCTCGGGTCTGCGACGCTGGACGGTTTCGCCTCGCTGTCGCTGGACAAGCTTCGTGGCCTCACCCGGCTCTATCGGGGTCGCGCGCACGAAGGCGAGATGCCTGCGTACTTCTCTCACTGCACGTTCAACCTGAACCCTCGAGCCGCGAGCATCGACACGCCGCTCCATGCCTTCTGCCCGCACCGGCATGTCGATCACGTGCACGCCGACGCCATCATTGCGATTGCCGCGGCACGACAGGGCGAGCGCTTGACCCGAGACATCTTCGGCGGTGCCCTCGGATGGGTCCCGTGGCAGCGTCCCGGATTCGATCTCGGGCTCAGCGTCGGGCGGATGGCGGCCGATAACCCAGCGCTCGAGGGTCTCGTGCTCGGCGGCCACGGCCTGATCACGTGGGGGCCCAGCTCACGGGCCTGTTATGAGACGACGCTGCGGATCATTCAGCGGGCGGCGGACTGGCTGGACGACCACACGAAGCGCGAGGCCTTCGGATCGAGCGTGCACCCCGACCTTCCCGCCGACGATCGCCATCGACTGCTCGCGCTCGTCGCGCCGATCCTTCGCGGACTCGTGAGCCAGCGCTCGGCGAAGGTGATGCACTACGTCGACGCGCCGGTCGTCCTCGATTTCGCCGGGTCACCGCGCGCGGAAGAGATTGCCCGCCTCGGCACGACCTGTCCCGATCACTTCCTCCGGACGCGGATACGGCCGTTGTTCGTGCCCTTCGCGCCCGCGCGCGAGGATGGGGCGGCCCTGCTCGAGCGCCTGCCGGCGCTCGTCGAGCAGTACCGCGCCGAGTACACCGCGTACTACGACCGGTGTAGGCATGAAGACTCACCCGCGATGCGGGATCCCTCTCCAGTGATCGTGCTGATTCCCGGCCTTGGGTTGCTCGCGTTCCAGACGGACAAGGCGACGGCTCGCATCGCCGCCGAGTTCTACGAGAGCACGATCCGGATCGTCCGCTGGGCCGAAGCAGTCGATGAATACGTGCCGGTCGACGAGCAGGAGGCGTTCGACATCGAGTACTGGTCGCTCGAGGAAGCCAAGCTGCGGCGCCTGCCGCCCGCCCGGAGCCTTGCGGGAAGGGTCGCGCTGGTGACGGGCGGCGCGGGTGGCATCGGGTCAGCGGTCGCGCGCCGACTGCTGGAAGAGGGCGCATCGGTTGCCCTGCTGGACATCGACGAGACCGCCCTGACCCAGACGAGCGCGACACTCACCGAGGTGTACGGGGTCGATCGCGTGCGCACGGTGGCGGCCGACGTGACGAGCGAAGCGGCCTTGACTGGGGCCGTCGCCGAGGCCGTTCGTGAGTACGGCGGCCTCGACATTCTCGTCTCGAACGCGGGAATCGCCTCCGCCGCGGCGATCGAGGAGAGCACGCTCGACCGCTGGCAGCAGAATCTGGACGTGCTTGCGACCGGCTATTTCCTGGTCGCCCGGGAAGCGTTTCGGCTCATGAAACGCCAGGGGCGTGGGGGATCGATGGTGTTCGTCGGAAGCAAGAATGCCCTCGTTGCATCGGCGGGCGCCTCGGCGTACTGCGCCGCGAAGGCCGCGGCTCTGCATCTGGCGCGGTGCGTCGCGATTGAGGGCGCCGAACATGGCATCCGCGCGAACGTGGTCAACCCCGATGCCGTGATCCGCGGTTCGCGGATCTGGGACGGCCGCTGGCGCGCCGAGCGGGCCGCGAGCTATCGTATCGACCCGGCGGAGGTCGAGGAGTTCTATCGCACACGGAGCTTGTTGAAACGAAGTGTGTACCCGGAAGACGTCGCCGAAGCCGTGTATTTCTTCGCGTCCGACCGGTCTGGCAAATCGACGGGCAACATCCTGAACGTGGACGCTGGAAACGTCACCGCGTTCCCACGCTGACGAACAGTCATGAGCTTCCCGCTGACCGACGAACGCATCGCCCAAGACAACCAGCGCCGCCGCGCGGCCCTGGATGACGATTACGCGCATCTCGGCGAGCAGCTCGCCCGTCGGGGGATCGCGATCGAGATGTTGACTGACCTCGCGATGGCGTTTCGCGTCGCCGTCCCGTCCTGGGCCCTGGTCACTGGAGGTACGCGCTTCGGACGGTTTCCTGCGCCCGGCGAACCGCAGACGATCTTCGAAAAACTCGAAGACTGCGAGGCGGTCTTTCGGCTCGTACGCGTCACGCCCGGCGTGTCCGTGCACATTCCGTGGGATCGCCCCGAGCGCCCCGCGGAGCTGAAGGCGTTTGCGGCGGCCAGAGGCTTGTTCATCGACTCCACGAACTCCAACACCTTCCAGGATCAGCCGGACCAGAAGCACTCTTACAAGTTCGGAAGCCTCAGTCATACCGACCGCGCGGTCCGGGACCAGGCCGTCGAGCACAATCTCGAGTGTCTGGAGATCGGTGCGCAGCTTGGCGCCGGTAACCACACCGTCTGGATCGGCGACGGCGCCAACTTCCCCGGGCAGATCCATATCCGCCGCGCGCTCGATCGGTATCTCGAAAGTATGCGGACGATCTACGGGGCGCTGCCGGACGGCTGCCGGCTGCTCCTCGAACACAAGCTCTACGAGCCGGCGTTTTATGCGACGGTCGTGAGCGACTGGGGCACGACCTACTGCTGCGCCCGCGAGCTTGGCGATCGCGCGTTTGCGCTCGTCGATCTCGGCCACCACGCCTCGACCGTCAACGTCGAGCAGGTGGTGGCGCAGCTGATTCGGCTCGGAAAGCTCGGAGGATTTCATTTCAACGACTGCAAATACGGTGATGACGATCTGGATGCCGGGTCGATCAAGCCGTTCTCGTTGTTCCTGATCTTCAACGAGCTGGTGGACGCGAGCCTGGAGCCAGTGGCCGGGTTCGGGCCCGCCTACATGCTGGATCAATCGCATAACGTCACCGACCCGATCGAGTCGCTGGTGATCAGCGCGACAGAGCTGGTGCGCGCGTACGTCCAGGCCCACCTCGTCGATCGCGAGGCGCTGGCCCAGTACCAGGACGCCAACGATGCGTTGATGGCGCTGCAAACGCTCAAGCGGGCGTTCACGTATGACGTGTCACCCGTCCTCGCGATGGCGCGCCTTCGGGCGGGCGGGGCCATCGATCCGGTGGCAACGTATCGAGCCATCCGGTATCGCGAATCGAAGAGGCGCGAGCGGCCGATGGCCGCAAGCGCCAGGTCAGGAATTTTGTGATCTTACGTGTGTTGTTTTCAGGAGGCACCCTCATGGAGTTGTTCACAAAGCATCCCGCACACCAGCGACAGCGATGCCGGCACCTCGCCCTGGCAGTACCTGTTGACGATCGCCGGGGCGACGGCCGCCGTGGCCCAGGAATCGCGCGGCACCATCAGCGGCCGCGTGGTCGACTCATCGGGCGGCGTCCTTCCCGGCGTGACCGTCATCGTCGTTAACACGGGAACGAACTCCACCAGCACCGTCGTCACCGGCGATAGTGGGCAGTTCACCGCACCGTTGCTGATATCCGGCACCTATCGCGTCTCGGTCGAACTGGCCGGCTTCCGGTCCGTTGTCCGGGAGCCGATCGAGGTGCGGGTCGGCGATCGTCTGCAGGTCGACTTCACGCTCGAGCCCGCCGGCGTGTCGAGCGAGGTGGTGGTGCTCGGCGAATCGCCGCTGCTCGATTCGGGCACGGCCACGATGGGCCAGGTGATCGACAGCAAGTTGATTGGCGAGATGCCCCTCGGAGATGGCACGGCGTATGGCCTGGCGCGACTCGTACCGGGCGCATCGTTCGAACGCTCCTACGCGCTGCAGCGGCCGATGGACAACGACAATCTGCGGGGCCTCACCATCAGCGGCACCATCAACAGCGAGTTCACCATCGACGGGTCCAGCAACATCGTGTCGGGTGCGCGTGTGGGCATTCAGCCCCCGTCCGACTCGATTCAGGAGTTCAAGATCGAGACCGCCGTCTACGACGCGCAAATCGGCCACACCGGCGCGGGCAACGTCAACCTCGCGCTCAAGAGCGGGACCAACAGCTGGCACGGCGCCGGATCGTTCTACAACCGTGACGACTCACGATCGGCAACCCTGTATGCGTCGGATCGGCTCGGCACGGGGGTGACGCCGCGCGACTACAACCGCTTCAGCGCCATGCTGTCGGGACCGGTGTTCCGCAACCGGACGTTCTTCATGGGGTCCTACGAAAGGCTGCAGGACGACACGATCGAGACGGTGACGAACTCGGTGCCCACCGAACGAATGCGCCGCGGCGACTTCTCGGAGCTGCTGGCATTGGGCGTGCAGATTTTCGATCCGGCCACGGCGCGGCTGGTCAACGGTGTCGTGACCCGGGATCCGTTTCCCGGGAACATGATTCCCGACGACCGCATCAATCCCATCGCGCGCAACGTCCTGAATTACTTTCCGCTGCCGAACCAGGCAGGGCGGGCCGACCTCTCGGACAACTTCTTTGCCGAGCAGCCGTGGACCTATAGCTACAACCTGCAGCTGACGCGCATCGATCACGAATGGACGTCGCAGCAGCGAACCTACGGACGGTTCATCCGGAATTTCAGGCGCGAGGAACGTCACAACTTCGCGGGCAATATCAACGGCGTGGAAATCGCACGTGGCAGCACGGACCGGTTCAACTACAACTACGCCGTTGGGCATACGGCGGTCCTCTCGCCGTCGTTGTTTTTCGACGTGAGAGGCAGTTGGCTGCGGTTCAACGACGATTTGTTCCCGATTGGGCAGCTGAGTCCCTCGGAGCTCGGATATCCAGCAAGCACGCTGTCGCTGCTGGGCGATTACCCGCACATCCCGCGCTTCTCGATCGAATCGGGGACCCCAACCACGGCTGGCCGGCAGCTGACGCTCGGTGCCCAGCAGAGCGGCTTCAACACCGGCCGCGCGCAACCGTTTTACAACATGCAGTTCACGCCGACGTTGACGTGGACGCGCGGCAATCACACGTGGAGGTTCGGCTACGACTGGCGCGAGCTGCGCCAGACGGAGATCAATGAAGGGTGGCGCGGTGGCGCCTACGCCTTCGACAGTACGTACACGCGCGCGTCGAGCACGGCGGTCAGTCAGTACGGCCAGGGCATCGCCGCCTTTATGCTGGGTATCCCGCTGAACAATTCGTTCATCGAGATTCGTCCCGAGCAGGACTACAGCGTCATCAGCCACGGCCTTTTCGTCCATGACGACTGGCGCGTCGGCGAGAAGCTGACGCTCAATCTGGGCGTCCGCTACGACCTCGAGTTGGGGATGACCGAGGCGGAGAACCGCAACGTGCGTGGCTTCGACTTCACAACCCCCAACCCGATTCAGGCCCAAGCGCAGGCACAGTTTGCCGCCAGTCCCCCGGCGGGTGTGCCGTTGACCGCGGCGCAGTTCGCGGTTCTTGGCGGCTACCAGTTTGTCGACGATGCGAATCGACGAATCTGGGACGCCGACACCAACAATTTCCAGCCGCGATTCGGGTTCACTTACGCCGTGTCGCCCCTCACGATTGTTCGCGGCGGCGCGGGGCTCTTCATTTCACCCTTCCAGATCAACGCGGTGCCTGGGTTGGGGAACCCCGTGAACCAGCAGGGATTTGCCCGTCAAACACCGGTCCCCGTAACGAACGACCAGGGGCTGACGTTTCAGGCGAACCTCACCAATCCCGTGCCGAGCGGCCAGCTTCTGCCACCGAATGGCTCGAGTCTTGGGCTGCTTACCAACCTCGGGGCCAGCCTCGGGAATCCCTTCGGGAACCCGCCCACGGCGGGCATCATTCCGACCGATCGGACGAACCCCGAGTATTGGCGGTTCAGCCTTGGCGTCGAGCGCCAACTCGGAAGCGACTGGCTGGTCGAGCTGTCCTATCTGGGGCAGAAAGGCTCGCACGTGCCTTTCGTCGAGCAGCTCAACTTCGTGCCGCAGCAATACCGCACGGCAAGCCCGATTCGTGACAACGCGGCCGAGACGTTCCTCAGTCAGGCCGTCTCGAACCCATTGCAGGGACTCACGCCGGAGAATCCGGGCAGTAGCGGTGCGACCATCGCCCGGCGGCGGTTGCTTCTGCAGTATCCACACTTCGACAATCTGACCGTCGAGGCGTATCGCGGCGAGAACACGTATCACGCCCTGCTCGCGCGCCTCGAGAAGCGCTTTACCGGCGGGCTGATGGTGCAGACCTCGTACACGTGGTCACGTTTTCGCGAGCAGATCGCTCCGCTCAATCCCTGGGAAGATCTCGAAAGCCGCGTGGGCTTGGTCGATCGGCCCCACCGCATCACCCTCGCCAGCGTCGCGGAATTGCCGTTCGGACCGGGACACAGGTGGGGCGACGACTGGAACACGGCGCTGGCCGCCATCCTCGGCGGCTGGCAATTCAGCGCCAAGTACGAGTGGCAGTCGGGCGTGCCGCTGTTCTTCAACCAGAACACCTACTACGATCCGAGCTGCGGCGATCCGCGCGATCTGAAATCGCAGTGGGGCAAGACCGCCAATGGTCAGGAGTACGGCGTCGACGTGCCGATCTTCGACACGACGTGCTTCTACACCCTCAATGGCCAGCCGTTCCGCAACGCTGCTGGACAAGTCGTCACATTCTTGGCCCCTGAAATCGGGCTGGGACAGGCGAACATCCGGACGTTCCCGACGACGCTCCCGGATGTGCGGTTCCAGTCGCATCACCTGCTGGATCTGGGACTGACCAAGAATTTCCGATTCAACGACCGCGTCAGGGTACAGGTCCGGATCGAGGCGCTGAACGCTGAGAACTACACCCTATTTGGTATCGGCAACCTGACGACGACGTCGAACGTGGCAACGTTCGGTCGTTTGAGCAACATCGATTCGAGCACCGTGATGAAGCCGCGCGACCTCCAGCTGGGAGTTCGCGTCACGTTCTAAGACAGGGGAAGGCTGCGCGTCACCAGACGCGCAGCCCTTCGCGGCTGATCACGATCGGAATCGGCACGAGCCTCGGGCTGTCCCGGGTGATCGCACGTACCATGGCGCGCTTGGCTGCCGTGCGGTCGGTGGATAGCAGTGTCAGGGACCCGCCATCGCCGCCGGCGCCGTTCACCTTCCAGCCAACCGCGCCATGCGCCTCGGCGATCTCGATCACACGCCACGCGTCGGCATGCACGAGCCCTTCGTGGAGCTGCGCCTGCGCCGCGGTATTCTCGCGCATGGCCCGTCCCAGCGCGTCGAGGTCGCCCGCGAGCAGTGCGTCGCGCGAACGCTCCGCGGCTGCGCGCAAGGCAACGAGCGGCGCGCAGTCCGGCCCTGCTTGCTCCAGGCCGCGCATGACGCTTTGGTGGACTGCCGACGAGCTGTGCGGCCGGCCCAGATAAACGAGCACCAGCCGCCGCTGCAAAGCCCGGCGAACCGTATCGGAGAGCGCCAGCGGCGACACGATCGCCCGCGGGTAGTCGGTGATCTCGATGAAGTTCGCGCCGCCGAACGCGGAGCAGAGTTGATCCTGGATGCCGCTCTGCCTCCCGAGCTGAACAGTCTCGACGGCATGCGCGGCGCTGGCAATCTCGTGCGGCGTGCGACCGCCGTCTGCCAGTCGATCCAACGCACCGAGCAGCGCGACGACGACGGCCGCGGACGTACCGGTGGAGGCGCCCGCTGGTGCGTCCGACCAAATCGTGACTTCGATGTCGATGTCGTCCGGAGGTCTGATCTCGCGGCAGGCCGCTTCGAGCAACGGGTGCGGTCCCCACGTCGACGCGTCGAGCGTCGGTGCGTAACGGACACCGTAGTTCCGGACGTTCAGGATGACGTGCGCTTCGCGGGTGCCGGAAGGAAAGGCATCGATGCGGACCGAGACGAGCGGACGCACGGCGAGGTTGAAGACCTTGCCGCGCCGGGCGACCTGGGTGTCGGTCCACCCGCCGTTGTCGCAAATCCGAATCGGGGCGGTTGCCCTGATGATGCGGGACGGTGTCATCCGTGCTTTGGGTGCGGATGATTCGTCAACATCTCGCGTGGTCATCTCGCGTGGCTTCCGCCTTTAGGCGGAAGATCGATTACACGCGGCTCGTTGATTGAGTTTTCGGCGTCCTTCCGCCTTAAAGGCGGAAGCCACGGTTCCTAGAACCCCGATCTAGAACGGAGAATAGGCACTGAATTGGTCGGAATGCAAGAACGCACGAGAAGGGAGGTTCTACCGGTTGTTGGTGGCAAGATTGTGTAAACCACGATCCGGAGTCCCCATGCGCGTAGCCCTGGCGATTCTCTTGACGGCAGACCTCTCGTTCTCAGGGTCTTTCAACGCGCAGCAGCCGTCTGCGCATACTCTGCTGATGATTGCCGCCCATGCCGATGATGAGAGTCCTATCGGACCCGTGCTCGCGCGGTATGCGCGCGAGGGGGTCCAGGTACACATGCTGGTCGTGACTGATGGGGCGCAAGGTGGGAGTAATACGTCGATTCCCCGCGGCCCCGAGCTCGCGAAGGTTCGTGCGGCAGAAGCCCAATGCGCGGCTGAGGCTCTCGGCCTCAAGCCGCCAACCGTGCTTGATTTCCCCGATGCCAAGCTCGGTGACTTCAGCGCTGATCCTTCACTCCTCTACCGCGTGACAGCTCGCCTTGCCCAGGAACTCGAGCGGATTCGCCCCGACGCTATCGTCACGTGGGCCAGTTGGGGACCTCGGATGGACTGGCCACACGAGTGCGCCGGGAGCGCCCGGAGCACCACAACGTCCTCGCCCGTTTCTACCTCGCTTTCTGGTCCCTGAGGCGAAGCATTTCACCGTGCGAATCTCGTTCGCACCGGAGGATTTTGCCGCAGCGCAACGCGCGATGACTTGTCACCGTACCCAGTACACCGGAGAGGTGATTCGGCGAGTGGTCGACGTCATGGGGCGAACGTGGAACGGAGCGATTCCGCTCATGTCCGCCTTCGATCCTGCGCCAAAGACGGACTTGTTCCGGTAAGAAGGCACGCCTTACGACGTGCCGGTTGGCGCGGTAACGTGCGGGGATTCCTGATCGGTGGCGATTTGGCCAATACTCTGTCCCCATGAGCACACATCTCCCGGCGTGACTTCGGCATCCGTCTTGGCTCGGCGGCGGGACTAGTCGCTGGGCGCGACCTGCTCGCGGCACAGGCGGTCACGACGCGCGGCGCCCGCGTGCTCGGCGCCAACGATCGGGTCGTCCTCGCCAGCATCGGCATTCGCGGCCAGGGGAACGCGCTCAAACGCGGCTTTGCCCGTCTCCCCAACGTCGAGATCAAGACCCTGTGCGACGTTGACGCGAACCTGGCGGCCGAGCGCATCAACGACGCGCGGCTCAAGGACGTCGCCAGCTTTCGGCCAGGGTTCGTCCAGGACCTGCGACGCGTGCTCGACGACAAGGACATCGACGGCATCATCATCGCGGCGCCCAATCACTGGCACGCTCCGGCCACCATCTGGGGCCTGCAGGCGGGCAAGCATGTGTTCGTCGAAAAGCCAGCCTCGCACACGGTCTGGGAAGGGCGGAGGATGATCGAAGCCGCCCAGCGCTTCAATCGGCTGGTTCAGGTCGGGACGATGAACCGCAGTCGTCCAGCGGTGCGAGAGGCGATCAAATTCCTGCACGACGGCGGCATCGGCAAGGTCTACATGGCCCGCGGGTTGTGTTTCAAGCCGCGACCGCCGATTGGGAAGTACCCCGATGGCCCAATGGCCGCCGGCGAGAAGTACTCGCTGACGGTTGGCGCTGCAACCTACGAGCCGACATACGACGCCCAATACCTGTCGAAGGTGGACTACGACCTATGGCTGGGACCTGCACCGAAGAGGCCCTTCAATCGGAACCGGTTTCACTACAACTGGCACTGGCACTGGGACTATGGCGACGGCGATACCGGGAACCAGGGCCCGCACCAATTCGACATCGCGCGGTGGGGACTCAACAAGCAGGAGCATCCGGTGAAGATCCAGTCCGCCGGCGGATACTTCGGGCCCGAAGCATCCCAGGAAACGCCTGATACGCATACCACGCTGTTCGAGTACGCCGACGGCACCGTGTTCGAGTTCGCGACCCGCGGACAGTTCACGAACGACGAAGGCACGCAGCGCATCGGCAATCTGTTCTACGGGTCGAACGGCTGGCTCTGGATCGACGGCAACGGGCGCGAGTGGCAGTCGTATCTCGGTCCGAAAAACGAGCGCGGACCCGGCGCCAATGTGCCGGCCGCGAGCGGAGACGGTGATCCGCTCGTCCTGACCAGCACCGAGTTGCCTCACTATCAGAACTTCGTCGATGCGATTCGCGCCGACGACCCAAGCTGCTGAACAGCGGCATCGTGGACGGCCACTTGTCCTCGGTCCTGCCGCACCTGGCGAACATTGCGTATCGCGTCGGGCGCGGGCTCACGTTCAATGGACGGACCGAAACGTTCGTCGACGACAAGAAGGCCGATCAACTCCTGACGCGCGAGTATCGAAAGGGCTTCGAGATTCCGAAGACGACTTAATCCACAGAGGCAGTGAAGCGCTGCGAAGACACGGAAACACAGAAACACAGAAACACGGAAAAAGATTGCCATGAAGGCACGAGGGAACACCAAGAACTTGGAGATCTTGCTTCGTGCCCTTCGTGGCTAACGTTTCAGACCGAGGCTTTCTCCAGCTTTGGCACGAGCAGGTGGATGACCCCGAGCGCCGTGAGATAGGCCAGCCCCGCGATGATGAATACCGGCACGTAGCTGCCGGTCGTATCGAGGATGTAGCCGGTGAGTTTGGCAATCAACATCCCGCCCACGGCGCCGGCCATCCCGCCGAACCCGACCACGGTTCCCACCGCGTGGCGCGGGAACATGTCGGTCGTCAGGGTGAACAGGTTGGCGGACCACCCCTGGTGAGCCGCGGCCGCGATGCCGACGAGAATCACGGCCACCCACAGGCTCGAAGTCACCGAGGCGAACATGATGGGGACCACCGCGAGAGCGGCGATGAGCATGGTCGTCTTGCGTGCACGATTGACGGTCCATCCGCGCTTCAACAACGCCGACGAGAACCAGCCGCCTCCAATGCTGCCGACGTCCGCGATCAGATAGATCGCCACCAGTGGGGGGCCGACGGCGAGCAGATTGAGCCCATGGTTGCGGTTCAGGAAATCCGGGACCCAGAACAAATAGAGCCACCAGATGGGATCGGTCATGAACTTGCCAATCGCGAACGCCCACGTCTGACGATGCGGCAGAATCGCTCGAAGCGGCAGATACGTGATCGGCGGCGACGGCTCGCTCCGGATATGTGCCAGCTCGGTCGCCTTGACGCGCGGGTGTGTGTCAGGCGCGCCAAACAGCGGGAGCCATAGCAGCAGCCAGAGGAATCCAAGAGCTCCCGTCACGATGAAGGCCCAGTACCAGCCGTAGGTGAGCGTGATCCAGGGCACGACGAGTGGGGTGACGACCGCGCCGATGTTGGTCCCCGAGTTGAAGATGCCCGTCGCCAGCGCCCGCTCTTTCACCGGATACCATTCCGCGACCGCCTTGATCGACGCTGGAAAATTTCCCGCTTCTCCGAGCCCGAGCGCGAAACGGGCCGCGATGAACCCCGCGACCGAGGGCGCGTAGGCAAGTCCAAAAACACCCAGCAGCGCCGCCACTCCGGGGCCGAACAGCATGGCCTCGGCATGCGCCATCGCCGCCACACTCCACACCGTCACGGCGAGCGCAAAGCCGATCCTCGTGCCCACCCGATCGATCAACCGACCCGCGAGCAGCAGACCAATCGCGTAAGCGAGCTGAAAGCTGAACACGATGTCGGCGTAATCGATCTCACTCCACCCGAACTGCTGCTGAAGTGTCGGCTTGAGAATGCCGATTACCTGACGATCGATGTAATTGATGGTCGCGGCGAGGAAGAGCAGCCCGCAGATCACCCACCGATAGCGCCCGATGACGGCTGTGGCCGAAGGTGTAACGCTCGCGTCTGCCGTGCCGACCGGACGTTTCCCGAGTGTGCGAGCATCCTGCATGAGTGGGAGCCTTTTGAGAGCCCTATTAGAAAGTCGGGTTGCGGCGGTGAATCGCAAACTCGCGATGACCCAGCCGTTCGGCGGCCGTCGTCTTCCCTGAGCAGACGGCCACGATCTCCGCGAGCAGACGGTCGGCCGCTTCGTCCATCGACTCGGCATGTTCGAGGATTCCGCTGACATCGAGGTCCGTGTTGTCGGACATGGTCTGGGCCGTCCGGGCATTCCCGGTAATCTTGATGACCGGTGCGATGGGATTGCCCGTGGGTGTTCCCAACCCGGTCGTGAACACCACCACCTGAGCCCCCCCGCCAACCATGCCAGTGACCGACTCGACGTCGAGTCCCGGCGTGTCCATCACGGTGAGTCCTTTACGCACGATCCGCGACGAGTACGGGACGACATCCGCGAGCGGCGAGCGTTCGCCGGCCTTGTGCGTCGCGCCCAGCGACTTTTCCTCGATCGTCGTCAGGCCGCCGCGAATGTTGCCGGGGGACGGTTGTGTGCCTCGAATGTCGAGCCCGAGCGCTTGCGCCTCGCTCTCGACCCGGTTGACCACCCGAAGCAGGCGTGCGGCGACGTCCGGCTGCGTGGCGCGTGCGGCGAGGAGGTGCTCCGCGCCCATGATCTCGGCGATCTCGCCCAGGACTGTGGAGGCACCAAGCCCGTTCAGTCGATCGGCCACGCGCCCGAGCGCCGGATTGGCTGCAAGACCGGACGTGTAGTCGGACCCGCCGCATTTGAGCGACAACACCAACGTGTCGATTCCGCACCACTCGCGGCGGTGGTCCTTCCCGTTCTCAGCCAGCATGCTGGCAAGCTCGATGCCCTTCGCAGTCGCGCGTGGAGTTCCGCCTTCGCCCTGGATCGACACAATCGCCGACGGCTTGCCCGCGGCCCGCGCCGACTCCGCCAGCATCTGCGCCACCACCTGCTCGCACCCGAGCGCGACGACGAGCACGGCGCCGACATTGGGATGCTGGCAATACGCGGCCAGCGTGTCGTGCGTCACCTGCATGTCTGGCCCGAGCTGGCCGCACCCGGCCAGATGAGGCAGTGCCACCGCCCCTGGGACCGCCGCGGCGATCCGTTCGGTCACCACGGCGGAACATACGACGGTGGGCACGACCAGCACGTGATTCCGCACGCCCACGCGGCCGTCAGGACGACGAAATCCGTAGAAGCCTGATTGCTGACTCACGATAGGTTCTCTCGTGACGTCATCGCCGACAGATCGCCTCGACCGCGCGTGCTGGCGACGTTGTGCGTGTGCACGTGGGCGCCAACTTCGATATCTTGCGTGGCGAGGCCAATCGGATTCCCGTATTTCAGAATCGACTCCCCAGCGGCAATCCGCTCGAGGGCGACCTTGTGCCCGTTTGCGATCGCCTCACGCACGACGATCGTCCGGTTCTCGACGGTAATTGCATCGCCCGCCGCCAGCGGCTCGAGTGCCGTCGCGACGTTGTCGCGGCTGGTGATCACGATGATCCGCTGGTTCGCCATTGACTAGCGAAGCTCCGCCTCAAACCGCCGAGCAGAGACCCGGAGGCTCCGCTTCGCTAGGGCTATGTTGTTTTGCCCCGCTCCGCGGGGCGAGACATCTTCTAAGGCCAGGCGATAGGTTGCTTCAATACTCACGATCATGACCTTAGAAGATGTCTACTGATTAACGCCGCTCGCCAGCAGACCACCGTCCACGGCAATCAACTGACCGGTGACGAAGCCGGAGGCGTCGGACGCCAGGAACACGGCAGCCCCCACGAGCTCGTCCACGTTCCCGAAACGCTTCATCGGGGTTCGCACGAGAAACTCCTCACCCCGCCCCGACTTGAGCAGCTCACGATTCAAATCGGTCTGGAAGACGCCAGGAGCGATGGCATTCACCGTGACCCCATGGGACGCCCACTCAACGGCGAGCGCACGGGTGATGCCGGCCACTCCCGCTTTGCTGGCCGTATACGCCGCCACCTCGTGGAGACCGACCATCGACGCGATCGATGCAATCGTGATGATCCGCCCCCGCCGTTGCTCGATCATTGGCGCACCGAACACCTGGCACGCGCGCATCACGCCCGTGAGATTGGTTTCGACGATGCGATCCCAGTCGTCCTCGCTCATTTGGAGGGTTGGCACGCGCTTGGTGACACCCGCGGCCGCTACCAGGATGTCGATGCGGCCGAGCTCGTTCAGGCACACCTCGCGAAGTTTGACGAGCGATGCGAGATCCGAAACATCGGCGCAACATGCCGTCGTTCTTCGCCCGCGTCGTTGGATCTCGGCGGCAGCGCTGTCCACGAGATCGCGCCGCCGTCCGGTCGCCACGACATCAGCGCCCGCCGACGCAAGACCCAGCGCGAGCGCACGGCCGATCCCGCTCGTGCCCCCGACGACGACGGCGACCTTGCCGGTCAGGTCGAACAACGATCCCGTCATCCGGACACCGAGCCTCCGAGGGGGGCGGTCTTTGTTCCGGGCCCACCGGCCACCTGCGTGGATTCCTCCTGCCGCCGGCCCGGCAGCAGGCTGACGGCAATCGCGCCCACCGCGGCCAGCGCGACGAGGACGAGGAACCCAGGGCCGTAACTGCCGCTCGAGTCGCGCAATCCGGCCACGAACATTGGCACGAGTGATTCGGACACGCTGTCGGCGGTGAGCACGATGCCCATGACACGGCCCATCACCGCGAGGCCATAGAGTTCGGCAGCCATCAGCGGGATGATCATGTAGTCGCCGCCCAGGCCCACGCCGAAGACGAACGCAAACAGCTTGAGCGTTGCTGGGGTCGGCGCGTAGAAGAGGGGAGGAATCGCGGCCGCCACGATCACGTAAATGAGAATCATGACGCGTTTCTTGGGCCAGCGATCGGCGAGCCACCCCATGAGCAGCCGTCCGACCAGGCTGCCGACGAGAATCAGTGAGAGCGTGGCATCGACATCCCCCTGCGAAAGCTTTCGATCGAGGCTCAAATACAGCGCCAGGTTCTGCATCGTCCCACCGACCGCGCCGATGGACGCCATGCTGCCGATGAGGAGCAGATAGAAGGCCGGACGCGACACAATCGGGGCCAGCGAGCTGACGCCGCGATCGCCGGCCGATACGCCGCTCGGCTCTCGCACGAAGTACGCAACCGGAAGCGCCACCAGAATCATGAGCACGCCAAGCCAACGCAGTGCGCCGCGCCAACCGAAACTCTGCGTCAAGGCATAAGCGAGCAGCGGCACGAGGGCGCCGCCAACCCCGATGCCGAGATAGGCGATTCCCATCGCCTTGCCTCGGCCCTTGTCGAACCATCGAGACAACAACACCTGGTTGGGCAGCGGACCGCCACACACGTAGCCGAGCGCGTTGAAGGCGTAGAAGAAGTAAAAGGCGCCGAGCGTCGTCACATAGGACAGTCCGACGAGTGCCATGCCGGCCATCAGAATGCCGGCCAGCATCAGACGGCGTGGACCGAATCGATCGACGATGCGACCGGCAATGAAGCCGAACGCGAGGGCCACGGCGATTTTGCTGTAGGCATTCCCCGAGGTCACCTGCTGGCGGGTCCAGCCAAGTTCCTGGACGAAGAACGGATAGAACCGTGGCAACCCGTAGAGCGCGACGCCGACAATCGCAAACAACGAGAGAAACGCGGTTGCGACCGCCAGGACCTGATGACCGCGCGAGTTGGTGCTGTGACTCATGACCGGGCTGGCGTCTTGGCGTCACGCAGGCGAGCGCCGTGCTCATGATTCAGATAGAAGGGATCGAGCGGAAAACAGCCCGAGACCAGGCCCATGCGAGGGCCAGTCGTGCAATCGCTGAACGTGCGACAAATGGTTTTGCGTTTGAGCGGCAATCCGGCGAGCAGATCGGCCGGGAAGTCGGGGTAGGCCAGCACCATGCGACCCAGCCCAACGAAGTCGACCAGCCCGCTGCGCACGTTGTATTGCGCCACGTGCGGCAGCCACTCCTGCAAATAGGTGTACGCCGAGCCCACGATCGCCATCTCCGGGAAGGCTGCCTTCAACAGCGCGGTCGCAGCGACCTGCCGCGCCACCCCGTGCAGGGGGTCCTCGGGTGGGTCGTAGCCATCGCTCGGCGGAAACAGCGCCGGGCGTTGCGTGTGCGGGCAGTAGTACGGACTGCCTGCGGTCACACAGACCCAACCGACGTTGCGCGCCTCGAGCATGCGGAGCACCTCGCGGCTTTCACTGAGTGCGGATTCGAGGTCACCGTTCTGGAGCAGCCCGAACCCGGCGGTGTACGCCGTCGGATCGACGTCAGGCACACCGGCGCCGCTGCCCATCTTGCGATACGGCACGAGATCGAAGACCGAGAGTCGGACGGCGACGTCGAGTCCCGGCGTGGTGGCGCGAATCCCATCGATCACCTCGCGCATGAACCGGGTGCGGTTTTCGAGGCTCCCACCGAAGGGGCCGGGACGATCACGCGCGCCGAGCAGCTCGTGTCCGAAGTAGCCGTGGCAGTGCTTGATGTCGACGAAGTGAAATCCCGCCTTGGCAGCGAGGTTCGCCGCGCGGATGAAGTCGTCGATCAGCACCTTGATCTCATCGTCTGTGAGGACGCGAACGCGGTGCGAGAAGCGTCGATCGAGTACGGCATTGGCCACGGCCGCCAGCGGCTCTGGTCGTTCGTGGAGATCAGGCTTCGAGAAACGTCCCGAGTGGGTCAGTTGAAGGCCGACATACAGGTCGTCGGCCGCGGCAGCGCCGAAGCGCCCCACATGCGACGCGACCAACGCGGCACGCATCTCCGCGATCGCCGGGAGCGTATCGTCCGTGAGTATCAATTGATGGGGATTGGCCCGTCCGTCATGGCGCACGGCCACCGCCTCGCCGCCCCAAATCAACTTCGCGCCGCTGCGGCCGAAGTTCCGCCAGCGACGAACCGTCAACTCGCTCGGTTTGCCGTCCCGGGTGCCGTCCCAGCCTTCCATCGGCAGGATGCAGAAACGATTGCCGACCCGAACCTTGCCCCTCTCGTACGGCTGGCCGAGTGGGGAAGCCCCGGATGGGGCAAGGTCGCGGTCGAACCGTAACGAAATGCCCGACACGGCCAGGTGCCGCTCGAGCGCCTCCGCGGTCCGAAACGCCGCAACGCGCGGATAGCGGGCGGGCTCGGCCGAGGGTTCCGGCACGCCTCGGGCCGGTTCCGACGCGCGATCATCGCTCATGCGCGACGCCCTGCTACCGCTGCTCGTGCTGAGGCGACCGAATCGAGATAAGCGGTGTACGCGTTCAGCGCGCCTTGATTATGCTCGCGCACCGTTGCTTCGAGCGCCGGGGTGTTTCGCGCACGCATCTGATCGAGCATCTGGTGATGCTCGGCCTGTGCCAGTCCGGCGCGTCGCACAAGGACGCCGCTGAAGTAATACCTGCGCACGCGGTCCCAGTGGTCGAAGGCGCGCTGCAGCATTTCTTGCAGCATCGGCATGGCGGTGAGCGCACTGATCGCGAGGTGGAAGCGCGTGTTCAGCTCGGCCCATCGCTGCGGTCGCTCGGCATCGAGCGCCGCGTCCATGTCGGTGACGATGGTCGCCAGCGCGTCCAGCGCGCTGCGATCGGCCCGCTCGGCCGCACGGCGCGCGGCGACGACTTCCAGCCCCTCGAGTAACGTGAACACCTCGGTGACGGACTCGCGCGAAATCGGCGCCACCGTCGCGCCGACGTGGGCCACGCTCACGACCAGCCCTTCCGACTGCAGGAGGCGAAGCGCTTCGCGCACCGGGATGATGCTGATCTCGAATCGGCGGGCGAGGTCGTCGATCACGAGACGTGTTCCCGGCGCCAGCTCGGATTTCAAGATGGACGCGCGCAAGGTCTCGTACGCATATTGCTGTTTGGTCAAGTGCGTGGTCGACGAAAACGACTTGATCCGGGCCGATCGCTTCATATCGTCAGCCGCGCCTTCTGTTTGATCGACTCGTTGGCGCGAATGCAGGCGCGCGCCGACTGCAAAGCTTTGTCGGGCCCGCACGCCAGCGGCGTGCCGACGCGAATCGCCGAGCAGAACCGTTGGATCTGCAGGCGCGTCGAACGAGGCCGGTCGAACAGCGGTGTCGCGTTCGAGGTCCTCGCGGTTGCCGCTTGATTGGTGTTGCCGGCTTGTGTTTCGGAGGACTGGGCCACCGCGGCCTCGGTCTGTGGCGTTACCATCACGGATGTTGGACCGCTCTCGCCGTTGCCTTCTTCGAAGAAGAGCGCCTCGGTCTCGCGCCGAAGGATCAGCGTGCCCTTCGTTCCCATGAACATCTCGTAGTAGTCGTCGAAGGCATTCGATTCGATCGACGAGAACACCGCCGTCTGGCCGCCGGGATATTCGAAGGTCGCGTAGACATGGTCGGGGACTTCGCGGCCGTCACCCTTGAAGCGATACAAGCCACCCGAGGCGCTCACTGCTTCGGGGCTCGATCCGAGGAACCAATTGGTCGCGTTCAGTTGATGGCTGCAGAGCTCCGCCATCAGTCCTTGCGAGTACTGCCAGGTACAGACGCCAGTTGAGCAGATGGTCGAACGTGGGGTACCCCCACTGCGACGGATCGTAATCAGGCGTGGGCGGCTCGCCCTTGCGACGCCAGTTTCCGTTGCGGTGCCAGGCCAGACGGACGTGATAGATGTCGCCGAGCGCGCCCGAACGGATCAGCCCGTCGTACGCGGCGTGATACATCGCGTTGTAGGTGCGCTGATAGCCGATCTCCAGAACTTTGCGATTCCGGAGCGCCGCTTCGCGCATGCGCTCGCAGCTCGCCACGTCGTGAGCCATCATCTTTTCGCACAGGACGTGCTTGCCGGCGTCGAGGCAGGCGACCGCGATGTCGTCATGGAACCCAAGTGGGGGCGCCATGATCACGGCTTCGATGTCTTCCTTCTGCAGCATCTCGCGCCAATCCGCATAGTGTCGAAGGGGTGGCCGCTTGCCCTCGACGAGCACCTTGTCTGCCAGCGCCAGGCTGGTTGGATTGATGTCGCACATGGCGCGCAGGTCGGCGAACGCCGGGTCGACGTTTCGGAGAAGGCTTCGACCCTGTCCGCCCACGCCGATGAAGCCCACCCGCACGGGTCCGCCGGCGACGGGGCCCCTCAGCGCGGCGGAGACGCCGAGCGCCGCCAGGGCGGGGGTGCCAGCCAGGATCTTCATGAAATTGCGTCGGCCCTGGGCGGCTTGTTCTGGAGTGAGATTCATGCCGCGGCCTCCTCGAATGGCGTCGTTGATCGGCGGCGAATCGCTATCAGCCATCGATCAAGGCCCGCAATGTGTCCAGTCCGGAATGCAAACACGACCGCAACCGCCACCAGCTCAATCAGATTCTTGTTGACCAGGAGATACGCACCCTCCTGACGAGGCTCTTGCAGGCCGCTCATCGGGATCGACGACAAATAAAACGTCGTCAGTAGCGTCATCGCGCCAATGCAGCCGAGTTGAGTGAAGAGTCCAAGCATCAGCGACAAACCGATCGCGACCAACGCGACAACCACGATGCTGTCGATGGTCCCGATCCAAGCCGATGACCCCAGCGCATTGAACAGCGGCGCAAAGAGTCCCGTTGCGCCGCGAAGATATCCGGCGGCGGACCACGGCGCGAGAGGCACGCCGTCGGGCCCCCACGCAGGCCGCAGCAGCTTGACATAGCCCTCGTACAGGAAGTGCCAGCCAATCAGCGTCCTGAGGGCGACGAGCAGCACCTGTTGTGACGCGCTGATCACCGCTCGATCTCCGCGCCGACATGGTTGCCGATCACAAAAGTCCCGGCCGAGTCATCCTCCTGAGTGATCACGGCGAGAGTCTGGGAATGCTGATCACAGTAGCGGTGCGCCAATGTCGGGCCAGCGACGAGAAACGCGGTGGACAACGCGTCGGCGTCAGCCGCGCTCGCGCAGACAGCCGACGCGCTCAACACACCCTCGGCGGGCCAGCCGGATCGGGGGTCCAGGACATGACCGTAACGGCGACCATCGGCAAGAAAGAACTGCTCGCCGGAGCCACTGGTCCCGATCGCCGCATTGCGCAGCCACACCCGGGCGATCCGTTGCGCTCGCCTTGGCGACACGAGGTCAATGGACCAGCCGCGCTCGCGCCCGCCAATGGCCAGCAGGCTACTTTGACCGGCTGACAGGAGAGCGTGCTGCACGCCAGCGCGGCGAAGGTCGCTGGCAACACAATCGAGGGCATAGCCCTTCCCGATTGCGCCCAGGTTCAATTCGATACCCGGTCGGCGAAACTTCACGCTCGACCGCTGATGATCGAGGATGACCTTGGACATGCCGACCAAAGCGCGCGTGGACCGAATCTCTTCGGTCGACGGCAGCCGGCCCTCGCGTCGAACAAATCCCCAGCACCGGCTGAGCGGCGTGCTCGTAATGTCGAACGCACCATTGGTCAGGGTTGCCAGCTGCTGGCAACGAGTCAGCAGATTGAAGAGCCCAGGTTCGCAGCGAACGTTTTCTGACGCCGCACGTTGGTTGATGTGGACGAGGGCGCTCGTCTCGCGAAAGACGGTGAGCTGCGCCTCGATGGCGTCGATCTGGTTCAGTGCCGACTGAGCGGCCTGAATGTAGCGCGCATCCTTGCCGTCGAGTGTGATCTCGAAGCGACAGGCCATGGCGCGACGATGGACTCGCAACCAGTGGCGATTGGTGTCGAGCGGTGCTGGCCGTGGAGCGGCCAGAAACCCGCGTCGCGTCATGTGCCGCAGGGACGTTGTCACTGGGGGCGAGGGTACGGCGACCGCCAACCGAAGTCAATGGATCATATATGATATGCCGCGCTATGCCGCCGTTACCGCGAACGGCCGTCGTGCTTGCATGCGTGACCATCGCGTCCGGCCCCGCCGATGGCCCCCGCGCATCGGCGCCCGCCGAGCCCAGTGCATTGGTCGTGCGCGCGGGAGCATACGATCGTCGCGACAGCCTGGTGTCGGCGTCCATTCCAGCGCTTGACGGAACCATGCGGCGCTACGAGCTCCGGCACGGAAATGCCCCGGCGATTCCCCTGCAGATCGATGGCGATGGACGCGCATGGTTCGTACTGCCAGCGCTCGCGGCCGGGACGGAACGGACTTACACAATCGCCACGGTCGAAACGCGCGGCGCTCCCGTCGCACAGCTCGAGCGTGCCGGCAGTGACCTCATCGTGACCGTTGGCGGCAGCCCCGTGCTGCGCTACATCGGCGGACCAGGCCGTCTGCCCTCGGCCGACATCAAACCCGCTTACCAACGGGGCGGCTACATCCATCCGGTGCGCACGCCGTCGGGCCGCAGTGTGACCGATGACTACCCGGCCGACCACCGGCATCAGCATGGCGTGATGTTCGCGTGGACGAGCGCGGAGTTCGAAGGTCGCAAAACAGATTTCTGGAACATGGGCAATGCCCTCGGTCGCGTCGAAGCCGTCGCGATCGACGCCGCGTGGAGCGGCGCCGTCCACGCGGGATGGGCCGCGCGGCATCGCTATGTCGACCTGACGTCGGGTTCCCCCAAGCCGGTGCTCGACGAATCGTGGACCACGCGTGTGTATGGATTGAGAACCACGCCGTCGCTTTACGTGTTCGATGTGGACCTTCGACAGACATTGGCGACGAACACGCCGCTCGCATTGCCCGAGTACCATTACGGCGGCATGGCAGTCCGCGGTGCCGCGAGCTTCATGGGGGCCGCGAGCAACGAGATTGTGTTGACCTCCGAGGGCAAGGACCGCGCGACTGCCGATACCACGCGGGCGCGGTGGGCACACGTTGGGGGCAACGTTGATGGTGCGCTCGTGGGAATCGCCATACTGGGACATCCCGACAACTTTCGCGCTCCGGAACCTCTCCGGGTGCACCCCACCGATCCGTACATCTGTTTCGCACCCTCTCGTCTCGGTGGCTGGTCAATCACGGCCGGCCAGCCCTTCGCCGCCAGGTATCGGTTCGTCGTCGCCGATGGTCCGGCTGATGCCGCGCTGCTCGAGCGTCTGTGGCACGACTACGCAAACCCTCCCACGGTGACGATCAGATAGGCGCGGCTTCGGTTCGAGCCTTCGTCATCAACACATGATTCGCGCCGACCGTCCGCGAACCCCCCGCGATCTCGTGCCGGCGATTGATCGTCTGTTCGAGCTCTCCGCGTCGAAGATTCTCGCGCTCGAGCGTGGCTCGTCTGCGGGCGGCGCGCCCGTGTTCACGGTCGAGGGCCGCTACACGGCTCGGGGCTGGACCGAGTGGACGGAAGGCTTTCAATACGGGTCAGCTCTGCTGCAATACGACGCGACCGGCGATGCCGCATTTTTGGAGCTGGGACGTGCGCGGACACTGTCGCGACATGGCGTCGCACCTGACCCACACCGGGGTCCACGATCACGGCTTCAACAACGTCAGCACTTATGGCGCGCTGTGGCGGCTCGGGCGCGAGGGACGCATCCAGGCCGAACCCTGGGAGACGCACTTTTATGAACTCGCTCTGAAGATCAGCGGTGCGGTCCAGGCGCGGCGCTGGACCAGGCTGCCGTCGGGTGGCTTCATTCATTCATTCAACGGCGCGCATTCATTGTTCGTGGACACGATCCGCTCGCTTCGCGCCCTCGCTCTGGCCCACCTTCTGGGCCATCGATTGAGCGAGGAGCAGGATGCCGAGGTCAACCTCCTCGAGCGTCTGTTGCAGCACGCGCACGCCACCGCGCAGTACAGCGTCTATTACGGCCGGGATCGCGACGCGTATGATGTGCGGGGACGCGTGTCGCACGAGGCCTTGTTCAACGTGGCCAATGGCACTTATCGAGGACCCAGCAGTCAACAGGGCTTTTCTCCTTTCACGACCTGGACGCGCGGGCTGGCCTGGGCGATGCTCGGCTTTGCCGAGCTGGTCGAATTTCTGGACGACGTGCGCGATCCGTTGCCGGGAGGTGAGGATCGAACAACGGTCGATGCGTGGATGATTGAGGCCGCGCGCGCGACGTGCGATTTCTACATCGATCATGCCGCATGCGCGGATGGCATTCCGTACTGGGACACCGGCGCCCCGGGCCTGGTCGCGCTCGGTGATTGGGCCACACGGGACGCGGATCCGTTCAACGATCACGAACCGGTCGACAGTTCGGCGGCGGCAATCGCGGCGCAGGGTTTGATGAGGCTGGGACATGTCCTCGCTCGTCGTGGAGAGGACGGCGAACGCTACCTGCAGTCCGGACTTCGAGTGCTCGCCACGCTGTTCGATGCCACCGGGCCCTATCTCAGTCAGGCACCGGATCATCAGGGCCTGATTCTCCATTCCATCTACCATCGTCCCAACGGCTGGGATTTTGTCCCCAAAGGGTCGCGAATACCACGCGGCGAGTCGAGCCAGTGGGGCGATTACCACGCGCGCGAAGCGGCCCTCTACGTCAAACGGCTGGCGTCGGCCGGCCCCTATCTCACGTTCTTCGGACCACATGGCAGAGACTAAACCGCGCCCGCTTGCCGTGGTCACGGGTGGGACACGCGGCATCGGTCTCGGCATTGCCCGTGCGCTCGTGCAAGACGGCTGGAGTCTCGCGGTCGCCGGGTTGCGTCCGCGTGAGGAGGTCGAACGCGTGATCACCAGCCTCGCCGAACAAGGCGGCGTCGTGCGCTACGTTCAGGCTGACGTGGGTCGTGCCGCGGATCGCGCCAGGCTGGTAGCGGAAGCGGAGTCGTTGGGACCGGTCGCCGCGCTCGTGAACAATGCCGGGCGTGCGCCCGCTGTGCGCGCGGATTTGCTCGAGACGGCTGAAGAGAGCTTCGAAACGCTCCTGCGAACCAATTTGCAGGGCCCGTACTTCCTCGCGCAGGCGTTCGCCCGCGCCATGGTTGCCGCGCAGGCTGGCCGGCCCTCGCGAACGGGGATCGTGTTCATCACCTCGGTCTCTGCCGAGATGGCATCAATCAATCGCGGCGAGTACTGCGTGAGCAAAGCGGGGCTCGCAATGGCCGTCAAGTTGTTCGCCGCCCGCCTGGCGCCCCACGGCATTCCGGTCTACGAAGTGCGACCGGGGATCATCGCCACCGACATGACGGCCGGGGTCAAAGATCTCTACGACCGGCGTATCGCCGACGGACTGGTCCCGAATGGCCGCTGGGGCACGCCCGAAGACGTGGGGACTGCGGTCGCCGCCCTGCTTCGCGGCGACGTGCCGTATGCCACTGGCACGGTCGTTCACATCGATGGTGGGCTGACGATTCCACGGCTCTGAGCGCCAAACACGGAAACACGGAAGTTGCTTCCCCGATCTTCCGGATGGAGTATGGCCGCTGCGGCCCACTCGGCTTGCCCCGCCCGCTTCGCGCCGTGGAAAACGCCCTCTCCGCGGTCGTCGTGTCGCTCCCGCCCGGCGCTTCGGCCAGGTCGAACGCTGGTGAACAATCGATTGGGTGACGGGGTTGTTCGTGCGGTGGTGGCGAATCAACGGCGCCGGGCCGTATCCGCTGCAAGGCCGTTTACCTGCATGTGATCACGGCGCTCAGAGGGCGGTGCAATCCGAGCGGCCCGCATCGGCTGCGCACCTCCGCGCGACGCATGTTCCGCGGAACTCAGGAGGCCACAGAAACAAGGTCTCCGAAATTCATTCGCGAAACCGAAGGTTGCACGCTTCGAGGCGCCGGAACTGGCGGCTCGGATCGCGACGACCTCTGAGCGGCGTGATCCGAGCAAGTAAACCGGCTTCGCAGCGTCGGCGCGGCGGCGGCCCTGATTCGCCACCAGCGACCGGATAACCCTTCCGCCCAAACGATTTGGTACGACGTGCGGCAAACGCAAGCCGCCGCCGACTATCGGTAGCGCACACGCGGAGAAGCCGGTTTTCCACGCCGCGAAGCGGACGGCGCGAGACGAGTTGCCTGTGACGGCGCCGAGATCCGCAGAAGGCAAGGGGGCAGTTGCGGTAACGCTCGGCAGTTGCCGAATCGCGGTCGCCCACCGACAATCTGGCGGTGACCCTCGCGCCGATCGACTGGATCATCATCGTCATCTACTTCACCTTCGTCCTGGGGATTGGCGCCGTTCTGCGACGCTCGACCACGACCTGCGACGACTTCTTCCATGCCGGCCGTCGCTTGCCGGCCTGGGTGTGCGGTCTCGCGTTTCTCTCAGCCAACCTGGGCGCCCAGGAAGTGATTGGCATGGGCGCATCAGGCGCCAAGTACGGGATTTCGACGGCGCACTTCTACTGGATAGGGGCCGTGCCGGCGATGATCTTCGTCGGGCTGTTCATGATGCCCTTCTACTACGGGTCGCGAGCGCGCTCGGTGCCGGAATACTTGCGGCTCCGTTTCGACGAGAAGACGCGCGGATTCAACGCCATCTCGTTTGCGGCGATGACGGTGTTCTCTTCCGGCATCTCGCTGTATGCGATGGCGCGGCTGATTCAGGCCCTGCATTTGTTCGACACGCCGCTCGCAGCCCTCGGGTTGTCACCAGCGTGGGTCTTTCACGGCTCGATCCTCATTTCGGCCAGCATTGTCCTCGTGTACATCTTGCTAGGCGGGTTGACGAGCGCGATCTACAACGAGGTGCTTCAGTTCTTTCTGATCGTCGCCGGCTTCATTCCGTTGGTGTGGCTTGGCCTCCGCAGCGTCGGCGGGTTCAGCGGCCTGCAGGCGACGCTGCCACCGCCGTATCTGCACGCCTGGGCCGGAACCGGCTCGCCCGAGACAAACCTCCTGGGCGTCGAGTGGTTTGGCATCGCCATGGGGCTGGGGTTCGTGTTGTCGTTCGGCTATTGGTGCACCGACTTCCTCGTCGTGCAGCGCGCCATGGCCGCCGACTCGATGAGTGCGGCGCGCCGGACGCCGTTGATTGCCGCCGTCCCGAAGATGTTGTTCCCGTTTCTCGTCATCCTGCCAGGACTGATCGCGATCGGGATCCCCGATTTGATCCCGCCCAAGCTGGATCCCTCAACGGGAGCGGCAATGCTGGATCTCAACGGTCGTGCGCAACTGGACTACGACATGACCATCCCCTCGATGCTGTTGCATTTCTTCCCACCGGGGCTGCTGGGTCTGGGTCTTACAGCACTACTAGCAAGCTTCATGTCTGGGATGGCCGGCAACGTGACCGCGTTCAACACGGTCTGGACGTACGACATCTATCAGTCGTATTTCAAACCGTCCGCGAGCGACGCGCACTACCTGTTGATCGGACGTCTGACCACGGTGATTGGCATCGCCTTGTCGGTCACGACGGCGTATCTGGCGACGCAGTTCAACAACATCATGGATATGCTGCAACTGGTGTTTGCGTTCGTGAATGCGCCGCTGTTTGCGACGTTCCTGCTTGGCATGTTCTGGAAGCGCGCGACCGGTCACGGCGCGTTTGCCGGTCTGGTCGCGGGTACGCTTGCGGCCGCGCTGCATCATGGCCTGACGCTGCCGCTCGGGGCTGGAGTGGGCATCAAGGGTGGCTGGCTGGGCATGGTGCACCAGTATCCCAGCGAGATGGCGCAGAACTTCTGGACCGCGATCTATGCCTGGACCACGTGTTTTCTCGTCACCATTATTGGAAGCCTGGTGACGCGGGCGCCGGACGAGCGAGCGCTGGTGGGCCTGGTGTATTCCATGACCCCGCGAGTGACCGACGAGAATCGGACGTGGTACGGACGCCCGGCGGTACTTGCAGCCGCGGTCCTGTTCGTGACCGTTGGATTGAACGTGGTCTTCTGGTAGCGCACAGCTGTTCGATTATCGCGGGAGAAATACCTTGCCGTTAGACGTACGAACGCCCGCCGGCGTGATGTTCATGGTGCTTGGGACAATCCTCATGATCTATGGAGCGATCAGCGACCCCGCGCTGTACGCCCGCACGATGGGTCTCAACGTGAACCTCGGTTGGGGCATCATCATGACGGTCTTCGGCGCGTGTCTTCTGCTGTGGCGACGTTTCTCGGCCGCGGCCTCGCCGTCAAACGGCAAGCGCCCCTAGACCTGACCTAGTGCGTGTATCACCTGATTCAGTATCGAGCCCCGACCTTCCGGCTAAAGCCGAAGCAGCCACGATGTGCCCAAACAATGTCGCGTGCCAAACAATGTCGCGTGGCTTCCGCCTTCAGGCGGAAGTCCAAAGCGCGGAGGGCCAGTAGTTATTCAGCTGTTGGGGGCCAGCAGTGATGCGACAGACGCGACGGTTTCGAGCGCCCGGTCGGGTCAACCTCATCGGCGAACACACCGACTACAGCGGGGGATTCGTCATGCCGATGGCAATCCAGTTGGCGACGACCGTCAGCCACACACCACGATCGGATCAGCTCCTCGTCGTTCGCTCCGAAGGTTTTGACGCCACCACAACGATCGATCTCGCTCAGCCGCTCTGCCGAACGGGCTCGTGGTCCGATTACATCGCGGGCGTGGTGAAGATGCTGGTTGCAGATGGTTGGTGCCCGCGAGGCGCCGACTGGCTGATCACCAGTACCGTTCCAGACGGCGCGGGGCTCAGCTCCTCGGCCGCACTGGAAGTGGCCGCCGGATTCGCGCTGCTGACGGCTGCCGGCGCAGCGGTCGATCGCAAGAAGCTGGCACGATTGTGCCAACGCGCCGAAAACGAGTTCGTCGGCGCCCGATGTGGAATCATGGATCAGTACATCGCCTGCTGCGCCGAGCCCGAGCATGCGTTGATGATCGACTGCCGATCGCTCGAGAGCCGCTCGCTCCGTATGCCCAATGGTGCCGCCATCGTGGTCCTCAACACGATGGTGAAACATGCCAACGCGAGTGGCGAATACAACGCGAGGCGAATCGATTGCGAGGAGGCAGCGGCGGGGCTGTCCAGGATGCTGCAGCACGTTGGCACGCTGCGCGACGCGACCATTAGCGATCTCGCGACGTCTGAGCCCCATCTCCAGCCGCATGTGCTCAAGCGCGCCCGCCACGTCGTCAGCGAGAATCGACGAGTGCTGGAGGCGGTCGACGCGCTCGAGTCCGATGACGTCACTCGTTTCGGCCGGCTCATGACGGAATCGCACGAGAGCCTCCGCGACGACTTCGAGGTGAGCTGTGCCGAGCTCGAGATCATGGTCCGGCTTGCCGAGTCCGAGCCTGGCCAGTTTGGAACGCGAATGACGGGCGGCGGATTCGGCGGCTGTACCGTGAGCCTCGTCTCAGTCCTCCGCAGCCGAAACGTTCATGCGATCGATGCAGCGTCGATACGCCGAGGCGACCGGGATCCGCCCGGACGGGTGGATTTGCGTCCCCTCCGGTGGCGTCCACGAAGTTCGGGGCGAGCCATGAGCGCGCTCGATCTGGCGACGCACGTTCATCGACGCCTCAACGCGCTGACCGGTGAGTGGATTCTGGTGTCGCCCCAGCGCACGGCGCGGCCATGGCGCGGGCAGGTCGACGATCGAGCCACCGAGATCGTGCCGAACTACGACGCCTCTTGCTACATGTGCCCGGCTAATCTCCGCGCCAGCGGCGAGCGTAACCCTTCCTACCAGTCGACATTTGTCTTCACCAACGATTTCCCGGCACTCACCCCTCCGTCTGATGGCTTGGGCGCCCCTGTGGCTTCCGGCTTTAGCTGGAAGAGCGCGCCAGCCACGCATCCTCCCCTCGGTTGCAACGACGAGGTCAATCTGATGCTGGCAGAGGCGGAAACCGGTACTTGCCGGGTCGTGTGCTTTTCCCCCCGTCACGACCTGACGTTGTCCCGGATGACGCGAGAGGCCATCAGGCTCGTCATCGATCTGTTTGCCTCGGAGCGGACGATGCTGGCCGCGCGCGAGGATGTCCGTTACGTGCAGATCTTCGAAAACCGCGGTGCGATGATGGGTGCCAGCAACCCGCATCCCCACGGACAAATATGGGCCAGCGCCAGCGTGCCACCGGAGATCGTGAAAGAGCAGGGACGCCAGCGCTTGTACTGGGATCGATGGGGGCGAGACCTGTTGGGCGATTACCTCGACCGCGAGATGACGGCACGGACGCGCCTCGTGTGCGACAACGACGCGTTCGTCGCGCTGGTTCCGTTTTGGGCGATCTGGCCTTTCGAAACGCTGATTGTGCCCCGTCGGCGCCTGTCAACGATCGATGCGCTGACCTCGGCAGAACGTGACGGGCTTGCCGACATCCTCAAACAGGTGCTCACCCGGTGCGACCAGTTGTTCGACGCGCCATGCCCCTATTCCATGGGCTTCCACGAGTCTCCCGCCGACCACGAGCCGCACCCCGAATGGCGATGGCACGCGCATGTCTATCCGCCCGTCCTGCGCTCGGCGAGCGTCCGGAAGTTCATGGTGGGGTACGAGCTGCTGGCAAGCCCCCAGCGTGACATCACACCCGAGCACGCGGCAGAGCGCCTGCGAGCGGCAGCGGCGGTCGATCGCAGGTAGGCAACCACTCAGGCGCTAACTCACGGAAACACGGAAAACGCAAATACGGAAGCAGCCGCTGAAAATAAGAGGACGCGGAATCGCGTGGCGACGCTGCGCGCGTCTTGATTTCTCCATCCGCGGAACACGCGGAACACGCGGAAATCACATAGGTCAATCCGCGGAAACACGCGACGCGCGTAGAGCGCAGCCGATGCGGGCCACTCGGTTGGCCCAGCCCTCTGAGCGCCGTGATCAGATCTAGGTAAACGGCCTTGCTGAATCTCTGGCTCGCGGCGGGGGAATCTTCCGCCTGAAGGCGGAAGCCACGGCCCACGCCGAATCGCGTCACATGAGATCAACCGTGATTCTCTCGCGTGCCGAGCGATACACCGCCTCGACGACGGCCACGCTGCGCCTGGCCTCGTTGCCATCGCACACGGGCGGACGCCCGTCTCGTATCGCGCCAACGAAGTCCTCGATGATCCGCTGATGCGCGGCGACGTCGGAAACCACCGCGGAGGTCGCACTCTCAGACACGACCGAGGCGGCATCGCCAACCGTCGTGACCATGCGATCGCCCTCCAAAACAAGCGATCCTGCTCGGCCGATGATCTCCAGACGTCGCGGCTGCCCGTCATGCGCCGCCGTCGTCGCGACGACGGTCCCAAGGACGCCGCTGGTGAACTCGAGTGCCGCGATGGCGGTGTCCTCGGCCTCGATGGGGTGGGCCCGAGTCGCGATTGAGCCCGAAACGCGAACCACCGGACCCAGCAGGTACAGCATGAGATCCACCGTGTGGATGCCCTGGTTCATCAGCGCGCCCCCGCCGTCGAGTGCCCACGTACCCCGCCACTTTGACTCGGAGTAGTACGCAGCCGAACGCGACCACTTCACCTCGCCGGTGGCGAGAACGGGCGTACCGATGGCACCAACGTCGATGGATTGCTTCAGCGCGATGACGTCCGGTTTGAGCCGGTCCTGAAAGAAGACGCCCAGCGTGACACCCGCCCTGCGCACTTCGTCGAGCAGCGTGTCGATGCGACGGGTGCTGATGTCCAGCGGCTTCTCCACGAGCACATGCCGCTGCGCACGGATCGCGGCTGCCGCCTGCTCCGCATGACAGCCTGAAGGACTGCCGATCAACACCAGGTCGATGGCGCGGTCACCGAGCAGCGCGTCGATCGAATCGTATGGCGTCGCGCGATGACGCTCGGCGAGTGCTCGGGTCTTGGAGCGGTTCTCGCCGAACACGGCGACGACGCCGAGGCCTGCCGCTTCGGCGGCACGAGCATGCGTCGCGCTGATGTTGCCCGCCCCAACGATCCCGACGTTCACGAGTCTGTCTCGTGTCTAGACGTCTCTTCCCTAGACCGCATAACCAAGCTTCTCGAGAAACTGTTTGGCCATCACCGCCGACTCTTTTGGTGTGCGCGCCTTGTCGGGCACCGAGTCGAGTTCGACAATGGCCCAGCCCTTGAAGTGTGCTGCATCGAGCGCTGCAAATACCGCTTTCAAGTCGACGTTGCCGCGCCCGAGGTCGACGAAGCGATAGGACCGCATCGGATCGCCAGTGTGTCCGGGAAGGGGACTCTCGACATCCTTGATATGGAGGAAGAGGAGCCGATCGGCATACTTCCGAATCGCAGCCGCCGGATCTCCACCGCCCTGATGATAGTGCGCCACATCGAGAAGGACTTTGACGTAGCGCGGATCTGTCGCCTCCAGCACCCAATCGACCTCCTGCGGTCGTTCGCCGATCGCATTCATGTGATTGTGATACGCCACCGGAACGCCGAGGTCGGCCGTCCGTTTGCCGATTTCCGTCATCAAGTGGCCGAGACGGCGATAGTCCGCCGGTTGCAGCTGACGCTTGGGTCGGGAATCAGTCAATTGCAGGTAGAGGCCTCCGGCGTCGCGTACGAATCGCGCGTGCTTGGTGTGGATGGCCAGATCTTCGGCCTCGAACTCGGGATCGATGCGAACGCCGCCACTCGAGAACGCGACCATCGTCAAGCCATGCTTCGCCAGAAGCGCCTTGAGTGCGGCGGGTTTGTCACCAAACTCCGGCAGCGTGCTGGTCCGCAACTGGATGCCTTTGAAGCCGACGGCAGCGACGTCCTCGATGGCCTGCTTGTCCTGGCCCTGCCACGTAATGGCGGCATAGCCGAACCGAAGGTCGGCGGGTGCCTCGGCGAAGACTGGCCGCAGTCCCGTCAGTGCTAGTCCACTGGTGGCGAGCGCCGCGTCCCGGAGAAATCGACGACGAGTCGTTTCAGCGTTCATGAAATCACCTGTGCTCATACGCGGTCTGTTGTGCCGGCCACTCCGGACGATTTACCAACTGTGCATCGTGCCATCCAGCAGGCGGTTGACCGGCAAGTACGCGCGGTCATATGGAAACCGCCCTGCGAGATCTTCATCGATGTCGACACCAAGCCCTGGCGCATCACCAGGGTGCATGAACCCGTCTTCGAAGCGGTAGGCGTGCGGAAATACGCGATCGGTGTCGTCGGTATGCCGCATGTATTCCTGAATGCCGAAGTTGTGGACACTGAGGTCGAAGTGAAGCGCGGCCGCCATGCACACCGGGCTGAGGTCGGTCGCGCCGTGCGAACCCGTTCGCACTTGATAGAGCTCCGCCAGGGCCGCGATCTTCCGCAGGTGACTGAGGCCGCCAGCGTGGACGACCGTCGTGCGGATGTAGTCGATCAGCTGCTCGCTGATCAGCTGCGAGCAGTCATGGATCGAGTTGAACACTTCGCCGACTGCCAACGGCGTGGTCGTGTGCTGACGAATCAGACGGAAGCGAGACTGCTCCTCCGCCGGCGTCGGGTCCTCCAGCCAGAAGAGATGATACGGCTCCAGACTCTTGCCCAGGCGACCGGCTTCGATCGGCGAGAGTCGATGGTGGACGTCGTGAAGAAGATGGACGTCGGGACCGAACTCCTTGCGCAGGCGTTCGAACAACACCGGCACGAACGTCAGGTAGCGTTCGCTGCTCCATCGCGTCTCGGGCGGCAGGCCTTTCTCGGCCGGTTCGTAGTACAGGTCGCCGCGGCCCACGCCGTACGAATGCTCCAGACCCGGCACCTGGCACTGCGCCCGAATTGCCCGATACCCGAGCGACCGGTAGCGCGCGACCGCGGCAACCGTCTCGTCGATCGTCGAGCCGTTGGCATGCCCATAAACCATCACGGCATCGCGAGACGCGCCGCCGAGCAAGCGGTAGACCGGCACGTGCAGCGACTTGCCAAGAATGTCCCACAGGGCGGAGTCGACCGCCCCGATCGCGGCCATCGTCACCGGCCCGCGGCGCCAGTACGCCCCCTTGTAGAGGTACTGCCAGATGTCTTCGATGCGGCGTGCGTCGCGTCCGATCAACTGGGGAATGACGTGGTCGTTCAGATAGCTCGCCACGGCGAGCTCACGTCCGTTCAGCGTGGCATCCCCGAGCCCATGAATCCCGTCCGCGGTCGTCAGCTTCAGCGTGACGAAGTTGCGGCCGGGGCCGCAGACAATGACTTTGCCGTCATTGATTTTCATGGGCACGAGCAGGATATACGACAGGCGCCAGCAGTGCGGCAGGGATCGACAGTTACCGGAAGCACTCGTGCTGGGACACTGGTATCTGGAATGGGTAAGATGGGCCCGAGGTTCCTATGACTGCGCGAACTGCCAGTTACAAGTTACAAGTTACAAGTTCAAAACGTGTGAGCCCCCGTTTGTAACTTGGAACTTGGAACTTGGAACTGCCTTGATGTACGCCTCAACTCTCATCGTGGCGCTGTTTTCTATGGCGCAGCCTGCACCGCACGCGTCCGGCGGACAGGCGTCATCCGATGAACGACTGCCCGGATGGCGTCTGCTCTTCGACGGCTCGACCACACAAGGATGGCGAGGTTTCAAGAAGCCGGCGTTTCCCGCGCAAGGCTGGCTGGTCGAATCGGGCATGTTGAAGCACGTGGCCAGCGGCGGACAGCAGACCGCCGACAGCGTCGACATCATCACGCTCGACACCTTTGCCGACTTCGATCTCAGATTCGAGTGGCGGGTAGCCCCTGGCGGCAACAGCGGTGTGAAGTATCTCGTGACCGAGGAACGCGAGGGCCCGATCGCGCACGAATATCAGTTGATAGACGACGAGCGACATCCTGACGCGAAGATCGGGGCGCACCGTTCGACCGCCGCGCTCTACGATGTGATCGCCGCGCCGTCGAGCAAGCGACTCAACCCGGCTGGCGCATTCAACGAGGGCCGCATCGTCGTCAGCGGCACGCACGTCGAGCATTGGCTGAACGGGACGAAGCTGATCGAGTACGAACTCGGCAGTCGCGACCTGATCGCCGCCAAGTCTCGCAGCAAATTCAAGGATGTGCCCGGCTGGGGCCAGAAGCTGAGAGGGCACATTCTGCTGCAGGATCATGGCGACGAAGTGTGGTTTCGCAACATTCGGCTCCGCGTCCTGCCGGCGCCCAGTGTCGCAAACTTCTAGACCGGAGACTCCCGCGGCTCCCGCCTTCAGGCGGAACATTCCAGTGGACGCAGCCCCGCGGCTCGCCCTCGTTCGACAGAGTAACAGGTTGTGTTTGCGCTGGCGTGCCGGGAAGGTCACGATGTGCCGGGCATGCGCGAACTCGACGAAAAGGCCGACCGTCTGGCTCGCCTCGCGCACAGCGAAGGGGTGGGCGGCATCCTCGTCAACACCCAACCGAATTTTGCCTGGCTGTCCGGCGGGCGATCCAATCGAATTGACGGCAGCCGTGAGAACGGAAACGGCAGTCTCCTGGTCACCGCGAAAGGTGATCGCTTCGTTGTCGCCAACAACATCGAGATGCCGCGCCTCCAGGAAGAAGCGCTGGCAGGGCTCGGGTTCAAGCCACTCGAGTACCGTTGGACGTCGGAGCACGCTGATCCCTCCACGCCCATTCGGGCGGCCCGGGATGTCGTCGGCAACGGGTGCGACATCGCCTGCGATGGGGCGCTGAATCGGCGGCAGACCCCTCGAGGCCCAGATTGCTGCGGAACGATCGCTGCTCACCGATGAAGAAGTGGAGCGGTATCGTGCCTTCGGACGGGATATGGGCATCGCGGTGGGCGAGGCGTGCCGCGCCCTCGTTCCTGGCCTCGACGAGCAGGAAGTCGCGCGGCGCGCGCGGATGGCGGTTGAGGGCGCCGGCGCACGCGCAGTGGTGACGCTCGTCGCGGCTGATGATCGCATCGCGCGCTTCCGTCATCCAGCGCCGACGGCCGAACGGTGGAGGCACAGCGTGATGGTCGTCATTTGTGCGCAGCGCGCAGGGCTGACGGTCGCGCTGTCGCGGATCGTGATGGCCGAGACGCCCAGCACCGAGTTCGTCCACCGCACCGAGGCCACGACCACGGTCTTTGAACGCCTTGTCAGGGCCACCAAGGCTGGCGTCAACGGGGCAGAGTTGTTCACGGTCGCAGCCAAGGCGTATGCGGATGCTGGCTTTCCCGGCGAAGAGGGGCGGCACCACCAAGGCGGCGCCATCGGCTATCGCTCGCGCGACTGGGTGGCCCATCCAGCCTCGCGTGATCTGGTGCGATCGCGTCAGGCATTTGCCTGGAATCCGAGCATTACCGGCACCAAGGTGGAAGAGACGGCTCTCTTGACGCCGGATGGGATCGAGTTGCTGACGACGAGTCCGGGCTGGCCGGCGATTCCCATTAGCGCGGGTGGCCGTGCCCTCCCAGCGCCGGGCTGGCTGACGCTATAAGGCTAGCGAGCTCCGGATCTTCCAACTGAAGCCGGAAGCCACGGACTCTTGGACCGAATCCTCCTGTGGCGTCCGCCTTCAGGTCAAGATCTTCCGGCTAAAGCCGGAAGCCACGTGCTCCGAGACCGGATCCTGTTGTGGCTTCCGCCTTCAGGCGGAAGATTCGCCGGGCCGGGTCACCTACAACTCAGGAAGCGTGGGTCGCCAGCCGTTCGCTTCGGCGTAACGGCACACGAGCGTGGATCCGGGTCCCGGCACCCGGTCGCGATGCGATCAGGCATTCACCGTCGACCAGGCTCAGCCTCTCCCGCATGCCGATCAATCCGAGCCCGTGGCTCCTCATGGCGGCCTCGGGATCGAAACCGACGCCTTCGTCGGTGACGTCGAGGTGAATCTCATTGCGGCTCCCACCGAGCGACACCGACACGTGACGCACTGCGGCGTGTCTGACAGCATTGCCCAGCGCCTCCTGCAACACGCGGAACAGGGCCAGCGCGACGTCATCCGGAAGATCGTCCGGCACGCCCTCATGGCGGAAGTCAATCGTGACGTCGTGGCGCGCGGACAGGTCCTCGCAGAAGCTTCGGGCTGAGGCCGCGAATCCGAGCAGCTCGAGCCTGGAGTACCACTGATCCGAGATCGCGTGAATCTCGCCCGCCAGATCGCCAAACTGGACGCACAGTTCCTCGACACGAGCGCGCATCTGGTCGACGCCAACGCACGAAGCCTTGCTCAAGCTGTGCAGTTGTATCGTGATCCCCATCATCCGTTGGCTGAGATCATCGTTGAGCTCCTTGGCGATCCAGGCGCGCTCTACTTCGTGCGATTGCATCAGCCTGCGGCTCAAGCCGGACAGTGCGAGAGTGGCGAGCTTGAGATCCGTCACGTCCATCGCGGATCCGAAGTGCCCAACGAAGTCATCCGCGGCAAATCTCGGTACGCCGGCGGCGAGGATCCATCGGGTACTCACCGTCGTGACGGCGGAGGCGGTACTCCACTCGGAAGGGCTCACGGCGGTCGAACGCCTTAGTGTAGATGTCGAGGCAGCGCCCCAAGTCATCAGGATGGACGGCTTCCTCCCAGCCGTCTCCCAATACCGCCTCTATCGGTCGGCCGGTGAAATCGAGGAAGGCACGATTGACGTTCGTGCACCGCTTGTCGGGACCTGTGCTCCAGATCATGACCGGCGCCGCATTCGCCATCAGGCGGAAGCGCTCTTCGCTTTCGCGGAGCGACCGTTCCGCACGGCGGCGTTTGACCAGGCTCGCCAGCAAGGCGAACACGAGCACCGCCTGGACGCTCCCGAAGGCGGCGCCCGCTATGATCTGAGGCTTATATCGTTGCCACGCCGTCGGCTCGCGAAATCGCACGACGCTACCTGGCTGCAGGCGATCCTCGGCAATGCCCCAGCGGCGCAGCTCGCGCCAGTCGAAGGCCGGTGTCGTCGCAACCTGCATCGCCGTGAGACTTTGCGGCGATTCGCCCCGGAGTATGCGGACGGCGACTGACGCTGTGTTCCGGCTCAGGTCCTCGATGGACAGCAGCGGACCGCCCACGATACCGCGGCCCAGCTGCGTACTGTGCAAACCGAAGATGGGGGCCTTGGCGGCGGCGTGAAACGCGCTCAGCGCTCTTTCCTCGACATGACGAACACCCTTCGCGTCGAGCGACAAGACCCCGTAGAGGATCGCGGATTGCGGTTCCAGCGAGGCGCAGCCCTTCAGCATCTCTTCGAAGGACAGCTCATTCGTCCAGATGAACGTCAATCGGTCCTCGAATCGTCGAAGCCCTCGCTTGAGCTCCTCGAGCCAGAACTGCTCGAACTGGGAGGCCCCGATGACCACGAAGATCGTCCTGGTGTCGGGAAGGAGCCGCAGGATGGTCTCGATCATCTGCGGCGGGTCATGCTCGACGGCGACAGCCGTGTCGTTGGCGGTAAGAGCCCGGTTCTGCACGAACCGGCGATCGACTCCGGCCAGCAGCATCGGCGCTGTCGGAAAGAGCTGCTGCCGGTACGTCTGCGCGAACACGGCCGCCGGTCCACCGACGGGCACCACGAGATCCAGCCGCCGGCGAGGCAAGGTGGATCGAAGCTCGTTCACGATCGATTCTTCTGATGCACTGGGCTTGAGCCGTGCCGCCTGCAGCGACACCTCGATGAAATCGATTGGTTCCGCGAACAATCGGCTTAGCTCAGGGCGGAACAAATTGGCAAACGCGCTGTGGGATCCGAAGTCGCGCTCGTACGAGTAAAGCAACAACACCTGCCGCGGTTCGGGTTGTGCGCCGCTGACCGACGCGCACGCCAGAATCACGACCGTCGCCCAGATGGAGTGACGACGACACCTATCCAACCGGCGGACACTCTGCTTCATGTGTGCCGACGGCCAGTGATCTCCAAATTGCGGGCGACGGGGCTCCATTTCGGCAGACTGACGCTGATGATACTCGGCTAGGAGGGATTCGCCGATGTCGAAGCTACCCGCTCCCTCTGGACTCCGCCCCAAGGTGCGCATGGGCTTCAGGCTGCAGCCGAAAGCCTGTCGGATCCTGGCAATGAAGCCCGTTACCCGCCCGTCACATTCCCCTTGACACGCCCGCGGCGTGGGCCTATTTTGTCCCATCATTAGTCAATATCGAACCACCGCCGTGGCTTGAGCCGTGGTTGGTTAATGCGCCATCGTGCCCTCAACTGGGACGATGCCAGCTTCGCGGGCGTACGGAACAGACCGATTTAGTCTAACGATTAGACGAATGAGGAAAATCGACACGATTCGCTTCCGGGTAGCCACGCGACAGACCTCGCGCGAAATCAATCGCACGATCGTCCTCAATCTCGTACGCGCGCGGCAACCCATCTCCCGCGCGGACCTCGCACGGGCCATGAGCGTGCGTCGCGGCGCCGTCAGCCTCATCGTCAACGATCTGCTCAAAGAGGGCGCCATCATCGAAGGTGCCACCGGCGACGCGGTCCGTGGCCGCAAGCCCACGTTCCTCTACATCAACAGCCGACGATGCGCCGTTCTCGCCATCGATATTCGCGTCAGTCAGACCCTGATGATGCTTGCTGATCTGGTCGGCAATCCGATCGGCGGCATCGTGACGATGTCGACGGTGAGAGATCCGGAACGTCTGGTGGAGTCGCTGTCCGCACGGATGAAGGAGATGCTCGCCCACCACCCGGACATCGATGAATGCATCGGCATCGGCGTCGCCGTGCCCGGCATGGTGGAGCGACCGTCGATGCGCGTGCTGCACGCACCGACGCTGGGATGGCGGGACGTGGATTTTCGCAGGCTGCTCGCCACGGCGACGCGTCTGCCGGTGGAACTGGAGAACTCCGGTCGTGCCTGTGCGCTGGCGCAGCTATGGGCCATGCACGGTGGTGGCGAAGGTCCAGCCGGCGACTTCGTGTTCGTCTCGGTTTCTGACGGGCTGGGCGTTGGCATATGTCTTCAGCGCGAGGTCCTGCGCGGGCGGCACAACCTGGCCGGCGAGTTCGGACACATTCCGTTGTCGCTCGATGGCCCGCGCTGTTCGTGTGGATCGACGGGTTGCTGGGAAGCTTATGTCTCCAACCGCGCGACGCTGAGCCGCTACTTCAGTCAGGACTCCGACGAGCTCACTGCCGACATGCCAATGTTCACGATCGACGATCTGCTCGCGCGGGCGCGCGGCAGCGATCTCAAGGCACGCGCCGCGCTACAGGCAACCGGTCGCTATCTTGGCATCGGCCTGGCGGCGGTGATCAACGCGCTCGATCCATCCGTCGTGTATGTCGGCGGAGAGATCACGGGCGCCTGGGACCTCGTCGAGCCGACGCTGCGCGCCGCCGTCGCTGAGCGCGCACTGACCCCGGCGGTGGCCGCGACGCCCATACGTCCGGTCCCCGCGCTCGAATACCCCCGACTCAGGGGCGCGGCAGCGCTCGTCACCGCGCCTGCATTTGCGGCGCCTGTTGTCGCTTGACCAAAACCGCCCGTCCATCTTGGGAGCTGTTATGAACACTACAGACACCATTCAGGACAATGAAAAGCGCGCGGCACTGGAACAGGTTTTGACCAGTGCGACCTTCGTGCGGGCCACACAGGTTCGCAACTTCCTCCGCTACATCTGCGAGATGGAGCTGCGGGGACTCGGTCACACGCTGCACGAGTACCTCATCGGCGTCGAGGCCCTCGGCCGTCCGACGGCGTACTCCACCGACGAGGATTCCAGCGTTCGGCGGCGTGCGTATGCGCTGCGGCGAAAGCTCGACGAGGTCTACGCGCACGAACTGGCGAACGCCTCCGTGCGGATCGTCGTGCCCAAAGGCAGCTACGTGCCGTTTTTCGTCTTCAACGAAGCTCGCGAGGTTGCCCGTGACTCTTACAGAGTGTCGATTCCTCCGGCTGCCAGTCGCCGCGCTGGTCTTTCTGCTGCTTAGCGGTCCTCGCCCCTTTGCAGAGAGCGACGCCGGCCGTCCGGAGGTACGCCAATCGGCGCCGGATCCGGTCAAGGCCAAGCGGCTTGCGTGGTTTCACGAGGCGAAGTACGGCCTGTTCATTCATTGGGGCCTGTACGCCATCCCGGCGGGGGAATGGAAGGGTCGGCGTATTCCCGGAATCGGCGAGTGGATCATGAATCGCGCGCAGATTCCGGTGAAGGAATACGAGCAGCTCGCCAAGCAGTTCAATCCGGTCAAGTTCGACGCCGATGCCTGGGTGCAGCTCGCCCGAGACGCCGGCATGAAGTACATCGTCATCACAGCCAAGCATCACGACGGCTTCGCCCTGTACGACTCAAAGGTCAGCAAGTACAACATCGTCGATGCGACCCCGTTCAAGCGCGATGTGCTGAAGGAACTGGCCGCAGCCTGCGCGAAGCACGGCATGCGATTGGGCTTCTACTATTCGCAGGCGCAAGACTGGCACGAGCCCAACGGGGCAGGGAACATCTGGGACTTTCTCGCCGATGAAACGAAGAAGGACTTCGACCAGTACTTGCGGGACAAGGCCGAGCCGCAAGTCCGCGAGCTGCTGAGCGACTACGGCCCGGTCGCGCTGATCTGGTTCGACACGCCTCGACTGATGAATCAGGCGCGCGCGCAGCGCTTTGTCGACATCCTTCGATCGAGTCAACCCGACACGCTCATCGACGGCCGGCTCGGCATGCCCGGCGATTACGTCACGACGGGCGACAACGTTGTTCCTCCGGACGTCCAAGGCGAGGCCTGGGAAGTGCCGGCGACACTCAATCACACCTGGGGCTATCGAAAGGACGATCACGACTGGAAATCACCGCAAACGGTGATCTTCAAGTTGATCGACATCGTTTCGAAGGGCGGCAACTACCTGCTCAACGTCGGTCCCATGGCTGATGGGACTATCCCGCAGCCGAGTCAGGACGTTCTGCGCACGGTCGGTCGGTGGTTGCGCGTCAACAGTGAGGCGGTGTACGGCGCTTGGGCCACGCCCTTTGGCGACGAGCTCGGCGAGCCGAGCGCAAAGGGCGCAAAGAACGTTCGTGGTGAGCCACAGTTCCTGCAGAACACCCAATGGCGGTATACGACGCGGCCGGGCAAGCTTTACGTGACCTTCTTCGACGAGCCTCGGGCGCCGTTTCCGCTCCCTGCGGTCAAGAACACGATCAGACGCGCCTATCACCTGAACGGCGGTGCCGAGATCAAGACGACGGTTGAGGCCGGACGCACGATGCTGCACATCGACCGGCCCATTCTCGACCCGACCGCCACAGTGATCGTCGTCGAATTCGATGGGCAAAGGATTCAGCGTTAGCGTTCTCAATTTCCTGCGCAGCGTCACACGATGACTACGCTTTCCCGCCGAACGGTGTTGCAGCTCGCAGCCAGCGTGCCGGCGTCGGCCTGGTTGCAGCGAATGAACGCGTTGGACGCGGCCGCGTTCACACGCGCACCTTGGAAGGCTCTCGCAGCCGACGGGACCGCAGCGCCTGCAGCGGTTCAATTGACGCGCACGTGGAACGAGGGACGCTGTCAGTTTGTCCTCCGCAACACCGGCAGTACACCGGTCGCCCTCAAGGAAGTCGTGCTCTTCGAGGTAAGGCATGCGCTGCCACGAGAAACGCCTGTCTACGGCGAGGGCTTTCAGATGCTGAGCCAGACGGGCGGCACGCTGAGCACGCTCAGTGACCTGGGGAACTACACGGACCGCGAGCACTACAAGCTTCCACAGCCACCAGGCGCTAGCGTCGTCTACAGCCTTTTGACGCTGGAATCACCTAATGCGCACCAGATTCTGGCGTTCACGTCGTGTCGGCGCTTTAGCGGTCGGTTTCACGTTCGTCCGGAGGCGATTGACGTCGTTCTCGATCTGGAAGGGATGTCGGTTGGCCCGAACGAGTCGTGTCCACTCGAGGAGTTTGCGTTTCATTCAGGCGGCGATCGCGAGGTCCTGCTGGAGAGAGTCGCGTCGCGACTGGCGGCGATCTCTGACAGTACCGGTGAGCAGTTCGCCCACCGATCCCCGGTCGTCAACGGCCCTCGAGATTTTGCGGTGCCACCCTCAGGCTGGTGTTCGTGGTACTGCTTCGGGCCCAAGGTCACGGCCCGGCAGGTGCTCGACAACCTCGACGTCATTGCCCGCGACATTCCCGGGCTTCGCTACATCCAAATCGACGATGGCTATCAGCCGGCCATGGGTGATTGGTTGGAGACCGGCAGCGCATTTGGTGGCGAGGTGCAGACGGTCCTTCGTCAGATTCGCGATCGCGGCTTCGAGCCGGCCATCTGGGTCGCGCCGTTCATCGCCGAGGCAAGCTCCAACGTCTTCAGGCAGCATCCCGACTGGTTCGTGAAAGACGACGAGGGCAAGCCGCTTCGTGCGGATCGCGTCACCTTCGGCGGCTGGCGCAGGGGACCCTGGTACGCGCTGGATGGCACACATCCCGACGCGCAGTCGCACCTCGAGCGAGTCTTCAAGACGATGCGCGACGAGTGGGGCTGCACCTACTTCAAGTTGGACGCCAACTTCTGGGGTGCCATTCACGGGGGGCGGTTTCACGATTCGCGTGCGTCGCGTGTGGAAGCCTATCGACGGGGAATGGCCGCCGTGCTCAAAGGCACCCGCGACGCCTTCGTCCTTGGCTGTAATCATCCGCTGTGGCCTTCGATCGGCCTCATCCACGGGTCGCGCAGCTCGCACGACATCCGGCGCGACTGGAAGCGCATTCGCGACACGGCTCGACAGAACCTGAGTCGCAACTGGCAGAACGGACGATTGTGGTGGAACGACGCGGACGCCATCGTGCTGACCGGCGCCCTGAGCGACGACGAGTTCCGGTTCCATGCGACGGTGATCTTCGCGAGTGGGGGGATGATTCTGTCAGGCGACGATCTCACCACCATCTCGCCGCAGCGGCTGGCGATGCTCAAGAAGCTGCAGCCGCCGACCGGACGCGCGGCTCGGTTCACCGATGGGAGCCTGCGCGTCGGTGTCGTTCAACTGAAGGATCGTCAGGCGATCTGCCTGCTGAATTGGGACGACGGACCGCAGACGGTCGGCTTTTCGCTGGCGCGCAGCAGCCGGGTTCGCGAGCTCTGGACTGACGAAGATCTCGGGCTGCGTTCAGGAGAGAACACGCTGACTCTTTCTCCACGTAGTGGCAGGGTGCTCCTGTGTGATCCGACTTGAAGGCCCGTGACTTCGTTTTTGGCTTGATCGTGAATGGAGGGGGAGATGAATCGACATCGTGCCGCCGCAACTCTCGGCAGCCTCGTTCTATCTGTCTGTTGCGCGGTGCCTGCGGCTGCGCAGGTCGCGACCGGAACCATCCTCGGAAACGTCAAAGACGCCTCAGGCGCGTCGGTTCCGGGCGCGATGGTCACGGCGACCAATTTGGACACCCAGTTCACGCGCAGCACGACGACTGACTCGTCGGGTCAATATGCACTGCTGCTGTTGCCAGTGGGCACCTACAAGGTCGACGTGACGCTGGGCGGCTTCAAGAGTTTCGCGCAGACCGGAATCATGCTGGAAGTGGGCCGCAACGCCCGCGTCGATGCGACGATCGAGCCAGGTGCGATCTCGGAAGTCGTGTCGGTCATTGCCGACTCGCCCCTGGTCGAAGTCAACACCGGCTCGCTTTCGCGCTCGGTGACTCAGAACGACGTGTTGAATCTCCCGCTCGTCAACCGCGACCTCTATACGCTGCTGAGCAGCACGGGCGGCGTCACCAGCAATGAGAACTCCAACTCGCTCGGGGGGCCCGAACAGCTCACGACGATCAATGGCTCCCAGAAGGCGCAAGTCGGCACCGTCAACTTCCAGCTCGATGGTGGCAACAATACGGCCGGTCTACGGGGCACCGGGAACCCGGCGCCGAATCCTGAGGCGGTCCAGGAATTTCGCGTCATCACCAACAACTACGCCGCCGAGCACGGCCGCTATCCCGCCGGCATCGTGGACGTCGTCACCAAGTCGGGAACCAACGAGTTCCACGGCGCGGCGTTCGAGTTCTTTCGCAACGAATCATTGAATGCCGAACGCTGGGCGCCGCCGGGGGTGACGCCGACAAAAGATCCGCTCGATCGGCATCAGTACGGCGCGGCTGGAGGTGGGCCGATCAGGAAAGAGAAGACGTTCTTCTTCGTGAGCTACTCAGGCCTCCGCCAGACCGAGACCTATTACCGGAACACCGCGGTCGTTCCCACCGAGCTCGAGCGGGCGGGCAATTTCTCTCAGTCGGCGATCAAGCCGCGGGATCCGCAGACCGGTGCATTCTTCCCAGGAGATCAGATTCCTTCGAACCGGCTCGACGCGGCAGCGCTGGCGATCCAGGAGCAATTTGTTCCACGGTCCAATCTGCCCAACAACTTTTTCGAGGTGAGCCAACCCGATCCGCTCAACACTGACGAGGGAACCCTCAAGCTGGATCACTCACTGTCCTCGACCAATTCTCTGGCGCTCAGCTATTTCTATCTGAAGGGCACCGACATGCAACCCCTCTCGGGCATCGCCGGCACCACGACTGGCGGCAACATTCCCTGGGTGGATCGTGACTTCGATTGGACCCAACACAACCTGAACGTGACAAATACGTGGACAATGAGTCCGACGGTCTTCAATCAGCTGCGTTTCACGTACGTGCGCCAATTCGGCGGGCGCGTAAACAATCCCACAACCTCACTCGGCGATTTGAACTCGAGGTTCACGATCCAGGGAGACCCGACGCTCCCGCGCATCACAGTCACCGGATATTTCACCGGACAAACATCCATCGCCGGTCCCGACGCCGGAAGCGATTATTTCTCGGCGAAAGACAGCTTGACGATGACTCGTGGAAACCACACGTTCAAGTTCGGCGGCGAGCTGTCGTACGAGCGGATCATTCACGATACGCTGCTCGACAATTATGGCGTCTTCCTGTTCAACGGCAGCAAGACAGGGATCACCGGGAGTCCGGGAAATGCCTACGCCGACTTCCTGCTTGGCGTCCCGGCGACAATGAGTCAGGACGCGCCGGTGAGAAAGACCGACAACGGCGCCTATCTCAGCCTGTTCGCGCAAGACGACTACCACGTGCATCCGCGCGTCACTCTGAACCTGGGTGTGAGGTACGACCTGCAGTTCCCGCTGACCGACCCCTTGAACCGCAAGCTGGCGTTCGTTCCAGGCGCGAAGTCGCAGGTGTCACCCACCGCCCTCGAGGGTCTGCTGTTCCCCGGCGACCCGGGCATTAGCCGGGGGATCGTCAAGACGGACGTGAACAATATCGCACCGCGTCTCGGGATCGCGTGGGACCCCAGAGGCGACGGACGGATGGCGATTCGCGCCGGTGCGGGCGTCTTCTACGGCAGCATCAGTGGCAACGAGTGGAACACCACGGCCGACAATCAGCCCTTCACCGTCCGTCAGACGTTTCCGACCGTGTATACCTTGGCGGATCCGTACCGGAATCTGCCGGGCGGTGTCGCGCCGTTCCCTTTCAACTACGATCCAGCCAGCCCTCGCTTCACGCTGCCGGCGCAAGTCTTCGGTCCTTCGCTCGACTTCGTCTGGCCGTACACCTACCAGATGAATCTCACTATCGAAAAGGAGATTTTCCGCAGCTTCAGCACGAGCGCTTCATACGTCGGCGCGCTCGGACGCCGGCTGCCCGCGAGCATTGACCGGAACTACCCGGTGTTCGGGCCCGGTGCCACCGTTGCCAATGTCAACGCGCGGCGCCCATACCAGCCCGGCGTCATTGGTCAGGCGCGGGTGCTCGAATCCACCTTCAACAGCGACTATCACGGCCTGCAACTCAGCGCCGAGCGACGCGGCTCGCGGTTCTCCGCCAGGGCTCACTACACCCTTGGAAAAGCCATGGAGGATGTCGACTATCAAGGGGGCGGGCTTCCCGCGGTGCAGAACTCGAACAAGCTCGAGCTCGAGCGCGGGCGCACGACCGCCGATCGCACCCACGTCTTTTCGTTCTCCGGCGTGTGGAAACTCGATTACCTCGATCAATCGTCGCCGGTCGTCAGGGCGCTCCTGAACGACTGGACGATCTCGACGATCGTCACGCTGCAAAGCGGCGCGCCGCTGACCATCACCGCCGGCGCGGACAGAAACTTCGATGGCCTCACCAACGATCGCCCGGATCTTGTCGGGGACCCCGTGCTCGATTCCGGTCGTCCCCGAGAGGAACTAATCGAGCAGTGGTTCAACACGGCGGCATTCGCACAGCCGGCCATCGGCGAGGACGGGACGGCCAGCCGCAGCATCGTCGACGGGCCGGGCTATCGGAACGTCGATCTGGGTGTCTTCCGCGACATCCGCCTGCCCGGGCGCGCCGTTTTTCAGTTTCGACTGGAGGCGACCAACGTGCTCAACATCGTCAACCTCCAGAATCCGGGTACGAATCTGAGCGCGCCTGCACTATTCGGAAAGATCCGTTCGGCGCGGGATATGCGGAGGATTCAGCTTGGAGCGCGTGTATCTTTCTAGGTCACCCACAAGAGCGGTTGCCGGACGAAGAAGTTCCTGATGACTTCTTCGACCTCCGAGTCCGCCGGCAGGCGCTGCCAGAGATCGAGGTACGCCTGCTCGGCAAACGCGCGTCCCGCGAACAGCAGGCTCGGATGACGCATCGGCCACTCGTCGTGGTACATCACGTCGGGCTGGTGCGGCCATTTCCGTTTGTCGGCCATGTAAGGGAAGAGGAAGGCCACCGCCTTCCTCATCCCGCGACCATCCGGCAGCTCATAGGTCCACAAGTTATCCGTCGCCGTTGACAGCACCTGACACACGGTGGCCATGGCGTCGAGATTGAAGAGCGAGTAGCCGTAGGGTTTGGTCCGACGCAGCTCCTCAGGGAAGCTGCCGTCAGCAGCCACCTGGTTGGGCAGCAGCACCGATTTGTACCGGTTGCGGCACAAGGTCGTCAGGTCGTCTCGCCCGACGTAGCCCGCAAACTCCGCCACCTGCATCACCCAGCAGGTGCCATGGTTGTTTTTCGCCTCGCGCTCGTCGATCCCGTATTGGTGCTTCGTCATCCACGTGAGGTATTGCCCAAACCAGTCGCGAATGGTGTCGCGGTCGTTGGATGACAACGCGGGCGATTCGTCGAGCGTTCGGATGGCGCGGACGACCTCGACGAGGTGAATCGTGTCGATGATGCCAATGCCGCGGCCGGTGACGCGGCCATGAATCGCCTGCGAGTAGAGCAGATGGGGATTCATGCGCGTCGCCGGATCGACGAACCACGCGCGCAGATGATGGGCCCCGTGGGACGCGTAGCGTGGGTCGCGGGTCAGCCGCCAGGCGGCGGTCAGCGTGGGCACGATCAGGCTGAGCCGCACCATCGCCCGGCGATGGTCGACGAAGTTGTCGGGATTGGTCATCCCGTCGCGTTGGATGTACGGACCGCCGGGATTGTCGGGATCGGGCCACCAATAGTCGGCTTCGGAGAAAAAATCGTGACGGCCACCCGCGCTTCGCGGACTAGACGAGGCCGTGATGGTGCGAGGCTCTTCGACCAGATAGCGATTCGCGGCGTCGAGCACTCGCGATCGATCGAGCGCGGCAAGATCGATGGCCCGCGCGCCAAGTGTTGGGCCCTTCTGCACGTGGCCGCGGCGTCGGTCGCGCCTGGCCTCGGTCGGGCCCACTAAGCCGAGCGCAAGTACGGGTAACGAGACAAACGTTCTGCGATTCACAAGCGAAGCTCCAAGTGCTCCAGTACTCCAGTACGGAATCGTCATCGGCCCCTCCGACAAGACGGCGATGCGCACGTCCGCTCCCATGCGATTGAGCTCTGCGACTACCCGCTTCACGACGCCGCCACGACGACGAGTCCATCCTCGGCGACGATCTGCGCGGCGGCCGAAATGCCTTTGACTGCCTGATCGAGGTTCTGATCGAGCGGCGCTCCGCTGTTGGACGTCACCACGATCGGATACGGCTCGCGGCATGCGACCATGGCGGTTTGCCTGGCAAACGCACCCGCGAGCCGTTCGCCGGGCGCGATCAACGTACGCAGGGTGCCGCCCCGATGGGCCGGCGGACAGCGTCGACGAAGCTTGAGGCTTCGTCAGCAAGGCCGTCCACATGTCGCGGCTCGATGATGTCGACCCGTGCGTCGGGCAGATCGACATCGATGCCAGTGAGGCCGTATTCAAGCGTGATGGTCACGAGGTCTAGTGGCGCGATCGGCCACCGCTCGTCGATCGTCGAGCGGTCCGGCACGAGCAAGCGAATCGTGCCGTCGCGCTTGTTGAGAACGAAGATCTGGTCGTCAGGTCCGGTTCCGAAGCGCAGGTCGGCGCGGGTGGCCGGCTCCTTGCCCTGCTTCAGGTTCTTCTCCTTGATCAACTCCAGCAGGGTCTTCGAGCCGCTGCCGTCGTTGAAGAGCACACGGCGGATCGGATCCTGCCCACCCGCGGGCAGATTGTCGGCGTTGACATAGAACACTTCGCCGCTGGGGTTGTCGCCAAACAGCAAGAGTCCGGCGAGCTGCGGGATGGCTTTGCCGCGATACACCGACCCGATCGTGGCCGCCGAACTGCGTTGAAGGAGCGGATCCAGTTGGCCGTACTCGACGATCGGATAGGTCATTCTGGGGTCGCTCCGTGGGTTCTCGAGGCGAACGCCGACGCGATTCACGAAGGCGAAGCTGCCTTCCCAGTCGTTCCAGCCCAGATTCGCGCCGGCCGTCACCAGATCGATCTCCTCGACCGTGTTCTGTCCGATATCGGCGACGAACAGGTTGCCATTCTTCGGGTCCCACGTGAAACGCTGAGGATTACGCAGGCCCCACGCGTAGATCTCGCCAAGCGTCTTCGGGTCGTTGTCTTTGACGAACGGGTTGCTGGCCGGAATCCCGTACTTGCCGTTGGCGCTGTTCGAGCCCAGCGGATCGATGCGCAAGAGTTTCCCGAAGGCGGAGTTGAGATTCTGCGCGAGGTCGAGCGGATCGCCCCCGCTGCCGCCATCCGCAGAACCGATGTAGAGCAGGCCGAAGTCGGCGTCACGTGACGTCGCGAGCGGGTTGAAGGCCAGTTGCCCGCCATTGTGATTACCAAACGGATGCTCGAACCGCATGAGCTCGCGTGGCGGGCCGCCGTCGTAGGTCGCCGCCGCCGGATTCTTCGCCGACCATTCGAGCAGGATGGTGTCGTGTGAGTTGTTGCCGCCACCCGGCACGAAGTCCGGCGTGGGCGCCGTGTTGCTGGTGTCGGTCAAGGTGTAGAGCTTTCCGTAGCCTGGGGTCCCGCGCTGGTTGAACTGCGGATGAAACGCGAAGCTCTGAAATCCGCGCTCGAAGTCCGAGGAATTGACAGACACCGCCCAAGCCGTCACGTTCAGGTCGAGATAACGGCCGACGGTCTTACCGTCGTAGCTGATGCTGTAAAGCTGTCCGCGCATGTCGTTCACGAACAAGCGGCGTGTGCCGGGGTCGTTGACGAGCAGCATCAACCGAGCCGCCTCGCCTTCGCTGTCGGGAACCGAAGCGAACTCGACGAAGTTGACGGTGATCGCACCGTCGCGTTCGGGAAGAGGCGTAGGAAACGGATCCGTTGCACTCTGCGCCAGCACCTGGGTCGACGCGAGCAGCGTCAATTTGAAGAGAAGCACGCGCATGATCGACATCTCAGTCTTTGGTGCCTCTCCGGCCGACTGGGGTCGCGTCCGCTTCGAGGTCGCCGAGAATGTATTGGATCGCTGCCAGCAGGTGAGTGGTCCAGCGTGGATCCGTATAGAAGATGGTTGTGTGGCCGAGCGGCGTGAAGTATGCGCGTCCCTCCCCGTAGCGCTTGATCCACGCCAATCCGTAATCCTGATCTGGTCGAGTGCACGCCGTACAGAATCGACCCTCCGTCGCCCGATCGGACCGCTCGACGTCGATGCTCAACAGAACGCGTTGCTTGTCGCGTGAGTACGGCGAGAACGTCGGGAAGATGTAAAACTCGTCGGTGTGTTCGAAGCTCGTGGACCCGAAGCTCCTGGTCAGCGGGCTCGCGGGGTCGTCGACCTTGATCATCTGCGACTCGATATGATGCGCGCCGGCCCAGCCACCCATGAGTTCCGCGAACTCCGGCCAGTGGTTGTTGGCGTAGGTCACGGCATGATGGCCGGCAATGCCACCGCCCTCGCGCACGAAGCGCAGCAGCCCCTGCCGAACCTCCGGATCGTTGTGCACCATACCGCAGACGTTGTTGAGATAAACCGCGTCGAATTCTTTGATTTTCGGGTACTTCAGGAGACTCAGATCATTGCTGAAGACGGGCTCGAACGCACCGGTTTGCTTGCCGATGACTTCCAGCAACCAGTTTCCGTGTGGGATCGTGCTGTGACCCGAGTACATCTGGATGTCGGTGACGAGCAGCTTTCTCGGCTTCTTTGGCACCGCGAGCGCCTGGCGCGGCGCCGCCGCGGCAATCTGTTGTCGCATCCCGGGGTCCAACCGGTCCGGCCCACGAATCGCACCGGCCGCCGAGGCCAGCATGGTTCGAACCCGTTCAGCCATGGCCGGCCACATCACCTGTTCGAAGGCAGCGAGCGTCTTGACGAGATCCGCTTCGGTCGGGCCGCTCGATTCGATGGCAATCGAGAACGGTTTGACGTTCGCCTGGTAAGCGGCCAGGAAGAACTCGTCGAGCCCGCGCGCGGCATCGCCCACCGGTTGTATCTTCACGAGCAACAGCCGCTCCTTCGCGGCTGCCAGGCCATCGAGCAGGTTTACGTCGCCTCGTACCCACGCCGACAGGTCCGCAGCAATGCCAACGCGCCTGCTCCGCCCCTGAAGCGCGGTTGCAAGAGCCTTGGGATTGGTCTTGCTCTCGATCGCCACCTGAAGCCCGAACTCCTCAGCGAGCGAGTCAATCTCCTCGAGATTCGACGTCCCCCCGTCGATGACGATGATCGGCGCCGTCAGGGCTCGAGCAAGCTCGAAGACCTGGCGACGAGCGACGCTGTCGGTCGGAAGAGCCCCCAACCGATACGCCAACACCTGCTGATTGAGCTCGCGGAAACGCCGAACGACCGCATTCCGCTCCCCGGATTGAAGCCGGACATCGAGCCGCTTGGGTACTTCATCGCTGACGATTTGCGACGACGAGATCTCCACGTTCGCCACGCTGAGAAGATCCGTCTTGACCAGCACATCGCTGAGGTGAAGCGTCGGTAACGCGGTCGCCTGCACGCCGACGCGCCAGCCAAACCAGATGTTGTTGTCCGACGCGCCGACACGAATCGTGCCTAGACTCGATCCATTCGGCCGCTGCGACAGGGAGGGAATTGGAGGCGGCTGGGCCGGCGCGCCCTGGCTTGTGCTCCGGACAGGATTCGGCGTGGTGTCGGCGTCGACATCGCCAAGCAGGAACTGCACCCCCGCGAGAAAATGCGCGACGATCTCCGGTGTCGTAAACGTCTCCGGCATGTGGCCAAGTGACGAATAGAACATTCGACCGTTGGCCAAACCGGCGAACCCAACTGACGGGATATGTGTTGTCCGGCCGTTTGTAGCCATTCCACGGCCTTGGCTCGATCGTGGGATCGTCGAGATCGACCGTGAGCAGCACGCGGACATCTTCCCAGCGCAGCCGGTTCGGTCCCTGGTGTTCGAATCGGTAGTACTCCTCACGAAAATTGAGAGGCTTTGCGCCAAAGGATTTGACCAGGGGACTGCCCGGGTCGAACACCCTCATTACTCCTTGCTCGATGCGATGCGGAGCACTCTTGGCTCCGAAAAGGACGCCGAACTCATCCCAGTTGCGCGACGCCCAGGGCGTGCCGTGGACACCGCCGATGCCCCCGCCCTCCCGCACGAAGCGCAGCAGCCCCTCGCGGACCTCAGCCATCCGGCGCAAACTCGCCGACGATGCTGTTCAGGAAAATGCCGTCGGTACTCCTTCACCTTCGGGTACTTCAGATTGTTCAGGTCGTTGTCGAACTCGGTTGTCCATGCCCCCGTGAGGTTACCCATCTCTTCGAGCATCACGTTCGCGTGTGGAATGGTGTCGTGCGACATGCCGTGCAGACTTTCAATCACGAGCAGCCGGCGCGATTTTCTCGGCGGAGCCGCCGCGCTCGGGATTGCGGCACGAATACGCTGCCGCATCTCTTCCGATCGACGCTCGCGATCCGTTTCAGAGATGACTTCTCCTTTGGTCGGCCGCACGAGATCACGCCTGATGGGGATCGTGCGTGAGAACTCCGCAAAATGGGCGCCGTACGCCGGCTGAACGACCGCTTCGAAGGCGTCCACGGCGCGAAACAGATCGGCGGGCTGAGTCACGACCTCGGTGGCATCGAGCGCGATAACGACCGGTCGAGCCTTCGTCCGGTTCAACTCGTGGAAGAACGTCGTCAGATTGGCAACGCCCTCACCAGGGAACACGTTTCTAGCGTTGGGACCCCGAGCGGAGCGATCGCGCAAACCGACGTGGAGGAGCCGATCGCTGACGCTCACCAGACCGTCGCCGCCGCCGTTTCCTTCCTGCGCCCACGTCCCGGTGTCGATCGAGACGCCGAGTCGCTTGCTGCGATTTTCGAGCGCCTTCATCACCGCAAACCGATCGCCCTGGACGGCCACGTTGATGCCAAACTCGATCGCGAGCGTCTCGACATCCGCGAGGTGGTCGCTCAGCGGGACCACGAGGGTCTCCACGCCCATTTCTGTCGCGAACTCGAACAGCCGACGGCGATCGACCGTTTCGGGCGGTACGGTGTGCACGCGATAGGCGACCAGGCGCACCGGGCCCATCCCGTTTCGGACCGCCTCCCGCTCCTTCGGCGTCAAGCTGTAGTCGAGGTTTTTCTCAATCTGAGCGCTGACTCGCTGACCGCTGAAGCCCTCCACGAAATCGACGGCCACGGCGTCGGCCCGAACGACGGCTTCCATAAATGTGAGAGCAGGCAGCGTCGAAGTAGCGACGGCGAAATTCCAGTTGGTGAGCCGGTCGTCGCCCACCAGCGTCCGGGTGCGCCACGAGACCCGTTCGAGGGCGTCGGGTGCGCGCTCGAAGACAGGCTTGGACGAGGCCTCCTGCCCGTCCGCCGATCGAAGAGGCGATGGCCAGCCGAGAATCGTCGCACCGACCAGGACCAGGAGCACCCTCGCACCCATCGGAACCCTCCACACGGGCTAGCGAGGCGGAGCCTCCTACCAGCCTCGCGAGACTTCTTGGCCGTCAAGACGGCTATTCCGTGTTCGTCATTCCTGCTCGGCCGTGGCCGCTCGGCTCGGCCCTGCTGTAACGGCAACTCCGTTTACTTTACCGTTTGAGTTGGGTATATCAAGCACGAAACCGGGGTTGGCTCGCCTCGGTCACCGGCTTGTCCGTCGACTTCAAGGGGGGTTGTGGTTATGGGGCGTCTCAGGCTGTTGACGGTGCTCGTGGCGACGCTCGCTGCTGGCAATGTTTCGGCACAAACGGTAACGGGTTCTCTCTCCGGAACCATCGTTGACGATTCGAACAATGTGGTCCCGGGGGCCGACGTAACGGTCATAAACCAGAACACGGGTGAAGAACGTCGATCCGTAAGCAACGAGGTTGGCGACTTCAACTTCGCCGGACTCGTCCCCGGTCGTTACACCATCCGCGTCGCCCTGTCGGGGTTCAAGCCTTTTGAACAGCTCAACAACAACGTGGGTGCCAACAGCCGGTTATCGGTCGGCCCGCTGCGGCTAGAGATAGGCGCGGTCAACGAAACGGTCAGTGTGACCGCCCAGGGCGAGACTCTCGATCTCACCAGGACGTCGCACGAAGCTCAGCTCGACGAGAGACAGGTCACCAATCTGTCGATTCGCGGTCGCGACCCGATTTCGCTCCTGAAGGTTCTTCCGGGTGTATCGGTCGCGGGCAACGCCAACCTGGCGAACGATCAGGAGACGTTCGGCGGCAGTTTCGCGACGGCGGTGCCGATCATCGGCGGGTCCCGGGGGGCGAGCCAGACGATCTACGTGGACGGCATCAACGGCGGTGATGGTGGTGGCGGCGGTGGCGGTGGCACGAACTTCAGCGGTGCGACCAATCTCGATGCCATCGCCGAGGTGCAGGTTCAGATGAGTGCCTACACCGCCGAGTACGGCTTGAAGGGCGGCGCCCAGGTGAACTTCGTGACCAAGCGTGGTGGTTCGGAGTATCACGGCACTGCCTACACGTATCAACGCGACAAAGCCTTCAACTCGATCAACTACTTCAACGAGATCGCCGGCATTCCGAAGCCCGAGTACCGCTACTCGACGCTGGGCGGAACGCTCGGCGGCCCGATCCCGAAAATCCCGCGCATCAACGGTGACGGCGACAAGCTGTTTTTCTTTTACTCGCTTGATGACACGCGCCTGAAGAACCCGCAGCAGTTGCGTCGCTTCATGATGCCGACGGAGCTCGAGCGACGCGGAGATTTTTCCCAGACACGGCAGCCGAATGGCGCCTTGATTGTCATTCGCGATCCAATCACGAACCAGCCGTTCCCCGGGAACATTATCCCGATGGATCGGGCCGATCCCCGAGGGCTGGCGTTCCTGAACATGCTGCCGCCCCTCAATACCAGCGGCTCGGGCTACAACTACCAGTATCAGGAAGACAGCATTCCGCACCCGCGCCGTTCGCAAGTGCTACGGGTGGACTATCGCCCCACGCCGAAGGACACGATCGCGGTCAAAGCGCAGACGTGGTGGACCAAGAGCGTGGGTCTGAATGCTGCCGGCGTTCCGACCAACGGCCGATGGGGCCTCTACCGCCAGCGATACGACTTCGATGCCGATCAATACAAAGTCGACTATACGCGGGTCATGGGTGGGCGCACCGTGCTGGAAGTCAGCGCCGGCCTCTTCGAGAGCTGGGAGGACGGCCCCCCCGAGAATGACCAGGAGCTGGCAAAGCTTCAGCGGTCCACCTTTCCGGCGCTCGCCGCTCTGCCGCAGTTCGCCGGGCTGCACAATCCGCTGAACGTCATTCCTCGCGTGATGTGGGGCAACTTCCAGAGCAGCGGCAGCAACGACTGGATTCCGAATATCAACTACGACGGCAGGTTCCCGCTCACGGGCAATGACAGCGCGATCAATGCCGCGGTCAACCTCACCCACACGCGCGGGTCGCACACGTTCAAGCTGGGCCTCATGCGCGAACAGGAGAACTTTGGTCAAGCGCGTTCTGGCACTTTCGGCGGCGAGTTCAGCTTCGCGAACGAGACGGCCAATCCGAATAACACGGGCTTCGCATTCGCCAACGCGTTTCTCGGTCAGGTCACGAGCTACACCGAGTCGATGGGCCGGCCAGGCGACGATCGGCGCCAGACGACCTTCGCGTGGTACGCGCAGGACACGTGGAAGCCGCACTCGACGCTCACCGTCGACCTGGGCCTGCGCATGTACAAGTCCGACCGACCGCGCCATGTGCTCGGCGAGTCGTCGGTCTTCAGCTTCGAGCGGTTCGATCCCAGTTGGGGTGGCAGGCCGCCGGTGCTCTTCCAACCCACCATGACGTCGGCCGGGCGCCGGGCCGTCAATCCGCTCACGGGGGAAATCGTCCCGGTCACGTACGTCGGACAGATGGTTCCGGGGACCGGCTACTCTTGCAACGTCATTACCCCCGATACGCCCTGCCAGATCAACGGGATCGTCACGCAGCGCGACGGCAGTTACGTGGACGGCGAGGGTTTCGTCGATCCGATTCCTGTGGTCTTCGATCCACGCCTCGGGCTCGCATGGGCCATGAACTCAAAGACCGTCGTTCGCGTGGCCGGCGGTTCTTTCCACGAAGCGCACGGCGGTTTCTACAACACCGGCGGGGCGGCGTTTCGTTTCGATCGTGTCGTCCGCTTCACCGACATGAATTCATTCATGACAGGAACGACCGCGACGACGCCGGTGAACGTGTCCGGCGTCGACCGCACTGACAAACGGCCGAACGCGTACCGGTTCAACGTCGGCGTGCAACGTGAGCTCGGGTGGCACACGGTGCTCGACGTCGCGTACGTCGGCGATCGGACGCGCTACCTGCCAGTCCGCAGGAACTACAACATGGTGCCGGCGGGCGCGAGGTTCCTGCCAGAGAATCGCGACCCCACGGTCACGCCGACGGCTACGAATCCCGGGGCGCTGCCAGACGCGTTCCTTCGGCCTTACGTCGGCTTCGGCGACATCGAAATGACCGAGACGACCGGTCGATCCGACTACGACTCGCTGCAAGTGCAGCTCACACGCCGGTATACCGGCGGCGTCGAGTTGGCGGGCGCCTACACCTGGGCCAAGGGCACGCAGAACTTCTTCAACGACGCCCCCCAGGGTCTCGCCGCCACCGCGTTCTTCGACAATCCCATTCCGCGGGGGACCTCGCAGCAGCGCAGCAACGTTCAGGAGCATGTTCTGACGATGAGCTACAGCGTCGACCTGCCGAACGCTGGCACGAGCCTCGGTGGTGCACGCGGACTGCGATGGCTGCTCGACAACTGGACTGTCTCGGGCATCAGCACGTTCTCGACCGGCGGCTACACGGGCGTCACCTTCACGACGACCGACGGCTTCGATTTCACCGGGGGCGGTGAGCGCTGCGGCAACAATATTGGGCCCTTCCCGACCGTGACCGGCGACCCGGATCTGCCGCGCGGCGACCGGACGATCGATCAATGGTTCGATACCAGCGTGTTCGCGCGGCCGAATGGTCGAGGCGATGTCGGCAACAGCTGTGACAATGCTATGCTGCGACTCCCCGGGTTCCACAACCACGACGTCTCGTTCTTCAAGAACTTCCCGATGAAAGGGAGCCAGAGGATTCAGTTCCGCTGGGAGATCTACAACCTGTTCGACCAATTGTCGTTCAACGAAGTGGACACCTCGGCGATCTTCGATGCCAACGGCAACCAAACCGACACGAACTTCGGAAAAGTGATCTCTGCGCGCACCGAGCGTCGCATGCAGTTGTCACTCCGCTACAGCTTCTAGGACTCGTCTCCTTGCGGCCCTTCGCTCCGCGGGATCAGCCCCCCCGCGGAGCGTTTTTTTGATCCTGTAGTGCGTGCGGTTCTCCGCTGCTTCCGCTCTTCCGCGGATGGTGTCTTGCCGACGCGGCCCACTCGGCTCGCACCGCCCGCTTCGCGGCGTGGAAAACGGTCTCTCCGCGGTCGCCCTGTCCGCCCAGCCGGCGCTTGGGTCAGCTCGAACGCCGGTGAACAATCGATTGGGTGCCCGGGTTGTTCGTGCCGTGGTGGCGAATCAGCAGCGCCGGCACAATCCGCTCCGAGGCCGTTTACCGGCACCGGGATCACGGCGCTCAGAGGGCGGCGCAATCCGAGTGGCCCGCATCGGCTGTGCACCTCCGCGTTTCGCGTGTTTCGCTGTTTCGCGAATGGACCGATGTGACTTTCCTAGTGTTCCGTGTCTTCCGCGGATGGAGAACCGACACCGCGTTTTCTGCGTGTTCCGCGGATGGAGAATCTCCGCTTCTTCCGCCCTTCCGCGGATGGCGTCTTGCCGACGCGGCCCACTTGCTATCGCGGGGCCAGGCGCGAAGCAGGACGCGAGGGCTGACGTCGGGCGAGGTCCGTCCCCGTGGTCGTGACGGCGTACTTGGCCAGCATATTCGCGTGTTCCCACGCTGGCAGGGTGCGACGCTCGCGGAGGTAACCGAGAAATTTCTGGGCCACCTGCGCGAAGTGCGCCTCGTGTCCCACGCGGAGCGCATCGGGGATTGTGATTCGGATCTCCGGGCCACGGTCGTCGATACCGATGCCTGAGTACTCGCGCTGAAGCGCCGCCGTCTTCGTCCGCACGGCGTCCAGCACTTGCGCTTTCATTTCGGCAGTCGCTGGCACCACGTAGAGCTCGGGCACGAATCGGTCCGCCTTTGTCTGGCGAACCTCGACACGCGCCCGACTGCCTCGATAGACCGCGTAATGCGTGTCGCCGGCGCCGGCGGGCGATTCCCAGTCCCAGATGACGTTCAGCTTCGCGTGGACGCCACGAATGGTGTAGGACACGAGCGTGTTCGCAAAGTACTCGAGGCGGCCGTCTTTGATGGCGCCTGCGAGCTCCGGTGGAAATCTGGCCGCACCCGTAACACGCTGAAACTCCGCTTGCGGAATCCACGTTGGCCAGCGCTGCGCCGCCAGAACGGCGATGTCCGACGCGTGGTTGATGGCATGTCCAGGGAACAGCGTCCACTGCACCAGATCCACGAGGTGCGTGCCGACGTCATTCAGTCCTTCACCTTGTTCCGCCGTGTCGAAGAACCACGTAGGCCTGATGTTGGGGGCGCCAGCCACCGTTTTCATGAGGTGGTGGACACTTTCCATATAGACGCCGGGCTCCGCGTCGGTCCCCGCGACGATCTCGCCAAACGTCGCCCGATCGTTGACGAGCTCACGCTGCAGGATGGAAGTGATCTCGAAGCGCTCGGTCATGATGTCGTAAGCGACAACACCCTTGGCGTCGGCATCGGCGAGGACCCGTTGCAGCTTCGGCAGTTCGTCGGCAGTCAGAATCCACGGCTTGTCCGCGAGCACATGGAGCCCCGCCTCGACTGACGATGCAATGCGGTCGATCTTTCCCTTGTTACGGCCAGAGATGACGACGACGTTTCCGGGTTTCTCGCGCAGCATGACTTGGAGAAACTCAGGGCTGCGGTGCACGTTCGTCTGCCACTTCGTGGGGTGATCGGGTCGGCTGTTGAAGCCATCGATTCGTTTGAGATGCTCGGTGAGATCCGGTCCCTCAGGCGCAAAGACGTCGACGCGCGATGAAACCCCCGGATACATCTCATTTTGAATGAGGGCGGCGTGGAAGTGTCCCGGATCGAGCGTCATCAGTTGGATGTCTGGGGCCACGCGGCTGCTCTCCTGAGCGTATAGTCCGCTGAGCGCGAGCAGGGTGGTGGCGCACGCGACCAGGTCTTTGCGATTCATGGCTCGGGCAGGCTACGCGTGCGGGAACGAGGACGTCAAGGAGCAAGCCGTGACGTCAAGCCGCGGCGGGCCCGAAGACCCGTCGCGGCTCGTCGCTAGCGAAGCTCCGCTTTCAATACCGCCCAGAGGAAGTCTAGAACACGAACTTCAGACCGAACTGCACGAGACGTGGATCACCCGTGACCGGAACCGTGCGTGTAATGCTGCCGAAATTGGCGCTGTTCACGGCCACGCGGTTGTCCCCCGCTGTCGTGCCAGGAATGTCGAAATTCACCTGGTTGAAGACGTTGAAGGCCTCAATGCGCAGTTGAATGTTCGACCCAGTACCATAGCGGAAGTTCTTGAAGAGCCCCATGTTCCAACTGTGGAAGGAGGGCCCGCGCAGAAATCCCTTGGGCACGTCGCCGAACGTGCCGACGTCGGCCACCGCAAAGGCGGCCGGATTGAACCACACTCTCTCGTCGGCGCCAGCGGGCGGCGAAAGCGGCTGACCGGTCAGTTTGGCTCGGTCGTTCGTACTGCCGATCCCACGGCCCGATCTATCCGACCCGCTGATGATATTGAACGGTCGCCCGCTCTCAAACTCCATCACGCCGGAATACTGCCAGTTGCCGAGCACCCACTTCAAGGGCCCAGCCATGTTTGCACCGGGCAGATCCCAAACCCATGACGTCGTAAAGCGATGAGTACGGTCCTGCGACAGCGGGCCCCACACGAATGGATCCTTCTTATCGAGGTTGAATTCGTTCCACGGGATCACTTCGTCGCCGAAGTTGCCTTCGACCCGCGACAGCGTGTAGCTGCTGGTCACGGTGAAGCCGCGAGAGTAGCGCTTCTGGAGCGTGAGCTGCATTCCGTGGTACATCGACTCGCGATCCTGGCGCTGCTGGATCACCTGGCCGATCCTATCGGCCGCGAAGAGCCGCCGGTCGTCGGTGCCGCGGGTGTCGCTTGGGCTGTAAACGGCCGGGTTCAATTGCACCGTGCGGCGGCCGTTCACCGACCGCGACCCGACATACGCGGCGCGAGCCGAAAGGGCGGCCATGAGCTCGCGTTCGAACGTCAGGTTCCAGTTGTAGGTGAGCGGCGTTTTGTAGGTCGAGTCGAGCGTCTCGATCAGGACGGGCGGGGGAAACGGCGCTTGCTGCGTGCCGATCGTGCCGTCGGTCACGAGATCGAAGTCGGTGCGTCCGCGATAAGGATCCGAGAAGGGGCCAGTCGGGCGAGTGACAGATAGCCGAACGTTCCAGGGCGCCGCATTCACGGCGCCATTGCCGGACTCGCCGTCACGGTGCTGGTCGTAGAACAGGCCACCGCCGCCGCGAAGACTGGTCTTGCCATCGCCGGTCAGGTCCCAGGCAAAGCCGAGACGAGGGCCAAAGTTGTTGGTTTTGGCATCGGTGCCATCGTAGGGAACGCCTGCGTCGCCGCGGAAGGTTTCGCCCCTCGGCGCGGCCGGGAAGACGGTTGACCGCACATTGTTGTTGTAGTCCTCGACCGAAAAATATTCGATGCGTCCGACCGTCTCATGCCATGGCGGTGTGTTCTCGTAGCGCAGACCGAGATTCAGCGTGAACCGTGACGAGACTCTGAAATCGTCTTGAACGAACAACGACCCATACCACACCTCGTAGTCCTTGTATTCGCCGGTGCCCTGATCGAAGGTTTGGATATAACCGAGGAGGAAGTCAGCAATCGGGTGGCCGGTTCGGCTGCCATTGAAGACGAAGTGTCCGGCGCGCCGGAATTGGTTTTCGATCTTCACGGTGTAGCGCTGCGCCTCGCCGCCAGCTTGGATGTTGTGCTTCCCTTTCAGCCAGCTGAACCGGTCGTTGATTTCCAACCCGTTACGCACGAACGAGGCCTCGAGGTTGTCGCCGATGTTGAAGTATCCGCTTGCATTGATCTCCGAGATCGACGGCAAGCTGGGATAAATCGGGAGCCGGACGCCTAACTCCTGCATGCTGGGTACATTGTTCGTGGGTGGGAACCGCCGTGCGTGCATGCGGTTGTACCCGACGCGGAGCTCGTTCAACGACGTGTTCGTCAGCGTCCGTGTCCACGACCCCACGAGGTTCTGGGCGCGCACACGCGACTGCAGCGTGGGGTTGCGATAGCTGAGCAAGTCGCCTTCCGTGTAGGTCGGGTCGTTGGTGAAGTGATCGAAGAAGTAGCGCACCCCGAGCTGATTGGACTCACCGAGCTGCTGATCGACCTTCGCGACGACTTGATTGTCGTCCTGCCCAATCAGCCGCGGCACCTGGATGCGCCCATCGCCGCCGACTTGCGGGATGTACCGCAGCACGTTCACCGACGCGGGATCGAAGCGCGACACAGGTATCTGATTGCCGGGGAACGCCACGCCCGTCTGTGGATCGATGAGGGGGACATTACAGGCCGCGCCGCAGGTGGCGAAGTTGCCGTTGCGTTGGTCGGTCGTCGGCGCAAACTGCACCAGGTTCGAGCCGCGGTTGTCGATCGTCGTGCCTTGCCAGCCGGTGAAGAAAAAGACCTTGTTGCGAACGATCGGCCCGCCGGCAAAGCCGCCGTACTGCTTGCGCTTCAGGAAGTCCTTCTCGGACGCAAAGTAGTTCTTCGCGGTGAACTTGCCGTCGCGCAGATAGCCGAACGCCCCGCCGTGCAGCGCGTTGGTGCCAGACCTCGTCACGGCGTTGACGACCGCCCCGGCACTGTTCCCTTGGGCGGCGCTGTAGTTGCTGGTCTGAATGCTGAACTCCTGCAGCGCATCGGGGAACGGGAAGGGTTGATTCTGCTGGTAGTACGGGTCGGAATGGCTCGTGCCGTCCAGACGGAACGAGACCTGTCGCGATTCGGTCCCATTGGTCGACATGCGGAGCGCGCCGGGGATCGTCTTGCCCGATTCCCGATCCACGGTGGTCAACACCATGCCCGGCACCAGCGTGCTCAGCGTCGCGGCATCGCGGCCGTTCAGCGGCAACTCGACAATCCGCTTCGAATCGACGACTTCGCTCAGGGCTGCTGACGAGACATCCACGGTTGGCGATTCGCCAGAGACGGTGACTGTCTCCGCGAGCGTGCCGAGCTCGATCGAGAAATTGATCGTAAGATTTTGATTGGCTTGCAACAACACGCCCGTTCGACGAGACGGTCGAAAGCCGCTCAGCTCGACGACGAGGTCATAGGTGGTGGGCCGCAGCGAGGTGAAGGTGTAGCGGCCATCGGCGCCGGTCGTGGTGTCTCTGGACAGGCCGGTCGCGATTTCGATGGCCTTCACGAGGGCGCCCGGCACCACGCCGCCCGTGTTGTCGCTGACCACGCCATTGATTTGGCCGGTTTGTGCGAAGACCGGACCGGCCGCAAGACTCGTCAGCCAAAGTGCAAGAACAACGTGTCGCTTCATGACGCGCTCCCTGTTGCCCGCGAAGTGGAAAGGTGCCAGCAGGCGCAGCTACTGAAATGTCAGTTGTAGTAGCATGGGCGCTGGTCAGCGTCAAGCACTTTCCCGGTAAAGTAAGGGCAAAAAACATGGGCAGATCGCTTCGCATCGCGCGCGCGACGACCCCGCGGTCCGCTTCGTCCCGCCGAAATGCGGGGGCGAGAAGAAAGGTAACGGGTAAACCTGTCGCCGCAATCGTCAGCCTGGCGACCAGCGCCTACCTGACCATCCGCGAGCGCATCCTGCGCGGCCAGCTCCGTCCCGGCACGCCCCTCTCGCGGCGCCGGCTCGCCACCGCGCTCGGCATGAGCGTGCTGCCGGTCTCGGATGCGCTCCGACGCCTCGAGGCTGACGGGCTGGTCGAAAGTCGTGCGCGCGCCGGCACCCGCGTCCGCGTGCCCGCCGAGTCCGACATCCGCGCGCTCTACGAGCTTCGTGAGGCGCTCGAGTCGCAGTCAGCGCGGCTGTTTACCGAACGCGCCACGCTGGCACAGCGAGTGGAACTCGAGGAGTCGGCCGGGCAGCTCGATACGCTCTTTCGCACGCTGGCGGCACGAGGCGAGGATTCTGCTTTTCGGTTCAAGGTGCATCGCCGTCACGTGCGATTTCACATGCGGATCGCCGAACGCGCGAACAGCCCGCTGTTGACGCAGATGATCGACCGCAATCACGTCCTCGTGCTCAACTGGCTGTTCGATGTCTCGGCCCGGCGTACGCCCTTGCCGGCACATTTTCATGCGGAGCTGGCAGCGGCGCTCGTGTCGGGCGATGTCATGCGCGCCGATGCCGCGATGCGCGCGCACGTGCGCTATGGCCTGCTCGAAATCACCGGCAACTTCAACGCGATTGCCGCCTCAGAGTGGCGCGAGCGTCGTGGCGCGAGCCTGTGATGGCCTCGTGCAAGGCCCGCGTGGCTTCCGGCTTCAGCCGGAAGATCAGCAGTTGGTTGGCAGCTTCCGGCTGACGGCGCTGGGATCTTCCGCCTGAAGGCGGAAGCCACGGGATCTAGGTCTAGACGCCGCGCCGTGCGCGCTCGGTCATGGTCGCCAGCGTCTGATCGGTACTCGGACGGTGCCCTGGAAGCGGCACGACCCGCTCGTGAATCGCGTCCAGCAGCCAGGCGACCTGCGGAAAGAACATCGCTTCGAGCTCCGCAGCGGGCGTGATCCAATTTCGTGACCCCACCACCACGAGCGGCGCATCGAGGTGGTCGAAACACAGCTGCGTGAGCGTGGTCGCGACCGTGTGCATGAGACTGCCGCGCTCGACCGCATCGGAGACCAGCAGCACTCGACCGGTCTTGATCACCGATTCGGCCAGCGGCGTGTAGTTCAACGGAGTCGCTGCGCGCAGATCGACAATCTCCGCCGAACAGTCGTAGCGATCTTGCAACTCGGCGGCGGCCGCTAGGGCGGTGTACAACGCGGGTCCGAAGGTGACAATGGTGAGATCCGTACCGTGCCGCTTGATCGAGGGCTCCGAGAGGTCGATTTCGTAGAAGCCCTCCGGGACCCCCCCCGCCTCGAACATCTCGCCGACGTCGTAGACCTTCTGGCTCTCGAAGAAGACCACCGGGTCCGTTCCCGCCAGCGCCGTGTTCATCATGCCTTTGGCATCGAACGGCGTCACCGGGTACACGACCTTCAATCCGGGGATGTGGTGGACGAGGGCGCTGAAGTCCTGCGAATGCTGAGCACCGTACTTCGAGCCGACCGACACGCGCAGGACGACTGGCATCGTCAGTTGGCCCGCGGACATCGCCTGCCACTTCGACAACTGATTGAAGATCTCATCGCCGGCGCGCCCCATGAAGTCCGCATACATCAGCTCGGCGACGACGCGCCCGCCTGCGAGCGCGTAGCCCACGGCGGCGCCGACAATCGCCGCTTCTGCAATCGGCGCATTGAACAAGCGGTGGTACGGCAGCGCCTCGGTGAGGCCTCGATAGACCGCGAACGCGCCACCCCAATCGCGATTCTCCTCACCGAACGCAATCATCGTTGGATCAATCGCGAATCGATGGAGCATGGCCTCGAAGATGGCGTCGCGCACGTTGAAGGCTTTCATTTTGGGCACCGGCTGCCCGTGGTCCGTTGGTGTTCGGACCTTTTCGCGGATCTGTACGACGCGCGGATTGGCGGCGACGTCCTGCAGCAGCTCCGGTGCGCGATCGTCGAACGCCTCGACCCGCCGATTGGAACACATGACCTCCCCGACCAGATCGGAGTCGACGGTGATGCGCGGGCTGACTTCCGCGTCGACTGCGAGGCGGAACATTTCCACCATGAGGGCATCGATTTTGCCGCGGGCCTCGTCCAGGCTGTCAGCGGGGGCCAGGCCGGCGTCGATCAACATGCGGCGATAGACGCCAATCGGATCCGCCCGCTGCCAGCGATCGATCTCTTCTTTCGTGCGGTAACTCGAGGCGTCGGACGGCGAGTGGCCACTGATGCGATAGGTGATCGTCTCGAGCAGCACAGGTCCGCGGCCTTCGAGCAGCGCCTGTCGCTTGCGCCTGAACGCATCGATCACTGGTAGGGGGTTGTAGCCATTGACGCGCTCGGCGTGCATCTGCTCCGGATTCACCCCGGCACCGATGCGCGCGATCTGCTGGACGCCCATCGTTTCGCCCATGGGCTGGCCGCCCATCCCGTAGAAGTTGTTCATGCAGTTGAAGATGATCGGCAGCCCGCCGCCGAGAGAGGCGTCCCACAGGGTGCGGAACTGATCCATGGCGGAAAACATGATGCCTTCCCAGACCGGGCCGCAACTGAACGACGAGTCGCCGATGTTGGCGACGACAATACCGGGCCGGCGGTTGACACGCTTGAAGAGAGCCGCTCCAGGCGCCATCGAGCCCGACCCTCCGACAATCGCGTTGTTAGGATAGATTCCGAACGGCGTGAAGAACGCGTGCATCGAGCCGCCAAGACCGCGATTGAATCCCGTTTCGCGAGCGAAGATCTCCCCGTAGGCGCCATACGCGAAGAAGCGACGCGCCAGGTCCTTGACCGAACCGTCAAAGCGCCGTTCGACGGGGCGCAGGAGGGCGCCGCCCCGATAGGTCTCCATGATCTTCAGCAGACGTTCATCGTCCAGGTGGCGGATTGCGGAGAAGCCCTTGCCCAGAATCTCTCCGTGGCTTCGATGGGATCCGAAGATGTGATCGTCTGGCGTCAGCGAAAACGCCATGCCGACCGCCGCCGCCTCCTGGCCGATGGACAGGTGAGCGGGACCGGCGTGATTGTAGGTGGTGCCCTTGTAGACGCCCTTCGTTTTGATCTCGTTGAGCACGGTCTCGAACTCACGGATGCCGCACATGTCCTCCCAGATGTGCAGCAAGTCCTCTTTCGAGTAGCTCGATTCCTCCTCGGCGAGCGTCTTGACGTACGCGTTCACCGGGATGTCGCTAAAGGTGATGACCTCACGGGTGAAGACGCGCGCTGGCTCGATGACAATCGATTTAGGCATGGGCAGTGGTCAATCTAGCTATCGGCACAGTCACGATGACGACAGGATCGACTCGACGCTCTCGATCTCCTGCGCGAGGGCCTGCAGAAATCGCGCGCCGGGGGCGCCGTCGATGACCTGATGGTCGCATGTGAGCGAAAGGCCAATGGCGTCGATGAAGTCGATGCCGCCAGCTGTACGCAGCGGCCTCACGTGAATGGCGCCCACACCGAGGATCGCCACCTGCGGTGGATTGAGAATCGGCGTAAAGGACTCGACTCCCAGGGCTCCCAGGTTGCTGATCGTGAAGGTGGCGCCGGCAAGGTCGTCCGGCCCGAGGGTGCCCCGGACAGCCTGATTCGCCAGGTCCTGCATCCGTTCTGCCAGGTTCGCTAGCGACAGCTGCTGCGCATCGCGGATAACGGGAGCTATCAGGCCACGAGGGGTATCGCACGCGAAGGCAAGATGCACCTGGGAATTCTCGACGAGGTGACCATCGACCAACTGCACGTTGACCGCAGGATTGGCTTTCAACGCGCGAATGAGACAGAAGGCCACGAGATGATTGACCGAAATTTGGTCAGATATCTCGCCAGACTGCGATGACATCTTGCTGCGCGCACGCGCCGCCATCAGTCCGCCGGCAGGGGCCCAGCCATGCAACGTGTACTGCGCAGTCGAGGCCAGCGACTCGCGTGTCCGACGTGCGATGGTTTGCCGCGTCGTCGATAAGCGCGTGTCCGAGGAACGCATCGCCAGCGACGCCTCGAATGCCTTTTGCACATCTCGTTCGAGCACCCTGCCGCCCGGGCCTGACCCCGCAAGGGATCGGACGTCGACCTCGTGTTGAGCGGCGAACCGTCGCGCGCGTGGACTGAGCGGCGCGTCGCGTGGAGGGGCTCCAGCGATCAGGTCACTCGAGACGGACTCGCCGGCATCGCCGATGACACACAGTCTCGTGAAGACGGGAACGATGGCGCCGGCTTCGACGAAGGTGTCGAGCACGGTTCCATCGACGGAGGCCGTGATCTCGAATGTCGCCTTGTCGGTTTCGATCTCGGCGACCGCCTCGCCGGCCTTCACGACGTCACCTTTTTGCTTGAACCAACGCGTCACGAGACACTCTTCGACCGTATTGCCCAGTTGCGGAAGCTCAATGACGGTGGCCATCTCTCAACTCTTCGCGGCCAGCTGCCGGCTGCCGGCTGCCAGCAGTTCCAGCTCCTTCCAACCGGTTTCCACGAACTGGCTCAGCGTCCGCTGCGTCGCACCAAACGTGATGAACTCTGCGGCGGTCATGCCGTCCGGCTCGTAGGCGCGCACGAAGTCGGACAGGCATCGCAGGCGATCGAGCGTTTCGGCGGGCACGGGGTGGTCGATACGGGCTTCGTGTGGCAGGTCGGTTGACTCGAGCGCGGCCTGTTGACTCGGGTGAATCGACAACACGAGATCACCGCCCGCAAGCTCGGTGAGGTGATAACTCCCACGGATCGCCGCCACGAGCAGCGTCGCCTCATAGCCGCGGCTTTGATACAGGGAATAAGCCCGCTTTGCGACTGCGACGCCGGCCTGGCGAATGTCCGACTCCGCGAGTTGCGCGTTGCTGTCGTGTGCCACCTCGCGGAGATAGTCGTCGAGCCGTCCAACCATGAGGACCGCGAAGCAACGACCTGGAGTCACGTCGCGGCGCTCGGCCCGTGACACGCCAGCGCGATGGCGCTCGGCGATCTCGAGCGCCTGCGGGACCGTGAAGCTGACGGTCGCCGTCACCGTGATGCCGTCAGCGATGCAGTCCTCGAGTACGTCGAGACCTGCGGACGTGGCTGGCAGCTTGACGGCGATGTTCGGCGCCCAGCGGTGAAAGCGCTGAGCCATCGCGAGCATGCACGCCCGGTCGCCGACCCGCGACGGGTTCACCTGCGCGCATACCCAGCCGGATCGACGGTCACTGGCTTGGAAGATCGGGAGGAGCTTCTCAGCCGCCGCGCAGACGGCGGCCTGCGTAAGAGCGTCGGCTCGCGCTTCGGCCGGCTGGTCGCGCGAGAACTGACGCGTCACGGCCGTCCACTGGTCCGGATGGCTCTTGATCGCCGTGGCGATCAGCACCGGATTGGTCGTGACACCGGTCGCTCCACGTTGCAGGCTGCAATCGAGCTCCGCACGGTCGGCCGAATCATGCCACCAGCGGGTCGCCGTCTCGCGCCAAACCCAGTCCCAATACGTCGGCTTCACGTCACCTGTCATTAGATCCAACTGGACCGGTAAAGTAAACCGCATTTACGATACCTTTGCCTTGGCGGTAGCCGTTACCGCTCGCGATCGGTGGGTGCGCCACGCGACTAGAATCGCCGGCATGACCGACAGGCTGAATCGTCGAGCGTTCGGGAAGCAGCTCCTGGTCGGAATAGGCGCGGCCGGGGTGGCACTCGGGGTCCGGCCCGCTTGGGCCCAGCCACGGAAGCTGCGCATGGGATGCACCGCTCTCATCTGGGGTGCAGTGCCCCGCACGCCGGAAAACCTCACCACGGCGGTTCGCGACATGGCACGTCTTGGGTTCCATGGCTTCGAAACCTTCGCTTCAATCGTCGCTGACGGAGACGCGAAGGGAACCTTGGGGCCGCTACTCGGCGAGCATCGCATCCCGCTCGTGTCCGCTTACGCGACCGTGCAGCTCACCGATCCATCCGCACGCAGAGAGAACCTGGCACAACTGATTCAATGGGCGCGAGCGCTGCGGAAGCACGGCGGGCGTTTCATGGTGCTGGCGCCGAACGGCGTCAAGCGCGAAGCCTACGACTTTGCCCAGCACCGCGCCAACATCGTCGCCGGCCTCAACGACTACGCGAAGGCGATGAATGACGAGGGGCTTGGCGCCGGACTCCATCAGCACACGAATACCGCGATTGAGTCGCGTGATGAAACGTATGCGGTCATGGAAGCCGTAGACACTCGCCACGTCAAATTCGCTCCCGATGTCGGGCAGCTGCAGAAGGGTGGCGCCGACGCTGCGAAGGTCGTCAAAGACTTTCTCCCGATTACGGTCCACATGCATCTGAAGGACTACAAAGGTTGGGAGCACTACGCGGGGTATTGCCCGCTCGGGCAGGGGACTGTCGATCTCGAGGCCATTCTCAACATGGTCGAGGGCGCCAATCCGGACGCGAACATCATGCACGAGCTCGATGGATCACAGGGCGCGCCGTACACCCCGTTCGAGACCGCAGCGATGGGGAAGAAATTCTTGCAGACGCTGGGATACACCTTTGCAGCCTCGTAACGGGCAGAGTAGACGATGAGACGTTCTCTTCTGCACCTCCTCGGCGTCGTGATCGCGGCAGGTCTGATCGGCCGCACCGCGCTCAGCAGCCAATCGACGCCTCGGCTCGAACGCTACACGACCTGGAGCGACTACGGTGGTTCCTCGGATTCGATGCAGGTACTCGGCACTCCGCCAAATCAACAAGAGCAACGTGCAACAGCTGGCGCTGGCCTGGTTTTATCCGGTCCCTGATCGCACGGGCAACTTCGGGTTCAATCCCCTTGTCGTCGATGGCGTGATGTTCGTGCTCGGCCCGCGGACCTCGATCGTGGCGCTCGACGCCGCCACGGGGAAGCAGATATGGGCGCACGGCGTCGAGGACGGCAGCCCGGGTAATCGTGGCATCAATTACTGGGAGAGCAAGGATCGATCGGATCGGCGGCTGATCTTCGCCGTGGGCGGTGAGCTGCGCGCCCTCGACGCGCGCACGGGACGACCGATTGCGAGCTTCGGCAGTGAGGGGCGCGTCGATATGCGCGCCGGGGAGTTTCGTCCACTTGGGAGCCCCAGCGGGACACCGGGACGAGTCTTCGAGAACCTGCTCATCACCGGCTCGAACACTGGCGAAGGCTACGGATCGACTCCCGGGGATCTTCGTGCGTTCGACATCGTCACCGGCAAGTTGGTGTGGACCTTCCACACCATTCCACATCCGGGGGAATTCGGGTACGACACCTGGCCGGAAGGCGCGTACAAATGGGCCGGCGGCGCGAATGCCTGGGGAGAGATCTCGATCGACGAGTCACGCGGCATCGCATATTTTCCGCTGGGCTCTCCGACCCATGATTCGTACGGTGGCGACCGCAAGGGCGCGAATCTCTTTGCCAATTCGCTCCTGGCGCTCGATGCCCGCACCGGCAAGCGGCTGTGGCACTTCCAGACGGTCCATCACGATCTGTGGGACTACGACCTGACCACCGCGCCGAAGCTGCTGACCGTGCGGCACGACGGCAAGTTGGTCGATATCGTGGCGCAAGCGACGAAGTTTGGACTGCTCTATGTGTTCGATCGTGTGACCGGGCAGCCGTTGTGGCCGATTGAAGAGCGGCCGGTTCCGAAAAGCGACGTCCCAGGCGAAGCGTCCTGGCCCACCCAGCCTTTCCCGACCAAGCTCGAACCATTCGCTCGGTTGAAGTTCACGCCCGACGACATCAACCCGCACCTCGACGAGGCCGAAAGAGCGCGCCTGCGCGCGATTCTCCTGAATGCGCGGAACGAGGGACTGTTCACGCCGCAGACACTCGATCGCGATCAGATCTCGATTCCCGGCGAGCTTGGTGGATCCAATTGGGGAGGCGCCGCGGCGGATCCCACCACCGGCATGCTGTACGTGCGAACGGCGGACCAGCCGGCGATTCACCGTCTACGCCCACCGGGCATCGGTGGAGGCAATCCGCCGCAGCGCGGCCGCGCCGTTTACCAGCAGTATTGCGACGTGTGTCACGGTGAGGCCAGCGCGAAGGGTATTCGCACGCCGGATGCCTCAGGGCTCATCAATCTGACAGCTCGAGGACCGCAAGAGATTCGCAAGACGGTTCGTTCCGGGGCGGGCGCGATGCCGCCCTTTCCCGAAAGGCTGATCTCCGACGAGCAGCTCGACGTACTGATGCTGTATCTCAGCGATCCGCCGGCGGGCTTGCCGAACAACGCCGGACCACCGCGGCCGCCGCTCCCGCATCTCGACGAGATCACGCGCTACACCGGGCCGCTCGGGTCGATGTTCCGCGCCTCGAACGGGCTGCCCGCGATCAGTCCTCCGTGGGCACAGATCGTTGCGTATGACCTCAACGAGGGCGTGATCAAGTGGCGCACGCCGCTTGGCAGCGTGCGGGCGCTGGCGGCCAAAGGCATCAAGGACACCGGCAACGCCCAGCGAATCCATCGAAACGGTCCCGTCGTCACGGCCGGTGGCCTCATCTTCATCGGTACCAACGCCGATGGCTACTTTCGCGCCTTCGACAAGGACACCGGAAAGCTGTTGCTCGAGTATGCGCTCGAAGCGAATCCCGAAGGGATGGTCGCGGTCTACGAAGTGAGCGGACGGCAATACGTCGCGTTTTGCGCCTCGAGTTATACGGACGTCGATCCCGAGAACATCGCCATCTTTCCCGGCAAACCCTCAGCGCAGGGGTACTACGTCTTCGCCTTGCCGCAGCGTTCGGCATCGCCAGGCCACTAGTCGCATGTATAAGTCGATTCGCTATCGCGCCTCCGATCTTCCGGCTAAAGCCGGAAGCCACGAGTTACGAACAATATCCGTGGCTTCCGCCTTCAGGCGGAAGTCCGAAGCGCACCGGGGCAGTAGTCATTCGGCTGTCACAGGCCACTAGACATGAGACTTAAAGGCAGAATCGCGCTCGTGACCGGTGCGGCTCGAGGCATTGGCCGCGGCATCGCCGAAGTGCTCGCCGCCGAGGGTGCCCACGTCGCCGTCAACGACATCGACAACTTGACTCAAGCCGATGACGTCGTGAACGCGATCCAGGCCAGGGGTAATCGGGCGCTGGCCATCGCAGGCGATGTGGCCAAGCGCGGGGACGTCGAGCCGATGATCGACACGGTCTGGAAAGAACTCGGTCCGATCGACATCCTCGTCAACAACGCCGGAATAGAAACCATCGTGCCGTTTCTCGATCTCACCGACGAGCAGTGGACGCGTCTCGTGGACGTCAATCTGCGCGGCGCGTGGCTGTGCTCCCAGGTGTTCTGCCGTCGCGTTGTCGCCGAGCGCCGAACCGGCAGCATCGTGAACATCGGCTCCATCCAGGCGGCCAAGGTGCTGCCAGGGCGGACCCACTACGCCCCGACCAAGCTCGGTCTCGAAGCCCTCACGCGTAACATGTCCGCTGAGATGACGCCCCTCGGGATCCGAGTCAACTGCATTCACCCGGGCTTGATCGATACGCCGATGACCGCGTGGGTCATGAAGGATCCGGTGCTGCTTCCCGGCGTGCTGGCACAGATCTCCCTCGGCCGCGCCGGCGAGCCACGCGAAATCGGCAAGGTGGCCGCCTTTCTCGCCTCGGACGATGCGAGCTATCTGACCGGGCAATCGATCTTCGTTGATGGAGGGTGGGAGGGGAAGTAGTGCGTCTGATCGATCTCAGCATGGAAGTCTACCAGGGCATGATGACGTATCCCAACGTCGCCAAGCCGGTGATCGTGGAAATGGAAAGTTACCGCGACATGGCGCGCAGCGTCGGAACCGATCAATACGGCGTCGATGAGATCACCAACCACTGCATGATCGTCACCGGGGATCACATCGGCACCCACATCGATTCCTGGGGCCACGTGAAGCCGGACGCGCCGCGCGCGGAAGGCATTCCCATCGAGTATTGCTATGGACCAGGCGTGGTCCTCGATCTGACGCACAAAGCCGCCGGCGATGAGATCACGCCGAGCGACATTGAACAGGCCGAAGCCAGGCTTGACGGCTATCGCATCAAGCCGCTCGATATCGTTCTGCTTCGCACGGATGCAGCCAGGCGGCGCACCGAGAAGGCGTATCTGACGGAACACCCGGGCATGACGAAAGAAGCCGTGCACTTCGTCCTCGATCGGGGTGTGAAGGTGATGGGGATTGATGCGATTGGCTTCGACCCGCCGGTCGCGAAGATGTTCGAGCGCCGAAAGTTCTGGGAAGCGCACCGCGTGATGCGAGAGCGCGAGTATTACCATCTCGAAAACCTGTGCAACCTGCACGAGATCCCGCCGCCGTATCACTCGTTCATCGTCAGCGTGCTGCCGGTGAAATGGCGCGGCGCATCCGCCGCGCCTGTCCGCGCGGTCGCGATTCTCCCCGCGTCGACTGAGCGCGCAACGGACCCCATACCCGATGACCGAGTCGATCGAGCGTGATCATCTTCTCCGCCTCGATGGGCGGGTGGCCCTCGTGACCGGTGGCTACGGCGGCATCGGCGACGTCGTCTGTCAAGGGCTCGCGCGTGCCGGCGCCCGCGTGGGCATCGCCGGGCACAACCCGAACAAGGCAACAACCTGTGCGGAGGCGATTCGAGCGAGCGGTCACGAGGCGTTCGCCACGGCATTTGATGCCCTCTCGGTTCCTGAAACAAGCCGTATGGTCGACGAGGTCGTGAGTCATTTCGGCCGGCTCGACATTCTCGTCAACTGCGTCGGGCTGAATCGTGAGGAGAAGGCGGAGGACGTCACCGAGCAGACGTTCGACCATGTCATCGACGTCAACCTGCGCAGCGCGATGTTCCAGGCGCAAGCCGCCGCGCGGCACATGATTCGTCAGGGCGATGGCGGCAAGCAGGTCCACATCGGGTCGGTGCGGACTCTGCTGGCCCTGCGTGGCCGGGGGTACGCCGCCTATTGCGCGAGCAAAGGCGGGCTGGCGATCCTCTGCAAGCAGCTGGCGGCAGAATGGGCGCCACACCGCATCAACGTCAACGTAGTGGCTCCGACCTTCGTGCGGACGCAGCAGGTCGCGCAGATGTTGGCCGACGAACAGTTCTACAACAGCTTGATCGCCCGCATCCCGCTCGGCCGAATCGCCGAGCCGGAGGACGTCTGGCACGCCGTGTTGTTCTTGATCTCGAACGCGTCTGACTTCATCACCGGTCAGACGCTCTATCTGGATGGCGGGATCACCGCGACGCAGTAAACATTTCACCGGGTCTCACTCGCTCGCGTGGCTCCCGCTTTAGCCGGAAGATTCGCTGTTCGCTCGGTCGAACGTCGGCGAGTTGGAGACTCGGGGTGCATAATGAGCGACGGCATCAAGCCTGCGCGAGGGGTCGCGCATGGAGGTTCACGTGAGGCAGGTCGTTTTCTCCGCCGTTCTCAGCGCTGTGCTGATCGCAACGTTGTGGTCTGCGGGCCAGAGCCCGCAGCCGCAGCCGCGCAATCAGACCGCGCCCAATCCCTCGACGCCGACTCCGGGAGCGGATCCGTACGCCACCAATGCCGCGGCCGGTGCCACGAAGTTTCCGCTTGCGGCCGCTCCGGGCGCGGACAGCAGGGCGCAGACGGTCGCGCCCGCGGAAGCGGTCAACCAAGGCGTCTTCGATCCCGCATCGTGGAAGTACGGGCCCGCCTTCAACCCGCCCGCCGGCGCCAAGATCTGGAATCCTGTCAAGCTCAAGCTGCAGCAAGGCGGCAAGGTCACCGGCGGCACGCTGTTCAGTGCGACCGATCCCTCCACGTATTGCGCGATGGCCAATGCTGGATACGACTTCATCTGGACCGAGATGCAACATGCGCCGCGCGACTGGGATCAGGCGGCACGATTGTGGCGGACATGTCCGCACGCCAAGGCGGTTCCCGGCGCCCGCGTTGCGTACGCGGACGAGCGCGAGATTCAGCATGCGACCGACGCCGGCGCGCTCGTGATCGTCGTACCCACCGTGGATACGGTCGCCGAAGCCATCGAGGCGCGGAACTGGACCTACTTCCCACCGCTGGGTCGTCGGAGCAACGGTGGCGGCCAGGCGTTCGATGCCGCGATGTGGGGCGGCGTCCCTGGCGGCTATCGCAATACGATCAACGACAACATCGTGCTGATCCTGATGATCGAAACGCTCGAAGGCTTGAAGAACGCCGACGAAATCGCCAAGGTGCCCGGCGTCACCGCGCTCTTCGCCGCCAGCGGCGATCTCGGGAACTTTACCGGCTTCCGTCAGGGCACGCCCGACTACGAGCGCGCGATCAACATCGTGCACGATGCGACCGTCAAGGCCGGGATCCGATTGTGTGGTCCGCTCTCGTGGCGCGACCGTCCGGACTTCAGCTGCTTCCAGGCCGGCAGTGAAACGGCCGCCATCGCGCGTGGCGTGGCCGCGGAACTCGGTCCACTCGCGAACACGCAGGCAAAGCCCGAGGTCGGGCCGTTTGCCGTGCCACCCAAGCCCTGACGGGCTGACCGTTACCACCGGGCCACGTGAGCCCGTGAATGTGTGTTTCCTGGGCCTCGCGTGGCTTCTTCGGGCCTCGCGTGGCTTCTTCGGGCCTCGCGTGGCTTCTTCGGGCCTCGCGTGGCTTCCTCGGGCCTCGCGTGGCTTCCGCCTTCAGGCGGAAGATCGATCACACTAAACTCCTTCTCATCCCTTATCACCTGGTGTCCTTCCGCCTAAAGGCGGAAGCCACTGGGTCCCGAGTAGCAGGTCACGACGCGTGATCCGAGTAACCATCATTCGGATACCTTATACGTGGAACTCGCGGTGGCTGGAGATCGGCGAATCATGGGCGTGGATGAAGGCTTTCGGCTCTCGCTCTCGGTTGCGCTGCTGGCGCTCGCAACCATGACAGGACTGGCGCAGACGCCGGCGACGCCGTCGCAGCCGAGCGCGCCGTCGGCACCGGCAACGGATCTCCCGACGGCCATTGCACGCTATGAAGCCGTCACCTCCAGCCGACTGACGAACCCCGGCGACGAGGATTGGCTCATGGTGCGTCGCACCTATGACGGCTGGGGCTACAGTCCGCTCGAACAGATCACGCCGACCAACGTCGCACGTCTGCAACCGGCGTGGGTCGTATCCACGGGCGTCAACAACGGACACGAAGCTCCTCCGATCGTCAACCGAGGGGTCATGTTCGTGGCGACGCCAGAGAATCAGGTCATCGCCCTCGACGCGAAAACCGGCACCGTGCTCTGGCGATATCGACGATCGATGCCACAGGACGTCGTGCTGCTGCATCCAACGAGCCGCGGGGTGGCCCTCTCTGGAGACAAGGTCTTCTTCGCCGCAGGCGACGCCGTGCTCGTCGCGCTCGATGCCAGAACCGGCAATCAGGTGTGGGCATCAGAAGTGGCCGACAACAGTCAGGGCTACTACATGTCGCTGGCGCCGCTGATTGTGGACGGCAAGGTCATGGTGGGTGCCTCGGGCGGCGAGCTTGGCGTCCGCGGTTTCGTCGCCGCCTTCGACGCGACGAGCGGCCGCCAGCTGTGGAAGACCCACACCGTGCCGGCGCCCGGCGAGCCAGGCAGCGAGACGTGGCCACAGGGTGATCAATGGAAGACGGGCGGCGGCCCGGTGTGGATCACCGGCACGTACGATCCCGAGACTCGTCTCGCGTTCTGGGGAACCGGCAACGGAGGGCCGTGGATGGGCGATCAGCGACCCGGCGACAATCTCTACACCTCCTCCACCGTGGCCATCGACGTCGAGACCGGTCGAATCAAAGGGCACTTTCAATACCACCCGAACGACTCATGGGACTGGGACGAGGTGTCGCCGCCAATCCTCGTCGACTACGCGCGAGGCGGCCGCAGCATCAAGGGCCTGATCAATGTGGCGCGCAACGGCTACCTCTGGTTCCTCGAACGCACCGCTGGACCAATCAACTATGTCGAGGGCACGCCGTACGTGAAGCAGAACGTTTTTCGAAGTCTCGACTCGAAGACGGGGCGACCCGACGTCGATCCGGCTCGCCAGCCAGGCACCGGTAAACAGGCTGATTTCTGTCCCTCGCATTGGGGCGGCAAGAATTGGCCACCCGCGGCTTTCAGTCCAAAGACCCGACTGCTGTACATCCCCGCCAACGAGAACCTGTGCGCGTCGATAATTGGCCGGCCGATCTCGTACACGCCAGGTCGTGCGTTTACCGGTGCGACCATCACGTTGTCCGTCGCTCCTGGCGCCGATCACATTGGCGAAGTACAGGCCTGGCATGTGGACACCGGTCGACGCGCGTGGACGCACACGTTCGCAACCTCTGCGAATTGGGGGCCGATGCTCGCAACGGGGGGAGGCCTGGTGTTCAGCGGCGGCACCAACGACCGTCTGTTTCGTGCGTTCGACGCCTCGAGTGGTCGGGTGCTGTGGGAGTTTCCGACCAACTCCGGCGTCATCGGACAACCGTCCTCCTTCAGCATCGATGGGACGCAGTACATCGCCGTTCAGTCCGGATGGGGAATCGACGCGCGTGGCATGCAAAATCGTCTCAATCGAGTGCCGGGTCTAACCCCGGTGCAAGTGCCGGAGGGTGGTGCGATCTGGGTCTTCGCGCTCAGGTAACAGATGGACTTGTGTCTAAACCGCCCCGCGGAGCGGGGCAAGGATATGCTGCCCTAGCGAAGCGGAGCCGGTGTGTCCTATCTCGGCGGTTTGAGGCGGAGCTTCGCTAGAGAGGCCAGGATGAATCGCCGCGAATTTGTGAGCCTCGCCGGCGCCGTCGTCACCGCTGCGTCGTCCGTCGAGGCGAGGTCGACGCCGGCCGAGCAGCGCCGGACTCCGGCGTCCCATGCGAAGGCGCTGATGAAAGTCGGGACGCAGCACGGCGACTCGGATGCCATTCTCCGTGTCCTGGCCGGGTTCGGCGTCACGCATATCTGCTCGCGGCTTCCGTCGCCTCGGCTGGACGAGTCGTGGTCGGTCGACGGTCTCCAACGGCTCCGCGAGCGCGTGGAATCGTTTGGCATCACGCTCGACATGGTGCCGCTGCCACTGAGCTCGAGCGAGATCTCTCGTGCTGAGAACCCCGCAATTCTGCTCGGACGAGACCCTGATCGCGATCGGCAGATCGACGACATCTGCCAGATGATTCGCAACTGTGCGCGAGCCGGCATCCCGTCCGCGAAGTACAACCTGACCCTGATCGGCATTCCACGAACGGCGAGCACCCAAGGGAGAGGCGGAGCACGTTACAGCACGTTCGTCTACGCGGACGCCAAGCAAGAGCCGCCGCTCACCCTCGCTGGCGCGATCGATGCCGATTTGTACTGGGAACGGATCACCTACTTTCTCCAGCGCGTCGTACCGGTCGCCACCGAGTACAAGGTGCGACTCGCTTGTCACCCACAAGATCCAGGGATGCCGCCAGGCAAGGGTTGGCGCGGTGTCGAGACCGTGCTCGGGTCAGTCGATGGTCTGAAACGCTTTGTCTCGATCGCCGAAAGTCCCTATCACGGTTTGAATTTCTGCCAGGGCACCGTGGCCGAAATGCTCGACAAGCCCGGCGAGCAGATTTTCGACGTGATCCGCTACTTCGGCTCGCGCCGCAAGATCTTCAACGTCCATTTCCGGAACATCTCCGGCGGCTTCTTGAACTTTCGCGAAACGTTCATCGACGATGGCGATGTGGATATGCTGAGGGCAATGCGCGTGTACAAAGAGGTTGGCTACGACGGCATGATGATGCCTGACCACGTGCCGACGATCGACGGCGATGCCAACAACCTTCAGGGATTTGCGTTTGCTTTCGGTTACATCAAGGCGCTGATAGCCGCGGTGGCGTCGGAGTGATCGCGAGCATGCACCAGATGCGTGTGGGGCCGACGCCGAGCAATACAATTCGGATCAAGCTGAAGCATTAAGAGGCGGGGCGGCACCTCGTCCGACGGTCCTCGCGCCCAGAGGCCCATATATCGTATATTTCCCAATCGCGCCAGCTTTACCGGTTTCGTTGTGTAGGCCGGGGCACCGGCCTCCGGTGCCGGACTTCTGAAACGAGCGAGCGATGACACGCGTGCTTGTGGTTTGGGCGGTGATCGCGGTCGCCGCGGCGGGGCAGTCCCAAGTGTCAGATCCCGCCGGCGCCTCGGGCAAGGACACCCTCGTCTATATCGGCACCCACACTGGCGAGAAGGCCAAGGGCATTTACCTGTTTCGTCTGCGATCCGCCGGCACGGAAGTGTTCCAAAACGTCACCCTCGTGCCGCTGGGACTTGCGGCAGAAACCGCCAACCCCACGCACTTCGAGCTCGACACTCCTCGGCGACGGCTCTTCACGGTCAACGAGATCGATCGATTCGAGGGCAAACCAACCGGCGCCGTGAGTGCCTACACCATCGATTCGGCAGGCAAGCTGACGCTCCTCAATCAACGCGCGTCCATGGGGACACGTCCCTGTCATCTCGTCGTTGACCAGGGCGGTCGCAACCTCGTCGTGGCCAATTGCGCGAGCGGCACGATTGCGATCCTTCCAGTGGCCGCCGATGGCACCCTCGGCGAGGCAAGCCAGACGATCGCGATTGCAGCGGGCGATTCAGGGAAAGTGGGAGATCGCACGCCGTGTGTCGCGCTCGATCCGTCGAACCGCTTTGCCTTTGTCTGCGATCCCTCGTCTGATCGGATCGCGAGCTACGTGTTCGATTCTCAACGCGGCAAGCTGACTCCTGCCAGTCAGAGTTCGGCGGCGTTGAAGCCCGGGGCGGGGCCGCGCCAGATGCAGTTTCGCCAGGACGCCCGCTTTGCTTACGTCCTCAACGAACGCCACTCGACCGTGACAGTGTTTGCGTACGACGCGTCAACGGGGAGCCTCAGCGACGTGCAGACCGTCTCCACGCTGCCCGAGTATTTCGACGGTGCCAATCTTGCGGGCGAGCTGTACATCCATCGCTCTGGAAGGTGGCTCTACGCTTCCAATATCGGTCACAACAGCATCGCCCTTTTCACCATCGATCCCGAGAAGGGCACATTGACCTTTGTCGAGGAGCAGGGGACAGGGGGCAAGACCCCGCGTCAGTTCGGCATCGAGCCTTCGTCCAAACATCTCGCCATTTCGAACCGCGATTCGGACACGGTGCTCGCGTCGCGGATAGACGAGGGCAACGGGCGGCTCAAGCCATCGGGCATCTTTGCTGACCTCCCCTCGCCGGCGGGCATTCGGTTCTTGCCGCCGCTGGAGGTGGGGAAGTGAAGAGACCGGCACTTGACCACTGGAAGTTGATTCTGGGGTGCATCGTGCTGGCCATTTCAAGCGCAGCAGCTGCAGCGAAACAGGAGGCGCCGACGCACGCTTCGGCGCGTCCTGTGACATCGCCGATCGTCAGCCCCGATCGTCGTGTGACGTTTCGACTCGTCGCGCCACACGCACGCGAAGTCGTGTTGACCGGCGAATTCATCCACGGCAGCCAGCCCTTGCAGATGGACGCGAACGGACTGTGGACCATCACGATCGGCCCAATCGAGCCCGAGATCTATCACTACAACTTCACCATCGACGGCGTTCGGACCATCGATCCGGGTAATGCCGACTTGAAGACAGGGTCCACTTTCAGCACGCTGGCGAGCGTGCTCGAAGTGCGCGGCGAGACACCGGCGTTCTACGATGCGCAGCCGGTTCCCCACGGCGAGATCCGCACGCTCTGGTACCAGTCGAAGTCGCTGGGCGCGCTACGGCGGCTCAACGTCTACGTGCCGCCGGGGTACGACGTGTCAGCCGGTCAGCCACGCCGTTACCCCGTTCTCTACCTGCTACATGGCGCGAACGCCGACGAAACTGCGTGGCATCGACTGGGACGCGTCAACATGATTCTCGACAACCTGTTGGCGGCCGGCAAAGCGCAGCCGTTTCTGGTCGTCATGCCCTTCGGATACGGCGTTCCACCCGGTGCGCCAACGCAGCCGGGTGAGAACACCCTGCGTTTCGGCAAGGATTTGCTGGAGGATGTCATCCCGTTTGTCGAATCGAGGTTTCACGTATCGGCGGCGCGGGAGATGCGCGCCCTGGTCGGACTCTCGATGGGTGGCGGGCAGGCGCTCACCATCGGGCTCAATCACCTCGAGGTGTTTAGTCATGTTGGCGGATTCAGCTCGGGTCTTGGGGCTGTCAGCGATTTTCCGAAAACGTACGCGTCGCTTGTCGCGCAGCCAGAGGCGGCGAGCAAGAAACTGCGTCTCCTCTGGGTTGGTTGCGGCAAAGAGGATGGCGCGTTCAGCGCCTCGCAGAGCTTTTCGGAGTTCCTGACGGCCAATCGGATCGCGCACACCTTCAGGGCAACCACGGGCGCGCACACGTGGATGGTGTGGCGTCGATATCTGCACGACGTCGCTCCGTTGCTGTTCCAGGGTTGATCATGCGAATCGCTGCCACTGCCGCGTTCGTCCTCCTGGTGACCTACGGCTCGAATGCCGCGCCTCCGGTCCGCGTGCCCGCGCAAGATGATCTTCGCCAGCGTTTCGCGACCGAGGTGCGCCCCTTCGTCGAGACGTACTGCGGGTCGTGCCACGGCGGCCAGTCACCCGCTGCGCAATTCGATCTGCGCGCCGTCGAGACGATGGAGGATGTTGCGAAGGAACATCCGCGGTGGAATCTGGTGCGCGAGAAGCTCGAGGCCGGAGAGATGCCGCCGCCGCAGGCGAAACAGCCGCCGCCGGAGGCCCGCCAGCGCGTGATGCTGTGGATCAATGACTTTCGCCGGGAAGAGGCGCGCCGGAACGCGGGCGATCCCGGCGTCGTGCTGGCACGACGACTGAGCAATGCGGAGTACAACTACACCATTCGTGACCTGACTGCGGTCGACATCCGGCCAGCACGCGAGTTTCCCGTCGATCCGTCGAACCCGGCCGGATTCGACAACTCCGGCGAGTCGCTGGTGATGTCGCCGGCGCTGCTGACCAAGTATCTGCAGGCCGCGCAGGACGTCGCCAATCATCTCGTGCTCAAGCCCGATGGGGTGGCGTTCGCGCCTCACCCAATGCTCGTCGACACGGATCGCGACAAGTACTGTGTCAATCAGATTCTTCAGTTCTATCGAGAGCAGAACACGGATTACGCCGCGTATTTCAAGGCCGCGTGGGCGTTCGCGCGACGCCCGCCGTCGGCGCGGAAAGCGACCCTCGCCGAGTTTGCGCGGACCCTCGATCCGAAGGTCAGCCCGACATACTTCGCCACCATCTGGCGCACGCTCGAAGACACGAAAGAGGATGTCGGACCGGTCGCGAAGCTGCAGACGATGTGGCGCGAGTTACGCGAGGCCCGTGACCCCGACCGGGCTGCGGCGCAGATGCGCGACTTCGTTGTCGGCCTGCGCAAGAAGATCGAGGTGAAGCACACCGAGCTGAAGGTGGCCGGCATCAGCGAAGACGCGCAGCCATTCCTCATGTGGCGCAATCGACAGTACGCTGTCAATCGTCGGAGCTACGACCGAACGGCGCTGAAGGCGCCTGACGAAACCAGCGATCCGGATCTGCAAGTGCCGCCTGCGGAGCGTCAGCGGTATGAAGCGGCGTTCGCCCGATTCGCTTCCATTTTTCCCGACGCGTTCTATGTCTCCGAGCGCGGTCGCTATTTCCCCGATAACACACGCGATGTCGGGCGACATCTGAGCGCGGGCTTTCACAATCTGATGGGGTACTTCCGCGACGATCGCCCGCTCTATGAGCTGCTGCTCGATCGCCGTGAGCAGGAGAAGCTCGACGCCCTCTGGCAGGAGCTCGAGTTCATCGCCCTGGCAACACCCCGGACCTACGTGCAGTTCTATCTCAGCGAGAGCGGTGCTGCCCGCGACGCCGCCGCGGCCGCGATCGCGGGACGCGCCGACGACAACACCGACCCGGCCTCGCCATCGATGATCCAGAAAGTCGCCGTCAGCTATCTCGAGCGTGCGAAGGCGGCGGGCGACGCCACGGCTGTCGAAGCCATCGAGCATCACTTCGACCAGACGAACACGGCGATTCGGTGGGTCGAAAAGGCGCGAGTCGCCGCCGAACCCACCCACCTGGCGGCGCTTCAGGAGTTTGCCGCTCGCGCCTATCGTCGTCCGCTGTCGCCGGACGAGCGCCAGGGCATCGTGTCGGCCTACCACGCCATGCGTGCGAGCGGTGTCGATCACAGCGACGCGATCCGGGATTCGGTCGTCGCCGTGCTGATGTCGCCTGATTTCTGTTATCGCCTCGATTTGGCAGAGGCTGGCGGCGACCATGCCTCGGGGACGAGTGCGGGCTCGAGCCGACGCGACTATGTCGCGTTGTCCGACTACGCGCTGGCGAGCCGTTTGAGCTACTTCCTCTGGTCGAGCATGCCCGATGCCGAACTGCTGGCACGGGCGGCAGCGGGCGATCTGCAGAAACCGCACATCTTGACCGCGCAGGCGCGCCGAATGTTGAAGGACCCGCGGATCCGCGGCCTCGCCACCGAGTTTGGTGGTCACTGGCTCGATTTTCGGCGTTTCGAGGAGCACAACGCCGTCGATCGCGAGCGTTTCAGTAGCTTCGACGACGACCTGCGTCAGGCCATGTTCGAGGAGCCGGTTCAGTTCATGCTCGACGTCTTTCGCGAGGGGCGCTCGGTCCTCGACTTCCTCTACGCCAGTCACACGTTCGTCAATCCCGTGCTCGCGAAGCACTACGGGATGCCAGTCCCGGTTGCCAGCCACGATCAGTGGTCGCGTGTAAACGACGTGGCGAGCTTTGGCCGCGGCGGGCTGCTGCCGATGGCGGTCTTTCTCACGAAGAACGCTCCCGGCCTGCGCACGAGCCCTGTCAAGCGCGGCTACTGGGTCGTCAAACAGGTGTTGGGCGAGCAGATTCCGCCGCCGCCGGCGGTGGTGCCCGAGCTGCCGCGTGACGAGGCCAAGTTGGACCTGCCGCTTCGCGATCTGCTCGCACGTCATCGCGAAGACAAGAGTTGTGCGAGCTGTCACGCTCGTTTCGATTCTCTCGGGCTCGTCTTCGAAGGATACGGACCCATCGGCGATCGGCGGACGCGGGACTTGAGTGGCCGTCCGGTGGACGCGTCCGCCACGTTCCCCGGCGGCGCCACCGGCAGCGGCGTCGAAGGCTTGCGCGCCTACATCCGCGAACGGCGGCAGGACGACTTCGTGAACAATCTGTCGCGCCGGCTGCTGGCGTATGCCCTCGGTCGCAGCCTTCAGCTCTCCGATGAGAGCACCATCGACGCGATGCGCGCGAAGCTGGTCAAGGACGGCTACCGCTTCGACAGCCTCATTGAAAGCATCGTCTCCAGCTCCCAGTTTCGAAACAAACGGATTGGTGAATTGCGATGAGCTCAACAATCTCCAGACGAACTGCGTTGCGTGGCGTTGGCGTCACTCTGGCGTTGCCCTGGCTGGAGTCGTTGTCGGCCTGGGCACAGACGGCAGCGCCGAACGGCACGTCGCCGTTTCCGAAGCGGTTTGCCGTGCTGTTCATGGGCAACGGCATCAACGGCAATCACTGGTGGGCTCGCGGCAACGGCGCCGAGATGAAATTGAGCAAGTCGCTCTCGCCGCTCGAGCCGTTGAAGAAGAAGATCGTCGTGATCAACGGCCTGTTCAACAAGCCCGCCGTCGGCATGGGGATCCATCCCGGACAGACGGGGAACCTGCTGTCGGGCGTGCCCATCCAGAAGGGCGCCATCGTCAAAGCCGGCATCACGATGGATCAGGTCCTCGCCAATCGCATCGGCCAGGACACACCGCAGTCGAGCATCGTTCTGGCGTGCGAACAGCCGATGACCGGGTATCACGAGACGAATTTCTCGATGGCCTACAGCTCCCACATTTCGTGGCAAAACTCGGATTCGCCGGTGCCGAACGAGGTCTATCCGTCGCTCGCCTTCGACAGCCTCTTCGAAAATCGCGGCAGCCTGCGATATCAGAGCATCCTCGATCGCGTGAAGGACCGCGCAGCCACGCTCAGCCGGCAGGTGAGCTCGACCGACAAGGCCAAGCTTGACGAGTATCTGACCAGTGTGCGGGAAGTCGAGAAACGCATCGAGCGCATGCGGGTGGCAAAGGACCAGGCCGCCGAACTCGCCAAGCACAAGAACCGCCCGGTCTTCTCGATGGAACGCCCGCAGAACGGCCTGCCAGAGGATCTGCGCGAGCACACGCGCTTGATGTGCGATATCATCGCGCTCGCGTTCCAGACCGACCGCACGCGCGTGGCGTCGTTACTGCTGGCACGCGACTTGTCATCCCTGTACTACCCGTTCCTCGATGTGCGCGACGGTCATCACGGCGCGTCGCACGACGATTTGTCCGATGGCTACGAACGGATCTCGCGCTTCCATCTCAGTCAGCTCGCCTACCTGGCGCAAAAGCTCGACGCGATGCCGGAAGGTGAGGGCACCGTTCTGGACAACTGCTGTTTGATGTGGCTGTCGAACATGTGGGCGGGGTGGAAGCACGACAACATGAAACTGCCCGTCGTGCTTGCGGGCGGCCTGGGTGGGACGCTGGAAACCGGTCGCTCGCTCGACTACCTGTATGCCGGCGACGACCATCGCAAGGTGTGCAGCCTGTATCTCTCGCTGATGGATCGCATGGGCGTCAGCTTGGATCGCTTCGGCGACGCGTCTACGCGACTGGCCAACCTTTAACGGTGGTGCCTGCGGCCCACGGCACACCGAGCGTGCGCTTGGGGATGGCCGTCCTCGCATCCGTCCTCCTCGTGACGGCCTGTTCCGCCGATCCAGGGTCTTCGTCTTCGACGACTCCATCGACGTCATCACCTTCGACGCCTGCCGGCCGGTTGTATGTGACGAACGAGATGTCCGGCGATCTTTCGGTCGTCGACACGGCCAGTCGGCGCCTGGTTGCCACTGTTCCACTAGGCAAGAGGCCGCGCGGCATCAAGGTCAGCCCCGATCGTTCGACGTTGTATGTGGCGCTCAGTGGCTCGCCGATCGCTCCGCCAGGGACCGATGAGAGCAAGCTGCCGCCGCCCGACCGAAGTGCCGACGGCATTGGCGTCGTCGACGTGCGGCAGGGGAAGCTGTTGCGGGTGATTCCTGCGGGAACGGATCCCGAGCAGCTCGCCGTCAGCCACGACGGGCGCTGGCTTTTCGTGGCCAATGAAGATGCCGGAACGACCAGCGTGATCGATGTCAGCGAGGGCCGACTGGTGAGCAGCATCGCGGTGGGCGGTGAGCCCGAAGGGGTCGACCTGAGGCCTGACGGCAAGGTGGTGTATGTCACGTCCGAAGAGGACAACCAGGTGGCCGTGATCGATGCGTTGATGCATAAGCTGATCACCACCATTCCTGCCGGGCCACGCCCGCGCTCGACCGGATTTCTGCCAGACAGCAGTCGGGCATATATCAGTGCGGAGAACGGCTCGTCGGTGATCGTTGTGGATGCGATGACCCATCGAGTCATGCAAACGATTCAATTGGCCGGCGAACTGGTGCGGCCGATGGGCGTGGCTTCATCAGCCGACGGCAGGCAAGTCTTCGTTTCGACCGGTCGTGGGAAGAGTGTCGTGATGATCGACACCAGAACCAACACGCCGACCGGCGCGGTGGAGGTCGGCGACCGGCCGTGGGGGGTTGCCGTGTCGCTCGACGGGACAACAGTGTTCACGGCGAATGGTCCGTCGAACGATGTGTCGTTCGTGCACGTGCCCACACGCACGGTCATCGCGCGAGTAAGGGTTGGCGAGCGGCCCTGGGGAGTGGCGTATCTGCCCTAGTGGCGTGTATCAGTTGATTCGCTATGGCGCCTCCGACCTTCCGGCTAAAGCCGGAAGCCACGAGTCACAATATATCGTGTGGCTTCCGCCTTCAGGCGGAAGTCCGAAGCGCGCCAAGCCAGTAGTCATTCAGCTGTCCCGAGCCACTAGGGCGGCGCGGATGATGGGAGGATGTCGATGACGAGGATGCGGATGATCATGCTGTCGTTCCTGGTGCTGGTGTCGGGCACGATCCTGCTGGCCCAGAAGCCGTCCGACACGCATCCTCCGGGAAAGAATCCTCACCTCGGGAACAAGGCATCGCTTCGAGGTGCCGTGGCGCTGTACCGTGTTCGGTGCGGCGACTGTCACGGGCTCGATGCGCGGGGTTACCGCGGGCCCGATCTGACGGCGGTTTTGGGCGGCATGACCGACGAGCGACTCTTTCAGACCATCCGCAAGGGCGTACCCGGCACGGAAATGCAGCCGAGCACGGCGCCAGACGACGATGTGCTGATGATCATTGCCTATTTGAGAGATATGAACACGCCGGCCGCGGCGGAAGCGCCGACCGGCAACGTCGAGAACGGCACGCGCCTGTTCGCTTCGCAATGTGCGACCTGTCATCGCGTTGGCGATCGCGGTGGACGGCTCGGTCCGGATCTGTCGCGGATCGGCGCCGCGCGATCGCGCGCGGCCCTCGTGCGCGAGATTCGAACGCCGTCGGAATGGATTCCCCCGACGTATGAAACCGTGACGCTGGTCACGAAGGACGGTCAGAAGATCCGAGCACTGAAGAAGAACGAAGACGTGTTCTCAATCCAGATCATGGATACGCGCGAGCGCATTCAGGGCTATCCGCGATCGAGCCTGCAGGACGTAATTTACGAGAAGACGTCACTCATGCCTGCATACGGCCCCGATCGGCTGAGCGACGGCGACCTCAATGATCTGGTTGCGTATCTCAGCACGTTGCGGACGGCACCACTTTCGCGAACCTTAGCGGTGTTCCGTAGCTTCCGCCTTAAGGCGGAAGCCACACGTCGTGATTTTGAGGAGCAAACTATGCGCGCTTTGATGATCGTCATGCTGTGTTCGGTGTCGCTGGCGGCGCAACAGTCCGGTCCAGCGCACGTGACCTCCCAGGATCTGCTCCATGGTCTGGCGGACCCGACGAAGTGGTTGACGTATTCCGGCACTTACGACGGTCATCGACACAGTCCGCTCACCCAGATCACACCGCAGAATGTCCATCAGCTCTCGACGAAGTGGACGTTTCAAACCGGCGTGCTCGGGAGCTTCCAGGCAACGCCAATCGTGATCGACGGCGTCATCTACATCACGGGCTTCAACAACACGGCGTGGGCGATCGATGCGCGATCGGGCCGGCCGATCTGGCGTTATCGGCGGGAGCTCCCTGACCAGCTGCATCTGTGCTGCGGGCCGGTCAATCGCGGCTTCGGCGTCCTCGGCGATCGCTTGTTCATGACGACGATCGATGCGCACCTGCTGGCGCTGGACATGAAGACGGGGGCCGTGCTCTACGATGTCGAGCTCGAAGATTACAAGGGCGGATACTCGGCGACGGTTGCGCCACTGGTCGTCAAGGACAAGGTCATTCTGGGGATCGCCGGAGCCGAGTACGGCATCAGGGGATTCATCGAGGCGTTCGACGCGCAAACGGGCAAGAAGATCTGGCGCTTCAACACAGTCCCGGGTCCGGAGGAGTTCGGAGGCAACACGTGGCCAAAAAGCGACGCGTACCTTCGTGGCGGCGGGTCGATCTGGGTCACTGGCACCTACGATCCCGAATCCAACCTCGTGTTTTTCGGCACCGGCAATCCGGGCCCTGACTATTACAGCGCGAATAGAGAAGGCGACAACCTGTTTACCGCCTCCATCGTCGCGCTCGACGCCGACACGGGCAAGTTGAAGTGGCATTATCAGTTCACGCCGCACGACGTGCACGATTGGGACGCCACGCAGGTCCCCGTGCTGGGCGAACTGCCGATCGAGGGCAAACCGAGAAAAGTAGTGATGTTCGCGAACCGGAACGGGTTCTTCTACACCATCGATCGCGCCACCGGCAAACTGATCGTGGCAAAGCCATTCGTCGAGACGACCTGGGCCAAGGAAATCAGCAGCATCACCGGGCGCCCGATCCTTCTGCCCAACAACCATCCCAATGAGCAGGGCACGAAGACCTGCCCTGATCTGGGCGGCGGCACCAACTTCATGTCACCGTCCTACGATCCGACACTCCGCTTGTTCTTCGTGACCGCCCGCGAAACGTGCACGACTTACTTCGCCTTCGATCAGGAATTCAAGGTTGGCGTGCAGTACATGGCCGGGGGAACGGCCCGGCCCCGCGACCAGAAGAACTGGGGTGCGCTGCGAGCGATCGATCCCGTGACGGCGGAGCGCAAGTGGGAATTCCGATACCCCACGACGTCGGCATCGGGTGTGCTCTCCACCGCGTCGGGACTAGTCTTCGCGGGCGACGGCGACGGCAATCTGATGGCCTTCGATTCGCGGACGGGGAAGAATCTCTGGCACTACCAGCTCGGCGCCGCCCTGCGCTCGACGTCTGGGACGACGTACATGGTCGACGGGAAGCAGTACCTGCTCGTACCGGCAGGGAGCATGCTGACGGCGTTTGCGTTGCCTTAGAACAGGGCGGAGGGCACAGGGCTCAGGGCAAAGGGCCAGGGCTTAGGGCAAAGGGCACAGGGCGCTAATTGCGTCGTCGCACCAATCACCCGTCGAATCATTCCGTCACTCTTGCTATACAGATACAACTCACCGCTCGCATCGATTGGCGCGGACCCGGTGCCGTCGCTCACGCGCGCGCCGACGATGGCGGTCGATCGTTGTTGCGCCTGCGGCGTCGACGCGATGAGAGTGACGCCGACCGAAAGACGAAGCCGTTTGATACATTCCTTTCCGACTTGCTGCAATACGGAGACCGTACGGACCGCAGAGACACAGAGGTATAGAGAATCTTCCGCCTGGAGGCGGAAGCCACGCGACGCGGAAGCCACGCGACTCTGGGGAGGAATCTTCAAAAAACCCTCAGTCCATTTGAATTGCTCTGTGTCCCTCTGAGTCTCTGAGGCTTGTACGTCCGAGATCAATCCTCCGTCACGGTGTCCACTCATACGGCTTTCCTGCGACCAGCGGAATCTCACGCACCTCGTTCGAGCGGTTGACACGCACGCGAACAGTGCTGGTGAGGGATGGTCGCAGTGTGGCCCTGACCACCCGGCCGTTCTGCCATCGCGCATCGACTTCGAGACCGCCGCGCGCCCGAAGGCCACGAAACTCGCCGTCTGCCCATGCCTGTGGGCAGCGCTGGCAGCAGATGGATTTCGCCCGCATGGCTCTGCAACAGCATTTCCGCAACGCCGGCCGTGCCGCCGAAGTTGCCGTCGATCTGAAAGGGCGGATGCAGGTCCCACAGGTTGGGTAGCGTGGACTTCGACAGGAGCGCCTGATAGTTCTCCCAGGCACGTTCGCCGTCCTCGAGCCGCGCCCAGAAGTTGATGATCCACGCCCGGCTCCAACCCGTGTGCCCGCCGCCATGCGCGAGGCGTCGCTCGATGGTCGCACGCGCCGCTGCAGCGAGCGCCGGCGTGCCGCGCACCGTGATTTGTGCGCTCGGATGCAGGGCGAAGAGCTGCGAGATGTGGCGATGACCAGGTTCCGGCTCGTCGTAGTCTTCGGCCCATTCCTGGATCTGTCCATGCTTGCCAACGGTCGGCGGGGGCAATCGTTTTTGCGCGGCCAGCACTTGCGCGCGGAACGACGGGTCGATTCCGAGAAACTCGCTGGCCTGCGCGACCTGCGAGAATAAGCCCGCGATGATCTGGTGGTCCATCGACGGACCCATCGTGAGAATGCCCACCTGTCCGTTCGGCAACTGGTAACGATTTTCCGGCGACACGGAAGGTCCGCTTACCAGGCGCCCGCGCGGATCTTCCACGAGATAGTCGAGGAAGAACTCGGCGGACTCCTTCATCACTGGGTAGGCCCGCGTCAGAAACGCGCGATCCGGGTTGAACAGGTAATGCTCCCACAGGTGTTGCGTCAGCCATGCGGCGCCGGTCGGCCACAGCCCGGAACGCGGCAAGTCGCCTGGCGACGTGAACCCCCAGATGTCGCTGATGTGATGGGCGACGAATCCGCGCGCACCGTAGTGGACTTTGGCGGTTTTGCGCCCGGGCTCACGCAGCGACTCGAGATACGCAAACAGTGGCTCGTGCAGCTCGGCGAGGTTGGTGACCTCCGCCGGCCAGTAGTTCATTTGCAGATTGATGTTGAGGTGATAGTCGGCGTCCCACGGCGGGCTCATGCTGTCGTTCCAGAGGCCCTGCAGGTTGGCCGGCAAGTCGCCCGGCCGGCTGCTGGCGATCAGGAGATACCGGCCGAATTGAAAGTACAACGCGTCCATCGCGAGGTCCACCTGACCAGCCTTGACGCGCTCGAGACGTTCATCCGTGGAAAGCGCCGCGAGAGTATGGGTCGACGCCGGACCCAGCCGCAGCGTGACACGGCGATAGAGTCGCTGATGATCGGCGACGTGAGTCGATCGAAGTGCTGCAAACGGCTTTGCAGTTGCCGCTGTCAGCTGCTTCTGCACATGTTCGGCGGGTCGATTGCCTTTGAAGCTCGTCGCGGCGGCGACGACGATCATCGCGGCATTGGCACCCTCCACGAGGATCCGTTCCGGGAAACGTCTCCTGGGTGCCACCTTCTCGGGTGATCTTGGCGGAAGCAAGAAAGGCCAGGCCCTTTCCGCCCGCGAGGTGACCAATCAGGTTGAGGCGATCGCTTCCGACAATCTCCGTTCGCGCATCCTGTGATCGATCGATCCAGGTACTGAAGCTGAGCGCTCCTGGCTTGTCGGCGGTTAAGCGAATGACGATGACCTGATCGGGATGGCTGGCGAAGACTTCACGCGTGTAACGCACGCCATCGACGCGATAGCTGACGCGCGCGACGGCCTCGTCCAGGTCCAGCTCGCGTCGATAATCCGAAATTGTTCCCTCGTGATCGAACGCGAGTCGGAGATCAGCGAGGGATTGATACGACTCGAGCCGCCACGGCTTTCCCATCAGCTTGCGCTCGGCCAGCGCGTAAGCTTCGCGAGGCTGACCGGCAAATAGCAGACGGCGGACTTCTGGCAATGCGGCGAGCGCCTCGGGATTGTCGGTCTCGCGCGGTCCACCCATCCACAGCGTTTCTTCGTTGAGTTGAATGCGCTCGCGATTGATCGTGCCGAACACGGTCGCTCCCAGTCGGCCGTTTCCGAGGGGAAACGCGTGGTCCCACTGCGACGCCGGTGTTCGCAGCCAGATGGTGTGATTGGCTGCGTCGCTTGTCCCCGCCGTGTCGTTCTGTTGCGCGATGACCGACCCGGCGTCGTCTTCGACGAGACCAAGGCGTGCCAGAAGTATCGCGGCCAGCCAAAAACGCGACATGATTGCTATCCTGGCGCCGCGCCTTGTGTATTCACGTAGACCGCATAGAGCGATTGACTCGCGGCCATGAACAAGCGATTGCGCTTCGGTCCGCCAAAACACAGATTGCCGCACACTTCGGGCAATCGGATGCGGCCGATGAGCTTGCCGTCAGGCGTCCACACCGTGACACCGCTATATCCGACCGCCCGACCGGCGTTGCTCGAGCACCACACATTCCCATCGACGTCGCAACGAACGCCATCAGCACGCGCCTTGACGCCGTCAATCATGAAATCGGTGAAAAGCTTCTGGCCGGTGAGCGTGTTGTTCCCCGTCACTTCGAACACAAAGAGCTCTCCCTTGCCGCCGGCATGCGTGTCGCCCGGACCACGCCCGGTGCTCACGACATACAGCCGTTTGTAGTCGGGTGAGAAGGTGAGGCCGTTGGGATCGGGGACCTGATCTTCGGTGACGACCAATGTGACCTGGCCTTTGCTGTCGACACGGTAGACGCCGTTCGGCAGCTCGCGCTTCATACGACCTGTTTCCGCCGGCTGCCCAAGACGAGGGTTCAAGCGTCCGGCGCGATTGGTTGGTCCTCCTGCTTCATCGACCTGACCTTCATACAGCTGCCCACCATACGGCGGATCGGTGAACCAGTAGCTTCCATCGGGGTGTGCCGCCACGTCGTTCGGCGAGTTGAAGCGCTTGCCCCCGTAGCTGTCACAGAGAATCGTGATCGATCCGTCGTGTTCGTAGCGCACGAGGCGGCGCGTCAAATGCTCGCATGAGATCTGGCGTCCCTGAAAGTCGAACGTATTGCCGTTGCTGTTGTTCGACGGCTGGCGAAAGACGGTGACTCGATCCTCTTCGTCGAGCCAACGCAGTTGCCGATTGTTGGGAATGTCGCTCCACACCAGATAACGGCCTTGACCCGACCACGCCGGCCCCTCGGACCAGAGCGCTCCCGTCCACAATCGCTTGATCGGGGTGTTGGCCTGCACGTAGCTGCCAAACAGGGGGTCCACGACCACGATGTCGGGATCCATGAAGTAAGTTGTCGGAGGCGCGTTGGGCCCGAAGTCGCGCGGTGGTGTCGAAACCGTGCTCGGCGGAGCGACTGGCGGCTGCGCGACCTGGGCGCTGGCGCGCGACATCGCACCAGACACCATGGCCATCGCGCCCAGCGTCAGCATCTGTCTCCGTCTCATGTCGGTTCCAGTGTTCGTGATTCGCACGGCAGTTCACTCTCCCGAACGCCGCGAGCGTAACACGCGCTATTCAAGATGGCGCCGGCGGGTAACGGGGGATTACCGCGACGACCTCATCCCGGTTTCCTTCCAGGCAAGGCCGTCTGGAAAGCGGTAGTGCAGGCGCGATTCCTGTGCGATCTCTGTCGAATAACCCGGCGCCGCTGGCGGCATGTATCGCGCCTGCCGTATCACGACTGGATGAACGAAGTGTTCGTGCAGATGATCGACGAACTCGGTGACCCGCCCCTCAAAGGTTCCCGTGACCGCGACGTAGTCGAACATCGACAGGTGTTGGACAAGCTCGCACAGTCCCACGCCTCCGGCGTGTGGGCAGATCGGCACACCGAACTTGGCAGCCATGAGGATGACCGCAAGGTTTTCGTTCACGCCTCCGAGGCGACAACTGTCAATCTGGCAGAAGCTGATCGCGCCGGCCTGAAGCAGTTGTTTGAACATGACGCGGTTTGCACAGTGCTCACCGGTCGCGACACCAATGGGGCTCACGGCCGCCGCAATTCGCGCGTGGCCGAGCACGTCATCAGGACTCGTGGGTTCTTCGATCCAGTGCAGGTTGAATCCGGCCAGAGCGCGCACGCGCGTGATGGCCTCTTCGACGTCCCACCGCTGGTTGGCGTCGACCATCAGCGTTCGATCCGGACCGATCGCCTGGCGCACGAGCGCAACACGACGATAGTCGTCCGTGGGCGACGCCCCGACCTTGACCTTGAAGTGCGTCCAGCCTTCGGCGAGCGCATCGGTGCAGGCCTGGACGATCCGCTCGTCCGAATACCCAATCCAGCCGGCAGAGGTCGTATACGCGGGGTATCCAGATGCCAGCAGCTGCTGCGCTCGCGCGCGCTTCGTCGACTCTTTGTCGGCCAACATCTCGAGCGCCTCCTCAGGTGTCAGCGCGTCGGAGATGTAGCGAAAGTCGATGCAATGAACGATCTCAGCGGGAGTCATGTCCGCCAGCAACTTCCAGAGCGGCTTGCCTTCGGCCTTGGCGTACAGGTCCCAGACGGCATTGACGATGGCGGCCATCGCCAGGTGGATGACGCCTTTTTCCGGACCAAGCCACCGCAACTGCGAATCGCCCGCCAGTCGCCGCCAGAACCCGCCCAGGTCTGCGATCAGGTCCTCGAGCGCCCAGCCGACTACCAGATCACGATGAGCGTGGATTGCGGCCACGCACACCTCATTGCCGCGGCCAATCGTAAAGGTCAGCCCGTGGCCTTCGAGCGGACCATCGGTCTTGAGGACGACATAGGCCGCTGAGTAGTCGGGATCCGAATGCATCGCGTCGGTGCCGATTGCGTCGCGCGCGGTGGGGAATCTCAGGTCGACGACTTCGAGATCAGTGATCAGCACGGACTGCTAAGCCTTTGCCTGTCGCCAGCGATCCAGGGCGACGGCCAGCACGATGATGCCGCCGGTGACGATCTGCTGGACCCAATTGGGGTATCCCTTTTGCGCGCACCCGATCTGAATCACCGCCATCGTGGTGGCACCGAGGAGCGTGCCGAGAACCGTTCCGCGTCCACCCGACAAGCTGCCGCCACCGATGATGACGGCCGCTATCACATCGAGCTCCAGACCAGTAGCAACCGTGGGGTCGCCGACCGAGAGTCGCGAGAATTGGAGCACACCCGCGACGCCGGCCAGGAGCGCTCCCAGGCCGTAGATCAGGATCTTCCTGCGGTTGACGGCGACACCGCACAGGCGTGCGGTTCGCTCGTTGGAGCCAATTGCGAAGACGTGACGGCCAAAGCGGGTGTAGCGAAGCAGCGCCGCAATCAGCGCCGCGAGCGCCAGCACCAGCCAGACTCCCGCCGGCAGCACGCCGCCTTCAGCCGGACCGCGCGCGCGCAGCAGGTCGTTGAGCCACGTGTGCGGGGCTTCGATGCGGCGCTCTTCGGCCAGTCCTTTGGCCAGGCCTCGGACGAGAATCATCGTGCCCAGCGTGACGATGAACGGCACCACGCGTAGGCCGGTGATGAGCGATCCGTTCGCGACACCGCACATGGCTGCCGCGGCAATCGCGCCAAGAGCCGCCGCCGCAGGTGACCATCCGGCACCCAGCAGCAGCGCCACGACGACCGTGGTCAGCGCAACGACCGAGCCAACCGACAAGTCGATGCCGCCTGACACGATCACGACCGTCATGCCCAGTGCGGCGGCGCAGACGATGGCGGTTTGTCGGGCAATCAGCTCGAGGTTCGCCGGGTAGAAGAAGGTCGCGCCGATGAGGATGCCAAACGTGATGGCCACGAACACGAGGCCCAGCACGGGGCCGCCGGTGCCCGCCAGCGTGCGCGGCATCATGCCGCGGCCTCGGCTCCCGTGGCCGCGAGCATCAGACCATGCTCGTCCCACTCGGTGGCCGGACGCGGTTCTCCGAGGCGCCCGCGGTGCATCACCGCAATGCGATCGCAGAGGCCGATCAGCTCAGGCAGTTGACTGCTGACGAGAAGGACCGCCCGCGGCTTACGTCCTTCGGGCTGCGACGAAGCGACGAGGGCATTGATGGTCTGGTAGAACTGAGCCTTGCTCTTGATGTCGATGCCGCGCGTCGGCTCGTCCAGCAGGAGGACATCGACGTCGTGATGGAGCAGCCGTGCCAGGGCAACCTTCTGTTGGTTGCCACCCGATAGCTCTCCAACGGCCTGTTGTGGACCGAGGCATTTGATGCCCAGCCGCGCAATCCATTCCGCGGCCACCGACCGCTGCTGCCGAGGAAGGACCAAAGAGGCCGGACCCATTCCCCGCAACCGAGTCAGCGTCAGGTTGTCAGCGACATCGAGGCCGACCGCGATGCCTTCGGCCTTGCGATCCTCGCTGACCATACCGACGCCTTGTGCCCATCGATGCTCCGGCAGTGCCACGCCCGTATACGCGCCCACACGAATGCGGCCGGAGCGGACGGGATCGAGTCCAAAAATCGCCCTGAGGAGCTCGGTTCGCCCTGCGCCGATCAACCCGGCAACGCCGAGGATCTCGCCACGGTGCAACGTGAAGCTCGCGCCGCCTGGTTCGAGCCCGTCGACTTCGAGGAGCGCATCGCCCGGGACACGCGCCGTTCGAGGGTAGAGCTCGCCAACGTCGCCTCCCACCATCAAACGTACAATCTCTTCGGGCGACATCGAAGCCTGTCCACCACCGACGAAGCGGCCGTCGCGGAGCACGACGATGCGATCGCAGACCTCGCGCACCTCCTCGATGAAGTGCGAAATGTAGACCACCGCCTGACCCCTTGCCTTGAGGCGACGAATCAGCGCAAACAGATGGGTGACGTCGTCACGTCCCAGGCTGCTGGTGGGCTCGTCGAGGACCACGACGCGAGAGCCAATTGCAATCGCACGCGCGATCTCGACGAGTTGTTGCTCGGCAACCGACAGCTCGCCAACGAGCTGCTCGGGTCTGAGGCTCGCGCGCCCAAGCTCCGCCAGCGCACTGGATGCCAAGCGCCGCATCGATTGCCGGTCGATCATGCCGATCCTCGTCGGTTCCACTCCAAGCAGGATGTTTTCTGCGACCGTGAGGTCGGGTGCGAGCGATAGCTCCTGGTAGATCATCGCGACGCCCGCGCGGCGTGCGGCCATGGGATTGGCCGGCGCGAACGGTCGTGCATCGAGCGTCATCTCGCCGGCGTCCGCCCGCAGCGCACCCGCGAGAATCGCCATCAACGTGCTTTTGCCGGCGCCGTTCTCGCCAACGAGTCCGCACACCTCGCCTGCGCCGACCGCCAGGTCGACCCCGGCGAGCGCGGCGGTCGCGCCGAACCGCTTGACGATTCCGCGCATGTCGAAACGCGCCGCGCCCGGTTCCAACCGGTTCATTGGGACAGATCCGGCTGCACGAGCTGCTTCACCTCGGGCCGATCCAATGCCTGGCGTGTGACGAGGTGTACACCGGTGTCGATTCGTGCCTCGACGGGCTCGCCGCGGAGGTGTCGAACCATGCTGACCACGCTGAGATATCCCATGCGCACCGGGTCTTGTACGACCAGGGCGTCAATCGTGCCGTCGCGAAGGCCCGCCAGCAGTCCGTCGGAGGCATCGAAGCCGACGAACTTCACCTTCCCCGCCCAACCGTTGTCCTTCAGGACTCGCATGACGGCAAAGGCGCTCGACTCGTTCGGAGCAAAGATGCCATTCACGTCGAGCCCGCCATCCGCGGCCTTGTACCGAGCGAGCAGGGCTTCGACGCGTTTGTAGGCGCCCTCGACGTCGGCTCCAACGTGTTGATTGCTGCTCACCACTTCGATCCCCGAGTGGGCCTGCAGTCCGCGCAGAAAGCCTTGTTCGCGACGCGTGGTGCTGTCGTGCCCTTCCGCATAGCGCATCAGGATCACGCGCCCGCGGCCGTCGAGCGACTGCGCGAGGTGGGCCGCTGCGAGCGCCCCTCCCTTGTCGTTGTCGGTCGCAACAAAACTGATGAACTCCCCGCTCTTCAGACCCGAGTCGAAGATCACGACCGGCACACCGCTACGACGGGCGTTCATCACCGGCGCGACCAGCGCCGATTCGTCGAGCGGCGCGAGGGCGATACCCGACACGCGGCGCGCGACCGCGTTTTCGACCTCGGCGACTTGCGAGTCGCGATCGTCCTCACGCAATGGCCCGCGCCACGTGATGTCGACGTCCAGTTCCCGGGCGGCCCGGCGTGCCCCGGCATGGATGCTTTGCCAGAAGATATGCGACGTGCCCTTGGGAATGACGGCGATGGTCAGTCGCTCGGGATCGGCCGGAGCGCCACTGCAGGCCGCCGCGATCGTCAGCATCGTTACCAGCAGTGTTCGTTTCACTGCGCGCCCTCATAGGAAACAACCCGTTGTCTCGCGGAGCCGAGACCATCGATGCCGAGCTCGACGACATCGCCGGCCGCAAGATACCTGGGCTCGGGCTTCATGCCCAACGCCACGCCTGCGGGAGTGCCCGTCGAGATCACGTCGCCTGGAAGAAGCGTCATGAACTGGCTGATGTAGCTGACCAGGGTGAACACGTCGAAGAGCATGTTCGCGGTCGTGCTCTTCTGGCGACTCTCGCCGTTGACGGTCAGCCACATTCCCAGGCGTTGTGGGTCGTCGATCTCGTCCGGTGTCGACAGCCAGGGGCCGAGCGGGGCAAAGGTGTCGGCGCTCTTGCCCTTGACCCATTGGCCGCCCCGTTCGAGTTGAAACGCCCGCTCCGAGTAGTCGTTGTGCAGCACGAACCCCGCGATATGCGACCGCGCCTGCTCGCGATCCACGTACCCGGCGCGCTTGCCGATCACGACGGCCAGCTCCACCTCCCAGTCGACTTTGGTCGCACCTCTGGGAATCACCAGATCGTCGTTCGGCCCGGCAAGCGACGAGGACGATTTGAAGAAAATGACCGGCTCGGTCGGCAGATCCATCCCGCTTTCGGCCGCGTGGTCGCGAAAGTTCAAGCCGACGCACACAATTTTGCTGGGACGCGCAATCACGGGACCGATCCGAGTGTCCGGCGCAACCCTCGGCGCCCGCCAGCCTTCGCGGTCGACCCACTGGCGAAGCGCCGCCGGACCCCCATTGGCGAAGAATGCCTCGTCGTAGTCGGCGAGGAAGGCCGACGCGTCGATTCGAACCCCCTCGGCCAACTGCACTCCGGGACGTTCCTGGCCTGGCGCTCCAAACCGGAGTAGCTTCATCGCCATGCAAGGTATGTCTCGGCGGCGCATTGTGCAACACGTGCCGCGTTACCGCCGTAACGGACGCACCCTTGACAGTGCCCCATCCGGCTCATACTTTCCGGAATGCGCCCGATGTTCGATCTGACTGGCAAAATCGCACTGGTGACCGGTGCAGGATCGGGGATTGGCGCTTCCATTGCCGAGGCTTTCGCGGCGGCGCACGCGCGTGTGTTCGTGACCGACCGGGACGAAGCGTCCGCCCAGGCGACGGCCGGACGCATTACCTCTCGCAACGGCGCCGCGACGTCCTTCGTCCTCGACGTCCGCGACGAGGCGAGCTGCACCGCGCGCGCGCACGACGTACTCAGCGCGGCGGGCCGCCTGGACATCCTGGTGAACAACGCCGGCGTCGGACACGTGGGCACGCTGATGCAGACGCGCGGCGAGGATCTCGACCGACTCTATGCCGTCAACGTGCGTGGCGTCTTCAACGTGACCAAAGCGTTCCTGCCGTCGATGCTCGCGCAAAGTTCGGGTACCATCATCAACCTCGCCTCCATTGGTGGCGTGGTGGGGATTCGCGATCGCCTCGCGTACTGCACGAGCAAGTTTGCCGTGGTTGGTCTGACGCGGAGTATGGCGCTCGATCACGCCCTCGACGGCGTGCGCGTCAACTGCATTTGCCCCGGCCGTGTGGAAACCCCGTGGGTGGCGCAGCGGCTGGCCGAGTACCCCGATCCTGAGAAAGCTCGTCGCGAGATGACAGCCACGCAGGCTGTGGGTCGCATGGGACGCCCCGAGGAGGTCGCAGCCGCAGCCGTGTACCTGGCCAGCGACGAGTCCTCATTTGTGACTGGAGCCACCTTCATGATCGACGGCGGTTGGAGCGCCGGAAAGTAGGCGGTGGCCATCAAAGCCGCGGGTGGATCATCGATGGTGCGGGCCGCGCTCGTCGGTGGCCCTATGTACGATCCTCTGTACGCGGCCATCCCAGCCTTCGAAGACGAGGCTGGCGTCCGCGTCGAGGTTGTGGCCCAGCTCCCTCATCCGGAGCTGAACGCGTTCGTCGCCCAGGCATTCGAGGCGGGCGTCCGCCTCGATTTGATTTCAACCCACACGAAGTACGCGCCGTCTCAAGCACCTTGGCTGTTGCCGCTCGATGACCTGATCGGGCGCGAGATCGTAGACGACCTGCTGGTGCGGCCGGCGGAGCTGTCGCGCATCAACGCGCAGTTGCTTCAGATACCGCGCAATCTCGACATTCGGCTGCTGCACTATCGTCGTGACTGCATCCCCGCGGCGCCACGCACCTGGACGGAGCTCATCGAAACGGCGGGCACTCTGTGTCGGCCACCGGCAAATGGTCAGCCGGGGTTTTACGGATTTCTGTTCCCCGGCCGCGATTCCGGGCTCTTCGGGATGTTCTACGAACTGCTGGTATCGGCCGGCGGTGAGCTCTTCGACGAGGACCTGCAGCCCGCGTTCGAGTCTGACGCGGGGCGATGGGCACTCGAGCAGATCGTCGATCTGCATCTCCATCGATCGGTGACGCCACGCGACCTCGCCCACTGGCACTACGACGAAATCTCCGCGTCGTTTCGCACGGGCCATGCGGCCATGGTGTCGGACTGGCCGGGAAGCTATCACCTCTATCGAAACGCGGAGACCTGTCGCGTCGCGGATCGGCTCGATCTCGCGTTGTTGCCGGAAGGCCCGGCGCGGAAGCGGGCCGCGTACGCCGGCTGCCACTCATTCGCGATTCCGCGAACGGCGCACAATCCTCAGCTGGCCGCCGCCTTGGCGGCATACCTCACCTCCTCCACCGCACAACTCGGGGAAGCCCGGCGGGGCGCGATTCCTTGCCGCGCGAGCGCGCTGGCCGCCTTCGGCGCCGAGGTTGCGAGTGTTCCGGCGGACGCAAGACGGTGGGAGCTGTTGAAGGCGACCGAAGAGACAATGATCATCCCGCCCCGATTCGCCTCGTACCCACAATGCGAGAACGTGTTGTGGCGCAACCTCCAAGGAGCCATGCTCGGTACGCGGTCGGCCGCGGAAGCGCTGCGGCACGCCGCAGCCGACGTGCTCAGCATCGTGGTAGAACAGGCGCCGACGAGATAGGATGGAGGCGTGACCTTCGCGGGCAGGACCGTGCTCGTGACCGGCGCCGCGAAAGGTATTGGGCTGGCTGCGGCCCGGCGGTTTGCCGCGCTTGGCGCCCGCGTGGCCCTGCTCGATCGCGACGCCGACGCCTTGCGGCACGCTGTCGCGGCGGGTCCACCTGACAGCACGCTATTCCTTACTGCGGATGTGGCGGTTGGTCATGAAGCCGCGGATGCTGTGGCCACCGTCATCGACCGCTTCGGGGGCATCGACGTCCTCGTGAACAACGCGGGCATTCATTTTGCCCGTGCCCTCGATGAGTACACCGATGAAGAGTGGAACCGGATCTTCTCAGTGAACGTCCATGGCACGTTTCACATGATCCGGTCGGCGTTACCCTCGCTGCGCCGTTCCCGCGGCGCCATCGTCATTGTTTCTTCAATGACCGCTCTGGTTGGTCAGGATCGAGGCGCCGCATACGTCGCGTCAAAGGGGGCCCTGGTCTCGTTGACCAAAGCACTGGCGCTGGAGTTGGCCTCGGACGGCATTCGCGTGAATTGTGTGTGCCCGGCAGGCGTGGACACGCCACTCCTGAGGTCGTGGGCAAACACACTACCGGATCCCGAGGCCGTGCTGCGCGGACAGGCCGAGATGCATTTGCTCAAGCGCCTGGCGACGGCAGACGAGATTGCGGCTGCTATCGCCTTTCTCGCATCGCCGGACGCATCCTTCATCACCGGCGCCATATTGCCGGTTGAAGGCGGGGCCACCTTGGGATATCGCAAGTGCTAACGGCACGCTGATCTTCCGGCTGAAGCCGGAAGCCACGCAGACTCTTGTGCGCATACTCCTGTGGCTTCCGTTTTGTGGCTTCCGCCTTTGTGGCTTCCGCCTTCAGGCGGAAGATTCCAGCGGATGGCTGGGCTACGCCGACTCGCGGACGACGAGCTCCGGCGGAATGATGACGCGACGGGGGCGCCACTGTCTCGAACTGGCCATCTGATCGAGGATCAGCTCGGCGGCGGCGCGCCCGAGATCCCGTTTTGACCAACGCACCGTGGTGAGCGGCACGCGAATGAGGTCGCTGTACGCGACATCGCCAGCGCCCACGATGGAGATGTCCTCGGGCACCCGGAGACCAGCGTCCCAAACCGCCCGCATGGCCCCGATCGCTGCCGGATCGTTGACGGCGAACACCGCATCCACTCGCGGTTCCCGCCGCAGCAGCGTCGTCATCGCACGATAACCATCGGCTTCCATGAAGCCGCCTGGGACGATTCGCTCCGATCGCACGCGCACTCCTGCCGCCGACAACGCCTGACGGTACCCCTCCTCCCGACGTTTCGCGTGCGCAATCGGCGGTCCCGCGATGTGGGCCACGGCCACTCGACCCCGCGAGAGCAGGTGGGCGGTGGCGAGGACGCCCACCTTCAGATCGTCGGTGAGTACTCGATGGCAGCGTACGTGCGGGTGATCATCCCGATCGATCATGACGAGGGCAGTACCCTGGCCGGCGACATCGCGCAGCAGGGCCGTGTTGCCGGTGGCATTGGCCGACGCCAGCACGATGCCATCGACCTGACGCGCTCGCAGCATTTCGATCTCGGCGCGTTCTTTCCTGGCATCTTCGTTCGACGAGCAGAGCAGCACCCCAAACCCGCGCGCACTGGCGATTGCTTCGAGGCCGGCGACGACCTCGACGAAGAACGAGTGCATCAAATCGGGGATGATCACGCCCAGCGTGTGGGTGCGGCGCAGCGACAGGCTGCGCGCAACGGCGTTGGGTCGATAGCCGAGTTGTTCGACACGCGCCAGCACGCGCGCACGTGTGTCCGGTCCGATATCCGCGTGGTGATTCAGGACCTTCGAGATGGTCGTCACGGAGACCCCCAGCTCCGCGGCGATGCGCTTCATTGTCGGTGGCATGAGGGATCCGTGTGGCGGGCGCAGACCGACCCGATCAAGCCTTTACTCTAGCGCAAAAGCTCGCACAACACGCGTGGCGGGGACGCGCTCCGGCGGGGCGCCTCGGTGCCCCAGTCACGGAGGCCTGGCCGCAGTCGTCAGGTCAGTCGGACGAGATCGGCAATCCGAACCGGACGATTCTCGTCGATGCTCTTTCGCGCCGCGATGCCGGTCAGGCAGGACATCGCGCCGGCTCGCGATCCCGGAAGCTGCATGTGTACGGGTGCCTGCGCGCGCCGGAAAATCAGATCGCGCAGCCTGGTGTCGCCGCCACCGTGGCCGCCTGCGCTCGAACCCTTCGGTTCGATCTTCTCGCGCTGGCCAAAGTTCTTGATCAGATACATCTCGGCTTCCTCACCCGGGTCCCAGGGCTGACGCTCGTAGTCCCGCACCTCGAGCCGACCCTTGGTGCCGTTGAAGGCAAGACGATAGCCTTCGATCGGCATGAAGGTGTTGACCGAGTAGCTCATGTTCACGCCGTTCGAATAGCGGACAATCGCGTTCATCGTGTCGAAGATGTCGATGTCCTCCTTGAAGACGCAGCCATCGCGCGTGTAGCCGTCAGCAGACTCGCACTTGACGTAGAGATCCGTCAGGTTCTGGTCCTTGGTGATGTCCCAGTAGTACGGGCACTTGGCCTGGTGCGGGCACCCGCGACACGTCGTGTGACGGAACGGACCGCTCTTGCCGTAGTGCTGCAGGTTGCCAAACGCCGAGACCTGGACCGGATCCGCGTCGAGCCACCAGTTGACGAGATCGAAGTGGTGGGTGGCCTTGTGCACCCACAGCGAGCCGCTCTTCGAGCGCAGGCGGTGCCAGCGACGGAAGTAGTCGGCGCCGTGTCGGGTATCGAGAAACCACGAGAAGTCGACGGATGTGACTTGCCCGATAGCACCGGACATCAGCAGTTCTTTGATGGTCTGGTGCTTCGGCGCGTAGCGATAGTTGAACGTGACGATGATCTGGCGGCCGCTCTTCTTCTCGGCATCGAGCACCGCCTGGCATTGTTTTTCGTCGATGACCATCGGCTTCTCGGTCATGACGTCGACGCCACGCTCCAGCGCGCGCACGATGAATTCGCTGTGGTAACCGTCAACGGTCGTCACCATCAAGATGTCCGGCTTCGCCACGGTCAGCATCTGGTCGAAGTCGGTAAAGGTCGGGCACGACACTCCCATCTGCTTTTTCGCGACTTCGACGCGCAACGGATTGATATCGCACAACCCGACGAACTCCGCGACATCGCTGTACTCCTGCGCGATCGGTCGTCCCCACATCCCGACTGCCCGGACGCCGGTGCCGACGATCGCGTAACGACGCTTCGGTTGGGCCGACAGGGCCGGGGCGCCGGCAACCGCCGCGCTGAGCACGGGTACTGCTGACGGTCGCTCCGACGGCGGCGCCGCCGACGGTGGCAACGAATTCGCGCCGGGTCATGTGGTCGGTCGGGATCATGGACGTCCTGTGCCTCCAAAGGTTGTCGGTGATTGTGCCCGCGTTCACGCGCCCCGAGCAAGGGCCCGTCCGTTCCTTTTTCGGGCCGGTGCGAGACTCTGCATAAAAAGGGGACTGTCCCCATTCATGCAAGTGACACGATCGCAACGGGCCGTAACAGAGGGCCAATTGTGGCGTTCCGTGGCAAAACGGTAAGCTGACGCCGGGTCGAGGTAGCCAGGCGATGCTCAGCAACACCCTTTTTCGCGTCCCGCGTACGTCGGGCTTGCAGCCGCTTCAGGTGCGCGGCGGCAATGGAGCCTCCCGCGAGCTCACGACCTCACGGTTGTGTTTGGCGGCGGGGCAGCGCGTGGAATATGTCCGCGAGGCCGAGGAGACGGTGGTCGTTCTTCAGGAGGGCCAGGGCACGTTCGCCACGCCGGACCATTCGTGGCGTGCTTCGCGTGCCGGCGTGTTTGCGGAGCGGGCCACCGCGCTGTATCTGCCGCCGGGCATGGCACTGACGGTGACTGCGACCACGCCCCTGGAAGCGGTGCTGGTGTCTACTCCAGCGACCGAGTCGGCGGCGCCGGCGCTCGTGTCGCCGGACGAGGTGACCGTCAATCCGCGCGGCCGCGGCACGTACGCGCGCGAGGTCCACGACATCTTCGTGCGCGATCCCCACGTGCGCCGGCTGATGGTGGGCGAGACCTTCAATCCGCCCGGGCACTGGAGCAGTTTCCCGCCGCACAAGCACGACGGACGCAACGGCGAGCCGTTTCTGGAGGAGGTCTACTACTTCCGTATCGATCCGCCGCACGGGTTTGGCCATCAGATGCTCTACACCGAAGACGGCGAGTCGGTGACCCACCAGGTCCGCGACGGCGATGCGGTGCTGCTGCCGTACGGCTATCATCCGGTTTCGTCGCCACCAGGCTACCGCCTCTATTACCTCTGGGCGATGGCAGGCGACGAGCGAAAGCTGGCGCTCTATGAAGATCCGGCGCACCGCTGGATTCACGACGTCTAATGACACGGTCGGACATCACGCAGAGGATCGAACAACATGGTGTCGTCGCGGTCATCCGGATCAAGGAACCGGACCGACTGCGGGCGGTCATCGATGCGCTGGCTGCTGGCGGCGTGCGCGCGCTCGAAGTCACGATGACGGTGCCGCGCGCGATTGAGCTGATCGCCGAGATTGCCCCGACGCTTTCGCCGGAATTCCTCCTTGGCGCGGGCACCGTGCTGGATGCCGGCACCGCGGCCCGCGCGATTGACGCCGGGGCACGGTTCATCGTGAGCCCGGTCTACCGACGATCGGTGGTCGCAAGCTGCCACGCACGAGATGTGCCGGCGATGCCGGGCTGCTTGACCCCGACCGAGATTCTGGACGCGTGGGAGGCGGGCGCCGACATCGTGAAAGTCTTTCCGGCGACCACCTTGGGGCCCGGCTACATCAAAGACGTTCGCGCGCCGCTGCCTGACGTCAAGCTGATGCCGACCGGAGGCGTGACGATCGACAACGCTGGTGATTGGATCAAGGCTGGCGCCGTCGCCGTCGGCGTGGGCAGCGCCCTGGTCGACGCCGCGGCCGTTGCGTCGGGGAACTATCACGTGATCGAGGGTCACGCGCGGCGCATCGTTGCCAACGTGCAGGCGGCAAGAGGGCACTGATGGCCGCCAAGGTCGTGACCTTCGGCGAGATCATGCTGCGACTCAGTCCGCCGGGGTTCGAGCGGCTGCTGCAATCGCCGTCGCTCGTCGCCACGTTTGGTGGCGGCGAGGCGAATGTCGCCGTTAGTCTGGCGCACTTTGGACTCGACAGTTGGTACGTGACGCGGTTGCCGAAAAATCCCATCGGCGACGCCGCGATTCGTGCGCTTCGGGCCGAGGGCGTGCGCACGGACGCCATCGTCCGAGGCGGCGACCGCGTTGGGATTTATTTTGCTGAGAGCGGCGCCAGCCAGCGCGCGTCGGTGGTGGTGTACGACCGGGCGCGATCTGCGATCAGCGAGATGGAGCCGGCGGCCGTCGAGTGGCCGACGGTATTCGCCGGCGCGGCATGGTTTCACGTGACCGGCATCACGCCTGCGCTCGGGCCCAAGGCGGTGGCGTGCACGCAGGCCGCCGTCGCCGCCGCGCGAAAGGCGGGCGCCCGGGTCAGCGTCGATCTGAATTTCAGGAAGAAGTTGTGGTCCGAGGAAGCCGCGCAGCAGGTGATGCGGCCCTTGATGGCCGACGTCGACGTGCTGATTGCCAACGAAGAAGACATCCAGTCGGTACTCGGGCTCACCGTCGAAGGTACTGATGTCACAACCGGGCAGTTGAACGTAGAGGCCTACCGGCAAGTGGCCGAGCGCATCACCAGCGAGCTGGGCCCGGCGATGGTCGCGATTACCCTGCGCGAGAGTGTCTCGGCCAGCGACAACGGCTGGAGCGCAGTGCTTTGGGACGGCGCGTCGCGGCAGTTCCACGAGAGCCAGCGCTATGACGTGCGTCTCGTGGATCGCATCGGCGGCGGCGACAGCTTTGCCGGCGGCCTGATCTACGGGTTGGTGAGTGGGCGCTCGCCGGCCGACAGCCTCCGCTTCGCTGTCGCGGCCAGCGCACTGCAACAGAGCATCCCCGGCGACTTCAATCGCGTCTCGATCGAGGAAGTCGATCGGCTCGCAGGCGGCGATGCGTCTGGCCGGGTCCAGCGGTAGAGTGACGCCAGGCTTTGCGTAGATGTACATTCTGATGTACATTGCAAGCATGCCGCCGAGGTACTCGATCGCTCAGGCGAGATCGCATCTCCCTACCATCGTTGATCAGGCAGAGTCAGGCCTCGAGGTCGAACTCACTCGTCGTGGCGAGCCAGTCGCCGTTGTGGTCTCACACCGCGAGTTCGAGCGTCTTCGCGGACGACGTCAGCGCTTCGGGGACGCATATCGAAGGTTTCTCGCCGCCCATGCGCTCGACGACATCGGCGTCGATGAGAACTTCGCGGCCTCAACCCGTGACCGAACGCCTGGCCGCAAAGTGTCGCTGTGACGCTTCGCTATCTCCTGGACACCAGTATCGTATCCGTGCCGGTGTCCAAGAAGCCGGACCCGCGGATCCTCGAGCGTTTGGACGAGGACGGTCCTGAGTGTGCGATCGCCGCTCCGGTCTGGCACGAGCTCACGTACGGGTGTCGCCGGTTGGCGAAAGGCAAGCGCCGGGCGGCGCTCGAAGCGTACCTTCGTGACGTCGTCCGCGTCTCGTTCCCCACACTGCCGTACGACGAGGCCGCCGCAGAATGGCATGGCGAAGAACGGGCGCGTCTCGAATCGGTCGGACGCCCGGTCCCATTCGTGGATGGTCAGATCGCCGCGATTGCGCACGTCCACGGACTTGTACTCGTCACCGTCAACGACCACGATTTCACTCCCTTTCGAGGGCTCACGGTAGAGAACTGGTCCCAGCCAACCAAGGCCCGGCGGAAGCCGCGCTCTTCACGGAGCGTCAAGGGTGCGTGATCGATTCGGGCACGGACTCGTGCACGCCTCGCCGCGAGACGAGTTGTCTGTGCCGGAGGCATCCGCGGAACGGCGCACGGAAACACTATCCGCGGAAACAAGGCAGTCGCGGAACAAGCACGATTAACACGTTTGGCACGCGGTCGTTAAGCGGCGAAGTCGGCGCGTGGAGGTAAGCTTTACCTAGCCGCCGCCGTGGCACTGGCTTGCCCGCACACGCGGGCTATCCGCATGAACCGATTGGCCCCCCTTGTCGCTGTCATCATCGCCACCGCGTCAGGCACGGCTGACGCACAATCACTATCGACTGAAAGCGTCCGCGCCTTGTCGAGTCAGGCGCCGCCGCCGGCCGAGACTGACGGACATCTTCGATGTGTGGCGCAAGATTCGAAACAAGGAACCGGATCCCGAAGCGGCAGTCTGGGACTATCGCAAGCCGATGCGGGCGTTCGCACCGGTCATCGGCGCGAAGCCGTCGAGCGGCCTGCTGCTGGGAGTGGCCGGGAATGTGGCGTTCTATCGAGGCGAGCCCGCGACGACGCATATTTCCTCGATGGTGGCCAGCCTGACGTTCTCGACCAAGGCACAGACCGCACTCACCGATCGCTTCACCGTGTTCACGCGCGATGACCGGTGGCGCGTGGAGGCCGATCACCGGTTCCAGTGGACCTCGCTGGAGATCAGCGAGTTGGGCACGAGCGCCGACACGCGCGAAGGCGTGCAAGCCAACTACGACTTCTTCAGGCTGTACCACACGGCGTACTACCGCCTGCGTCCCGGCCTCTTCGTTGGCGCCGGCCTGTACTTCGATAACCACGCCGATGTCGGACCGAACGAGGGCGAGGAAGGGGAGTGGGAGGAGTCACCGTACGTGCGATACAGCAACGATCACGGCCTGCCCCTCGAAGCGCAAGCCTCGGCGGGCCCGAGCCTGGACCTGCTCTGGGACACGCGGGACAACTTCATCAACGCCGATCGTGGGTGGTTGGCGAAGGCCAGCTACAGAGCCCTGTTCGACGGGTTCCTGGGCGGCGACTCGAACTGGCAACGGCTGAACCTCGACCTGCGAACCTACCGACCGATGTCACGCGATCGCCGCCACAAGCTTGCCGTCTGGCTGTTCGCCGATCTCGTTGTCGAAGGAGTCGCCCCCTATTTCGACCTGCCCGCGACGGGGCTGGACACGTACGGCCGCTCCGCCCGGGGATACGGCGAAGGGCAGTTCCGTGGTGAAAGGCTTGCCTACGGCGAAATCGAGTATCGCGGAACTCTGATGCGCAACGGGCTGCTCGGAATGGTCGCATTCCTGAACACCACGACTCTCACGAATCTGCAGAATGACGAGCACCTCTTCGACAGCTTCGCCACAGGCGGCGGCGCCGGTCTCCGCCTGCTGATCAACAAGCGGTCGAAGACCAACCTGTGCTTCGACGTCGCCTTTGGCAAGCAGGGGTCGCGGGGCGTCTATCTGGCGATACAAGAGGCCTTCTGATCCACTTGGCGCGTCAGAACTTGAACGTCACGCCCACCTGCGCATTCACGAAGACCGGATCGAAGCGAACGGACGCCAATCCGGCCAGCAGCTCGTCGAGAAACTCCAGACCCTCGCCGGCCTCGAAGCGCAACTGGTACTCGCGGAAGTAAAAGACCCGAACCTCACCCATCAGCGCCACGCGTCCGCCGATGCGGAGGCCCGCGCCGCCGTTCACGCCCCACCGGTGTTCCGACTGACCGGGCACTGCGCGGAGCGTCAGCCTCGGGGCGAAGCTGGGGGGCAGGGGGATGCCCGGTATCTCCAGGCGCACCGGAATGGACCCGGTTACGCTGATGCTGGAGAGATAAGTCAGGCCACCGGAGGCAACCAAGGCAACCGAGCCGGGCGTGCGGATTCTCGCGTTCACGGACAGGAGCGGGATGCGATCCGCGTCGAGTTGCCCATCGGAGATCGTGATGCTCGCAGTGAGGCCGTCGAAAGGCGGCCGAGTGCCGCGGAGGTTGTACCGTGCGCCGGTGATCGCAAGTCCCACGTCGGTTGCATCGAGCCGTCCCTCGATTCCGAGCACGCCGAACTCGTACGCGAGCGCGGCCCCGAACACCGGCCCGCCGTCCGCCTCGATGAGCGGCGATCCCTCCACGGTGATGTCCACGCCCGGCAGCGTCGGGGTCGACGGTCTGAGGGTCAGCCGCTCGTCGTAGGTCGGGAACGCCCGACCGACGAAGAACGTCAGGTCGAACCCTTGTGCTTCGGCGCGCGCGCTGCTGCCCAGCAGGAGGCTGACGACGCAAACCGCACGCGTAACCGTGATGATCTTGACCACGTCCACTCCTTTAAGCTGAGTTTGCGTCGAGTGGTTGACAGCTCATGAGTGCCACGGGTCGACGACAGGGACATCGAGCCCCTCGAAGTGGCGCGTATTGCGCGTCGCAATGGTGGCGCGACGCGCCTGCGCGATGCCGGCGATCAGCGTATCGCGCAGGTCAACGATACGGCCGGCCCGCTGGCGATCGGCCGCGAGTTGAGCAGCTGTCACTGCGGCCATCTCGTCGAAGGCGAGCACTCGACTCGAGAGGTCTTCCGTGAGGACGCGGTCGAACGCGCGTTCGAGACCGCTCCGGCGCCTCCCTTTCGTCAAGAGCGCTAGGGCCGAATCGCGCTTCGAACACCGTGATGCTCGTGAGCCACACAGAGTCGGCGGGCTGGCGATCCAACCACTCCACGACGACGGCCTCCGGCTTCGTCCGCATCAACGCCGACAGGACGTTGGTATCGAGGACGATCACGACTCGAACTCTGCCGCGGTCGCGATCGCGCCTCGCAATTCTGGAAGGTCTGTGCTGAGCCCTGACCCGCGGAAGCGCTGCGCAATCCTGGTGCCCAGCTTCTGCGCGGGCTCAGCGCGTTGTTGCACCGCGGTGCGCAGAATATGCCGCACTTCATCCTCCATGCTCCGCGCATGGCGTTTGGCTCGTTGCTTCAGCTTCCTGGCGACATCCTCCTCCAGGTTTCTCACGACGAACTGCGCCATCTCGCATGAGCCTCCTGCGTCAGTATGATATCACGATATCGCTCCGGGTTGTGCCGCACTGGGTCGTGACGGCGCGGTTTGCGGAAGTGATGCATTGGTGATGATTAGGGCGTCGTCTGAGGCATCCGTCGAGCATGAGAGTTGCAGAATTCCTCGCCGCATGCGGTAACTGAAGACCTTGGTAGTCGCGACCAACACGCGCGGACCCCCGATCGACACCAGCGAGACGTCGCCCAACGCGTTCGGGGGGCTTCATTATCCGGCCCCCGCATCACCGGCAAATCTGAGTGCGACGCGATACACTACGGACCGATTCTTGGCTTTCGGTTTGACTGGGGAGGCTAGACATCGCCTCAGGCTGAGAGCGCTACAAGTGAAGTAGGTTTTCCAAAGCCTGAGGAGATGTCTAGGCCCCGCGGAGCGGGGCAAAAACAACATGGTGGGCAGTGAAGCGGAGCCACTTCCGCGCGTTTCTTCTCCTCGGTTTGAGGCGAAGCTTCAGTGCGCCACCCCGGATGAGGGGAAATGTCCGACAAACGTCGATTGGAAACGATGGTGCGTCGATGAAACGATGGGTCAGGCCTGGGGTCTTCGGAGGGCTGCTGGGGCTGATTCTCTGCCCAGTGACGATCGACGCGCAGGAGGCCGATCAGACCCCATTCGTGCTCAACCTCGCGCCAGTGATCCCGTCCTCGATCATGAGCGAGCCAACCCAGGAGCCACCGTGGTGGGTCGCCGAACGGCGCGCCTGCGAGGGCTGCCCTCCGCGGAGCGTGGGCCGAGCCCTGTTTCAGACCACGATGATCAACGTCTTTTACGAGATGGCGAACCTGATACGCGGCCAGGCCACGGCGAGGATCACGCCGAAGACGTGGTGGGACAACATGCAGCAGGGGTGGGTCTGGGATCTCGACGACTTCACCGTCAATCAGGTTGGCCACCCGTACCAGGGGAACAACTACTTCACGTCGGGCCGCGCCAATGGCCTGAACTTCTATGAGTCGGCGGCGTTGACCGCGTTCGGCAGCGGCACCTGGGAATACTTCGGCGAGACGAACTTTCCCTCGGTGAACGACTTCGTCAACACGACGCTTGGCGGCATCGCCCTCGGCGAGATGTTCTACCGAACGGCCTGGCTCGTGCGCGATACCCGGGCCACCGGGCGTGGGCGATTGTGGCGCGAGATCGGTGCGACGGTTCTCGATCCCGTGACTGGTTACAACCGCTTCCGGAGGGGGGACGCCTCGCGAATCACCGACAAGCCTGCCGACATGGTGCCGTCGACGCTCGGCGGGTTCACGTCGGCAGGCGTGCTGTGGCGAGGGTCAGAGACTCGGGCGATCGACGCAACCGGCCAGCCCTTCCTGGAAATGGACATGCTGTACGGAGATCCCCGGACAGGGTTCAGCCGAACACCGTACGACGCATTCGCTGTAAAGCTTCGCTTCGGTGGCGGCAGCGCCTTCAGCGAAGCGCGAGTGCGCGGACGACTGCTGGGGCAACCGTTGGGCAGCGGGAAGAGGCAGTTCAGCGTCCTGCAAAGCTACGACTATCAGAGTAACGACGCCTACGCCACCGGGGCGCAGTCGTTCGAGGCAGCCTACGGGGTGACCCACGCGCTGTCGTCGCGGACCGATTTCTGGTTTTTAGGCTGGGGCGGACTGACCGTGCTGGGTGCGGTCGATTCCCTTCCGCTCGGCATCACCGAGCGCCCGGAGGAACCTGAAGAGCCAGGCGGCGAGCAGGGGGTCTCGGAAGGGCCGCGTTTCTACGACTACGGCCCCGGAGCGACGTTTGGCGCGAGCGCGAGCTTCTCACGTGATCGTCGCCCGTTCGCGGTTCTCTTCTACGAAGGTCGTCATCTGTACTCGCTGGATGGCGTCCGAGCGAACCACTTCCTGCAGCGCAGCCGTTTGGACCTGCTGCTGCCACTGCGAGGCTCCCTGGGTCTCGGTGTGTCCGGCGAGTATTTCTTTCGTCAGAGCTTCTACCAGGACGAAGATAATTCGCAGCTGGAGTATCGCTATCCCCAGTTCCGCGCGTATCTTACGTGGAGCCTCCAGTGACCCGACGTCTTTACGAAATACTGTCTTGCGCTGTGCTCGTCGCCTGGCTCGCGCCAACCGAGGTCGTCGCGCAGTCAGCGCCGACGGCGCAACCGACGCCGGTGCCGGGTGAGCAACCAACGGCCTCGCGCCTGTGGCTCACCGCCGGCGGGGCGTTCGCGGCCCTTCGCGGCGACTGCCAGACCTGCGAAGAGGACTATCCCTACCGTAACTCCGGCAGCATCCTGGCCAACGTCGGCTATCGCGTGAACGATCGCATGGACGTTGGCGCCGAGGTGTTCTGGATGCCGGTCGATACCGAAGATGGCCAGATTCGCACCACTCACATCGACGCCGTGGCGCAGTTCCGACCGTGGGGATCTCAGGGCTTCTTTGTCAAGGGCGGAGCAGGCATGGCTTTCGTCCGTAACTGGGTGGACGTGATCGGGCCGGGTGCGATCAACTCGAAGGTCTGGTCGGTGGTGATCGGCACGGGGTGGGAGTTTCGGTGGACCGAGCGCGTGGGGTTCCAGGTGTTCGGCGCCCAGCATGTCGGGGCAATCGGCGATTTGCAGACGGCCGAAGGGGACATTCCGGATGTCGTGGGCAACTTCTGGTCGATTGGCGTCGCCGTGGTGATTCGGTAGAGCGACCCACGCCTGGGTCTGGGTTGAAGCTGGAGGGAAATATGAAGTCGACCATATTGAGACTGATGATGACCGCCACCGTCGTGGTGGCGACGAGCGCTGCGCTGAGCGCGCAGGACACCGCGGAGCGAAGCCGAACGCAGGGCCTCAAAGAAACCGATCGTTTCGTCAAGGCCGGCGGCAGCACGTCGCAGGCGGTCACGAACGCGAGGGTGCAGACCCAGAAGACCCTCGACATCTACAACACGCTCGTCACCCAGCCCTCGACGAACATGAAGGGCGACTACAAGAAGCTGATGAAGTCGATGGACTCCATGAACGATCGGGTGCAAGACGCACGACAGAAGATTGCCGAGATGCAGAAGGCGGGCGACGTCTATTTCACCGGGCGAGCCGCGACGATCAAGAACATCCAGGATCCGCAGCTCCAGGAGCGCGCCAGGCAGCGCTTGGACGACACCCAGAAGGAGTTTGCCGGCGTGCTCCAGTCCATGCGGGAGGCAGGCGACTCGCTCGAGCCGTTTCGCAAGGAGGTCGCCGATCAGATCACGTTCCTCGGGAGCGACCTGACGCCCTCGGCGATGACTGCGCTGAAACCGAACGCGGAGAAGCTGAACGCACGGGGGCAGGACCTGTTCGCCCGGACCGATAAAGCCATTGCTAGCGCGAATGCGTACTTCCAGAGTCTCAAAGCCGCTCAAACCTGATCGGCGCTACTGTCGTGCTCGAAGGTCTTGCCGGCAAGGTCCCGCTAAAGACGCGGGGCAAGTTCGGAGAGTCGGAGGCGCGGCCGCTGGTGCCGCGCCAAGCAGGCGGCGGGGCGACATACCCGTCGCATTCATAGGCTGGAGGGGATATGAAGTCGACCATGTTGAGCGTGTTGATGACCACCACCATCGTGTTGGCGACGAACGTTGCATTGAGTGCGCAGACCAAGGAGCTCCCTGGCGAGGCCACGACGATCACGGCGACGATCGAGGCGATTGACGCCGCCACGCGCACGTTGACTGTTAAAGGGCCCGGAGGGAACTTCGTGCCGATCACGGTTCCCAAGTCGGTGGAGCGATTCTCCGAATTCAAGGTGGGGGATACGATCACGGCGCGCTATTACGACAACATCGTCCTTCGCATGAAGCCGGCCGGGGAACCAGCCGTCGACACCACGACCGGGGGCGTGACCAAGGGCAGTGGCGCCAGCCCCGCCGGTACCGCCGCCACGCAGCGAACCATCACCGCCACGATCGTCGCCATCGACCCCAAAGTGCCGTCCATCACGTTCAAGGGCGAGAAGGTGAACTGGACATACTCGTCGCGCGTCAACGACAAGGCCGCCTTGGCCAAAGTCAAAGTCGGCGATCGCGTGGACATCACGTGGACGGAGGCAGTGACGGTGTCCGTGGCAAAGAAGTAGAGGGCGCCCGCGAGGCGCCTGCGGCGCGGCGCTTCTGGCGGCTCGAGATTCTCGGGATGAGCAGCGGACCAGTGCGGCCGGTCAATTCCGGCCGCCGTGGTTCTCGCGGGCATCCCATTCGCGTGCGTCAGCCAGGTCGCAGGACATCGCGAACTTCGCTCATGATCATGACAAGCACGCGACGAGCACTGACGCTGGCGGTGTTGGCGCTCGGTGTCTCCGGCAGCCTGCAGCCGGCCGACGCGCAGGTGTCGGATCCCGTCAGCATCCTCGTGAAGATCTCCATCGACCCGTCGGTGAGCGGCACCGCGATAGGAGCCGCCTCCGGAACCATCGACGGCGTGCCCGCCTCGATTGAAGAAGCCTCATGGACCGACACGCACTCGGAGAAATCCCCGCTGTTCGAAGCGGGCGTGGCGTTTCGCGCCGGCGACCTCACAGAGATTCTTGGCCTGTTCAACTACGGCCGCGCCGGCGCCAATGCGAATACCAGTGGCGACGCGGGCGGAGTCCCGGTGAACGCGGTCTTCGACGACTACGAGTTCTGGGGACTGGAGGGAGGTGTGCGCTTGCGGCCCGCTTCTGGAGTGGGTCCTTACGCCACCTTCACCGGTGGGTTTCGACGAGTGAGTGAAATCCAGGCACGGCTCAGGGTCGAGGCGGCGACTCGGGCCGTGACAGGTTACGAGGCGTCGACCGTGCCCAGCTTCGCGGTCGGCGGCGGCGTGCTGTGGGGTGGCGACGACTTCGCGTTGGGATTCGAGGTCGCGCTGCGCTATGCGGGCTCGCCGGAGGTGCCGGCGGGGCGGACCGTCGAGCCGGCCTCCGGCGCCGGCGCCCGCTGGTCGCTGCCGGTCGGCCTGGTCATGCGGTTCTGAGTTCCCTGGCGGTTACGAACCCGGCTCACCGCCGCAGGAGTACCGCGACGAACGCGATCAGCCCCAGCAGCGCAAAGAGACTGGCCACGAGCGTCGCCAGCGAGAGCGGCACGACATCACCGTATTCCGCGCGCAGCGTCGCAAGCTGTGACCGTGTTGGATCATCGCGACGAGCAGGGCCAGCACGCCGATGGCGATCATGATGAGCGCGAACCCGCGCGGCCCCAAGACGCTGTTGTCCATCGGCAGACGACCTTGCAACTCGAACTGGAAGAACTTGTAGATCGTGAAGCCGAACGTGATCATCGACACCGCGGTGCAAAGAACACGGGGGCACTGAAGTCAGACGTCTCGACTCATTCAGGGAGGTTCATCCGCCGCAACAAGTCGCGGTAGCGCGGGTCGTCCCGAGCGCTGTCGAAGCGCGGATCCACTTTCAACCAAGCCAGCCCGGTGGAATGATCTTCGTAGGCCTTTTCGAGCCACTCAAACGTGGAATCTTTGGCTCCAAGGCCCGCGTAGATGACCGCGATGTCAAACGGCGCGACGTATTGGCGCGTCGATTGCTCCTTCAGCGTCAAAAGGGCTTTCTCGGCCTCGGCTCGCTTCCCTGAGACCGCGTAGGCATGTCCGAGTGCCCCTACCATTGCCGGTTCACCCCCGGAAAGCGTAAGTGCTTTTTGAAGTTCCGCGATCGCGTCCTCATATCTCGCAGTCTGCTCGTACGTCTGCCCGAGGTACAGATGGGCCTGCGTGAAGTTCGGATCCAGGTCGAAAACATTCCCCAATTCACTAATTGCCTGGTCGTATTGGCGCGCGCGATAGAGGATTCGACCCACTGCGGAGCCAATGATCAGCGAGAGTGGTTCAATCTCTTGCGCCCGTTTGGCTTCTGGGATTGCATCGTCCTGCCGACCAATGGCGTTCAAGTAGCTTGCATAGCGCGAGACGGCTCCTCCATGGTGTGGGTTAAGCTCCATAGCCCGCCTTAATTCTTTCTCGGCGCCCGACCAATCCCAGTCGTAGAGCATTTTGATCCAGCCTAGTGCCGTGTGCGCTTCAGCCACCGTCTCGTTTAACTGCAGCGCCTTCAGCGCGGCTTCCTTGCCTCGCGGCACGGTCTCTCGTGGCGAACCGGCACCGTAGGTGGCATAGAGCGCGTAACAATCGGCCAATCCGGCCCACGCCAGCGCGTAGCCTGGATCAGTGTCAATGGCTTGCTGGAAATACTCGACGGCGCGTTTGAGGGCCGGCACCGTCCGGCGATTCCAGTAGAACTGGCCCCTGAGATATAGCTGGTGCGCTTCAGGATTCTCGGTGTAACGCTGCTTGAGCACCTTCTGCTCGTCGGCGTTCGGCTGGAGGCGCAGCTGGTCTGACACCGCGGTGGCGATCTCTTCCTGGACCGTAATGAGGTCGGCGAGCGTCCGGGTGTAACGGCGGCCCCAGAGCTGGGAGTCTGCCGCGACGTCCACCAAGTCGGTTTGAATGTTCAGCGTGTCCCCCTGCTGGACGACGCGGCCGGTGAGGACCGCGCGCACGGTCAGTTCACGGCCAATCGTTTGGAGATCCAGTTCGCGGCCTTTGTATCGAAACACAGTGCTCCGCGGCACGACCCGCAGCTTGGGCAGCTGCGAAAAGCTGTTGATGAGGTTCTCGGTCAGACCATCGCTGAGATACTCGGCGTTCGGGTCGGCCCCGACGTTGACGAACGGGAGCACCGCGAGCGAGTCGATTGGGGCATCCGTCGATGCCCGGCGTGAGCCAGACGCGCCCCGCGACCAGCGCGATCACGACCAGCAGTGCGCCAGTCAGACTCAATACGGCGGCTTTCAATCCGTGGCTGACAGGCCATCGGCGCGACAGCGGGCGTTTGGCCGCTGCCTCCTCGACACTGGCGGCTTCGAGTGACGTGACGACGTCGAGGACGCTGCTGAAGCGATCCGCAGGCTGGCGTGCGAGACAACGGAGAATCGCCGCCTCCCAGCGCGGATCCAGGTCGGGCACATGGACCGTCGGAGGCGGGGGCGGTTCTTGCAGCCGCTTGATGGCCGTCCGAATCGGCGGAGTCCGCGACGAACGGCTGGACTCCGGTGGCGAGCTCATAGAGCACGACTCCCAACGCATACACGTCGGTCGCAGGCGTCACGTCGCCCCCTTCGACCTGTTCGGGCGCCATGTAGGCCGGGGTACCGGATATCTCACCCGCGTCAGCGAACGATAGCGTGAAGGCGGTGGCCTCGCCCTGAGCGCTCCGGCGCGCGAGGCCGAAATCCGTGACGACCACCCGCATCTCCTGGTCCGGAGCGTTGGGCTCCACCAGCATCACGTTGGGACTCTTGAAGTCCCGATGCACCACACCCACACGGTGCGCAGCCGCCAGGCCCTCCGCCATCTGCCGGACAATCGGGAGGATGTCCGTCGTCTGGAATCGCCCCTCCCGGAGGAGCCTATCGGCCAGCGTCTCGCCGCGGAGCAACTCCATCGCAAGAAAAACGACCTCTCGTACCGATCCGTCAGCACCAAGGGGGCGGTGGCGGAACACATCGTAGATTCGACAGACGTTGGGATGCGTCACCTGCCTCGCCAGGTGCACTTCGCGCTTGAAGAGCGCGATCGATCGCTCGCTGTCCGCGATCGTCGGCAGAATCGTCTTGAGGGCGACGCGTTCGCGCAGCTCCAGATCTTCCGCCTCATAGAGCTCGCCCATGCCGCCCTTCGCCAGGTAGCGGACGATGCGAAAGCGGAAGGCCACGACATCGCCCGTGCGAAACGCCGACTCCGCCGATGTGTCCCCTGCGACCGCGGGCGCTCGGGTCCGAGCATCGTCATACGTGTCGCGCGTCGCCGCCGGAGACTGCGCCTCGGCCTGACGACGGAGCAGGCGCTGAATAGCGATGTGTGTATTGACGCGCGCGATCACTTCTTCACCGCCAAAAGGCTTCGTGATGAAATCCACCGCGCCGGCCTCGAATCCCCTCACCTTGTCTTTCGGGTCGGTGAGAGCTGACAGGAAGATCACCGCGGCGTCCCGGGTCTCGGGGTCGTCCTTGAGACGTCGGCACGTCTCGTACCCGTCGATGCCGGGCATGACGACATCGAGCAGGATGACTAGCGGTCGCGCGCGGCGCGCAACGTTGATCGCTTCCTCGCCGGTGCGTGTGACAAAGAGGCGGTAGGTCGGGCCACGAAGCACCTGGCACAGGACGTCCAGGTTCATGGGATCGTCATCGACCAGCAAGATCGGGCTGACCTCTCCTGCAAGCGGTGGGGTTGGGGACTGACTCATCGTCACTAACTTTCGTTGTCGAGATCGAGTGCGGCGAGCTCTCGGCGCACGTCGTCACGAGTCATGTGGATTGTCGCCGCCGCGTGCAGCAGTTCGGCCCGTGCCGCCGCAGCGCCACGGTTATGGGGGACACGCTCGATCACAACCGATAACCGCGGTGCGAGCGCAGCAAAGATGCGCGGTGCCACCACCGTTTCGAGATATTCGAGCGCCGTGCCGCGCAGGTACGCATCGCCCGAGTCAAAAGCCAGAGCGGCGATGCGCACCGCCTCGCGTTCGAGGGCCAGAGCCAGCAGATTGAAGACGTGCTCGCGGAAGCGGCGATCATCCTCGGGGCGCGGCAGCGCGAGCTCGCGCTCGATGGCCTCGAGGAGGACAGGCTGCGGCACTACCAGCTCGGGATATTTGTCGGTCAGTGCCAGGAGCGCCAGCCCGCTGCGCAATCGTACGTCGAGACTGGACGCCGCGAGCGCCTGCAGGAGACCGTCGCGCGCGAGGCTCGAGCCGCAGGTCTTCAACACGAGGGGGAGCCTGCGACGCACGATGTCGGGCGTCGCCGGGTCGAGTAACGCGTCGACGAGTTGGCCAGCGCCGCGCACGCCAAAGGCTGTCAACGCCGCGACAACTTGCCCGAGAATCTCTCTCTGCGCGAGGAGCGGAATCAGCGCGCCGATGAGCACTGGGTCCGTGGGCGGCGCGCGAAGCAGGCGGCGGATCCGCGCGAGGTCGCCCGATCGCAGGTCCGCGACGGCCCTGACGACGGCATCATCGTCTGAGCCTGCGCTTGTCCCCTCGGCCGTTTGGTCGAGCGCCCGGTGGATTGAGGCATCGTCCAGGCCAGCCAGGCTTCGCGCAATCGTGAAATCGGCCAACGAGTACTTGGCCGGAGTGTGCAAGTCCTCACGCTTGGCGACGAAGCCCTCCCTCGAGCGCGCTCACGTAACGCGCCCTCAGGCGGCGCGCGACGGCGAACTCGGCTCCGGCCGCGAGCACCCCGGCCGCGTTGACGGTGAGAAAGGTATACACGGGGTCCAGCCTGGTGAGCAGCACAATCAGCGCCGCACCGGCGCTTTTTCCGAGGCAGTCCACGCTGACGTCCACTGTCGACTTCGCTGCGCGTTTTGCGGCCTCGGGGAGTGGCGTGTAGAAGAGCTCATAGCCGGCCCGGTACACCGACGCCCGTACTGTCACGTCAAGGCCGCGCGGAAGAATGCCGCGCCACGGCGCCGGGATGATGAAGGCAAGCAGGCTCGCCGCGCCCACCAGCAGTGAATGGCTCGCCACAGAGCCGCCCAGTCCGACTCGGGCAAGGACGAGGCGACCAAACAGCGCCTGCAGCAGAAAGGCGGCCAGCGCGGTGCCGGCGTAAAAGAGCCCGAAGAAGCGGACGAGGGGCTCGCCCGGCCCCAACCATGCAACCGCTTCCGCCTTGAGCAGGTAATCCGCTAATGCGGCGAGTGCGGCGGCCAGCGCGACCACCAGCGCCAGATCTCGCAGCAGGGGCACTCGCCGGATCTCGGCCCATCCGCTCCGACGATCACTCGGTGCGGGCAACCGTGCACGCGCGCAGGCATACCGCGCCCGATCATCACCGCGCCCGCCACCGAGGCCCCACCCGTTGCGGCCAGCAGCAAGAACAGTGCTTCCTGTGACATCAGTGCCGTCACGCGCTCGGCGCCGACACCGCCAGCCAAGCCGCCCAAAGTGGCCGCGGCGGCCACCCGCGTAATCAGCGGCTTCGCCGAATGTGGATCGAAGCGCTCGTTGAGTAACGAGAAGAAGGCTGAGATCCCGATCCCGCCAAGCACGCTCGCGTGAAGGTAGACGAGCCCCGACGCGAGTCGCGGGAGGCCGCGGAGCAGACTCCATTCCGTCAGGAACAAGGCCGAGTTAACCCCGAGGATCACGGGGACCAGGTGCCTCGGCCCGAACCGTGCGAGGAGACGCCCGGACGACTCGGCCGCTGGCACCGCAAGAATCGCGGCCGCAGCGATGAAGTACGGCAGGCTCGTGACCGGAAACCACGTGAGGAAGAGCCCGTCGCGGATGGCGTTGGACGCGACTTGCTGAGCGAGCAACGTGGCGACGGTCAAGGGCACCAACATTTTGATCGAGCCCCCTCTCTTCCGCCTCGCGCCGGAGCGCAGTTACGAAGCACCAACCTCACCGACCAGTCAGAGGCCTTTTGACAACCTCGAACCTATCGAGCGTCTTGCCATTCGCACCGATCGCTTCAATCCGGATTGCATCATGCGTCACCTCGACGATCAGAAAGGAGTGAGTCGTACCGTCGGCCTTCGCCAGAAACCTGTTCGCGTGGTCGATGGCGTTCGGTTTCACCTTCGCGCTGGCGCCGGCCGTCACGTACTGCACCTGATGACTCGCCGACGCGTTCGCGGGCTGCAGGGTGGAGCGATCGTAGTGATGATCGTGACCGGCAAGGACCAGGTCCACGCCGCGATCCACGAAAATGGGTTCGAGCAGCTGCCGCAATCTCAGCACCGACCGTTCGCCGCCATGGCCCCCGGTTCTTGTTGCGGCGGAGTAAATCGAGTGGTGCAAGAAGACGACCTTCCATCGCGCCTGAGAATTCGCTAGCGCATCCCGGAGCCACACCAGCTGGGCATTTTTGACGGCCGCCTGCTCGTTGATAAACGCTACATCCTCGCCAAGCTCCGCGTTGAGCTTCTCGAGCCGTCGCCGTTCCGATGCCGTGAGCGTCGTCTTCTTGCGCTGCAGCGCGGCGCGCTCGTTGTCGAGTCGCGCTTTTTCGACGAGCACGAGAGCGCGGGCCTCGTCGGATAGCGCCGTCGAATCGAGCCCGAAGAATTCGATAAGACCGTCTCCTTTTGAGAATGCGTAGAATCGTCGGCCTTTCATGTTCCAGGCTTCATAGTGGATTTGCAGCTCGGTCCCGCGGCGAATATCGTGGTTACCGAGTACCGCGTAGAACTGGACCCCCGCAGCCAGGAGATCGGCGAACGGAGCTTCGAAGGTCTTCTGGATGCCCCGCCCAACGCCGTCGGTATAGATGTTGTCGCCGAGCATCAGTACGAAGTCAAACCTCGTGCGATCGCGCCGGTAAGCCAGCATTTCGCGGGCAACGCCGCGTAGGCCAGGCGTGACTAAGCCGGTGTCGCCGATGACACCAAAAACGATCGGCTCCTGTGCCTTTCCGGGCGTGGTGGCCGGCAGTAGCGTCAGGACGAGCGTCGCCAGGCCGGCAGTGCGGAGCAATGCTGCCCTGTTCACGGTGCTCCTTTCGCGTCGGTTCCTTACGCCCAGACACGCACAATAGGCCGCGAGGATCCTCTGCGCGAGACGGGCGATCGGTATCGACATGCGTCCTCCTGGTGTCGTAGCGGTCCAATGGTCCTTTTCGCCCCTGGTGCCGTTCATCGGCTATTTGGGGTTCGCCTTCGTGATTCTGTTCCCCTGGATCCCGACGCCGGCCATGAGGCCCTTCTGGTCGAAAATGACCGCATAGATGTCGGACTTGAGCGTCGTCGTCGTGAGGTTCTTCGACGCTCCCTTGTTGACCACGACAACGCTCGGGCCCACACCCACCTCGAAGCCGCTGGCTTGGCCAAGCGCCTGCACGGCGTTGTCGTTCATGAAGAACAGCGCATAGCCATAAGTCTTCGCCCCGGCCTGCAGGCCGACGGACGTGCCAGTGGTGTTATAGAACCCTTCCGGGCTGCCGTCCTTCAACAGCGTGCCGGTGCCACGTTGGACGCCGACTCCCAAACTCGCTCTCGTGATTCTCGGGAACACGAGGATCGCCTGTGCCTTTTCGGCCAATGTCTTGGCGGCTGGCTCCTTCTCAAAGAGCGATCCCAGGGCCCACCCCGCCTCCATGGCGAGCTTCTCGGGCCTGCTGACCTTCTCGGCTTCCTCTTGAGCTACGGCAGATGTGGATGGCAGAACACACCACGCGCCCATCGTGATGATGATGGTGACGGTCAACGCTTTTACTGACATGACGGAGGTCCTTTCGATTGACTGAGTAGGTCGAGTCGAGAGCTGGATTACTTCTTCTCGGCCAGGAGCTGGCGACGCGCGCGGGCCAGCAGCCGCTGCTGTTCGGTGGTGACAGCCGGACGTTTCAGGCCGAGCCTTCGGATCGACTCGGTCGTGATTCCCGCGACCAGCGCGCGGGTTACCCATTTATGGTCGGCCGGGATCACCCACCACGGAGCCCACTTCGTGCTCGTGTGCCGCAGCATGTCCTGGAATGCG